>JAEZXX010000095.1 GCA_023419535.1 Pseudomonadota bacterium | reverse complement strand
GGCCCGGGCGGAGCGATCCGTCCGGGCCTTTTCGCGCCTGTCGTCCGTTCAGAAGCGGTAGCGCAGCGAGCCGATGATGTTGCGGCCCTCCTCGCGGTAGCAGAAGGCGCCGGTGCAGGTCTCTTCGCGGTCGTCGAACACGTTCTTGGCCGAGACCTGCGCGCTGACGCCTTCGAAGGCGGCGTTGCGGACGCCGAAATCGTAGGAGACCGTCGCGTCGAAGAGGGTGCGCGACGAGTTCTTCCTTGTGTTCTCGTCGTTGGCGTAGCTCGCCCCGATGAAGCGCACGCCACCGCCGAGGCCGAGCCCCTGGAGCGGCCCCACGGTGACGTCGTAGTCGGCCCAAAGCGAGGCCTGATGCTCGGGGATCGCAGCCGGGAAGTTGCCGCGGTTCACCCCCTCGCGATTCTCCATGTCGAGATAGGTGTAGGCCGCCGTCAGAGCGAGATTGTCGGTGATGCCGGTCGTCGCCTGAATCTCGAAGCCGCGCGACTGCACCTCGCCGGTCTGCTCCTGGACGAAGGGCGTCGAGGACACGGTCTGCAGGATGCTCGACTGGCGGATGCGGAAGAGCGCCGCCTGAACCGACAGGTTCAGATCGTCCGGCAGATAGCGCAGGCCGATCTCCTCCTGCTTTCCGGTGGTCGGCTCGAAGGGGTTGCCGAAGCGGTCGGCGCCCGAGGTCGGCGCGAAGGAGGTGGAATAGCTGACATAGGGCGAGAGCCCGTTGTCGAAGAGATAGGCGAGGCCGACGCGGCCGGTGAACTTCTCGTCCTCGGAATTCAGAATGGTGTCCGCCGCGAAATTGCGCGTGTCGGTCGACAGCCAGTCGTAGCGCCCGCCGGCCGTCAGCACGAAGCGGCCGAACTCCGCCTGATCCTGCAGATAGAGGCCGAGCTGCTCCTGCTCGGTGTTCGTCTGGCGCGGCACGGCGCCGACCGGCGTGATCGCCTGCGTGCCGTAGTTCCGGGTGACGAGGTCGAGGTCGGGCGCCGGGATGCCGCCGGCAAAGCCGTAGTTCGCGTCGAGCCAGGTGTAGTCGAGCCCGCCGAGCAGCGTGTGGGCGATGGCGCCCGTCTGGAAGTTCGCCTGCAGCTGGTTGTCGAGCGACAGGGCGCTGGAAGTATCGACGATGCGGTTGGACGTGCGCCGTCCGCGCAGCCCGTCGGCCGTGATGGAATCGACGGTGACGTATTTCAGGTCGGCGTCGACCTCCTGGTAGCGCAGGTTCTGGCGGACGCTCAGCGCCTCGCTGAAGGAATGCTCGAACTCGTAGCCGATGCGCCACTGTTCGCCGTCGTAGTCGCGGTAGCGCGGGTCGCCCTGCTCGATGTCGGTGATGCGCCCTCCGAGCGACAGCCAGCCGGCCGCGCCGCCGGACTTCAGGTCCGTGTATTCGCCGAGGATCGTCAGCTGCGTGTTGCGGTCGTCCGAGCGCAGCGTCAGCGCCGGCGCGATCGAGACGCGGTCGTCGCGCGCGGCGACGAGGTCGGTGTCGGCGGAGCGCCAGATGCCGGTCAGGCGGTAGAGGACATTGTCGTTCTCCCCGAGCGCGCCCGAGACGTCGGCATTGCCCTGCACGCGCCCGAAGGAGCCGTACTGCGCCTCGATCTCGCGGAAGGGCGTCTCGGTCGGGCGCTTGGAGATGACGTTGACGAGACCGCCGGGCGAGCCCGCGCCGTAGAGCACCGAGCTCGGCCCCTTCAGGATCGAGACGCCCTGCAGGAGATAGGGCTCGTGGCGGAAGACGGAGAAGGAGCCGGACGGGCTGCGCAGTCCGTCGCGGTAGTAGCCGGTCGAATTGACGTTGAAGCCGCGGATGAAGAGCGTGTCGTAGCGCGGATCGAAGCCGAACTGTCCGGCGCGCACGCCCGCGGTGTAGCGCCCGGCCTCCACCAGCGTCTGCACGTTGCGGTCCTGAAGCTCCTCGGCCGACACCGTGCCGATCGACTGCGGGATCTTTCGCACGTCGGTGTCGGTCTTCGTGCCGACGCTCGTCTGGCGCGCCACGTAGCCGTCCGTCGTCAGCCCGCCGCCGATGCCGACGCCGGCCGCGTTCGTCCCGCCGGCCTGCACGACGACCGTGTCGAGGAGGATCGATTCCTGTGCGATCGCAGGGGCGACGAGGCACGAGCTGGCGAGAAGCGCGAGGGCGCGGGACGGGATGCGAACGGGCATGAAGGCGACTCCGGGGCCGAAAAGCGGCGTGGCCCCGACATTTCAAAGTGGAGTATCGGAGTCAACTTGTTGTAGACAGGGGGCCGCTGCCGGCGGGTCGCCCGCCGCGGCCATGTTGCCTCCGGGCACCATCGCGCCCACGCCACAGGATCACCGTTCGCATGCTCATCGCCCATTCCAGCGTCCGCCTCGACGATCCCGCGACGATCCTTCGCGAGCTGGTCGAACACTACGAGGAGCACGGGACCGTCACCCTCGCCGAGCGTGCGGGAACGATCGACACGGTGTTCGGGCGTGCCGAACTGGAGGCGACGGGCGAGACGATCGAGGCGCGCGTCTCAGCCGACGACGAGACGAGCCTGGGCTACATGAAGCTCGGCATCGTCCATCATTTGCGCGAGTTCGCGGGCGAGACGCCGATCGACATCACCTGGAGCGGCCATGGCGAGGTCGGCGTCCTGCCGCCCTATTTCCGGCAGATGCGGGTCGTCTCGGCGACGGACGTGACGCCCGCGATGCGGCGCGTGGTCCTGCGCGGTCCGAATCTCCAGCGCTTCGCGCGCGACGGCATCCACGTGCGCCTGCTCTTTCCGCCGAAGGGCCGCGCGCCGGCCTGGCCGCTGCTCGGCGACGACGGGTGCCCGCGCTGGCCGGAAGGGCCGGACAAGCTCGTCACCCGCGTCTACACCGTGCGCTCGCTCGACGTCGCTCGCGGCGAGATGGCGGTGGACATCCTGCGCCACGACGGCGACGCGACGCCCGGCTCGGCCTTCGCGGTCGCAGCCAAGGCGGGCGACGTCGTCGGCATCATCGGCCCGGTCGGCGACGGCGTGCCGAAGGCGCGCTCGCTGGTCCTGTTCGGCGACGAGACCGCGATCCCGGCGATCGCGCGCATTCTGGAATCCATGGACGAGGAGGCGACGGCCCGCGTCCACATCGAGGTCGCCGGCCCGCAGGAGCGCCAGCCCCTGCCGGCGGGGCCGAACATCACGATCGAATGGGTGACGCGCGGCGAGAGGACGCTGGCCGAGATCGCGCTCGCGCTGACGCCCGCCGATCTCGGGCCGGATACCTATCTCTGGGCGGCCTGCGAGTTCGCCGACTTCAAGGCGATCCGCCGCCACTGCCGCTCGGTGCTGGGTCTGAAGCGCGACCGGCACATGGTCACCGCCTATTGGCGGCGCGGGCGCACCGAGGACGAGCGCCACGAGGACGCCAAGTCCGGCGACTGACGCGCGCTCAGCGCGGGATCACCATCGGCGCGCCGGTCACCGGATCGTCCATGACCAGGGCGTCGAGGCCGAAGGCGGTGCGCAGATGCGTCTGCGTCAGCACCTGCCGCGGCGAGCCCGTCGCGACGAGGCCGGAGGCCCCGAGCAGCACGAGATGGTCGGAGAAGCGGGCGGCGAGATTGAGGTCGTGGAGCACCGCGACGACGGTCGTCCCGCTCTCCAGGTTCTGCCGGCGCAGCAGCGTCAGCACCTCGATCTGGTGCGGCAGGTCCAGCCAGGTCGTCGGCTCGTCGAGAAGCATGATCGGCGTCGCCTGAGCCAGCACCAGCGCGATCCAGGCGCGCTGGCGCTGGCCTCCGGACAGCTCGTTCAGCGGCCGGTCGGCGAGTTCGGCCATTCCCACTTGGTCGAGCGCGCTTCGGCACGCGGCCTCGTCCGCCGCGCTCCATTGCGAGAGGAAGCCGCGCCAGGGCGCCCGGCCCCGACGCACCAGTTCGCGAACCGAGATCCCGTCCGGCGCGAGCGGGGCCTGCGGCAGGATCGCGACGCGGCGCGCGGTGTCGCGCGTGTTGCGCGCGGCGATGTCCTGCCCGCCCAGCGTCACGCGGCCGGATATCGGCGCGATGAGGCGGGCGAGCGCGCGCACGAGCGTCGACTTTCCGCAGCCGTTCGGCCCGAGGATGGAGGTGACGCGGCCGGCCGGCAGTTCCAGCGTCAGCGCCTCGATCACCCGGCGCTCGCGGTAGCCGAGCGTCAGCGCCTCGGCCTTCAGGACCATGGACGTCAAAGCTCGCCCCTTTCCATCTCGCGCGACAGGCGCCACAGCAGATAGGGGGCGCCGAGCGCCCCGGTCATGACGCCCACCGGCAGCTGCAGCCCCGGGATGGCCGCGCGGGCGACCAGATCGGCGAAGACGCAGATGACGGCGCCCGCCCCGGCCGCCGCGGCGAGCCGCGCCTCCGGCCGCCGGGCGCCCGTCAGGACGGCGCCGAGCGGCGCCGCCATCAGCGCCACGAAGGGCACGGGCCCGGCCACCGCCACCGCCGCCGCCGCCAGGAGCACGGCCGTCGCGCTGACCCCGAGCCGCGCGCGCTCGGCGCGAAGGCCGAGGCCGGCAGCGAGATCGGGTCCGAGTTCCAGAAGCTTGAGCGAGCGGACCTGGAGAGCTGCCGCGAGGCAGAGCACGGCCCCGAGGCCGAAGACCTGGCCGGCATGGCCCCAGTTGCGCGCCGCCAGCGAGCCCGTCAGCCAGCGCTGCGCTTCGGCGGCCTGCGTGACGGGCAGCGTCAGGAGAAGGAAGGACCCGACGGCGCCCGTGGAGAAGCCGACGCCGAGCCCGACGAGGATCAGCGTCAGCGTCGAGGTCGGGTGCCCCGGCCGCCAGGCGAGGAGCGCCATCAGGACGGCCGCCGCGATGCCGCCCGCCGCCGCGAGCACGGGCGCGGGAACCGCGATGCCGAAGGCGACGCCGCAGACGATCGCCAGGCCCGCGCCGGAATTGAAGCCGAGGAGGTCGGGCGCGGCCAGCGGATTGCGCAGGAGCGCCTGGAGGAGCGCGCCGGAGAGACCGAGGAGAGCCCCGGCGCCGAGCGCGGTCGCCACGCGCGGGCCCCGGATGACGCGCAGCGTCAGCGCGCCGGGCCCCTCGCTCGTCCACAGGCCCGCCCACAGATCGGCCGGGCCGATCGTCACGTCGCCGATGGCCAGCGAGGCGAGGATGCCCGCCGCGAGCAGCGCGCCGAGGATCCCCGCGCCCCTCATGCCCGGCGGCCTTCGAGAAGACCCCGCGCGATCCAGATGAAGACCGGGCCGCCGACGAGCGCCGTCATCACGCCGACGCGCACCTCGGCCGGCGCGATCAGAAGGCGGCCGAGCGTGTCGGCGAGGAGGAGGATCGAGGCGCCGATCACGGCCGAGACGCCAAGTTCGGCCCGCAGCCCGTGCCCCGCGACGCGGCGGGCGAGCGGCGGCACCATCAGGCCGAGGAAGGCGATGGGGCCGGCGACCGCGACGGCGGCTCCGGTCAGGAGCGTGACGGCGAGGAGGGCTGCGCCCTGCGCGCGGCGGATGCGCGTGCCGAGCCCGCGGGCGAGCTGCGCCCCGAGCGACAGCGTCTCGATGGCGGGTGCGGCGGCGAGCGCGAAGGCGCCCGTCCCGAGCGCCACGAGGCCCATGGCGAGGAGCGGGCGCTCGCCGGCCTGCGCCAGCGAGCCGGTGACCCAGAAGCGGAAGACCTCCAGCGAATCGGAACGGGTCAGGACGATCGCCGAGACGAGCGAGAGGAGGAAGGCGTTCAGGGCCGCGCCCGCCAGCGTCAGCCGGACCGGGCCGACCTCGCCGCGAAGCCCGCCGCCGAGGGCGAAGACGAGGATCGCGGCGAGCGCGGCGCCCGGAAAGGCGAGCGCGGCGACGAGGCCGCTGTCGGCGCGGCCGAGGAGGAGCGAGCCGAGGACGACGGAAAAGGCGCCGCCGGCGCTGACGCCGAGTAGGCCCGGATCGGCCAGCGGATTGCGCGTCAGCGCCTGCATGATCGTCCCGGCCATGCCGAGCGCCGCGCCCGCGATCACGCCGGCGAGAAGACGCGGGACGCGGATGGAGGCGATCGTCAGATGCAGCGGATCGTTCGGGTCGAAGGCGAGGAGCAGGCGTCCGATGTCCGCAAAGCCTGCCCCTCGCACCCCGACGAGGAGCGTCAGGCCGCAGGCGAGGAGAAACAGCGCCGCAAGGCCCGCCTTTGTCGTCAAGGCGCGATCCCGGCCGCGACCGACGAGGCGACGGGCGTGGCCGGATCGCCGTCGAGCGCTGCGGCGATGTCCGCTTCCAGCGCATCGAGCGCGAAGGGGAGCGACAGGATGCTGCCGAAGGAGAGCGCGGCCGCCGTGACCGAGCCCGCGAAGACCTCGCGGCCCTCGGGGTGGGCGGAAAGGAGCCGTCGCATCGGCAGGGCGACGAGGTCTGGCACCGCGTCGAAGGACGAGACCCAGACGAGGAGGTCGACGTCGAGCGGCGACAAATCCTCCGGCGACAGGGCCGCGTAGAAGCTGCCCTCCCCCAGCCGGTCGATCTCGGGGCTCGGCGCGAAGCCGAGTTCGCGCAGGAACGTGCCACGCGTGTCGGCGCTGGTGAAGCCGCCGGTCTCCCCGGAGAAGTGGTAGGCCGCGACGGCCGTGCGACCCGCCCAGTCCGGATGACGGGCGCGGACCGCCTCGAAGCGCCCTTGCGTCCGCTCGATGAGCTCCTCGGCCAGCGTCTCCCGGCCGACGGCCCGGCCGAGCGTGCGCGCCAGCTCGTCCCAGGGCGTGCCGTAGACGTCCGCGCCCGGGGCCTGCATCAGCGTGGGCGCGATCGAGGACAGGATCGCGTATTCGGCCTCCGAGATGCCCGATCCGATCGCCACGATGAGGTCGGGCTGGAGCGAGGCGACGGTTTCCATCGCCACCTCGCCGGAGATCACGACGGGCTCCGCGGGCCCGAGCGCTTCGCGCGCCCAGGGCCAGACGCCGAAGGGCTCGTCGCCGAACCAGTAGCGCACCGCGACCGGCTTGACGCCGAGCGCGAGCAGCGTGTCGTGGGTGGTGAAGCCCAGCGAGACGACCCGCGTCGCCGGACCCGGCAGCACCGCCTCGCCGAAGGCGTGTTCGAAGCGGATCTCCGCGGCGGCGGCCGCGTGCGGGGCCGCAAGGGCCGCACTCGCGCCGGCAAGGACGGCGAGGACCGTGCGGCGGGAAAGGGCCGGGCCGGAGGGCACGCGCATGGGCTTAGCTTCCCTGTCTTCCCTGTCTCTGGACCCTGGCGGTCCGGCGAGCCGGGCCTGCGCCGGCGACGGCGGCGGCCTCGAAATGCCGGCGATCGAACCGCTGGCGCGTCGTGGCTTTGTTGAGTAAGGAAGTCAAGATTGCCCCGCAAAAGACGGCGGCTTCATGCTTCGTTTCGACCACCGACGCCCGGGCGGCGCGGGACGGCCGAGCGATCACAGTCGACCGCGCGCGCACCGCCCCACATTTACTTTGCATTAACTGTAAATCACGATGATTTAAGTCAGACTCAAGGTAAATTCTCAGAATACTGCAACTGTCGAGACTCCGGCGCATTGTTGAGGCGATGCGGAAGAAGGACGGGGACATGCGTATCCTGATTCTCGAAGACGAACCCCTGATCGCGATGGACCTCGAGGACATCGTGACCGAACGCTGCGGGGCGACCTGCGTGTTCGCGACGACCGCCGAGGCCGGCCTGCGGCATGTGGCCGCCGGGGTCGACTTCGCCCTCCTCGACTTCAATCTCGGCGGCGGCGACCGCACCTCGCTGACGGTGGCGGCCGATCTCCTCGCCCGGAACGTGCCCTTCTGCTTCGTTTCCGGGAGCCTGCCGCAGCTGCCGACACACCTGAAGGGCGTGCCGCGCGTCTCCAAGCCCTACCGGGTCAAGGACATCGAAGAGGTGCTGCCGCACTGACCGGCGAGGGGATCGGGCGCTGTCGTCCGACCCCGGCGTTTGACTCGGCGCGCCCGAGGACCATCCTAGACGGAGCGGCCGCCTCGGCCGGATTCGAGGGCGGGGTCAGGTCCGGCCGACACGACGCATGCGACAAGGCCTCCCGATGGACTGGCTCTGGGAATTCCCGCAGATCGAGGGCCGCACGCTTCGCGAGATGGCGCGCACGATCGACCAGTCGTACCGCAGCTTCTCGCGCGCCTACGGCGGAACGATCGAAGCGTTCTTCCGGCCCCTCCTCGACTTCCTGCTCTGGCTGGAGAACCTTCTGATCACGAGCCCGTGGTGGCTCGTCCTGGCCGTTGCCGCGCTGATCGTCTGGTTCGCCTCGCGCTCTCTGGCCATTACCCTCGGCACCGCGCTCGCGCTCGTCTGCATCGGGCTTCTGGGCCTGTGGCAGGACACGATGCGCACGCTCGCCATCATTCTCGTCTGCACCGCGCTCGCCATCGCGCTCGGCATCCCGCTCGGGATCGCCCTGTCGCGCTCCGACCGCCTGCAGGCGGTGGTCAATCCGATCCTCGACGTGATGCAGACGATGCCGTCCTTCGTCTATCTGATCCCGATCGTGATGCTGCTCGGCATCGGCATCGTGCCCGGCGTCATCGTCGTCGTGATCTATGCCATGCCGCCCGTCATCCGCCTGACCAATCTCGGCATCCGGCTCGTCGACCGCGACGTCCTCGAGGCGGCCGACGCCTTCGGCACGAGCCGCTGGCGCAAGCTGCGCGAGGTGCAGCTGCCGCTGGCCCTGCCGACCGTCATGGCGGGCATCAACCAGACCATCATGATGGCGCTCGCGATGGTCGTCGTCGCCTCGCTCATCGGCGTGCGCGGGCTCGGCCAGCCCGTCCTGCAGGCGATCACCAACCAGTACTTCACCCAAGGCCTTCTGAACGGCCTCGCCATCGTCGCCATCGCCGTGATCTTCGACCGCACCAGCCAGGCCTACGGCCGCCGCCTCCAGCGCCACCGGGTCGACGGCCATGGATGAGCCGGCGATCGCGCTGAAGGGCGTCACCAAGCTGTTCGGGCGGGGGGCGGACGCGCTGGCGCGCCGGATGGCCGATCCGTCGCGCCGGGCCGAGCTGATCGATCGGCACCGTTCCGAACTCGCGCTCGTCGACGTCGACCTTTCGGTCGAGCGCGGCACGATCCAGGTCGTCATGGGGCTGTCGGGCTCGGGCAAGTCGACGCTGGTGCGCCACATCAACAGGCTGGTGGAGCCCACCTGCGGCTCGGTCGTGGTCGAAGGCGAGGACGTCCTGGCGCTGTCCGAGACGGCGCTCCTGAAGTTCCGCCGCGACAACATCTCGATGGTGTTCCAGCGCTTCGGGCTGCTCCCGCACCGCACCGTCCTGGAGAACGTCGCCTACGGCCTCAAGATGGCCGACGTGCCGCCCGACGAACGCCGGCGCAGGGCCCTCGCCTGGATCGAGCGCGTCGGGCTGTCGGGCAACGAGGCGCGGTATCCGACCGAGCTCTCCGGCGGAATGCAGCAGCGCGTCGGGCTGGCGCGCGCGCTCGCGACCGATGCGCCGATCCTTCTGATGGACGAGGCCTTCTCCGCCCTCGACCCCCTGATCCGCACCGACATGCAGAGCCTGCTTCTCGACCTCCACAAGGAGATCGGCCGCACCGTCGTCTTCATCACCCACGATCTCGACGAGGCGCTGCGGCTCGGCGACCGCATCGCCATCCTCAAGGACGGGGAGTTGGTGCGCGAGGGCACGGGGCAGGAGATCCTCCTCGATCCCGGCAGCGACTACGTCGCGGCCTTCGTCGGCGACGTCGACCATGGACGCTGGGTGGAGATCGGGTCGCTCCCGCCCCTCGCGCAGGCCGAGGCCGTGCTCCCGCAGGACGAAGGACCGGGCCTGCCGGCACGCACGCGGCTCCGGGACGCGGCACGCCAACTCGCCTCGTCGGGGCGTCGCTCGGCCCTGATCCTCTCTGACGAGGGGGCGCCGCTGCGGCGCATCGGCCTGGACGAGATCGTCATCGCGCTGTCGCGCCCGAGCCGCCTCGATCACGCGACGGCCGCGCGCAACGCCCCGCGGATCGCGGACGGCGCCTGAGATCGCGGCGGTGCGCCGGCCGGACGCTCCAGGCGTCGTGCCGACAGAACAAAACGCCCGGGATCCGTCAGGACCCCGGGCGTTTCGGAAGCCTTCCGGATGCCGGCGAGAGCGGACCTTCCGCCCTTCGCGCCCGGAACCTAGCGGCGGGCCACGTCCGCGACCGCACCCTGCGTCGCGCTGACGGAATTGCCGAGATCGGCGCCGGCGCCGCGAATGGTGTTCGCGCAGGCCGAGAGGGACAGTGTGGCGGCCAAGGCCGCGGCGACGATGGCAGCGCTGCGATGCGACATGTTCAGGAACTCCCCCGAGGGCGTGTACGATGCTGCCACAATGGAGACATGGTTCGAAAGGTTCCCGCGACCGGAGCGACATTTGCGCCCCGACATGCCTCTCATGCGCATCCAGGACGCGGTGGCCCTAACAATCATCGAGGGATCGACATAGGTTAGCGGCCCAGGATCGCGCTCAGCGGAAGGTGCATTTCGATGCCGACCCACGACAAGCAGCTCGCTAAGGCGAGCGCAGAGATGACCAGCATCGCCATGCTCGCGCCGATGGTGGTCGGGGCGCGAATGATGCAGTTCTGGGCCCATGCCGCGAGCCCGCGTGCCCGCGACCGGCGGGAGGCGGAGCGGATGGTGACGGAGAAGATGCAGGCGATGGGCGAGAGCGTGGTCGCGATGAACCTGGCCGCCACCAACGCCCTCATCGCCGCCTCGCTCGCCGCGATGACGGGCGTCGCGCGCAATGTCGACGACGCCGACGCCATCCTGCACGCGGGGCTCCTGCCCTACTCCAACCGCGTCCGGGCCAACCGCCGCCGCCTGGTGCGCTGACGCGCCGGCCGCGGCCAGGTCGGCGGCGTCCGCCATGCCCTCGCTCGATGACGATGCGGGAGGTGGCCCGGCTTCATTGTGATGACACGAAGGATTGGCTACAGCATCAGCCGGAACGTCGGAATCGACTGTCCGCACGCCTGACGCGTCGAAGCAACGGGACAGAGCGACTTTCGCGCCGCCGGGCGCACGCATGTCGCTTTCGGGAAGGCTCCGCCCTTTCCCTCAGGCCGCGAGGATGAATGGCCGCCTTGTCGCACGGGACGGTGCGGCGGGACGGCGCGCAAGGATGCGGAATGAAGCTGAAGGACTCCGTCTGGCCGATCATCGGCCTCGCCGCCGTCGTCTTCTCGTGCTGGCTCCTCTATCACGAGCTGCGTGAGCTTTCGCTCGACGCCGTTCTCTCCAGCTTCCAGTCGATCACCGCCTGGCAGTGGGCCGGGTCGATCCTGGCGGCCCTCGCCGCCTACGTGATGCTCGCGCTCTACGACCAGCTCGCGCTGAAGCACCTGCGCCGCTCCATCGGCTTCACCTATGTCGCCTTCACCTCCTTCACGACCTACGCGCTCTCGCACAATATCGGCGCCTCGGTCTTCTCGGGCGGCGTGGTGCGCTATCGCGCCTATACGTGGAAGGGGCTCACGGTCGGCGAGGTCGCCGTCCTCATCGCCTTCTGCTCCTTTACCTTCACGCTCGGGGTCCTCATCGTCGCGGCTCTGGCGCTCCTGATCGAGCCCTCCATCCTGTCACGCTATTTCGAGGTCGGAACCCTCGTCCCCTACATGATCGCCGCGGCCATCGCCGCCTTCGTAGGGCTCTACGTCGCGGGAAGCCTGCTCGGCCTCAAGCCCCTAGCGATCGGCCGCTTCCGGCTGGAATATCCGCGACGCAGTGTCATCGGGCGCCAGCTCCTCGTCGCCCCGGCCGAGATCGTCTTCGCCGCCTCCATCATCTATTTCGCGCTGCCGGCCGAGACCAATCCCGGCTTCATCGTGGTCCTTGCCATTTTCGTCATCTCCTTCTCGCTGGCGTTGATCAGCCATGCGCCCGGCGGGCTCGGCGTCCTAGAGGTCGCGTTCCTGACGGGTCTGAGCGACGTGCCCGAGACGGACGTCCTGGCCGCGCTGATGGTCTTCCGCATCCTCTACCTCCTCGTCCCCTTCGCGATCGCCATCGTGGTGGTCCTCGTCTTCGAGCAGGGTGGCGCGCTCAGGGGAAAGCCGGCCAAGCCGAAACTGCCCGAATGAGCCTTCCCGGCGGAGACCTCACGCTGCGTTAACCCGGATCGGCCATCCTTGTGGCCCTTGATGGATCTCCCTTCGCGCGTTCCGAACGCCACCGGGACAGAGCGAGGCTTGGCGATGACGAGGATCGACGCGGACGCGCTGGAGGGACAGGGCCGGACGGGGACGAGGGGCCTGCGCCTGCCCTCCCCGCTCCTGATCCTCGCCCTCGCGGTCCTCGCCTGCATCGGCCTCCTGACCCTGCCGCTGACGCTGCCGATCGGCGCCATGTACTGGGACCTCGTCGTCTATCTCGACGGCGGCCAGCGCGTGCTCGACGGCCAGATCCCCTCGGTCGACTTCTTCGCCCCGGTCGGGCCGATCGGCTACTGGCTGATGGCGGCCGGTCTCTGGCTCTTCCCGCAGGGGCAGATGCTCCTCGTCGTCCAGTGGTCGCTCCTGGCGCTCACCGCGCCGCTGATGGCCGCGGTGCTGTGGGACGTCGACCGGCGCTCGCGCTCGACGGCGCTGGCGCTGCTTCTGCCGTTCCTCGCCTTCCAGCTGATGCCGATGAACGTCGAGCAGCACTCCGTCTTCCCCTCGGTCGACGGCTACGGCATCTACAACCGGCACGTCGTCAATCTCCTCTACGTGCTGACCGCCGCGCTCGTCTTCGTGCGCTCGCAGGCGGTCATGCTCGCGGTGGTCTTCGCCGCCTGCCTGTTCCTGTTCCTCCTGAAGGTGACGGGCTTCCTCTCGGCGGGTCTTCTCTGCCTCTTCGCCTTCCTGGCCGGGCGCATCCGCTTCACCGCCGCGCTCGGGGCGGCGGCCCTCTTCCTCGCGACGCTCGGCCTCATGGAGGCTGCGTCCGGTATCGTCTCGGCCTATGTGGCGGACATCCTGGCGCTCGTCGGGATGAACACCGGGACGCTTGCCCCGCGCTTCCTGCAGGCCGCCTCGATCCATTTCGGCATCTTCGGCTCCGGCTGCCTGCTGGTCCTCGCGCTCCTCGTCCTCGACCGGCGCGCCTTGATGGGCGACGTGCGGTCCCTCCGTCGCGGTCCGTTCGTCGAGCGGCTGAACGCGGGTCTCGACCGCCCGGTCCTGTGGCTCGGCGTCGGCCTCGTCGCGGGGCTCTTCTTCGAGACGCAGAACACCGGCGGGCAGGCCTTCACCTTCCTCTGGCCGATCCTCCTCCTCGTCCTCTACGACACCGCGCGGCTCGGCCCGCGCTCGACCGTCCTCGTCCTGACGCTCGTCGCGGCGACGGCGCTGCCGCCCTTCGTCAACGTGACCCACCGGTTCGCGCGGGCGATGATCGGGCAGATCAACTACGTCGCGCTGGAGCACCGGCATCTGGGCACGCTCGGCGCGGTCTCGCAGCGCATCGAGGCGATGGAGCGCGGGCGCTGGTCGCTCGACGTCTATGCGGCGCATCCCGAGACCTTCGAGGATTTTTCCGAGAAGCCGATGCTCTCGTCCTTCTCGCTCTATTCGGAGCTCGACTTCCAGCTCGCCTGGCTGATGGCGAACGACGAGGCCGCGGGCGCGATCCTCGACTACGAGGCCGCGAACGGAGTGCGCTTCGAGACGATCATGAACCTCAATTTCGGCAATCCCTTCCCCTGGCTCCTCGACCGCTCGGGCACGCGCCACGTCGCCATCGGGGCCGACCCGTTCCGCGCCGTGCCGGAGCCCGACGCCGAGACCATCGCGGCGGTCGCCGACACCGATCTGATCCTCTACCCGACCTGCCCCATCACGCCGGCCAACAACCGCCTGCGCGACTTCTACGCCGCCGGGATGGAGGGCCACGAGCCGGTGCGGCTCTCGCGCTGCTGGATCGGCTACGTGAAGCGGTAGGAAACCGCGCGGCGCGTTGCTATCTTCGGAGCGTAGCTTCGAGGAGCCGGCCATGATCACGTTAGACCTGCCCGACGATATCCAGCATCGCCTGGAGGAGGCGTCTCGCGAAAGCGGTGAGAGCCTCTCCTCGATCGCCCGATCTGCGTTTCTCGAATGGCTGGAGGACTACGAGGACGTGAAGGAAGTCGAGCGCCGGCTTGCGGCCGGCGAGGGCGATCCGTCCGCACGTATCCCGTTCGAAGAGGTCGTCCGGCGCCTTGGTTTGGAAAATTGAGTTCGCGCGTTCGGCGGAAAAGGATCTACGCCGGCTTTCGGCGAAGGATCGCGACCGTATCATCCGGTTCATAGACAGCCGGCTCGCGACGATGGACGATCCTAGGGGCGCCGGGCTCGCGATGGCCGGGGCGGCTTTCCGCGAGTTCATCCGCTATCGCGTCGGCGACTACCGCATCATCGCAAAGGTCGAGGATGCCACCGTCACCATCTTCGTCGTCAGAATCGGTCATCGGCGCGACGTCTATCGGATGTGAAAGGGCTCGGCGCTGCCGCCGGGCCCTTTTCCGTCCGAGTTGGTGTCGGCTGAGCCTCAGCTCATCTGGCTCTTCACGAAATCCTTGACGATGGAGACGATGCCGCGGCCGAGGAGGTCGTCGAGCGCGTCGCAGAACTGGTCGACGTTCTCGCGGCTGCAGATCAGCGGCGGCTCCAGGCGGATGACGTTGCGGTTGTACTCGGTGAAGGCGACGAGCACGTCGTAGTCGCGCAGGAGCAGCGCGCCGACGAAGCCGGACAGCGAGCCCTTCAGCTTGTCGTCGAGCAGAGCCACCATCGGGCGCAGGGCCAGCGGCAGGGTCCGCGAGAAGTCGTGGAACTCGAGGCCGACCATGAGTCCCTGGCCGCGCACCTCCTTGACGATCGTCGGGTACTTCGCCGCAATGGCCTGGAGGCGGTCGAGGAGATAGGCGCCGACCTCCGCCGAGTTCTCGATCAGCCCCTCGTCGTAGAGCGTGTTCATCGCCTCGATGGAGGTGACGCAGCCCTCGCCGATGCCGCCGAAGGTCGCGGCGGCGTGGATCATCGCCGTCTTCGGCGTGCCGTAGGCCTTCATGTAGATGTCGCGCCGGGCGATCATCGCGCCCATCGCCGCCTTGGAACCGCCGAGCGCCTTCGCGAGCGCCGTCACGTCGGGCACCACGCCGTCGCGCTCGAAGGCGAAGAACTGGCCGGTGCGGCCAAGCCCGCACTGCACCTCGTCGGCGACCCAGAGCACGCCGTGCCGGTCGCAGAGCGCGCGCAATTGCCGCCAGAAGCCGTCCGGCGCCTCGACGATGCCGCCGCCGCCCTGGAT
>JAEZXX010000003.1 GCA_023419535.1 Pseudomonadota bacterium | reverse complement strand
GGGGGGGGGGGCCCCGCTCCCGGCGTCAACAGTTCGCGGCGATGCCCTCGGCGTCGTTCGAGGCGCGCGCGGTTTGGCAGGCGGCACCGCGCGTCAGGTTGTTCAGGCCGTCGCGCGCCGCGTCGAGCGCGCGGGCGCCCTCCTCCTGGGCCCGCTCGAGCGCCGGCCCGGACGCATCGCGCAGATCCTGCACCGCCGAACTCGCCGCGTCGCCCGTGGCCCGCGCCGCGTTTCCGATCGCGTCGCCGGCCTCGCGCATCTCGGTCTGCGTGCGCGTCTCGGGAGCCGGCGGAGCGGCCGTGACCGGCGGGTTGGCCGGGGGCGGCGCCGAGGCTTCTCCGGATGTGTCGTCCCCGCAGGCGGCAAGCGCGAGAAGCGAACCGGCGGCCAGGGTGGAAAGAAGAAGTCTCACGACGTCATGATCCTTTCGTGTGGGTTTGCCCCTCCGGTCGAACCGGGAGCGTCTGGATTGGGAACGTGCCGGACGAAGATCTGCCGGTGCTCGATGCATCGGCAACGGTCCGCACGATGAAAAGGCGCTCCCGGACGAACCGGTAGCGCCTGAAATTTCGGCCTCGCGAGCCCCTCCGGAGCGTCGCGGACCGCGGCTACATCCGGTGCTCGACCCGGTCGCTCGTTCCCTTGGCAGCCGGCGCCGGCCTGGCGGAGCGGTTGGCGTTCGGGCGCGAATTGTTCGCTTCTGTCCATCCGGCCATCCATTCCGCCCGAAGGCTGGAGCCTGCGGGATAGTCGCAGGACGACATCGGATAATTGTGCTCGAAGGCGAGCTTTCCCTGTGCGAATGCGTCTGTTGCCATCGGAACCTCCTTCGGCTGACACAGCGGAAGAACGCCCCGCCCGCAGCCCGGTTCCCGAAACGCGAACGCAAACGCTGCGCCGTCCTCAGGCCCTGGCCAGGACGCGCCCCGCCCCGACGAGGTGCAGCCGCTCGACCATCCGTCCATCGACCTTGATGGCGTTGCGGCCCGCGTTCTCGGGGGCGCTGAAGGCCTCGACGATGCGCCTGGCCCAGGCGATCTCGTCCTCGCTGGGCGAGAAGGCCCGGTTGCACGGCTCGATCTGCCTCGGATGGATCAGCGTCTTGCCGTCGAAGCCGAACTCGGCGCCCTCGTCCGCCTCGCGCTCGAAGCCGTCCTCGTCGTCGAGATCGTTGAAGACGCCGTCGAGGACCGCGATGCCGTTGGCGCGCGCCGCGCAGACGCTCAAGGTGAGCGCCCCTTCGATCGCCCGCCGGGAGCGGCCGAGCCGGCAGCCCAGATCCTGGGCGAGATCGTTGGTGCCGATGACGATGCCCCGCAAGGGAAGCCGCGCGGCGCTCCCGCAAATCTCGGCGATCGCCAGGATCGCGGCCGGCGTCTCGATCATCGCCCAGAGGTCGCGGCCGGGCAAACGCGCGGCGCTGGCCTCCAGCATCATCGCGCTCGACACCTTCGGCAGCAGCAACGCGACGTCGAGCTCCCCGAGCGCCGCGATATCGGCCTCCCACCATTCGGTGTCCGGCCCGTTCGTGCGCACCAGAAGCCGGCGCTCGCCGAACCCGCCCTCTCGCACGGCCGAGACGGCGGCCTCCCGGGCCGCGTCCTTCGCCTCCGGGGATACGGCGTCCTCGAGGTCCAGGATCACCATGTCGCAGGGCAGCGTCCTCGCCTTGGCGAGCGCCCTGGCGTTCGAAGCCGGCAGATAGAGCGCGCTGCGAAGGCGCCGGCGTTGCATGGTCTCGCTCATGGTCTTCCCCACCCGGCCTATCGGCCCTCGACATCGACGGAAGGGGCGAGCCGTGGATCGGGCGAGATCGAGGCTCGCCTGTAGACCCGCCTTCGGGTGACCGCGCGCCCCTCGCCCCTGCGGCCGTCCTCGCCCCGGCTCGCCGTTCGGCGCGAAGGCGCCCGGCCGCTTGTGCCGCGCAAGGGCCCGCGGCGTCCAGCGAAAAGACCGGTGATCGGCGGTCAGGCCTTCCTCGCGCGGTTGTCCCCAGCGTCCACCGTCCGTAGATTGCGCCCGCTGCCGCCGCGACCGTAAGGGGACCGAACGACATGAGCCGAAACCTCCTTTCGGGCCTTCGCGTGATCGAGAGCTCGGCCTTCGTCGCCGCCCCGCTCTGCGGCCTGACGCTCGCCCAGTTCGGCGCGCAGGTCATCCGCGTCGACATGATCGGCGGCGGCATCGACTATTCGCGCATGCCGCTCGCCCCCTCCGGCCGCAGCTTCTACTGGACGGGGCTCAACCGGCAGAAGCGCTCGCTCGCCGTCGACCTCTCGCGGCCGGAAGGGCGCGAGCTCGTGGCCGAGCTCGCCAGCGCGCCGGGCGAGGACGGCGGCGTCCTTCTGACCAACATTCCGGCCCGCTGGCTCTCTCACGACAGCCTCGCGGCGCGCCGCCCGGACATGATCACCTGCACGATCGAAGGCAATTCGGACGGGACCACCGCCGTCGATTACACGGTGAACTGCGCGACGGGGTATCCGGCGATCACCGGGCCGGGCTCGCGCGAGCGGCCGGTGAACCACGCTTTTCCGGCCTGGGACGTCGCCTGCGCCCTGCAGGCCGCGACGGCCATCGCTTCGGCGGTTCTGCGCCGCCGCGCGACGGGAGAGGGCGCAGAGCTGCGCATCGCGCTTTCCGACGTCGCCTTCGCGACGATCTCCAGCCTCGGCCTCGTCGCCGAGGCCGAACTGACGGGCGAGGACCGCGCCTCGACCGGCAACGACATCTACGGCGCCTTCGGACGCGACTTCCCGACCGGCGACGGACAGCGGGTGATGGTCGCGGCCATCTCGCGCAAGCAATGGACGTCGCTCGTCTCGGCCTGCGGGATCGGCGAGGCGATCGCGGCCCTGGAAACCGCGCTCGGTTCCGATTTCGGCCGGGAGAGCGAGCGTTTCGAGCATCGCGACATCATCGCTGCCCTGGTGCGTCGCTGGACGCAGGCGCGGAGCTTGGAGGAGATCGGCCGCGTCTTCCAGGAGGCCGGCGTCTGCTGGGGTCCCTATCGGACCGTTCGCGAGCTTCTGGCCCACGACCCGCGCGTCGCGCCCGAAGCGGGCCTCTTCCGCACGATCGACACGCCCGGGATCGGCGCGCATCGCGCCGCCGGCTCGCCGGTGCGCCTGGCGGGTGCCGAGCCCGACGCGATCCGGCCGGCCGCCTATCTCGGCGCGGACACGGATGCCGTTCTCGCCGACATCCTGAAGCTTTCCGCGGCGCAGATCGCGCGGCTCCACGATGCAGGAATCGTCGCCGGGCCGGACCGGGACCCGACTGTCCGCCCCGTCTGAGGCCACGCGTTCCGGGCCTAGGCGCCCTCACGACTCCGTCGGTCCCGCATCCGCCTCCGTTCCCCAACAAAAAGCCGCGGGGGATCCCCGCGGCTTTCGTGATCGACGGTGGTCTGGAAGCGGGGTCTCAGAACTCTTCCCAATTGTCCTCGAGGGTCTTCAGCGCGGCGTTGCCCTGGCTCGTCGGCCGCATCTGGACGACGGGGCGGGCGGCGGGGCGGCCGCCCGCGGCGGGCGCGGCGCGCCGGGTGGGTGCGGCGCGGCCCGTCGCGCTCGCCAGCTTGAACTCGGCGATCAGACGGCCGAGCTCGTCGGTCTCGGCCGCCAGCGACTGCGCCGCCGCCGTCGCCTGCTCCACCATCGCCGCGTTCTGCTGCGTCACCTTGTCCATCTGGTCCGCCGCCGTCTGCACCTCCTTCAAGGACACCGCCTGCTCGCGCGCCCGCTTGGCGATCTCGGCCACGTTCCGGCTCATCTCCGAGACCTCCCGGATGATGTCGTCCAGCGAGCGGCCCGAGGCCGAGACCAGCTCCACGCCCGCCTCCACCTGCACGCTGGAGGCCGAGATCAGATCCTTGATCTCCTTGGCCGCCTCGGCCGAGCGCTGTGCCAGACCGCGCACTTCCTGCGCCACCACCGCAAAGCCCCGGCCCGCCTCGCCCGCGCGCGCCGCCTCCACGCCCGCGTTCAGCGCGAGGAGATTGGTCTGGAAGGCGATCTCGTCGATCACGCCGATGATCTTACCGATCTTCTCCGACGACTGCTCGATCGCCCGCATCGCCTCCACCGCCTTGCCGACGATCTCGCCGCCCTTGGCCGCGTTGCGGTTCGCGCTCTCGGCCGAATCCTGCGCCCTCCCCGCGTCCTG
>JAEZXX010000073.1 GCA_023419535.1 Pseudomonadota bacterium | reverse complement strand
TGCCGACATGGCCGGGAACGGTGGAGACGCCCGCGGCCTTGGCGGCCTTCTTGGATTCGATCTTGTCGCCCATGGCGTCGATCGCGGACGGGTTCGGCCCGATGAAGACGATGCCGGCCGCCTCCAGCGCGCGCGGAAAGGCAGCGCGCTCGGAGAGGAAGCCGTAGCCGGGATGCACGGCCTCTGCCCCCGTCGCCCGGCAGGCCTCGACGATCCTCTCGATGACGAGATAGCTCTCGGAGGCCGCCGCCGGACCGATATGGACGGCCTCGTCAGCCATGCGCACGTGCAGCGCATCGGCGTCCGCATCGGAATAGACCGCGACCGTCGCGATCCCCATCCGGCGCGCGGTCTTGATGATCCGGCAGGCGATCTCGCCGCGATTGGCGATCAGGATCTTCTTGAACAAGGTCGACTACTCGGCGGCTTGGGCGGGCGGGACGGCGGTCTTGACCTTCCAGCCCTTCAGCATCCCCTGGATACTCAAATCCTCGTCGAGGTCCGGCCAGTGGACCCCGGAAACCATCAGCTCGACGTGGTTTCGCTCGCTCGGCGTCGCCCTTTGAAGGCTGGGGTACCACCACAGCGGAGTTGCAATTTCCCGTCCGTCCGCCAGTCGGACATGCAGGCTCGAGTCGTCGCACCACGCTGCAACAGGTTCCTCAGCCTCCCAATGCTCACCGAAACTGCTCATTCCAGACCTCCAGCAGGCTCTCCTGCTCTTCCTGCGTCTTCGCGATAAGATGCTTCAGCTCGTTCGCCGTGTGGCCCCGATTGAACGCCACTGCGAGCGTCCCCAGCCAGATCTTACATTCCGCTCCGTCCTTGAAGATGTGGACGTGCGGCGGCTCGTTCCGATCGGCAACATACCAGAAGAAGCGGTAGCCTCTCCACCGCAGGACGGTCGGCATCTCCGCCGCTCACAACGGGATGTTGTCGTGCTTGCGCCAAGGCGTCTCGCTCTTCTTGCTCCGCAGCATGGCGAGCGCGCGGGCGACGCGGCGGCGGGTGGAGTGGGGCATGATGACCTCGTCCACGTAGCCGCGCTCGGCCGCGACGAAGGGCGACATGAACCGGTCCTCGTATTCCTTCGTCTGGCGCGCGATGGTCTCCGCGTCGCCGCCGCGGAAGATGATCTCGACCGCGCCCTTGGCGCCCATCACCGCGATCTGCGCGGAAGGCCAGGCGTAGTTCACGTCGGCGCCGATGTGCTTCGACGCCATCACGTCGTAGGCCCCGCCATAGGCCTTTCGCGTGATGATCGTCACCAGCGGCACGGTGGCCTGGGAGTAGGCGAACAGCAGCTTGGCGCCGTGCTTGATGAGGCCGCCATACTCCTGCGCCGTGCCGGGGAGGAAGCCCGGCACGTCGACCAGCGTCACGATCGGGATCTCGAAGGCGTCGCAGAAGCGCACGAAGCGCGCGCCCTTGCGGCTCGCGTCGGAATCCAGAACCCCGGCGAGCACCATCGGCTGGTTGGCGACGATCCCGACCGTGCGCCCGTCGATCCGCACGAAGGCCGTCACGATGTTGCGGGCGAAAGCCTCCTGGATCTCGAAGACGTCACCCTCGTCGGCGAGCTTTGAGATCAGTTCCTTGATGTCGTAGGGCTTGGTCGCCGAGGCCGGCACCAGCGTGTCGAGCGCGGGCTCCTCGCGGGCCGCCGGATCCTGCGTCGGCCATTCGGGCACGCCGGACCGGTTGTTCAGCGGCAGGAAGTCGATGAGGCGGCGCACGTCGAGCAGCGCCTCGATGTCGTTGTCGTAGGCGCCGTCCGCGATGGAGGACCTGGTCGTGTGGATGCGCGCGCCGCCCAGATCCTCGGCCGAGACCGTCTCGTTCGTCACCGTCTTCACGACGTCCGGGCCGGTGACGAACATGTAGCTCGTGTCGCGGACCATGAAGATGAAGTCGGTCATGGCCGGCGAATAGACGTCGCCGCCCGCGCAGGGACCCATGATGACGGAGATCTGCGGGATGACGCCGGAGGCCTCGACATTGCGGCGGAAGATCTCGGCATAGCCGCCGAGTGCGGCGACGCCCTCCTGGATGCGCGCGCCGCCCGCGTCGTAGAGCCCGACGATGGGCGCCCTGGCGCGCAGCGCCATGTCCTGGATCTTCTGCACCTTCTCGGCGTGGGCTTCCGACAGCGAGCCGCCGAAGACGGTGAAGTCCTTGGCGAAGAGGAAGACCGTGCGCCCGTTCACCGTGCCCCAGCCGGTGACGACGCCGTCACCGGGGATGGTCTGCTTCTCCATGCCGAAATCGTGGGATCGGTGCTGCACGAACATGCCGAACTCCTCGAAGGAGCCCTTGTCGAGCAGGATCTCGATGCGCTCGCGCGCCGTCAGCTTGCCCTTGGCGTGCTGGGCCGCGATCCGGCGCTCGCCGCCCCCCAGCCGCGCGCGGTCGCGCCTCCGCTCCAGATCGTCGAGCACCGTCAGCATGGGGCGATGAGCCTCCCGTCACCTCGTCCGCCGTCTTCTATTCAAAGAAACGTCACGCAGCGCAAGCGCTTCTCAGAAGCGCAGCCAGAGGGACGCGAAGGCCGAACGCTCGCGCAGCGTGCTGGAGCCGGCCACCGTCCGGCCGCCTCCGAGCTGGAGGGACCAGCGCCGGCTCACGTCGAAGACGACGCTGCCCTGGATCACGTGGCGGTCGTGGAGCGGCAGTCCCGCGTCGCTGAGCGTCGTCGCGACCGTGGAGAAGCTCTGGACCAGTAAGAGCGTACGTTCGAACGGGCGGATGCCCGCCGTGAGGGCGAGGAGCGCTTCGTCGGTCCGCGCCTGCGGCCGGAAGCGGTAGCCGAGTTGGACGTCCACGAAGGCGCTGCGATGGAGGAGCTCGAAGCTCACGCCGCCGAGCAACCGCGCTTCGAACTCGGCGGCGGGCCTCCCGCTCGCCGGCTCGGCCAGCCGTAGAGCGCCCTCGATCGATCCGACGAAGCGACCTCGATCCAGCACCCGCAGCCGAGCGCCCACCTCCGCGAGCGCGATCCCCCGCCAGGCCGAGGGATCGAACCCGTCCTGCCGCCCATTCTCGTAGGCACCGCGCATGCGCAGTGTCACCGCATCCGTCAGACCGTATTCCACGAGGACGCGGCCATCGAGCTTGGCGAAATCCGGTTCGGCGACCGGCGCCCGTTCGGCGTCGAACCGCTCGTCCGCGGACAGGCCGGCGATCTCGGCGATCGCCAAGCCGGTCCCGCGCTCCAGCGTCCAGGCGCCGGCGCGCGCCCCGTCCGACAGAGGAACGATCAGCGCCAGACCGAGAAGGCCGAGCCACACGATCCTGAACATGGGCTCCCGACCCCCGGACGGTTCGTCCGCCCTCGCGGCGGGCGGCAGTCAGGCTCGCACGATCTCAACCCACGCGTAAAGAGCGTCTCTCCGACGCACGCTCGGAGCGCAGAACGGCCCCCGAGCCCCGTTCGAGAGGTCGTCTTCAAACCGTCGAGCCGATGCTCTATGACGCGCTTCGCCGGGAACGCGAGGGAGCTGACGCATGGTCCGTTCGGTCGAGGACAATGAGAAG
Source organism: Pseudomonadota bacterium (assembly GCA_023419535.1). GTDB lineage: Bacteria > Pseudomonadota > Alphaproteobacteria > Rhizobiales > Rhizobiaceae > Aureimonas. Next base: position 69,500 of record JAEZXX010000073.1, on the reverse strand, counting down.
CGTGCGACACTTCTCGCCGAAGCCCTGCCCTTCATGCAGGCCTACGAGAACAAGACCGTCGTCGTGAAGTACGGCGGGCATGCCATGGGCAACCCCGAGCTCGGCCGGGCCTTCGCGCGCGACATCGCGCTCCTCAAGCAGTCCGGCATCAACCCGATCGTCGTCCATGGCGGCGGGCCGCAGATCGCGGCCATGCTGAAGAAGATGGGGATCGAAAGCCGCTTCGAAGGGGGCCTTCGCGTCACCGACGAGAAGACGGTCGAGATCGTCGAGATGGTCCTGGCGGGCTCCATCAACAAGGAGATCGTCGCGCTCATCAACGCCGAGGGCGAATGGGCGATCGGCCTGTGCGGCAAGGACGGCAACATGGTCTTCGCCGAAAAGGCGCACAAGACCGTCCGCGACCCCGATTCCAACATCGAGCGGGTGCTCGACCTCGGCTTCGTCGGCGAGCCGGTGGAAGTGGACCGCACGCTCCTCGACCTTCTCGCGCGCTCGGAGATGATCCCGGTCATCGCGCCGGTCGCGCCCGGCCGCGACGGCAACACCTACAACATCAACGCCGACACCTTCGCCGGCGCCATCGCCGGCGCGCTCGGCGCCGAACGCCTCCTGTTCCTGACCGACGTCGACGGCGTCCTCGACAAGGACAGGCAGCTCATCAAGGAGCTGTCCGTGGCGCAGGCGCGGGCGCTGATCGCCGACGGCACCATCTCGGGCGGCATGATCCCGAAGGTCGAGACCTGCATCGAGGCGATCGAGCGGGGCGTCGCCGGCGTCGTCATCCTGAACGGCAAGGTGCTGCACGCCGTCCTCCTCGAGCTTCTGACCGAGCACGGCGCGGGCACCCTGATCGTTCCCTGATCGCGCGGTAGAGCGTTTTTCCACGGTTGACGGCGGGCGTTCGAGCCTGTCGAACGGACGAGATGACACAGACCGCCACCACCATCCGCCGCACCGACGAGGCCACGCCGGCCGATTTCGCGCATGTGCGCGACTGGGTGTTCGACCTCGACAACACGCTCTATCCGCGCAAGACCAACCTCTTCGCGCAGATCGACAGTCGCATGACGACCTTCGTCGGCGACCTCTTGAAGCTCGACCGCGACGCGGCGCGGGTGGTCCAGAAGGGCTTCTACCGCGACCACGGCACCACACTGCGCGGGCTGATGACGGTCCACGACATCGACCCGGACGCGTTCCTGAACTACGTCCACGACATCGACTATTCCGGCATCCTGCCCGACCCGGCGCTGGGCGAGGAGATCAAGGCCCTGCCGGGCCGCAAGTTCATCTTCACCAACGGGGACCGCGGGCATGCCGAGCGCACGGCCCGCGCGCTGGGCATCCTGGAGCATTTCGAGGACGTCTTCGACATCGTCGCGGCGGGGCTCGTTCCCAAGCCCGCGGCCGAGACCTACGACAAGTTCATGGGCCTCCACCGCATCGACACGACCCATGCGGCGATGTTCGAGGATCTCGCGCGCAACCTCGAAGTGCCCAAGCGGCTGGGCATGCGCACGGTCCTCGTCGTGCCGGAAAACTTCGAGACGACGCTGGGCGACGCCTGGGAGCACGAAGGCCGCGAGGGCGAGCACATCGACTTCGTGACCGAGGATCTCGCCGGCTTCCTGCGGCGCGTGCGGGGCGGCTGAAGGCCGGGCGCTACCGGCCCAGGAGCGACCTGTCCTTCTGCACAAGCGTGGCGGCACCGTCCGTCGCCATGTCCTCCATCATGCGATCGGCGGTACGCCCCGAGCCGACGGCTGTGCGGTTCTCGTCGAAGACGTCGTCCATCGTCTCGTTGGCGCTCGTCGCGCGATCGCCCTCGGGCGCCTGGGCCGCCAGACGGTCGCGGCGCGAAACCGCGTCGAGGTCGCTGCGGCCGCCGCGCGCCTCCCGCTCGTCCGCCTCGATCGTCTCGGGCGCGTCCTTGTCCTGCTGCTGGCGCATCATCTTCGGGTCGGTGTCGAGGCCTGACATGTCCTGTTCCTTTCGCCGTGCCGGAAAGGAACGGGCGCTCGCTGGGCCGGTTCCGGCCGTCCGCTCGACGCCTTCCGATTGACGCCGGCCCGTTCCCTCCCCTATCCCGCCGATCGACCGGGAACAGGAGAACCGCCGCGATGACCGACCATTCCAGCCTCGAGACGACGATCGAAGCCGCCTTCGAGGCACGGGACGGCGTGACCGCGTCCACCGGAGGCGCGGTGCGCGAGGCGGTCGACACCGCGCTCGGCCTGCTGGATCGCGGCGAGCGGCGCGTCGCCGAACGGGGCGCGGACGGCACCTGGACCGTGAACCAGTGGCTGAAGAAGGCCGTCCTCCTGTCCTTCCGCCTGAACGACATGGAGATCGTCGAGGGCGGCCCGGGCGGCGCGACCTGGTGGGACAAGGTGCCCTCCAAGTTCGAAGGCTGGGGCGAGAACCGCTTTCGCGAGGCCGGCTTCCGGGCCGTGCCGGGCGCCATCGTCCGCCGCTCGGCCTTCATCGGCCGCAACGCCATCCTGATGCCGTCCTTCGTCAATCTCGGCGCCCATGTCGGCGAGGGAACGATGGTCGACACCTGGGCGACCGTCGGCTCCTGCGCGCAGATCGGGGCGAACGTGCATCTGTCGGGCGGCGTGGGGATCGGCGGGGTGCTCGAGCCGCTTCAGGCCGGCCCGACCATCATCGAGGACAATTGCTTCGTCGGCGCGCGCTCGGAAGTGGTCGAGGGCGTGATCGTGCGCGAGGGCTCGGTTCTCGGCATGGGCGTCTTCCTCGGCCAGTCGACCAAGATCGTCGACCGCGAGACCGGCTCGATCACCTATGGCGAGGTGCCGCCCTATTCCGTCGTCGTCGCGGGCTCCCTGCCCGGCAAGCCTATGGGGAACGGCGAGCCCGGCCCGAGCCTCTACTGCGCGGTGATCGTGAAGCGCGTGGACGAGCGCACGCGTTCCAAGACCTCGATCAACGATCTGCTCCGGAGTTGATCGCCCGCCGAAGGGCCTCGCGCACCTCGGCCGGCAACGGTCGGTCCCGACGTAGAGTTGTCGCTCCCGCCCCTGCCGGTCCAAGAGCCGAAATGCAATTGAACCAAATATATAGGAATTGATGCGCAGATGGAGGCCCGTTCTTCCAGGGCCTCCTCATGAACCTGACCATCTCCCGCAAGCTGTTCGGCCTGATCGCCATCGCGGCGCTTCTGACCATCGTCGCGATGGGCTTCCAGCTGAAGATCCTGTACTCGGCCATGTACAGCGAGCGCCAGAATGCGCTTGTCACGCAGGTCGAGGCCGCCCAGAGCATTCTCGCCTACTTCCAGGGCGAGGCCCAGCGCGGGGCGATGTCGGTCGAAGAGGCGCAGACGCGCGCCCGCGAGGCGATCCGCCCCGTGCGCTACGGCGACAACGACTACATCTTCATGTATGCGCCCGACGGCGTGCGCATCACGCATGCGGACCCGGCGCTGGAAGGCAAGAGCGGCTGGGACACGCAGGATACCCGCGGCACCTTCCAGGTGCGCGAGATGATCGAGCGTGCCGATGCCGGTGGCGGCTTCACCACCTACTACCGCTCGCGTCTCTCGGGCGGCGAGGAGATCCCGAAGCTCGCCTATTCCAACCTGTTCCAGCCCTGGGGCTGGACGGTCGCGGCCGGTCTCTACATCGACGACCTCTACGCGAACTTCCTGGAGGCCGCCACGATGGCGGCGCTGGCCGGCGGCGGCCTCCTGATCGTCCTGCTGCTCGCGGCCTGGCCGGTCGCCCGGTCGATCACCCGCCCGATCAACGCCATGACGGGCGCGATGAACCGTCTGGCAGCGGGCGACAAGTCGGTGGAGATCGTCGGAGCGGGCAAGCGCGACGAGATCGGGCAGATGGCCAAAGCCGTCCAGAGCTTCAAGGAGGCGGCGATCGAGCAGGAACGTCTGGAGACCGAAGCGAACGCCCTTCGCGAGCGCCAGAGCGCAGAGCGCGAGCGACAGGCCGCCGCGGACCGGCGCAAGGCCGAGGAGCTCGAAGGCTTCGTCCACGGGATCGGCGCCGGCTTCGAGGGTCTGGCCGACGGCGACCTGACGGTCCGCATGCAAGAGCCGGTGGCTGCGGAGTACGAGCCGATCCGCCTGCGCTTCAACACCACCGTGGAGCGCCTGGAGGACACGTTCGGCAACGTCGTCACCTCGATCGGCACCATCCGCAACGGTCTGTCGGAAATCAACGTCGCCTCGAACGATCTCGCCCAGCGCACCGAGCAGCAGGCCGCGAGCCTGGAGCAGACGGTGGCGGCGCTGGCCGAGGTGACGCGCGGCATCGACGAGACCGCCAAGGGTGCGGCCGACGCGCAGCGCGCGGCCGAGACGACGCGGCTCGGGGCCGAGCGCGGCGGAGAGATCGTCGGGCGGGCGGTCGTCGCCATGCAGGCGATCGAGCAGTCCTCCGCGCAGATCGGCAAGATCATCGGGGTCATCGACGAGATCGCCTTCCAAACCAATCTTCTGGCGCTGAACGCGGGCGTGGAGGCGGCGCGCGCGGGCGAGGCGGGCCGGGGCTTTGCGGTGGTTGCGCAGGAGGTGCGCGGTCTCGCCCAGCGTTCGGCCGAGGCGGCCAAGGAGATCAAGAGCCTGATCTCGGCCTCGCGCACCCAGGTCGAGGACGGGGTCGAGCTGGTCTCGGCCTCGGGCAAGAGTTTGGAGGAGATCGTCGCGCAGGTGACCGCGATGAGCACGACCGTCGCGGCGATCGCCCGCTCCGCCCGCGAGCAGGCGGTGTCCTTGAAGGAGGTCTCGACGGCCGCCGACCAGATGGACAAGGTGACCCAGCAGAACGCGGCCATGGTGGAGGAGGCGACGGCGGCGGCTCAGGCGCTCGCCGACGAGACCGACACGCTCGCCTCGCTGATCGAAGGCTTCAAGCTCGCGGCGACGTCGGGGCATGCCGCGCAGGCGCGCCGGTCGACCGGGCGCCCAGCCTCGATGCGCGCGCCGGCGAACGTTCCGTCCCACCGGCCGGTGGCGCAGCTGCGCACGCTCGGAGCCGGCGGCGCGGCGCGACGTCCTGCCGAACACCCAGCCGAGGACGGCTGGGAGGAGTTCTGAGCCGTTGGCCGCAGGGCCGAGCGGGACCTGACGAAGAAGGCCGGCGGAGCGATCCACCGGCCTTCTTCGTCAGGATGGAGAGGCGCTTGGACGATCAGCCGCCGAAGCGCGCCGAATCGGGCTCTCCGAAGGTCTCGGACGTCGGCGCGCTCGCGGGCTCGGCGGAAAGGGACATCGTCGGCTCGACGGTCGGCGCCGCGGCGACCGCCTCGGCGACGGCGGACGGGGCCGCGGAGGTATCGGGCCGTGCGCTCGGCTGGGCGACGGCACGTTCGGCCGGAGAGGCGCGGCCCGCTTCCGACGAGCGGCCGGCCTCGATCGCGGCGGTCGCGGCATTCGACGCCGGCGCGTTCGCCGTCAGCGCCGTCGCGACGGACGTCTCGGACGCGCGCGCGGGCGTCGGCACGGCGGCCGCAACCTGAGACGGCACGGCGGTCTCGGCCGCGGCCGGCGTCGCGGCGGTGGCCGGAGCGTTCACGGCGAGCTGGACCGGCGCGCCGGACAGGATCGGGTTGCCTGCGATCCGCGCCATGTGCTGGCGAACGCGCCCGCAATATGCCGCGGCCGAACGCGTCATGGTCGAGGCGCGATGGCCGCCCTTGTACTTCATCGAAGCGCGGCAGACGTCGCGGCCGCCCTTCTCCCACGCCCCTGCCAGATAGCGCATCCCGTAACGAAGGTTGATGGCGGGCTCCAGCAGGTCCTCGGCGGAGCCGGAAAAGCCCAGCGAGCGGGCCGTCGAGGGCATGATCTGCGAGAGCCCGTAGACGCCGCGGCCGCGGGCCCGCGGATTGTAGGTCGATTCGACGTGGACGACGCCGAAGGCGAGGTCGCGCGGAATGTTGTTGGCGTCGGCCGCTTCGGCGATCATCCGGTCGATCGCCTGCGAGCCCGAGATCGTGCCGTTCTCCCGGCGGATCGGCGCGAGCGCCGTGGTCGTCGCGGCCCCGGCGACGTCCGCCTCCGCGGCATCCTTGGCGGCGACCTCCTCGGCCGCGGCCTGGGCGAAGCTCGCCACGCTCTGCGACTGGCCGGAGACGCAACCGGAGAGGAGGATCGGAACCGCCATGATGGCCAGAGCCTGACACGCGCGTCGCGGGACGCCGGATGCCTTCGAACCGGCCATCGTGGAAAGCATGCCTCGGCCCTCGTGCCGTTGATCCCGACGCATGGGATCGACGCGAAACGGGGCCAAAAGAAGGCACAGTCGCGGCACGATCCGGGAGGTGGCGCGTCGCGAAACCTGCACGTGGCGGCCCGGCGTCCCTCGTTCAGCTTGGCGAACGTTTGGCCGGCGGCTATCAGGACGCCATGACCAAGCTCGCGACCGACCCCGTCCAGAACCTCGCCGCCCTGATCCGCTGCGCTTCGGTGACGCCCGACGAGGGCGGCGCGCTGACCGCTCTCCAGGCGATGCTGGAGCCGCTCGGCTTCTCGATCGAGCGTCCGGTCTTCCGCGAGGCCGGCACGCCGGACGTGGAAAACCTCCTCGCGGTGCGCGGGACGGCTGGTACGAACGACGCCCGCCATCTCGCCTTCGCCGGCCACACCGACGTCGTACCGCCGGGCGACGAGGCGTCCTGGCGCCACCCGCCCTTCTCGGCCACGATCGAGGACGGTGAGATCCACGGGCGCGGCGCGGTCGACATGAAGGGCGGCATCGCCTGCTTCGTCGCCGCGATCGCGCGCCTCGCGACGCGGGGTGAACTGCCAGAGGGGACGCTCTCTCTGCTCGTCACGGGCGACGAGGAGGGCCCGGCGGTCAACGGAACGGTGAAGCTCCTCGACTTCGCGACCCGGCGCGGCCACCGGTTCGACGCCTGCGTCGTCGGCGAGCCGACGAGCTCGAAGCTGATCGGCGACATGGTCAAGGTCGGCCGGCGCGGCTCGCTGTCGGGCACCGTCACGGTCGCCGGGCGTCAGGGCCACGCCGCCTATCCGGACCGCGCGGCGAACCCCATGCGCGTCCTGCCCGCCGTCATGGAGGCGCTGCAGCGCGAGCCGCTCGACGCGGGGACGGAGGCCTTCCAGCCCTCGAACCTGGAGATCACCACGGTCGACACGGGCAACCGGGCCGGCAACGTCATCCCGGCGAAGGCGAGCCTCGCCTTCAACATCCGCCACAACGATCTTTGGAGCGCGGCGACGCTGGAGGCCGAGCTGCGCCGCCGCCTCGACGATGCGGTGCCGGCGGAATGGTCGGCCCGCGGCGTCACGGTGCGCCTCGACTGCATGCCGACCAACGCCGATGCGTTCCTGACGGCCGAGGGCGACCTGACGCGCTCGATCGGCGAGGCGATCCACGCCGTCACCGGGCGCCGCCCGGACATGTCGACGACGGGCGGCACCTCGGACGCGCGCTTCATCAAGACTGTCTGCCCGGTGGTGGAGTTCGGCCTCGTCGGCTCGACCATGCACATGGTGGACGAGCGCGTGCCGCTGGAGGACCTGGAGACCCTGACGCGGATCTACGAGGACTTCGTCGTCCGGTGGTTCGCCTCCGCGGACGGCGCCCCGGCGTAGTCGACCTTCGTCAGATACAGCCCGTCCGGCGGGGCCACGGGGCCGCAGCGCTTGCGGTCCTTCGCCGCCAAGGCCGCGACGAGGTCGTCGGCACTCCAGCGATGCTCGCCGACGAGCTTGAGCGAGCCCGCCAGCGAGCGAATCTGGTTGTGCAGGAAGGACTGGGCCGAGGCGCGGATGTGGACCTCGTCGCCCGAGGCGACGACGTCCAGTCGCTCCAGCGTGCGCACCGGGTTCTTGGCCTGGCAGTGGGTGGAGCGGAAGGTGGTGAAGTCGTGCGTGCCCAGAAGCCGCTGCGCGGCCTCGTGCATCGCCCCGACGTCGAGCCGGCGCCAGCACCACCAGACCTTGCCCTTGAGCAGTGTCGGCGGCGGGCGGCGATTGAGGATGCGGTAGAGATAATGCCGCTTTCTCGCCGAGAAACGCGCGTCGAAATCGTCCGGCACCCGCTCGGCGGACAGGATCGCGACGCCGCCCGCCTCGCGCAGCCGCGCGTTCAGCGCATCGCGCACCGTCCCGTCGCGTCGCTCCTGCGGGAGGTCGACATGGGCCACCTGCCCCGTGGCGTGAACCCCGGCATCCGTGCGGCCCGCGCCGAAGACGGTGACCGGCTGGCCCGCGAAATCGGCGAGCGCGATCTCCAGCGCGCCCTGCACCGAAAGGCCGTTCGCCTGGCGTTGCCAGCCGCAATAGGGCGCGCCGTCGTACTCGACGGTGAGCTTGTAGCGCGGCATCAGCCGACCGGGGCGTGCGAGGCGAGCGCGCTGCCGCGGAAGAAGGTGCCGGCGTCCATCGCCTTGCCGCCGGCCCGCTGGAGTTCGAGGAGCCTGACGGCGCCCGTCCCGCAGGCGATGAGGCGCCCGCCGTCGAGCGGGGCGCCCGGCTCGCCGGAACCATCGGCGACGGCGGCGCGCAGCAGCTTCACCCTCTCGGGCCCGGCGCCGAAATCCATCTGCGTCCAGGCGCCGGGAAAGGGCGAGAAGGCGTTGATCCGCGCCGCGATGCGCGCGGCATCGTCCGAGAAGTCGATCCGTGCCTCGGCCTTGTCGATCTTGCGGGCATAGAGCGTTTCGCGGCCCGTCCGCTGCGCGATCGCTTCCTGGGTCTCGAAGGCGAGCGTCCCGGCCTCCAGCCGGGCCAGCGCCTCGACCATGCCCTGCGCGCACAGAATCGAGAGCCGGTCGTGCAGATCGCCCGCCGTCTCCGCCAGGCCGATCGCCGTCCGCCGCGTCACCGCGACGGGTCCGGTGTCGAGCCCCTCCTCCATCCGCATGACCATGACGCCCGTCTCCGCGTCCCCCGCCTCGATCGCGCGCTGGATGGGCGCAGCGCCCCGCCAGCGGGGCAGCAGCGAGGCGTGGCCGTTCAGCGCGCCGAAGCGGGGCGCCTCGAGGATGGGCCTGGGCAGCAGCAGGCCGTAGGCGACGACGATGGCGAGGTCGCCGCCGAGCGCCCCGAAGGCCGCCTGCTCGTCCGCCCCCTTCAGCGACAAGGGATGGCGGACCTCGATCCCGAGTTCGCTGGCGCGGCCCGCGACGGGCGAGGGCGTCGGCGACAGGCCGCGCCGGCCCGCCGGGCGCGGCGGCTGGGTGTAGGCGCAGACGATCTCGTGACCGGCCGCGGCCATAGCGTCGAGCGTCGGCACCGAGAAGGCCGGCGTGCCCATGAAGACGATTTTGAGGCTCATCGCCCGCCCTTCGATGCGATCGCGGCGGAAGGGATCAGGCCACCGCCCTCTTGGCCGCCTTGGTGAACTTCTTCACCACCATCTCGCGCTTCAGCTTGGAGATGTGGTCGATGAAGAGCACGCCGTCGAGATGGTCGATCTCGTGCTGCAGGCAGGTGGCGAGGAGTCCATCGGCCTCGATCTCCCGGCTCTCGCCGCTGAGGTCGAGATAGCGGACCGTGATCGTCGCGGGGCGCTCGACCTCGGCGTAATAGTCCGGGATCGACAGGCACCCCTCCTCGTAGACCGAGGCGTCGTCCGAGCGCCGGACGATCTCCGGATTGAGGAACACCTGGGGCCGCTTCTCCTCGTCCTCCTTGGAGAGGTCGATCGTGACGATGCGCAGCGGCTCGCCGATCTGGATGCCGGCGAGCCCGATGCCCGGCGCGTCGTACATCGTCTCCAGCATGTCGTCGGCGAGGGCGCGCACGGCGTCGTCGACACGCTCCAGCGGCGCGGAAACCTGACGAAGGATCGGATCGGGGAGGATGATGAGCGGCTTGATCGTCATGACGGTGAGGTAATCCGGCCGCGCGGACCGGTCAACTCGGGGTCCGCGAGGGCACTCGACGCCCCGGATCATCGATGATGGGCCGCGCCCGAAGACGCTCCCCACAGGAAAATTTCATTCAAAGGCGATCGCTGCACGTAACCTCTTGACAAAGCCTTAACATGGCATGGATCGAAATCGTCGATCCCGCGTTCCTCTTGCGTCGAAAGACTGGAAGGGGCTCGGAGATCATGGGGCGTTCGCTGAAGGCAGTTCTGGCCGCCTCCGTCGTGTTCGCGGCTGCGGCGGCCACGTCGATCTCCGTCGTCGCGCCGGCGCATGCGGCGACCATGTCCGAGACGTCCGACCTCGCTTCCGCATACAACGACAACACCGACGTCGAATTCCGCCAGGGGCTGCAGATGCGCCTCGCCTGGACGGGCGACTATGACGGCCGCTTCGACGGACGCGTCGGTCCGCAGACGCTGGAGGCCATCCGCGGCTTCCAGGCCCGCCACGGATTCGCCGCCGATGGCGTGATGAACGAGCGGTTCCTCCAGTCGCTCGTCGCCGCCAGCGATCTGGCGGTGGAGGCCGTCGGCTTCGAATGGGTCGAGGACAGCAACACCGGCGTCCGCCTCGGCCTCCCGCTCGGCGAGGTGACATCGGTCGGCCGCACCGAGGTCGGATCGATGTGGCGTTCGCCGGACGGGCGCGTCGAGATCGAGACCGTTCGCTTCAACGAGGAGGGCTACAGCCTTCCCGACATCTTCGAGATCCTGTCGGAGGAGAGCGCCGCGAAATTCGTCGAGCGTGCGGACTTCGTCGGCGACCACTTCATCCTCACCGGCCGCGAGGACGGGCGCGACTTCTACATCCGCTTCGACGGCGAGGGCGAGGACCTGCGCGGCTTCTCCGTGTCCTACGCGCCCGAGCTCGCGAAGCATTTCGCCCCCTATATCGCCGTCGCCTCGAACTCGTTCGAGCCCTTCGCGCTGCCGATGGACGGCGGGCTCGTCGCGGGTCTTCGCCCCGACGATTCCTTCTCCCTCGCCTTCTCCGGCCCCGAGATGGCCGGCGTGCGTGCGGTTCCGGGCGAGACGCGGGAGCAGGAGGCCTCGCCCGGCTTCGACGGCTCGGGCACCGGCTTCGTCGTGTCGAGCGACGGCTGGCTGATGACCAACGCGCATGTCGCCAACGCCTGCAAGACCGTCCTCGTCGGCGAGTTCGGCGCGGCCTCGCAGGTTCTGGTCGACGAGGAGAACGATCTGGCGCTGGTGAAGATCGACGGCGCCGATCTCGGCGAGCCGCTGGCGATCGTCGAGGGCAAGCCGCGCCTGGGCGAGGACATCCTCGCCCTCGGCTACCCGCTGCGCTCGATCCTCGCCGACTCGCTGAACGTGACGCGCGGCAACATCTCCTCGCTCCTCGGCCTGATGAACGACCCGAACTACATCCAGATCTCGGCCGCCGTTCAGCCCGGCAATTCGGGCGGCCCGGTCATCGACCTCGCCGGGCGCGTCGTCGGCGTGGTGACGGCCAAGCTCAACGCGGTCGCCGTCGCGGACCTCACGGGCGACATTCCGCAGTCGATCAACTTCGCCATCCGTCCGGACGCCGCGACGCGGTTCCTGAAGGCGAGCGACATCGACTACCGCGTCGCCGACGAGACCCTCGACCTCCAGAGCGTGCCGGACGCGACCGCAAACGTCCAGGATTCGATCCTGCCCATCGTCTGCCTCGGCACCCGCTGACGCCTCAGCCGAGCCGGTTCTTCAACTCGCGGCTCGGCCAGCAGGTCGCGGGGACGCCGGACGCCTCCTGGAACGCCCCGATCGACCGTCGGGTCTTGAAGCCGGGCAGCCCGTCCACGCCGCCGACGTCGTTGCCTCTCGCCACCAGCCGATCCTGCATGCGTGCGACGTCGCCGCGCGTCAGTCCGTCCACCCGCGCCCAGTCGCCCTGGAAGGCGCCGCCGCCTCGCATCCGGTCGGCCGCATGGCCGATGAAGAGCGCGTAGAGGTCGGAGTTGTTGTATTCCTTGATGACGTAGAAGTTCGGCGTGGCGACGAAGGCCGGTCCGTAGCGGCCCGCGGGCATCAGGAGGAATCCTTGCGCGTTCGCCTCGTTCGCGGGGAAGGGGCGGCCCGAGACGCGGGTGACGCCCGAACCGACGAACTGGGAGATCGGCCGACCCTGGTCAGGCCCCTCCAGCGTGCAGGAGACGTTGTCTGGCACGTTCGCCTCGAAGCCCCAGTCGCGTCCTGGCACCCAGCCCGACTGGCGCAGATAGTTGGCGATCGAGGCCAGGGTGTCGGGGACCGAGTTCCAGATGTCCTTGCGTCCGTCACCGTCGAAGTCCACCGCGAGCTCGAGGAACTTCGTCGGCATGAACTGCGGCTGGCCGAGCGCGCCCGCCCACGAGGATTTCATCTGCGCAGGCGCCTTGTGACCCTCTTCCACGATCCGCAGGGCCGCGATCAGCTCGGCGGCGAACATCTCGCGCCTTCGCGCCAGATAGGCCTTGGTCGCCAGCACCTCGAAGGCGTCGTGCGGGATCGAGGCCGAGCCGAAGGCCGATTCCCGGCCCCAGACCGCGACGACGATCGGCCCCGGCACGCCGTAGCGCTGCTCGATCCGCTGCAGGAGACCGGCATGCTCTTGGAGCAGCGAGCGCCCGCGCGAGACGACGCCGCCGATGGAATTGAAATAGGCGTGCGGGCTCTGGAACTCGGCCTGATGCTGGTTCTCCGAAACGCCCGCCGCTTGGCCGGGCAGGACGAGATCGGGCAGGCGCAGATTCGGGCGCACGGTCCCGAGCGCGGCGTCGAAGGTCGAACGCGACACGCCCTGCGCCCGCGCCTGCGGCCAGATCTCGCTCTCAAGGAACGGCCGGAAACCGGCCTCCACACCCTGGGCCGATGCGCCCTTCGCTCCGGTCAGCGCAAGCGCCACGCACAGCGCCGTCAACCACATCCGCATCCTGCAAAGCCCCGCCGTGAGAACCATCCCGGCGAAAGCATAGGGGCGAGACTTGTGTCGGGCCTGTGGCCGGGACGGGCCGATCTTCCGCTCCGGCGAGCCCTATGGTAACGGCGGGGCCACGTGCCCATATCGGGCGAGGTCCGGTCTTCGCAGATCGGCAACAATTCTTGCGGGCCGACAGGTCCGCCGCCTTCGCCGACGTCTGAAATCGAACCGCCGAGAGCCAAGAGCTTTGTCCGTCAAGGTCGACTATTACGAAGTCCTCGGCGTCGCGAAGACCTGCGACGAGAAGACCCTCAAGGCTTCCTTCCGCAAGCTCGCGATGCAGTATCATCCCGACCGGAACCCCGGCGACACGGAGGCCGAGCGCCGGTTCAAGGAAATCGGCGAGGCCTACGAAGTCCTGAAGGACCCGCAGAAGCGGGCGGCCTACGACCGGTTCGGCCATGCCGCCTTCCAGAACGGCGGCGGTGGCGGCGGCTTCCGCGGCGACTTCTCCTCCTCCATGGCCGACATCTTCGACGACATCTTCGGCGAGATGATGGGCCAGCGGCGCGGGCGCCCCCAAGGGGCGTCGGGCCGCGAGCGCGGCTCGGACCTGCGCTACAACATGGAGATCGGGCTGGAGGAGGCGTTCGCCGGCAAGACCGCCGAGATCCGCGTGCCGACGACGATCCAGTGCGACGCCTGCACGGGCACCGGCGCCAAGGCCGGAACGGCGGCCCGCACCTGCGCCACCTGCGGCGGCGCCGGGCGCATCCGCGCGGCGCAAGGGTTCTTCGCCGTCGAGCGCACCTGTCCGACCTGCCAGGGCCGCGGCGAGACGATCACCGACCCGTGCGACAAGTGCGGCGGCGACGGCCGCCTGCCCGAGGAGCGCAACCTTTCGGTCAACATCCCGGCCGGCATCGAGGACGGCACGCGCATCCGCCTTGCGGGCGAAGGCGAGGCGGGGCTGCGCGGCGGGCCGGCGGGCGATCTCTACATCTTCCTGTCGGTGCGCCCCCACGAGTTCTTCCAGCGGGACGGCGCCGACCTCTTCGCCAAGGTGCCGATCTCGATGACCACCGCCGCGCTCGGCGGGCAGTTCGAGGTCTCGACGCTCGACGGGCTGTCGACGCGCGTGAAGGTTCCGGAGGGAACGCAGTCCGGCAAGCAGTTCCGCGTGCGCGGCAAGGGCATGCCCGTCCTGCGCTCGGCCCAGACGGGCGACCTGTTCATCCAGGTGTCGATCGAGACGCCGCAGAACCTGTCGCGCCGCCAGCGCGAGCTGCTGGAGGAGTTCGAGGAAATCTCCTCCTCCGACAATTCGCCCCAATCGGCGGGTTTTCTATCACGGATGCGCGAGTTCTTCGAAGGTCTCGGAGACACGCGGGCCTGATGCGGGCATAAGGGACAGGCGACCCGGCCCGCCCGGGGGACCGAGGTGAGGAACTCAGGTATCGGCATCGCGCCGGTCCGTCCGAGAGGAGAACGGATGCCGCTTCGACCCCGCGTCCGCCCCGAAGCGTCCCCCGAGCGTGGATCGCAGGGCAGCTTCCTGCGGAGCTGGTTGCGCGATCCCCTGAAGGTCGGTGCGGTCTTTCCCTCCTCCAAGGCCCTGGCCAGAGCGATGGCGGAACACGTGCCGGAGCCCCTGGCGCCGGAGGCGGTCGTGGTGGAACTCGGTCCCGGCACCGGGGTGATGACGCAGGCGATCCTCGACCGCGGGATCGCGGCCGACCGTCTGGTCCTTCTGGAATATTCGCCGGACTTCTGCCTGCTTCTCGCACGTCGCTTCAAGGGCGCGACGATCGTCGAAGGCGACGCCTACGAGCCGGGCGAGGCCTTCGAGCGGGCGCTGGCGGGGCGGCCGATCGCCGCCGTGGTGTCCAGCCTGCCCCTGATGGCTCGCGGCGAGGCGGAGCGCGAGGCGGCGCTGCGCAACCATCTGGCCCGCATGCCGGTCGGGGCGCCCTTCATCCAGTTCACCTATTCGCCGACGCTGCCCGTGAGGGCCGAGCGCCTGGGCGCGCGCGTGGAGATCGCGCCCTGGGTGAAGATGAACCTGCCGCCCGCCCGCGTCCTCGTCTACCGGCGCCTGCGGCCCTGAGCGCGACCGCGCGCCTCGAACGACCCACCGAAAGCTTGAGGAGACGCGTCGAGATGGCCGAGGCCAAGCGGATGACGGACAACGGAGACGGCCAGCGCAAGGGCGACTGGGTCAAGTTCCTGGGCACGTGGGTTCGCAATCCGGGGAAGATGGGCGCCATCGCCGCCTCGTCCCCGCGCTATTGCGACGAAATGGTCGCCCGCTCCACGACCGGGCTCGACGGGCCGATCCTGGAGCTGGGCGCAGGGCTCGGCGACGTGACGCGGGCCCTTCTACGCGCCGGCATCGAGCCGCGCCGCATCACCTCGATCGAGTACGATCCGCAGTTCGCAAAGGCCCTCGTCCAGCGCTTTCCTGGCGTCGACATCATCTGCGGCGATGGGCTGGACCTGACGCAGACCCTGGCGGGCCGCGAGGACCAGCGTTTCGCCACCGTGCTCCTCGCCATTCCGATCATCCGCTTCCCGATGGAGCGGCGTCGGGCGCTCCTCGACCACTATTTCGAGCGGATCGCCCCCGGCGGGAACCTGACGCAGCTCTCCTATTACTGGACGCCCCCGATCCGCCCCGATCCAGAGCGCTACCAGGTGTCGTCCTCCCAGGTGGTCTGGGCGAATCTGCCCCCGGCGCGCGTCTGGGTCTACCGCCGCGCGGACGAGGCAGCGAAAGGATAAGAACGGCCCGAACGGACGCCGAGGTCCGTCGGCCGCTCCCCGCTGACGGACGAGACGGGAACGCGTGACCCATCTTTCCCGTACGCGTGAGAGAACGGTCGGCGCGACGCACCGGCCGGGCGGGACCGAAACCGGGGCGCCTGCGGGGAAGGCCGCTGCGGCGCTCCATGAAGCCCTCATCCCCCTGCCGGGACCTTCTCCCACAAGCGGGAGAAGGGGGCTGGTCGAGCGCCTCGATCCTTTGTCATCGGGGAACGCGTCCGACGAGGAGCACGGATGGTCCTTCCGCCGGTGGCGCCCTACTTCCAACGACGGCGCCGGGCCGGTCCGGCGCGATCCGGAGTTGCGACGCATGGCGCTCGAACGGGACGGTCTGACGCCGACCGAGGCGGACCTCCGCCACCACGTCCACCGCTACTGGAAGGCCTATGCCCTCCAGGGCGCGGCGCAGCTCGTGCTCGGCCTTCTCGCCGTCGCCGCCCCCTTCGCGGCGACCTTCGCGACGGTGATCTTCTTCGGGCTGCTCCTCACCGGGGCCGGGATTCTCGGCCTCGTGGGCGCCTTCACCATGCGGGGCTCCGCCGGGCGGCGGTCCGGGATCGTCTTCTCGATCCTGATCCTCGCGCTCGGGCTGATCGTCCTCTTCGACCCCTTCGCGGGCGCCGTCTCGCTGACCGTGATGATCGCGGTCTTCTTCCTGATCTCGGCGGTCGCGAACTTCGCGCTCGCCCGGGCCCTGCACAGCGTCAGCGGGCGCTCGACCCTGCTCTACCTCTCGGCGGCTCTCAACGTGGCGCTCGCGGTGTTCCTCGTCGTCGGCCTGCCGGGAACGGCCGTCGTCGCGATCGGCCTGTTCCTCGGCTTCTCCTTCGCCCTGTCGGGCGCGGCCCTCCTGGCTGCGGCGCTCGGCGCCCGCCGAAGCTGACGCCCCGTCCTCAGACGTGCTGGCCGCCGTTGATGTGGATTTCGGACCCGGTGACGTAGGAGGACTGGCCCGAACACAGGAAGTAGATGATGTCGGCGACTTCGGAGGTGAGGCCGAGCCGGCGCAGCGGGATCGTCTCGACGATCTTCTCGGTGCCCGGCGACAGGATGGCGGTGTCGATCTCGCCGGGCGCGATCGCATTCACCCGGATGCCGGCAGGTCCGAAATCGGCGGCCATCTCCCGCGTCAGCGAGGAAAGCGCGGCTTTCGACGTCGCATAGGCGGTGCCGGCGAAGGGGTGGACGCGGCTGCCGACGATGGAGGTGACGTTGACGATCGAGCCCTGCGCCTTGGCGAGTTCGTTGTAGAGCCCGCGCGCCAGCATGATCGGCGCGAAGAAGTTCACCTGGAACACGTCGCGCCAGACATGCATGGGCGTGTGGATGGAATCCATCCGCGCGCCCTTCTCCGCCTTCGGCGAGATCGCTGCATTGTTGACGAGCGCATGCAGGCGGGAGCCGTCCGCCTCCAGGCGGCGGCGGATTTCCGACGTCGCGTAGCCGACGTCCTCCTGATCGGAGAGATCGACCTTGATGTGGTCCTCCGGGCCCGCCGGCCAGGGGCAGTTTTCGGCGAAGTCCTGCCGCGAACAGGTGATGACGCGCCAGCCCTCGCGAGAGAAGCGCTTGACCGTCGCATGGCCGATGCCGCGCGAGGCCCCGGTCAGGACCAGCGTCCTGCGCTCCTGCGGATCGGTCTGCGACATCGGCCGGCTCCTTTCCCCGCGAACCGGGGCATCGCGGTCCTCTTAGCCGATGCGGGATCGGGAAGCGAACGGGGATTGCGTCGCAGTCGTTGCGGGACGCTCAAGCCCTCGCTAATATGACCCCATGAGGTCATATTCTTCGGGTGGTCGGATGAGGACGCTTCAGGTCCGTGATGCCAAGGCCGGCTTCTCCGCGCTCGTAGAGGCGGCGGAGCGCGGCGAGCCGACGACGATCACGCGTCACGGTCGGCCCGCGGCTGTTCTCGTCTCTGTGGAGGATGCGCGGCGCCTCTATCCGGAGACGAGCGATTCCTTCGCCGATCTGCTTCTGTCCTTTCCTGGAGGGGTCGACGTCGAGCGCAATGAGAGCCCGATGCGTTCGGTCGACCTTTGAGCGGTTTCCTTCTCGACACCTCTTCCCTGTCCCTGCTGGCGCCGGACCGTGTCGGCATCGAAGCGGCGAGCGCCATTCGTCGGCATTCGTCGTCGCTCTTCATTCCCACCATCGCGATCTGCGAAATCCATGTCGGAATCCGCAAGCTTCACCGCGCAGGCGGACACGGCCGCTCCGCGGCCCTCGAGCAATGGCTGGGGCGCCTGATCGAAGGTTTCGGGTCGCGCGTCCTCTCCTTCGACCTCGAAGCCGCGAGGCATGCTGGTGAGATGGCGGATGCGGCAACCGCGAAGGGGCGACATCCGGGCTTCGCAGATATCGCCATCGCCGCGACGGCTCGATCGAGGGGACTTGTGGTCATTACCGAGAACCGGCGGCATTTCGAGCCCTTGGAGGTGGAGTTCGTCGGCCTTCAGGACCTCGGCTGAGCAAGTCCGTGCCTGACCGCTCCCTCCCCAACCTTCCCGTCACCGCCGTTCTCGATCCTTTGGCCCATGCGCTGGAGAAGCGCGGCGCCGCCGTGCTCGTCGCCCCGCCCGGCGCGGGCAAGACGACCCTCGTGCCGCTCGATCTCCTGTCCCGCGACGGAACCGGGACGGGCCGCATCCTGCTCGTCGAGCCCCGCCGCCTCGCCGCGCGGGCCGCCGCCGCACGCATGGCTTCGCTCCTCGGCGAGAGCGTCGGTGAGACGGTCGGCTGGCGCATGCGGCTCGACACCCGCGTCTCGAAGGCGACCCGCATCGAGGTCGTGACAGAGGGCGTCTTCACGCGGATGATCCTGTCGGATCCGGAGCTGACAGGGGTCTCGGCCGTCCTCTTCGACGAGTTCCACGAGCGCTCGCTGGAGGGCGATTTCGGCCTGGCGCTGGCCCTCGACGTGCGCGGCGCGCTGCGAGAGGACCTGAAGCTTCTCGTCATGTCGGCGACGCTCGACGGCGCGCGGGTGGCCGAGCTCCTCGACGCTCCCGTCGTCGAGAGCCGGGGCCGCGCCTATCCGGTCGAGATCCGGCACGTCGATCGCGATCCGGCCGAGCCGATCGAGGATGCGATGACCCGCGCGATTCTCGATGCGCTGGCGAGCGAGAGGGGCAGCGTCCTCGCCTTCCTGCCCGGGCAGCGCGAGATCGAGCGCACGGGCGAGCGGCTGTCGTCCCGGGTCGCGGGGAACGTGACCCTCGCTCCGCTGTTCGGCGCCATGGAGGCGGGCGCGCAGGATCGGGCCGTGCGGCCCGCCGAGCCCGGCACGCGCAAGGTCGTCCTCGCGACCTCGATCGCAGAGACCTCGCTGACGATCGAGGGGGTCCGCGTCGTCGTCGATTCGGGCCTCTCCCGCCGCCCGGTCTTCGAGCCCGCGACGGGCCTGTCGCGGCTGGAGACGGTCCGCGTCTCGCGCGCGAGCGCCGCGCAGCGCACGGGCCGGGCCGGTCGCACGGAACCCGGCGTCTCCATCCGCTTGTGGCGCGCGGCGCAGGAGGCCGCGCTCGACGCCTTCGATCCACCGGAGATCCTTTCGGCCGACTTGTCCGCCCTGCTTCTCGACTGCGCGGCCTTCGGGGTGAGCGATCCGGGCGCCCTCGCCTTTCTCGACCCGCCGCCGGCACCGGCGCTCGCCGAGGCGCGCACGCTGCTGACCGACCTCGGCGCCTTCGACGGCGACGGACGGCTGACGCCGACCGGCGAGGCCATGCGTGCGCTGGCCCTGCCGCCGCGCCTGGCTCGGATGGTGACCGGCGCCGCGCCCGGGCCTTCCCGACGGCACGCGGCCGAGATCGCCGTTCTCCTGACCGAACGGGGCCTCGGGGGAACCGATGCCGACCTCGACGAGCGGCTGCGCCGATGGCGGGCCGATCGCGGCCCACGCGCGAAGGCGGCGTCGAACCTGGCGGCCCGGATCGCCGCCGGCGGCCCGGACGGCGGCGTCGGCACGCAGGAGACCGGCGCGCTGCTGGCGCTCGCCTATCCCGACCGCATCGCCGTCCAGCGCGGGAACCGCGGCGCCTATGTGCTGGCCAACGGGCGTGGGGGCGCCGTCGACGAGACCCATGCGCTGGCGCGCGAAAAGCTTCTTGTCGCGGCCGAGCTGCAGGGGCAAGCGCGCCAGCCCCGCATCCTTTCGGCCGCCGCGCTGTCGCCGGACGGGCTGGCGCAGATCGCGGGAGGCCGGATCGTCGAGGAGGAGCGCCTCGCCTTCGATCCGGCGAGCCGGTCGGTTCGCGCGCGGCTGGTGCGGCGGATCGGGCGCGCGACACTGGACGAGACGCCGCTGAAGGACCCCTGCCCCGACGCCGTCCTTTCCGTGCTTCTGGAGGGGATCGGCAAGCTCGGGCTGCCGGCCATCCTCGACGACAAGGAGACCGAGCGCCTGCTGCAGCGCCTCGCCTTCCTCGCCGCGGAGATCGGGGAACCCTGGCCGGCCGTCGACGAGGAAACGCTTGCGGGTTCCCTGCGGGACTGGCTCGGACCCTTCGTACCCGGCGCCTCGCGCGTCGCCGACATTTCGGGCGGGGCCGTGCGCGAGGGGCTGATGTCGCGCCTGCCGCCCGGCCTGGCCGCCGAACTCGACCGCTCGGCGCCCTCGCACTTCACCGCGCCGACGGGTTCGCGCCTGCCGATCCGCTACGAGGACGGACAGGCCGTCCTTGCGGTGCGCGTTCAGGAGCTGTTCGGCCTGACGCGCCATCCGAGCGTCGCGGGCGGGCGCCTGCCGCTGACGCTGGAGCTCCTGTCCCCCGCCCATCGCCCGATCCAGGTCACGCGGGACCTGCCCGGCTTCTGGGCGGGCTCCTGGCGCGACGTGCGGGCCGACCTTCGCGGCCGCTACCCGCGCCATCCCTGGCCGGAAGACCCGGCGAGCGCGCCCGCGACGGCGCGCGCCAAGCCGCGCGGGACCTAATCCTTGGGCTGGTAGACGTTCTGGGGACCGGGAAAGCTGCGCTCGCGCACCGCCGCCGCATAGGCCGCGACCGCAGCGTCCCCCGCAGCGCCCAGATCGCCGAACTTGTGGACGAAGCGCGGAACGCGTTCGTTGAAGCCGAGCATGTCCTCCAGGACGAGGATCTGCCCGTCGCACGCGGCGGATGCGCCGATGCCGATGGTGGGCGCCGCGATCTCGGCGGTGATCCGCTCGGCCAGCGGCTCGACGACGCCTTCCACGACGACGGCGAAGGCCCCCGCCTGCGAGACGGCTCGCGCATCGGCCAGAACGCCCTCCCAGGCCGCGCGCTCGCGCCCCTGCGTCTTGAAGCCGCCGAAGGCCATGACCGACTGCGGCGTCAGGCCGATATGGGCCATCACCGGAATGCCGCGCGCGGCCAGGAAGCGGATCGTCTCCCCCATGCGCTCGCCGCCCTCCAGCTTCACCGCCGAGCAGCCCGTCTCGCTAAGGATGCGAGCCGCGCTCTCGAAGGCCTTCTCCGGCGAGGCCTCGTAGGAACCGAAGGGCATGTCGACGACGACCATGGCGCTCGACGAGCCGCGCACCACGGCCGCGCCGTGCAGGATCATCATCTCCAGCGTCGCGCCGAGCGTGGAGTCCATGCCGTGCTCGACCATGGCGAGGCTGTCGCCGACGAGCACGAAGTCGCAATGTGGATCGACGAGCCTCGCCGTGGTGGCGCTGTAGGCGGTGAGCGAGACGATCGGCTCGCCGCCCTTGCGGGCGAATATCTCCGGCGCCGTCAGACGCTTCTGTCCGGTGCGAGCGCTCATGGCAGGCTCCCTTTCTCTAGGCGGCGGGCAGGACGCGCTGGTCGATCAGAAGGACGGCGCCGAAGCGCACCGTGACGAGCACCACGGCGTCGCGCACGCCGAGGCGATCGACCTCGTCCAAGGTCTCGGCGTCCCGAATGTCGATGGAGGCGACGGCCGCGCGTTTCTCGCCCCCAAAGAGCCGGGTCATCGCCCCGACGATCGCCCGCGGCTCGCGCTCGCCCTCCTCCGCGAGCCGCGCCGCCAGATCGAGGGCCCGCGACATCACGGAAGCGGCCGTCCGATCCTGTGGCGACAGGCGCACGTTGCGCGAGGAGGCCGCCAGCCCGTCCGCCTCCCGCACGGTCGGGACGCCGACGATCCCGACCGGCACGCAGAGGTCGCGCACCATGCGGCGGATGACCGCCAGCTGCTGGAAGTCCTTCTCGCCGAAATAGGCGCGGGTCGGCTGCGCGATGTTGAAGAGCTTGGAGACGACGGTCGCGACGCCTCGGAAATGGCCGGGCCGCTGCGCCCCGATCAGAATGTCCGACAGGGTCTCGACCTCGACATGGGTCTCGACGGGGCCGGGATACATCTCTTCGACCGAGGGCGCGAAGACGAGATCGACGCCGTTCTCCCGGGCGAGCGCGAAGTCGCGGTCGAGATCGCGCGGATAGGAGGCGAAGTCTTCGTTCGGGCCGAACTGCGTCGGGTTCACGAAGATCGTCAGCACCACGACGTCGTTGTCCGCGCGGGCACGGCGGGCGAGCTCCATATGGCCGTGGTGCAGATAGCCCATGGTCGGGACGAGCCCGATCGAGCGCCCCGCCCGGCGATGCGGTTCGAGGGCGGCGCGAAGAGCCGCGATGCTGTCGACGGTGTCCAAACCGGTATCGTCCTCCCCAGATCGACCTTCCCTTTGCCGCGTTCGTCCGCCCGCGTCACGCAGGAATTTCGACAGCCGCGCCCGCGCGCCATCGTCGCGGGCCACTGTGCACGAGCGCCGGCCCGTCTATTTCATCGTCGATGTCGAGCCTCGCCTCACGCCCCTCCTGGAGCTTCGCGTTCCAGCGCCTCGCGCCTCCCGTGCGCGAGAGCCAGCGCATGCGGGCGGCGACGCTGGTGCGGCTTCGCTGGGTCTCGGTCGCCGGCCAGATCGCGGCCTGCGTCTTCGTCGCCTGGGGCCTGTGGTTCCCCTATCCGGTCGTCGCCTGTCTGGCGTTGATCGCCCTGTCGGCGGCGCTGAACGTCGCGCTCACGCTCCGCTTCCGTCACAGCCACCGCCTGTCCTCGCGCGCCGCAGCGCTCGTCCTCCTCTTCGACGTCCTGCAGCCGACGGGCTTGATGTTCCTCACCGGCGGCTTGAGCAACCCGTTCGCGCTGTTCCTGATCCTGCCGGCGATCGTGGCCGCCGCGACGCAGCCCGCGACGACCGTGGTCGGCCTGTCGCTGGTCGCCATCGCCTCGGCGACGCTCCTGCTCTTCGCGCATCTGCCGCTGCCCTGGATCCCCGGTCACACGCTCGACCTGCCCGGCCTCTATCTCGGCGGCCTCTGGTTCTCGGTCGTCACGACGATCGTCTTCGCCACCGTCTACGTCTACCGCGTCGCCGCCGAGGCCCGCGCGGTCTCCGACGCCCTGGGCGCGACCGAGCTCGTGCTCCAGCGCGAGCAGCATCTCTCGGCGCTGGACGGACTGGCGGCCGCCGCCGCCCACGAACTCGGGACCCCGCTCGCCACCATCTCGCTCGTCGCCAAGGAGATGGGACGCGCCTGTCCGCCGGGCGACCCGATGCGGGAGGACATCGATCTCCTCATCGCCCAGTCGGAGCGCTGCCGGGACATCCTGCGCCGCCTCTCCAGCCTCCCCTCCTCCTCCGAGGAGCACATGGCGCAGCTCTCGCTGGGCGCGCTCGTGGACGAGGCCGTGTCGCCGCACCAGGGCATGGGCATCGTCATCGACACCGCCATCCGCGAACGCCAGGGCGAGGAGCCGATCCTGCGCCGCAATGCCGGCATCTCCTACGGGCTCGGCAACATCGTGGAGAACGCGGTCGACTTCGCGGGACGTCGCGTGCTGGTCGAGACCCGCTGGAGCGCGCACGACGTCCGCGTCACGGTGCTCGACGACGGTCCGGGCTTCTCGCCCGAATCGCTGGCGCGCATCGGCGACCCCTATCTGTCGCGGCGGGAGCGTCCGACGCGCTCCTCCGGAGGCGGGCTCGGCCTCGGGCTCTTCATCGCCAAGACCCTGCTGGAGCGGTCCGGCGCAACCATCGTCTTTTCCAATGCGACGCAGGGCACCCTGTCGGGCGCGAAGGTCGAGATCGTCTGGCCCCGCTCCGTTCTCGCCCTTCCTTCTATCGCCCGCCCTCGCGCCGGCCGGGACGAGGCGATGGACGGCGCGAGCGCCCTCCCGGCGCAATAGGCTGCTCCCGCAGCCAAGAACGCCGGTCGGGCGCGAAAGACGTTGATCGCGACGACGAAAGTTCCCATCTTGTTCGAAAAGAAGGGAAGCTGATCAATGAGCCTTGCCCATCAGAGCGCCGCTGGGTCCCGATACGGGTCCGACCTCTCCGGCGCCCACCAATCCATCCTTCTCGTCGACGACGATCGCGCCTTCCTCACCCGTCTGGCGCGCGCCTTCGAGACGCGCGGCTACGACGTGCGCACCGCGGAGGGCGTGCCGGAGGGTCTGGCGGCCATCGCCGCCGATCCGCCTTCCTTCGCGGTGGTCGACATGCGGCTCGGGGCCGGGAACGGGCTGGAGATCGTCGAGGCGCTGCATGAGCGAAGCCCCGACACCAAGGCGGTCGTCCTCACCGGCTACGGCAATATCGCGACGGCGGTGCGGGCAGTGAAGCTCGGAGCGGTCGACTATCTCGCCAAACCCGCCGATGCCGACGAGATCGTCGCGGCATTGCATCGCACGCCGGGCGAGAAGATCGAGCTTCCCGAGAACCCGATGTCGGCCGACCGGGTGCGCTGGGAGCACATCCAGCGCGTCTACGAGCTGTGCGAGCGTAACGTCTCGGAGACGGCGCGGCGCCTCTCGATGCACCGCCGCACGCTCCAGCGCATCCTGGCCAAGCGCGCGCCGCGCTGAGGCCTCAGTCCGCGTCGGACTTTCCGGGCTCGCTCATGCGGCCTCGGAAAATGTCTCAATCCTCCGCGAGCCCTGTCATATAGGGGTTCGCGGCCCATTCCGCCTGCTGCAGCCGGTCGGCGGCGATGCGGCCGAAGCGCAGCGTCAATGCCTTGCGGGTCGCCGGCGACAGGCGATGCTCGGGGGCATCGCGCAGGAGTTCGGCGCCGTAGCCGTCCGAGACGATCAGCCCGCATTCCTCGGGGAAGATGGTCTCCGGCACGCCCGGGTGGGTGGCGAAGAACAGCCGGTCGCAATGCTGGCGGTACTCCGGCCATTTTCGGTCGACCCGGAAGTCCTCGATCGAGGTCTTGATCTCCACGATCGTGAACTCGCCCTTCTCCGACAGGCAGATCAAATCCGCGCGACGGCCCGAGACGAGCGGGAACTCGGGAAGCGCCGAGACGCGTCGCGCGATCATCAGGCGCTGGACGCCGCGGCGCACCATCATGGCGCGCTCCGACTGGCGGCCGTCGACGAGCGGTTCGAAGGGGACGGGAGAAACGATCGGCATCGATTCGGGGTAGCGCCGAATCATGGGGCGAATCAAGCACGAAAGGCGAACAGGGCCGGACTCGCCGGGCGGCCGTCGGCAGGCTCGCGCCCGCGTCGAAAGCGGATTAGACTCGCCGCTCACGCCTCTGGAATGGCCGCTCCCATGACGCCTCCCTCCATCGTCCGCAGCCCGTGGATCGTTCTGGCCTGTGCCGCGGCCATCGTCACCATCGCCATGGGCGTGCGCCAGTCCTTCGGCCTGTTCCTGCGCCCGATCGAGTTCGACATCGGCGTCGGCCGCGAGGCCTTCGGGCTCGCCATCGCCATCCAGAACCTGATCCTCGGCCTTGCCCAGCCCTTCGTCGGGGCGCTGGCCGACCGCCACGGGGCGGGCCGGGTCGCCGCGGCGGGCGCCCTGATCTATACGGCCGCTCTCGTCCTGGCCGCCTTCTCGGCATCGGCCCTCGGCCTCAACGTCACGCTCGGCTTCCTGGCGGGGCTCGCGATGACGGGCGTGACCTTCGTCGTCGTGATCGGCGCCGCCGCGCGCGCCGTGCCGCCGGAGAAGCGGGGCCTGGCGACCGGCATCGTCACCGCCGGCGGCTCCTTCGGCCAGTTCCTCGTCGTGCCCGTCGCGCAGGGGCTGATCGCGTCCTACGGCTGGCGCGAGACGCTGATGATCTTCGCGGGCCTGACCGCGACCATGGCGGCTCTGGCGATCGGCATCTCGGGCCGTCCCGCCGCCCGGGCAAGCGCCGGTCCCGCGCAGAGCTTCGGACAGGCGCTGCGCGAGGCGAGCGGGCATTCCGGCTTCTGGCTCCTCAACGCCGGCTTCTTCGTCTGCGGCTTCCACATCGCGTTCGTCGCGACGCACCTGCCCGCCTTCCTCTCCGACCGGGGGCTCGACCCGGCGATCGGCGCGCGGGCGCTGGCGCTGATCGGGCTCTTCAACATCCTCGGGTCCTACGTCTTCGGCGTCTCGGCCGACCGGCTGCGCAAGAAGTACGTCCTGTCCGGCATCTATCTCGCCCGCGGGGTGACGATGGCGATCTTCCTCGCGCTGCCCTTCACGCCGCTTTCGGCGACGCTCTTCGCCTGCGCCATGGGTTTCCTCTGGCTCGGCACGGTGCCGCTGACGAGCGGGCTCGTCGGCCAGATCTTCGGCGTGCGCTACCTCTCGACGCTGTTCGGCATCGTCTTCATGTTCCACCAGATCGGCGCGTTCTTCGGCGCCTGGGGCGCCGGTCTCGCCTATGCCTGGACGGGATCCTACGACTGGGCCTGGACGGCCTCGATCGCGCTCGCCATTCTGGCCGGCATCGTCAACTGGCCGATCCGGGACGCGCCGCTGGCCCGGCTTTCGATGGAGGGCGCACGATGATCGTGTCGAATCGCACTTCGATCCTGCTGCACGGCGCGGCGCTTCTCGCCGTCGTCCTCGGCCTTTGGGCCTGGGACGCGCACGGCACCGAAATCTGGCGCGACGGCATCTTCTCGTTCTGCGTTTGAGATTGCCGGCCGAAACGTGTTCGCTTCGGCGTCGGACGATGGATGCGGCAGGGCGGGAATCAGCCCAGCGGCGGCGCAGCCGCTTCGAGGGCTGGGATCAGCCCGTCTCGCACCGAGGCGTCGGACAGGGGCCCGGTGTGCTTCCACAGGATCGTGCCGTCCGCCGAGACGAGGAAGGTCTCGGGAACGCCGTAGACGCCCCAGTCGATCGTCGCCGAGCCCGAACCGTCGACGCCGACCTCTGCGAACGGGTTGCCGAGCTCGTTCAGGAAGGACAGCGCCTGTTCCGGCCGGTCCTTATAGTTGATGGCCACGAGATCGAGGCGCGGATCGTCCGTCAGATCCATCAGCATGGGGTGCTCGACCCGGCACGGCCCGCACCAGGACGCGAAGACGTTGACGAGGAGCGGCCGGCCCGTGCCGCCCTTCGGAATTTCCAGTCCCGGCAACGCGAGCCCTTGGAGCGGCGGCAGGCTGGTCGCGGGTGCGTCGCGCCCGATCAGGACCGAGGGCAGCGCCTGCGGGTCCCGCCCGGAGACGAGCTGCGTCAGGAACACGAGTGCAAGCGCGCCGAAGACGACGATCGGCAGGAGCGCGAGCCACGGCCGGCACCGACGGGGCGTCGCGGTCGTCTCCGTCACGGGCGCGGCACCTTGTCGGTCCGCTCGGCTTCCAGACGTTCGAGCCGTCGCTTGGCGGTCCGTCCGTCGAGATGCGTCCAGACCGCGAGGCCCGCGAGCGCCAGCGCCGAAACCGCGTAGGCGGACGTCACATAGGCGAGATAGGGATCGGCCATGGTCAGCCCTCCGCCCCGCGCGCGGCGCGGCGCGACAGCGCGTGGACGCGGCGGCGGCGGATCTCGGTGCGCATGCCCGTCAGATGCAGGGCAAGGAAGAGGAGCGAGATTCCGAGCGCGGTCAGGAGCAGCGGGGTGAGGTAGACCGCCGGCATGGCCGGGCCGGCGGCGCGAAGCACGCTGGCCGGCTGGTGCAGCGTGTTCCACCAGTCCACCGAGAACTTGATGATCGGCAGGTTCACGAGGCCGACGAGGACGAGGATGGCCGAGGGCCGGCCGGCCTTCGCGGGGTCCTCGAAGGCGCGGGAGAGGCCGATCAGCCCGAGATACATCAGGAACAGGACGAAGACGCTCGTCAGCCGCGCATCCCAGACCCACCACGTGCCCCACATCGGCCGGCCCCAGACCGAACCGGTGAAGAGTGCGAGCGCGGTAAAAACCGCCCCGATCGGCGCGGCCGCCTTGATCGCGACCTCGGCCAGCGGATGGCGCCAGACGAGGACGCCGAGCGCCGAGACGCTCATCACCGCCCAGACCATCATCGAGGCCCAGGCGAAGGGCACGTGGACGAACATGATCCGGACCGTCGAGCCCTGCTGGTAGTCGGGCGGAACCGTCAGGCCGAGCGCGACGCCTACGGTGAGGACGAGGAGCGCGACGCCGTAGGCATAGGGCTGCACCGCGCCCGACAGGCCCATGAAGCGGGTCGGGTTGGCGAGCGCGGAAACGCTCCAGCCCTTTGCGGCGATGTCGCTCATGCGAGGCGTTCTAATGCCTCCAGGGCCGCCCCGCAATCGAGCCTGTGATCACGAAGGCCGCAGGGGATCAGGACCCCTCCGGCTCGGCCGGCGGTGCGAGCGGCGAGCGCGGGGGCTTGCCGCCGATCCACTGCGCCATGCCGATCGACGCGGGCATGACCGATTTGAAGCCGAACTTCGCGTAGAGATGCTGCGCGTCGCCGTCCGCGATCAGGCTGACATAGGCGCTCTTTGGTGCGCGGGCGTTCAATTCGTCCATCAGCGCGGAAAAGATCGCCTTGCCGAGGCCCCGCCCCTGCTCGGCCGGCTCCACCGCCATGTCGACGATCTGGAAATGGCAGCCGCCGTCGCCGATGACGCGGCCCATCGCGACGGTTCGGCCTTCCCGCACGATGATGGCCGAGGCCCAGGAGTTCGGCAGGCCGAGGGCGGCCGCCTCCTGCGTCTTGGTCGAGAGTCCCGTGACCTCGCGAAGACGCCGGAAGTCCTCCACCGACGGGATTTCGAGGCGCAGTTCGTATCCGTCCGCGAGTGGCATGGCGGTTCCTTCAGTCGTCGCAGGCACGAAGAGCGGCCGCGGCGGCGAGAGGGCCGACGACCGCGAAGAGGAGAGAGAGTGCGCAAAGGATCATCAGGGGTGCGGCGAACGGAGCGTCCGTCTCGCCGGAGGCGCGCGCGGCCGAGACGCCGAAGATGAGGACCGGGATCGCGAGCGGCAGAACGAGGACCGAGACGAGCAGTCCGCCGCGCGGCAGCGAGACCGCGAGCGCAGCCCCCACCGCACCGATGAAGACGAGGGCCGGCGTGCCGATCAGGAGCGAGAGCGCGACGGTGCCGAGCGCCGCGGGCTCGAGGGCCAGGAACAGACCGAGCAGCGGGCTCGCGGCGACGAGAGGCGCGACGGCCCCGCACCAGAGCGCCGCGCATTTGGCGAAGACGACGAGCGGCAGCGGGGCCGGCCCCGTCAGGAGAAGGTCGAGCGTTCCGTCCTCCCGGTCGGCCTGGAACAGGCGGTCGAGCGAGAGCAGCGTCGAGAGGAGCGCGCCGACCCAGAGGATCCCCGGGCCGATCCGCGACAGGAGGGGAAGGTCGGGCCCGATGGCGAAGGGAAGCGTGGCGACGAGCGCGAGGAAGAAGACGAGGCCCGTCGCCGCCCCGCCGGACAGATGGGCGGACAGATCGCGCCTGAAGAGCGCCCCCATCAGGCCGCCTTCGGCCGCAGGGCGGAGAGGTCGAGCGTGCGCCCCTCGATGCCGAGGGGCTGATGGGTCGCCGCGACGAGAAGGCCGCCATCCGCCAGATGCGCTTTCGCCATGGCCGCGAAGCGTGCGCGCGAGGCGTCGTCGAGGGCACCCGTCGGTTCGTCGAGAAGCCAGACGGCACGGGGTACGAGGAGAAGGCGTGCGAGCGCGGCGCGGCGCTGCTGCCCGGCGGAGAGATGGCCGAGGAGAAGGTCGCAGAGCCTGGCGAGCCCGACCGTCTCGAGGGCGAGGGACACGGCCTCCTGGCTGCCGGCCCCGCGGCCGCCCAGCAGCCGGTGCCAGAGGACGAGGTTGTCGCGGAGCGTCGCTCCGGCCTTCATCGCGTTGCGGTGGCCGAGATAGTGCGCGGCATCGGCCACGCGCGTCGCGGGCTCGCCGTCCGGCGCCAGCCCGTTCTCGATGCGGACGGTCCCGGAATAGGGCTGCAGGAGCCCCGCCAGCGTTCGGAGCAGCGTCGACTTGCCGCTGCCGTTCGCGCCCGTCAGGACCAGGGCCTCTCCGGTGCGGACCGTCAGGTCGAACGGCTCCGACAGGGGCTCGCCGGAACGGCCCGTCGCCAGTCCCTCGCAGATGATCCCGACCCCGGACATGCCGTCCCGTTCGCCCTTCCCATGGTTTCGAACGTGCCCTTCTTGTTCAGCGCGGCGGCGAAAGGCAAGGGACGGCGCAAGCGCCGGTCCGGCCCGCTCCGATTTCGTATACGAAGGCGTCCGCACCCCTTTATAGCCATTACAAACTTGCCTATAAGGCGACCCAACCGCGCCAGCGACCGGCGCGGATGTCATAGCGCCGATCTCATGTGGCCTTCGCAAAGGCCGCGAGGCGGACGGGCGGAAATGGTCGTACCCGCATCTTCCGGCAGCCCCGGCCTCCCGGCCAGGGTACGCAGGGCGTTCGCCTTTCGGACACCACTTGGTTCGGGAAGGAATGAGCCCCCATGTCTGAGACGCATCCGGACAGCTTCAAGAGCCGCAAGGTTCTGACCGTCGACGGTCGCGACTACGTCTACTACGATCTGAAAGAGGCCGAGCGGAACGGGCTGACCGGCGCCTCGCGCCTGCCCTTCTCCATGAAGGTGCTTCTGGAGAACCTCCTGCGCAACGAGGACGGGCGCACGGTCAAGGCCGACGACGTGCGCGCGGCGGTTCGCTGGGTCGAGGATCGCGGCTCGGCGGGCCACGAGATCGCCTACCGCCCGGCGCGCGTCCTGATGCAGGACTTCACGGGCGTTCCGGCGGTCGTGGACCTCGCCGCTATGCGCGATGCCTCCGAGAAGCTCGGCGCCGACCCCAAGAAGATCAACCCGCTGGTGCCGGTCGACCTCGTCATCGACCACTCGGTCATGGTCGACTATTTCGGGCAGCCGGACGCCTTCGAGAAGAACGTCAAGGTCGAGTACGACCGCAACGGCGAGCGCTACACCTTCCTGCGCTGGGGCCAGGGCGCCTTCCAGAACTTCCGCGTCGTGCCCCCCGGCACCGGCATCTGCCACCAGGTGAATCTGGAATACCTGTCGCAGACCGTCTGGACGCGCGAGGAGAACGGCGAGACCGTCGCCTATCCCGACACGCTGGTCGGCACCGATTCGCACACGACCATGGTCAACGGCCTGTCGGTCCTCGGCTGGGGCGTCGGCGGCATCGAGGCCGAGGCGGTCATGCTCGGCCAGCCGATCTCCATGCTGATCCCCGAGGTCGTCGGCTTCCGCATGGAGGGCCGCCTGCCCGAGGGCACGACGGCCACCGACCTCGTCCTCACCGTCACGCAGATGCTGCGCAAGCACGGCGTCGTCGGCAAGTTCGTTGAGTTCTACGGCCCCGGCCTGTCGAACCTGACGCTGGAGGACCAGGCGACGATCGCCAACATGGCCCCGGAATACGGCGCCACCTGCGGCTTCTTTCCGATCGACAAGGACACGATCGCCTATCTCCAGGCGACCGGCCGCGACGAGCACCGCATCTCGCTCGTCGAAGCCTACGCCAAGGCGCAGGGCATGTACCGCGAGGACGGCGCCGAGGATCCGGTGTTCTCCTCCACCCTCTCGCTGGATCTTTCGACCGTCGTTCCCTCGCTCGCCGGCCCCAAGCGTCCGCAGGACCGCGTCGCGCTGACCGATGCGGCGTCGCAGTTCGCCAAGGCGCTCGCCGAGCTCCAGGGCGGGCGCAAGCAGTCGGCCGTCGCCAAGTCCGCGGAGGACGCGCGCTACATGGCCGAGGGCGCGAACCAGGCCGGGCAGACGCCCGAGACCTCGCGTCATGACGTGAAGGGCGTCGACCACGGGATCGCCGACGGCGACGTCGTGATCGCGGCGATCACCTCCTGCACCAACACCTCGAACCCGAACGTCCTCGTGGCGGCCGGCCTCGTCGCCCGCAAGGCGGCCGAGAAGGGCCTGAAGCCCAAGCCCTGGGTGAAGACCTCGCTGGCGCCCGGCTCCCAGGTCGTCACCGAGTATCTCGAGAAGGCCGGCCTCCAGAAGGATCTGGACGCCATGGGCTTCAACCTCGTCGGCTACGGCTGCACGACCTGCATCGGCAATTCCGGCCCGCTGCCGGAAGCGATTTCCGAGGCGATCAACGAGAACGACCTCGTCGCCGTCTCGGTGCTCTCGGGCAACCGCAACTTCGAGGGCCGCGTCAACCCGGACGTTCGGGCGAACTATCTCGCCTCGCCGCCGCTCGTCGTCGCCTACGCCATCGCCGGTTCGATGTTCGTCGACATCACCAGGGAGCCGCTCGGCCAGGACCAGAACGGCAGCGACGTGTTCCTGAAGGACATTTGGCCGACGACGCAGGAGATCGCCGAGATCGTCCGCAGGACGGTGACGCGCGACCTCTTCGAGACGCGCTACTCGGACGTCTTCAAGGGCGACGAGCACTGGCGCAAGATCGACGTCTCGGGCGGCCTGACCTACGACTGGGACGACCGCTCGACCTACGTGCAGAACCCGCCCTATTTCGAGGGCATGGGCATGGAGCCGAAGGCCGTGGAAGACATCCACGGCGCGCGGATCCTGGCGCTCCTGCTCGACTCGATCACGACCGACCACATTTCGCCGGCCGGCTCGATCAAGGCGAGCGGCCCGGCGGGCGAGTATCTCGTCAGCCACCAGGTCCGCCCGGTGGACTTCAACTCCTACGGCGCGCGCCGCGGCAACCATCAGGTCATGATGCGCGGCACCTTCGCCAACATCCGCATCAAGAACCAGATGCTGGACGGCGTCGAAGGCGGCGTGACCAAGCACTTCCCCTCCGGGGAGCAGATGCCGATCTACGACGCGGCGATGCGCTACCAGGACGAGGGCGTGCCGCTCGTGGTGCTGGCCGGCAAGGAGTACGGCTCGGGCTCCTCGCGCGACTGGGCGGCGAAGGGCACGGTGCTCCTCGGCGTGCGCGCCGTGATCGCCG
Organism: Pseudomonadota bacterium; assembly: GCA_023419535.1. Taxonomy (GTDB): domain Bacteria; phylum Pseudomonadota; class Alphaproteobacteria; order Rhizobiales; family Rhizobiaceae; genus Aureimonas. Next base: position 36,787 of record JAEZXX010000073.1, on the reverse strand, counting down.
AGAGCTTCGAGCGCATCCACCGCTCCAACCTCGTCGGCATGGGCGTCGCGCCCTTCGTCTTCGCCGAAGAGGGCACGTCCTGGAAGTCGCTGGGCCTCAAGGGTGACGAGAAGATCACCATCGAGGGCCTGACCGACGTCCAGCCGCGCCAGCGGATGGACGCGACGATCGAGCGCGCCGACGGCACGACGGACACCGTGCCGCTGCTCTGCCGCATCGATACGCTCGACGAGCTCGACTACTATCGAAACGGCGGCATCCTGCACTACGTGCTGCGCAAGCTGGCCGCCTGACGATCCGACGGGGGGCGCGCGTCGGTTCGCGCGCCTCCCGTCACTTCCAATTGACTGGCTGGCAGCCCGGTCGCCATACTAAGCTTGCCTGATGAGCCGACACGAACCGAAGCGCCCCGGGCGCACGCCAGCATCGCCTCGCGAGCCGGATCCGGTTCACGGACGGCCCGATGCGTAGCCCGGCAGGTCACGCGCGGTTTTCGCCGGTGCGGACCGACGTGCGCCTTTTCCGGGAAGGACGAAGGCCGCGTCCCTTGCGCGGTGCCGTCGCAGCCGTCGTCGCCGCCTCCCTCCTCGCCGCTGTCCCCGCCTCGGCACAGGCCCCTGCCTCCTCGGCACCTTTCGCCGAGGCCCATCTTGCCGAAGGCGCCGCGTCCTCGACCGCGATCGACGGCGTCATCGAGCTCTTCACCAGCCAGGGCTGCGCCTCCTGCCCGGCGGCCGACGAGACGCTGACGGCGCTGTCGGCCGACCCCAGGCTGCTCGCCTTGTCCTATCATGTCGACTATTGGGACTATATCGGCTGGAAGGATCCCCTCGGCTCGCCCCGCAACTCCGAACGCCAGCGCGCCTACGCCAAGGCGATCGGGCATCGCTCGGTCTTCACGCCGCAGGCGATCGTCAACGGGGAGCGCGAGATCGACGACGTCGACCGCTCCGCGATCGCGGCCGCCCTGTCGGAGGCCCGGCTCCCGACCCGCTCCGCGGCGGTCGAGCTTCGCCTGTCGAAGGTCGGCTCGACCCTTCACATCGAGGCGGACGCGCCCGCCGAAGCACCGGGACAGACCGTGCTCATCCTCGTCACCTACCGCGCCACGACCGCCACCCGCGTCGAGCGCGGCGACAATGCCGGACGCCATCTGGTCAACAGCCATTCGGTCAACGACTGGCAGGTCGTCGGGAAGATGAACGGCAGGTCCATCGAGCTCGACATGCCGATCGCGACGCTGGGCGGCATCGAGGCGGGCGCGACCGGCTGCGCGGTCCTGCTCCAGGCGATGGACGAGGACGGCTCGCCCGGACCGATCCTCGCCGCGGCCTCGCTGGCGCTCTGAGACGCAGCTGCCGCAACCTCGGCCGGCCCCGGACGTTCTGGCTCGAGATCGGAACGCTCAGGGTCGGAACGTTGGCCGCCGCAAGTGATGGGAGCGACATCCGGTAGGCAAGACGACGTTTTGATGAGACGATGCCGGTGGGAAGCGTGCATCGCGCGTCGGGCGCCCCCGGGGCCGTCGAGACCGAGCGCGGGAAGACCCGGCGCCGACAGCGTCCGGCGCGAAGGATCGAAGCGAGCGGGCGTCCAGCGTCCCAGGGACGAAGGCGGCGCTTCAGACAGACGAGGACGTGCCGTTTGAGTTTCGATGCCGCATCCGGTCCCATCGACCTCGCCCAGGTCCGGCGGGAGAACGCCAGCCCCATCGTCTCCTTCGACCGGCGCGAGCTGTCGGAAATCCTGCGCGTCTACGGCCGGATGGTCGCCGCCGGCGAATGGCGGGACTATGCGATCGACATGCGACCCGACAGCGCCGTCTTCTCGATCTTCCGCCGTTCGTCGGAGATGCCCATCTTCCGCGTCGAGAAGAACCCGAAGCTCGCGCGGCGCCAGGGGGCTTACAGCGTCATCGCGGCCGGTGGCCTGGTGATGAAGCGCGGCGCGGACCTCGCGCAGGTCCTGCGCGTCTTCGACCGGAGTCTGCGCGTCGTTTCCGACTGATCGTCAGGCGACGGCGGTCCGCTTTGCGGCCGGCGCGGGAAGCGCTCCCGGACGGCCGAGAAGGTAGCCCTGTCCGCGATGGATGCCGAGCAGCTTGAGCGTGAGAAGCTCGCCCTCGGTCTCGATGCCCTCCGCCACCACCGCCGCGCCCGTCTCCCGTCCGTAATAGACCATGGCGCTCGCGAGCGCCCGGCGGGCCCTGTCCTCGTCGATGCCGCGCGTCAGGCTCATGTCCATCTTGATGATGTCGGGCGCGATCTGAACGATGTGCCGCAGCCCCGAAAAGCCCGCGCCCGCGTCGTCGACCGCGATCTTGACGCCCTTTCGAATCAACGGATCGAGCGCCGTACGCAGCGCGGCGTAGTCGTCGACCTGCGCATGTTCCGTGATCTCGACGATCGTGCGATCGAGATGGCGGGCGTCGAGACTGGCTTCGAGCAGCCCGGACGTCACCACCCCGGGCGAGGCGTTGACCGAAAGGCTTGCGTCCTTGGGAAGCCGCGGAAAGGCCGCGATCGCCGCGCGGATCGCCGCCAGTTCCATCTCGAGCCCGAGACCGACCGCAGCCGCGTCGGCGAACCAGTGATCGGGCGAGCGGTAGGGCTCCTTGCGAAACCGCGTCAGCGCCTCGAAGGACACGGTCCGCATCGAGGCCAGATCGACGATCGGCTGGTAGACGATGTTGAACGCCTCGTCCTCGATCACCGCCTCGACGAGCCGGCGGCGGTCGTGGCTGGCCTGCTCCTCCTCCAGCTCGAGATGGAGCTGACGCGTGGCCAGCCCGGCGAAGACGCGCATCATCTCCAGATCGCGCTCGTTCAAGGTCGGGTTCGGGCGCGGCGAGAGGCAGCAGAACATGCCGTAGGGCCGCCCGTCAGGATAGCGGATCGGGACGGAGGCGTGCGAGCCGATGGGCACCGCGCCGGTGATCGGCATGGCCTGGGCGACGGGCTCGGCGGATGTGTCGGCGATCAGTTCGGGAAGGCGGCCTTCCAGGATATGGTTGCAATAGACGTCGTCGAGGCTCTGGCTGTCGCCCTCCTTGATCAGGTGCTCCAACCCCGGCGCGTCCACCCGGCGGAAGACCGACCGATCCCCCACGAACTCGGAGAAATAGGCAACCTCCATCTTCAGATGCGAGCGGATGGCAACGAGCGCGTCGTAGATGACATCCGTTCCCGTCCCGGCCGGTCGTATGCTCGCGATCGTGCCTGTTCCGTTCATGCGAAATCACCCGCGCCGCCTGATCGAAGTCCAATCTAGGGGTCTGCGGGATAATTGTTTCTGAAGGCACCACACGCGCGGCGCGTAGGACGGCCCCGATCTGCCGATCTGCAGGGGGCATCGCTCCGCCGAATGCCGCGATGCTTAACGAAGCGTTCCGGGATAGACGGCTTCGTCGGGCGCGGACCCGTCCCCGTCGCCGAGAGCGCGCTGCATCAGGAGCGTGTCCACCCAGCGGCCGAACTTGAAGCCGGAGCCCTTGAAGATGCCGATCCGCTCGAAGCCCGCCTTCTCGTGGATGCGGATGGAGGGCGTGTGATCCGCACCGCCGATGACGGCGATCATCTGTCGGAAGCCGGCGGCCTCGCACAGCTCCACCAGCCGGTCGATCAGCATGATGCCGAGCCCCTGCCCCTTCGCGTCCGGATCGATGTAGATCGAGTCCTCCACCGACCAGCGATAGGCCGGCCGAGCGCGGAACGGGCCCGCATAGGCATAGCCGACGACGGCGCCCGTCCCGTCGCACCCGACGATGTAGGGGTAGGACTGACGGGTCAGCGTCTCGAACCTGGCGAGCATCTCGGCGTCCGACGGCGGATCGAGCTCGTAGGTCGCCGTGCCGTTCAGGACGGCATGCGCGTAGATCCGGGCGATGGCCGGGATGTCGTCCGGGGTGGCGGGGCGAAGGGCGAAGGCGCTCATGACGGGACGATCCTTGGACCGGCAGCGCGGTCTTCGCAAGCGGGCCCGGCGGACTTCTCCACGACGTCGGAACCCACGAAAAAGGGGCGACCCGAAGACCGCCCCTTTTCACCGGAAGTCCGGCTGCGGCGCGAGACTACTCGCGGTTGCCGAAGAGCTGCAGCAGGAACATGAACATGTTGATGAAGTTCAGGTAGAGCGACAGGGCGCCCATGAGGGCCTTGCGGCCCGCGACCAGAACGTCGTCGCCCTCGAAGTACATCTCCTTGATGCGCTGCGTGTCGTAGGCGGTGAGGCCCGCGAAGACGAGGACGCCGATCACCGACACGGCGAAGCCGAGCGCCGAGGACTGCAGGAAGATGTTCACCACCATCGCGATCACGACGCCGATCAGGCCCATGAACAAGAAGGTGCCCCAGCCCGACAGGTCGCGCTTGGTGGTGTAGCCGAAGAGCGACAGCGCGCCGAAGGAGGCGGCGGTCACGAAGAAGACCTGGACGATCGATTCCTGCGTGAAGACGAGGAAGATGGTCGAGAGCGACAGTCCGACGAGCGCGGCGTAGCTCCAGAAGGTCGCCTGCGCGGCGGCGAGGCTCATCCTGTGGATGCGGAAGGAGAGGAAGAAGACGAGCGCGAGCGGCGCGAGCATCAGCACCCAGCGCAGCGGCGAGGTGAAGACGGTGACGCCGAGCGGGGTCAGCCACAGGTCCGGGCGCACCTGCGCGCCGCCGTCGACGGGCACGCCGGAGGTGGAGGCCATGTAGAGGCCGTAGGCGGCGACGCCCGTGATGGCGAGGCCGGCCATCATGTAGTTGTAGACGCGCAGCATGTAGCTGCGGAGACCCTCGTCGATCGCGGCGTCCGTCCGGCTGCCGGCGACGGGGACGCGCGCTCCGTAGTTGCGATAATCAGCCATCTGATCTGATCCTTTCTGCGTGTCCCGTCCGGTGTCGACGCCGCGTGTCGTTCTGTCGCGCATCGAGGCGCCGCTGGCGGGACGCCCAGCATGCCTGATCAGGAATATGCGGAAGAGAGCCCGGTTCCACAAGGGTCGCGGTGAACTTCTCGTGTCCTTCGCGGGCGTGCGGTCGATTACATTTCGGTTATTCTGAACCGAATCCGAACCGATCCTTGCGGCGGACTTGCGGTTCCTACAATTCGCGCAGGACCGGGGCCGCCTTCTGCCCGAGAATCCTCCATGTTCCCGCCAGTCCGAACCCGATGGTCAAGGCGAGGGACGCGACGAGAGTCGCCAGAGCGATCGAGAGATCGAACTGGAACGGGAGCTGCATGATGCGCGAGATGACGAACCAGGCCGCCAGCGCACCGGCGCCGATGGCGAAGGCGGCCGTCGCCGCGCCCAGCATGGCGTATTCCGCGGCGAAGGCGCCGATCAGCGTCGGACGCGTCGCTCCGAGGGTCTTCAGGACCACCGCATCGTGGACGCGGCCGCGGTTGCCCGCCGCGAGCGCGCCCGAGAGGACGAGCACCGAGGCGACGAGCGCGACGGCAGCGGCCGCGCGGATGGCGAGAGCGAGCTGGGCCACGAGGTCGTTCACCGCGTCGAGCGCGTCGCGCACGCGCACGCTGGTGACCGCCGGAAAGTCGCCGGAGATGCCCGACAGGATCGTGCGCTCGGCGTCGAGGTCGTCGGCGGGCAGGTCGAGGGTCGCGAGCCAGGCGTGCGGCGCACCCGCGAAGGTGTTCGGGGAGAACACCATGACGAAGTTGATCGACATGGATTCCCACTCGACCGAGCGGAAATTGGCGATCGTCGCGGTGATCGAGCGGCCCAGAACGTTGACGGCGACCGTGTCGCCGACGGAAAGGCCGAGCTCGCCGCCCTCCTCGGCCGCGAAGGAGACGAGCGGCTCGCCCGAATAGTCCTGCGGCCACCATTCGCCGTCCGTCAGGGCCGAGTTCTCGGGCATCTCGGCCGAATAGGTCAGGCCGCGGTCGCCGCGCAGCACCCAGGCGCCCTCCGGCGGGACATCGAGCTCCCGCACGTCGGTGCCGTTCAGCGCGGTGATGCGCCCGCGCAGCATCGGAACGGCCTCGAGCTCGCCCTCGGGCGCAAGGTCCGCGATCCGGCCGCGAAAGGCGTCGATCTCGGCGTTCTGGATGTCGACGAAGAAGAAGTTCGGCGCTCGCGCGGCCAGCGTCGTGCCGATCTCGCGCCGCAGGTCGCTGTCGATGGCCGCGAGCGCGACGAGGAGCGTCAGGCCGAGCCCGAGCGAGAGGACGACCGAGTTCGTCAGCGCCCCCGGGCGGTGGATGTTTCCGATCGCCAGCCGCAGCGGGGTCGAGGCGACGCGGGGCGCGCGGGCCGCGAGCCTGCGGATCGCCGCGGCGACGAGGCGCAGGACGACGAAGGCGGCGCCGGTCGCCAGGAGGAAGGTCGAGGCGATGCGCCGATCGTCCGCCACCAGAAGCGCAAGGCCCGCGATGGCGAGGACGAGAAGCCCGACGGTTACCGCGTAGCTCAGGCGCATGCGCGTCGATCCGTCCGTGCCGGCGCTGCGGAAGAGGGCCGTGGCCGCCACGTCCCGCGTCGCCCCCAGGGGCAGAAGCGCGAAGGCCAGCGCCGTCATCAGCCCGAACAGGGCCGCGACGAGAAGGGCCACGGGGTAGATCGAGGCTTCGGCCGCAACCGGGATGACGCGTTCCAGAAGGCCCGCCGTCGCGAAGGGCGCAACGATGCCGAGGAGCAGGCCGAGCGCGATGCCGATGGCGGCGAGCATCAGGATCTGGACCAGATAGACGGTCACCACGAAACGCCCGCCCGCGCCCAGCGACTTGAAGACCGCGATGACGGGGCGCTTGGCGTCGAGATAGGCGCCCACCGCGTTGGCGACGCCGACGCCGCCGACGATCAGCGCGGTGAGGCCGACCAGCGTCAGGAACTGGGAGAAGCGCTCTATGTTGGATTGCAGGGCGGGCGCCGCGCGTTCGGCCGTGCGGATCGACCAGCCGGCGTCCGGGAAGGCCTCGTCGGCCGCTTCCAGGACCTCGCGCGCAGGTGCGTCCACATCGGCGAGATCGAGCTTGTAGATGTTCGACAAAAGGCTGCCCGGCTGGACGAGGCCGGTGGCGTTCATCGCGTCGAGCGAGAGCATCAGGCGCGGGGCGAAGAGGAAGCCGTCGGACAGGACGTCGGGCTCGCGCGTCAGAACCGCGCGCAGTTCCACCTCGATGTCGCCGACGCGCACCGTGTCGCCGGGTTCGAGCCCGAGGCGGGCGAGGAACTCGCGCGGCGCGACCGCGCCGAAGCGTCCGTCGCGCTCTTCAAGGAGCGTGCCGAGCGGCTCGGCGGGCTCGGTCTCGACCCGGCCCGCCAGCGGATAGGCGGCATCCACCGCCTTCACCTCCGCCAGCGCCTGGTCGCTGCCGTCGGGCAGGCGCGCCATCGAGCGCATGGAGAGGCTCTGCGAGACCGCGCCCCGCGCCTCCATCCACACGCGCTCCTCCGCGCTCGCCTCGCGCTGCCCGAGATTGAAGCGCAGATCGCCGCCGAGGATCGCCCGGCCCTCCGAGGCGATGCCGGCCTGCATCATCTGCGCGACCGAGCCGACCGCGGCGATGGCCGCGACGCCGAGGGTGATGCAGGCGAGGAAGATGTAGAAGCCGCGCAGACCGCCGCGCATCTCGCGCAGCGCGAAGCGGACCGCGAGCCGAAGGTCGGCCGCGCTCATTGCGCGGCGCCCAGGAGCTCCGGTGCGTCCTCCTCCGCCTCGATGCGACCGGAGCGCACGGCGACCTCGCGGCGGCATCGGGCGGCCAGGCTCTTGTCGTGGGTGACGAGAACGAGCGTCATGCCGCGCCGCTCGCATTCGAAGAACAGGAGGTCGGCGACGATCCGGCCGGTCTCGGCGTCGAGATTGCCGGTCGGCTCGTCGGCGATGAGGATCGCGGGTTCCGGCGCCAGCGCCCGGGCGAGCGCGACGCGCTGCTGCTCGCCGCCCGACAACGAGCCCGGATAATGGTCGACGCGGTGGCCGAGCCCGACGGCCGCGAGCTCGGCGCGCGCCCGCTCGAAGGCGTCTCGCTTGCCGGCGAGCTCCAGCGGCACCGCGACGTTTTCGAGCGCCGTCATGTTCGGAATGAGATGGAAGGACTGGAAGACGATGCCGACATGCCGGCCCCGGAAGGCCGCGAGCCTGTCCTCGGAGAGGCCCGCGAGCGACTGGCCGGCGATCTCCACGAGCCCGGCGTCGGCACGCTCGAGCCCGGCGAGCACCATCAGGAGCGTCGACTTGCCCGAGCCTGAGGGGCCGACGATGCCGACGGACTCCCCTTCCCGCACCGTCAGGTTGACCCCCTTCAGGACGTGGACGCGTGCCTGTCCCGAACCGAGGGTCAAATGGACGTCGTCCAGACGGATCGCGGGTTTCGCCAAGCCTGTCCCCTTCCTATCTTCCTTCGCGACGCCGTGGACCGTCGGCTCCGTCCCCAGCGCATCTCCTGCGCGACGGAGCAACCGGGCGGTCCACCGATCCTTCCAGCGCGCCAGCGTGCCGACATATGGGCCGAGCATGTTCCAGTTCCAAGCGACCCGCCGCCTTCGCCGCGCCTTGGCGGCCGGCTTCGCGCTCCTGCTCTCGGCGGTTCCGCTCTCGGCGCAGGAGCGGCTGGAGATCGTCGCCTTCGGCGACAGCCTGACGGCCGGCTACGGCTTGGCGCCCGGCGAAAGCTTTCCGGAGCAGCTGGAAGCCGCCCTGCGCGAACGCGGGGAGACCGTGACGGTGGTGAATGCGGGCGTTTCCGGCGACACGAGTTCCGCGGGCCTGTCGCGCCTCGACTGGTCGGTGCCGGAGACGGCCGACCTCGTCATCGTGGAGCTCGGCGCCAACGACGCGCTCCGCGGGATTTCGCCGCAGGTGATGGGCGACAATCTCGACGAAATCCTGTCGCGGCTGACGGCGCGGCCGGACACGGACGTCATCCTCGCGGGCATGGTCGCCCCGCCGAACATGGGCGGCGACTACGCTCGGGATTACAACCCGATCTTCGAGCGGCTGGCCGAACGACACGACGTCGCCTTCTACCCGTTCTTCCTCGAAGGGGTGGCGTCGATCTCGGAGCTGAACCTGGAGGACCGGATGCACCCCAACGCGGCAGGCGTCGCGGTGATCGTGGAGCGCATCATGCCGCTCGTGGAGGAGCGGCTGGCGGCGATCAGGCAGGCTCGGGGCTGAAGGAGAGAAGCGCGGCGGGCCAGCCGCCGGCTACCGGCACCCCGGCGGGGGGCAGGTCGAGCGTCGCCAGCGTCTCGCTGCCCTCGAAGGTCAGGCGTGCGGCAAAGCGCCTGGCGATCTTCTGCATCGCGACGTTCTCGCGCAGGCACTGGAGGTCCAATCGCCCGACGCCGGCCGCTTCGGCCTCGAAGAGGAGGGCGTCGAAGAGTCGAGTGCCGTGTCCACGGCCGCGATAGGCGGGCTCCAGGCTGAAGGCCCCCTCGCCGAGCGCGGGGTCCGCCGGGCTCACATGGAGCTCCGCGGCGCCGCGCAGCGCCCGTCCGTCGAAGAGGCCGACCCGGCGCACGTCGCTGGTGCGGGCGACATAGGCCTCGATGAAGGCGTCGTTGACCGGCCCGCCGAAGCGCAGACGGCGCGAGCGCTCGTCGAGACGAAGGAGATGGCATCGAAAGGCCGGACGGTCGCCTCGCACCAGCGGCCGCAGGTGGCAGCCGCGTACGGCGTCCGGGGTCGCAGGGCGTTCCGATCTGGCGTCCGGTCCGGGGGTGAAAAGCACCATTGTGGCACTCCGCTCGACACCTCCCCGTTTCCCACCCTCGAGATAGGGGTTTCACGCAAGCCTCGCCATTCCGGACTGTGCATTGCTGCCATGCGCACCTTGAAGTGTGCGGATGCGAATGAAAGTCTTCTCCCTGCGAATGCCTCATGAAGCGAAAGGGCCTGCCATGCCGCGCCTGTTCACCGCCATCGAGATCGCCCCCCAAGCCGCCGTCTCGCTTTCCCTCCTTCGCGGCGGCCTGCCGTCCGCGCGCTGGATCGAGCCGGAGAACTACCACCTGACCCTTCGCTTCATCGGAGACATCGACGCGCGCACGGCCGACGAGGTCGTCGCCCATCTCGACCGCATCGAGCGGGCCCCGTTCTCAATCGCGCTCAACGGCCTCGACGCCTTCGGCTCCAAGAAGCCGCACTCCATCTACGCCTGCGTGGCGCCGTGCGAGGGGCTGGACGCCCTGCAGGGGGAGATCGATCGCACGCTCAGGCGTCTGGGCGTCGCCGCCGACGCGCGCCGCTTCGTTCCGCACGTGACGCTGGCACGGCTGCGCAACGCCAAGTCCGAGGACGTGGCGCGTTATCTGTCGGGCCGCGGCGGCTTTCGCACCCCGTCCTTCGAGGTGTCGCGCTTCGGCCTCTTCTCCTCGAAGGATTCGGTCGGAGGCGGTCCCTACGTGCTGGAGGAGGCCTTCACGCTGTCGGGCCGCCGGCGGTCCGAGACGGCCCGCGAGGGCCATTCCGCCTTCGCCGCCGGCTGAGCGGAGGGGACGGCGCCCTCCTTGGAGCGGCGGGCGCCCGTCCCTATCTTGCGGAGCGGATCGAAGGAGAAGCGACCGTGGAGTTGCAACGGGAGCGCATCGGCGAGATTCTCGCCCCCGGAACGCAGGACGAGCAGGCCGCGCGCGAGACGATCGTGCGCAAGGGCTTCTTCTCGACCCTCAAGCGCGCGGCACGGCACCTGCCCTTCGTCGAGGACGTCGTCGCATCCTATTATTGCGCGCTCGACACCCAGACCCCGGCGCGCACGCGCGGCATTCTGCTGGCCGCCCTCGCCTATCTCGTCCTGCCGGTGGACATCATCCCCGACTTCGTCTTCGGCCTCGGCTACACCGACGACGCGGCGGTCCTTCTCGCCGCCTTCACCGCGGTCCGGCGCGACATCCGACCGCGCCACTACGCCAAGGCCCGCGCGACCTTAAGCGAAACGGACGGGACCGCAGGAACGGGCCCGCGGGACTGACCGGTCGCCTTCACATCCTCGCGAGAGCGCCGGCTCCCGGTCCCGTTTCGCCGGTCGCCTTAATCTCGGCGGCGGACCCGTCTTGAAACAGCCCGAATTCGGCGCCCGTTTACCCTCGATAAACGGCTTTCGACATAAGTTCGGGACAGTTGCTCTCCTTCCACAGCGAGGTGACGGGCGATCCCCTGAAGTGAAGACCAGCGAGGAGGCATCCTTGAAAAAAGTCCTGACGGCCGCGGCGGCTTTCGTGATCCTTTCGAGCGCGGCCGTCGCAGCCCAGACGCCGAGCCGCATCAACCAGTTCAACGCGTGGGGCTCCTATTCCTACGACCAGAACGGCTCGAAGGTCTGCTACGTCCTGTCGACCCCCACCGCCATGCAGCCGGCCTCGGTCAACCACGGCGACATCTTCTTCCTGGTCTCGCAGAAGCCCGGCCAGAGCGCCTTCGAGCCGCAGGTCGTGATGGGCTACCCGATGCGCGAAGGCAGCCAGGTGACGGTGGACGTCGACGGCAACAAGTTCACGCTCTTCACGCGCGGCGAGTCCGCCTGGGTCGAGGACGCGGCGCAGGAGCCGGCGCTCGTCGCCGCCATGCGCAACGGCCGGCAGATGACGGTGGCCGCGACCTCGGCCCGCGGCACGGCGACGAGCTACACCTATTCGCTGTCGGGCATCACCGCCGCCATCCAGTCGATCAACACCTGCAGCTGACCGCCCGGCGGTCTCGATCGGAACGACGATGACGGGCCCCCCGGCCCGTCATGCGGGGCGCGGACTGCCCGAAACGCTTGCGATTTGCCGCCTGAAGGCGCATCTACCCTCGATCCGTTCGACCAAGACGACGACGAGGGACCGGCGCGACGAGCGCCGGCATGTCCGCCGATGAGCCTGACGATCGACCTTTCCGAGCCCGCCGCCCGCCCGCGCCCGACCGTGGAGGCGGCCGCGCCTGCCACCCCGCGCTCGCTGCTCGGCCTGTCGCGCGAGGAACTCGGGGCAGCGCTTCTCGAAGCCGGCGTTCCCCAGAAGCAGATCCGGATGCGCACCGCGCAGCTCTGGCACTGGCTCTATGTGCGCGGGGTCAAGGACTTCTCCGCCATGGCCAACATCTCCGCACCCTTGCGCGCGGCGCTGGCGGAGCGGTTCGAGATCGCCCGGCCCGAGATCGTCGAGGAGCAGATCTCCGTCGACGGCACGCGCAAATGGCTGTTCCGCTTTCCCCCGCGCGGCGCCGGACGCCCGGTCGAGATCGAGACCGTCTACATCCCCGAGGAGGGGCGCGGCACGCTCTGCGTATCCTCCCAGGTCGGCTGCACTCTCACCTGCACCTTCTGCCACACCGGCACGCAGCGCCTCGTGCGCAATCTGGAGCCCTCCGAAATCGTCGGCCAGCTTCTGACGGCGCGCGAGAGGCTCGGCGACTTTCCCGACGAGAACACGCCGGAAGGCGCGATCGTGCCGTCCGAGGGCCGTCTCGTCTCCAACGTCGTCATGATGGGCATGGGCGAGCCGCTCTACAATTACGACAACGTCGCGAAAGCCCTCGACGTGATCTCGGACGGCGACGGCCTGTCGCTCTCCAAGCGCCGCATCACGCTCTCGACCTCCGGCGTCGTGCCGCAGATCCGGCGCACCGGCGAGGAGATGGGCGTCATGCTCGCCATCTCGCTGCACGCCGTGACGGACGAACTGCGCGACGTGCTCGTGCCGATCAACAAGAAATATCCGATCGCCGAGCTCATGCAGGCCTGCCGGGAGTACCCCGGTCTCTCCAACGCACGGCGCATCACCTTCGAATACGTGATGCTGAAGGGGATCAACGACAGTCTCGACGACGCGCGCGAGCTGGTGCGCCTGTTGAAGGGCATTCCGGCCAAGATCAACCTCATCCCCTTCAACCCGTGGCCGGGCTCGCCTTACGAGTGCTCGGACTGGGACCAGATCGAGCGCTTCGCCGATCTCGTGAACGACGCCGGCTACGCCTCGCCGATCCGCACGCCGCGCGGCCGCGACATCTTCGCCGCCTGCGGGCAGCTGAAATCGGAGTCGGAGCGGATGAAGAAGGGCGACCGGCTGGCGCTGGAAGCGGCGGTCGCTGTCTGAGCGGCCCGTACGGATGAACGGTGTCGCGGACTTCACGCGCAGAATCATCGCCTACGCGAAAGCTTGTCTTGCGGCGGCCGTGACGCTTTTCGCGCTGGCGCCGCTCGGTCCCAGTTTCAGCGGCTATGGCGGCGATCCTGCCGAAGCGCTTCTCCTGTTCGGCATTGTTCTCTTCTACGGAACGCTCGTCACAACGCCCTTCGCGCTCGTGGTGCTTCTCATTCTGCATCTGTCGGGTTCGCGGAGCCTTCTGGCCGCGACGACCGGCGGAGCTATCGCAGCAATGCTGCCCGCCGTCCTCTTCGCGCTTGCGACCGAGCCGGGTCTCGCCGCCCTTCCGCCTATCCTGGTGCTCATGCTGGCTCTGGCGGGCGCGGCAGGCGGCGCCACCTACGGCATCGCCCGCCGTCCTGCGGATAGGGTCGCCGCGAGCCCGACAGGCGAACCCTCGCGATGAGTGCCGTCCTGCGCTTCCTCTTCGTCATCCCGCTCGGCTTCGTTGCAGGATGCTGTGCCGCCGCCTTCGCCCTGCTCTGGCCCTTCCTCGACCTCGCCCCCGGCTGGTGGAACGACCCCTTCATCCTCTTCGAGCTCCTTCTCGGCCTCGTCGCGCAGGCGGGGCAGATCGGCGCCGCGGCACTGATTCCCTGGGCGATCTTCATGGTCGTGACGGAAAGCCTTCGCTGGTCGTCCTTCCTCCTCCACATGGCGACGGGTGCAATCGCGGGCCTCGCGCTCGCCCAGGTCTGGTACGGAGGCGACGCGCCCGCCGCCATCCGCACCGCGATGGTCGTCGGCGGGCTCGCCTTCTTCATGGTCTACTGGATCGTCGCCGGCCGCCGCGCCGGTCATTGGCGGCGCCCGCCCCCTTCCGCACCACGAGAGGACACCGCATGAATCGACGCCCGACGAGCGCCCGCGACGCGGCCGAAGCGGCCTTCAAGTCCGCCACCGCCAAGCCGGCCGAGCGTATGAAGGAGACGACCAAGGTGCCCGGCGCGCGCGAGAGCGTGACGCTGCGGATCGATGCCGACGTGCTGGAGCACTTCCAGGGCGAGGGTCCCGGCTGGCAGGAGCGCATCAACGACGCCCTGCGCAAGGCCGCCGGGCTCTGACGCCTCAGCCCCCCTGCGGCTTCTGGAGACCGGACAGTCCCTCGTCGACCAGACGCCAACGGTCCATCGCCCCGTCGCAGAGAGCGGGGAAGAGCCAGGCGGGATCCCCCGACTCGACCTTGACCCGCGGCAGCAGCATCGGATCGTCGCCCTGCCGGACGGGGCCGTGGAGCGAGGTGAAGCCGGTCGTGTAGCCGGCCTCCACCAGGATCCGCGCGGCATCCGCCGAGACGTCGCGGCGCGTGCCGAAGGGATAGGCGAAGGAGGTCACGGGAGCGCCGACGACGTCCTCCAGCCGCGCCTTGGAATCGAACGCCTCCGCCATCGCCTCGTCCCGGGGCAGCGTGCCCATCGAGCGATGGTTCACCGTATGCGAGCCGATCGTGACCCCGCCGCTCGCGACCTCGCGCAGCTCGGCCGGGGTCAGAACGTCGTAGCCCTCCGGCGCGCCTCCGAGCGCGTAGAGCACGGACGGAACGCGATGCTTCTGCAGGATCGGCAGCGCGACGCGAAGGACGGAGGGATCGCCGTCGTCCATCGTCACCAGCACCGAGCCGTCCTTCAACGCGATCTCGCCGCGCACGTGCCGTTCGATGTCGGCGAGCGAGACGGAGCGCCCCTCGCGGGCCAGGAACGCCATCTCGCTCTCGAAGGCCTCTTTCGTCACCGTGAAGGGCATGCGCTCCGCGGGTCCGAAGCGGTGGTAGGTGAGGACGCGCACACCTCGCCCGCCGCCCAGACGACCGAGCGCCCCGACGCCCGCGCGCGCGGCCTTCTTGGCGATCCAGCGCTTCCACGCGATCGGGCGCTCGGTCATTCTCTCTCCCCGGCGGCTTCGGCGCGGTCTTGCCGGAACGCGCGATCCTGCGGCAGCGCGCGCAGGACCCGCGCCAGATAGAGCGGATTGCCCAGAAGATAACGGGGCACCTTGCGCGGCTGGCGCAGCATCAGATGCACCCATTCCAGCCCGGCGCGGCGCATGAAGCCGGGCGCGCGCCGCAGATTGCCGTGCCAGTACTCCAGGAACCCCCCGACGGCGACGAAAAGCGCCCCCGGCGCCGCCGCGCGATGCGCCTCGACCCAGCGCTCCTGGATCGGGTTGCCCATGCCGACGAGGACGAGATTGGCGCCCGACCGGCGAACGTCATCCGCGACCGCCCGGCTCGCGGCCGAGTCGAGATAGCCATGATGGGCGCCGACGAACTCGACGTCGGGAAAGAGACGCCTCGCCGTTCGAACGACGGCCTCGATCCGGTCCGGGGCGGAGCCGACGAGATAGCACCGCACGCCCGGTCGCCGCGTCAGCACCGCCGGTATCAGGTCCGTGCCGTTGAGATTGGCCCGGAGCCTCAGGCCCTGCAGGCGCGCGGCCCATCGCACGCCCGTACCGTCGCCGTAGACGAGGCTCGCCGCGTTCAGCGTGTCGCGGAAGGCGGGGTCCGCGGCGGCGTGATTCAGGGTGTGGGCGTTGACGAAGACGAGCGAACGCGGACCGTCCCCGTCCACCAGCGCGCGCACATGGTCCACCGCCGCCTCGAAGGTCTCGTCGGTGATCGTCACGCCGAGAATGCGATAGAGGCGCATCAGGCCGTTCCCTCGAGGGCGGTGCGCCCCCGTCGTCGAGGCATATGGGCGATCCCGCTTGACCTTCGCGTAAACGCGGCGAAGCGCCTGCCGCGATGGTAAACGCTTCCCAAGGCGCCACCGGAACCGATAGGCCCGCAGCCACGCTCATTCCGCATGGAGACGACGGGGCAGACGATGATCACCATCCACCATCTCAACAACTCGCGATCCCAGCGCGTGCTCTGGCTCCTGGAGGAGCTCGGGCTGCCCTACGAGGTGAGGCACTACAAGCGCGGCAAGAACCTCCGCGCGCCGGCCGAGCTGAAAAGCGTCGATCCGCTGGGCAAGGCACCGATCCTCCAGGAGAACGGGCTGACGCTGACCGAGACGGGAGCGATCGTCGACTACATCGTCGAGACCCATGCGCGCGGGCGCCTGACGCCCGAGCCGGGCAGCCCCGCCCACTGGCAGTGCCGGCATTTCGTGCATCATGCGGAAGGAACGGCGATGCCGCCGCTCTTCCTCAAGCTCGTGACCATCGAGATGCCCAAGCGCGCGCCCTTCTTCGCGCGCGGCATCCTCAAATCGGCGATGGGCACGCTCGACCGGGCGCTGGTCGCGCCGGAGATCGCGGCCAATCTCGCCCACTGGGAGCGCGCGCTCCAGGCCTCCGGCTGGTTCTCCGGCGCGGACTTCTCCGTCGCCGACATCATGATGAGCTTTCCGGTGGAGGCGGGCGCCAGCCGCGTCGACTACACCCGCCATCCCGCGCTTCGGGACTTTCTCGCCCGCATCCATGCCCGCCCCGCCTACAGGGCCGCGCTGGAGAAGGGCGGCCCATACGCCTACGCCTGAGGCAGGATCAGGCTCGCGCGAGCAGGATCTGCAGCGCGAAGGCCGAGAAGACGCTGGCGAAGACGTAGTCGATCGCCCGCATCACCTTCGGCTTGGATTTCAGGAAGCGGGCGAAGCGGTCGGCCGCCAAAATCATCGCGATCGCCATCGGCGTCGCGATGACGATGAAGTAGAGCCCCAGGAAGAACAGCTTGCCGGCCGCGTGCGGGTCGCTGACCGAGACGAACTGCGGCAGGAAGGTCACGAAGAAGAGGACGATCTTCGGGTTGAGGAGATTGATGCCGATGCCGGTCGCGTAGGTGGCGAGAAGCGACGTCTGCCGCTTCGGCTTCGTGTCGTCGAGGTTCAGCGCAGAGCCCGAGCGCACCGCCTGCACCGCGAGGAAGACGAGATAGCCGGCGCCGACCACCTTCAGCGCCAGGAACGCCTCCGGCGAGGCGGCGATCAGCGCCGAGAGGCCGAAGGCGGCCAGGGTGGTGTGGACGACGACGCCGGAAGTCGCGCCCAGCATCGCGGCGATGCCCGCGGCGCGTCCCTGCGCGATGGTGCGGCCGAGGAAGAGAGTCATGTCCGGCCCCGGCGTGATCGTCAGGATCACCGCCGCAAGCGTGAAGGCGAGGAGCGCGGGAAGGTCGGGAACGAAGCTCATGGGGCGCGGCGCTGTCGTTTGAGGCGGACCAGCGTTACTCCCGCGCGAGGACCCGCGCCACCCGAATTTTCAGACCCTTCCCTCGCATGGCCCAAGCATCTGATGTAGAGCCGACGGCCGGAACCGAACCCGACACGGAGAACCGGCACGATGGCCCTCCCCCGCGACGTCAAGAAGGTCGTCCTCGCCTATTCCGGCGGCCTCGACACCTCGATCATCCTGAAATGGCTGCAAACCGAACTCGGTGCGGAGGTGGTCACCTTCACCGCCGATCTCGGCCAGGGCGAGGAGCTCGAGCCGGCGCGGGCCAAGGCCGAGATGCTCGGCATCAGGGAGATCTTCATCGAGGACGTGCGCGAGGAGTTCGTCCGCGACTTCGTCTTCCCGATGTTCCGTGCCAACGCGGTCTACGAGGGCGTCTACCTCCTCGGCACCTCGATCGCCCGGCCCCTGATCTCCAAGCACCTGATCGAGATCGCGGAGAAGACCGGCGCGGACGCCATCGCCCACGGCGCGACCGGCAAGGGCAACGATCAGGTCCGCTTCGAACTGTCGGCCTACGCGCTGAACCCGGACATCAAGATCATCGCGCCCTGGCGCGACTGGTCCTTCAAGTCGCGCACCGACCTCCTGGACTTCGCCGAGAAGAACCAGATCCCCGTATCCAAGGACAAGCAGGGCGAGGCGCCCTTCTCGGTGGACGCGAACCTCCTGCACTCCTCCTCGGAGGGAAAGGTGCTGGAGGACCCGGCCGTTCCGGCGCCCGAATACGTCCACATGCGGACCATCTCGCCGGAGGACGCGCCCGACAAGGCGACGACGATCACGGTCGGCTTCGAGCGCGGCGACGCGGTCTCGATCGACGGGCAGCGCCTGTCGCCCGCGAGCCTGCTCGCCCGGCTGAACGATCTCGGACGCGACAACGGCATCGGTCGCCTCGATCTGGTCGAGAACCGCTTCGTCGGCATGAAATCGCGTGGGGTGTATGAAACGCCCGGCGGCACGATCCTTCTGGCCGCCCATCGCGCGATCGAATCCATCACGCTCGACCGGGGTGCGGCTCACCTGAAGGACGAGCTGATGCCGCGCTACGCCGAGCTCATCTATTACGGCTTCTGGTTCTCGCCGGAGCGCGAGATGCTGCAGGCCGCGATCGACCATTCGCAGCGCCACGTCGAGGGCGAGGTGACGCTGAAGCTCTACAAGGGCAACGTCATGGTCACCGGCCGCACCTCGCCGAAATCGCTCTATTCCGACAAGCTCGTCACCTTCGAGGACGACCAGGGCGCCTACGACCAGAAGGACGCGGCCGGCTTCATCAAGCTGAACGCCCTGCGGCTGAGGACGCTCGCCAAGCGCGACCGCATCTGAACCGAGGCGATGCTTTCAAAACGAAAGAGGCCCGGCGGATCGCTCCGCCGGGCCTCTTTTTATCAGAGCGTCCGGGTCGTCTACTCGGCGGCGGCCATCACCGTTCGCTCGCGTCCCCGGTTCATGGTCATCGCCGTCACGACGCCCGCCAGCCAGACCAGTGCCAGAGCCCACCAGATTCCGCCGTAGATGAAGCCCATGCCGACGAGGCCGGCCTGGACCACGTAATAGGCCATCGGGATCAGCGTCATGCGGATCACGTCGCCCTCCCGGTCGGTGAGCCCGACGACGGCCGAGGCGGCGACGACGTTGTGGACGCAGATCATGTTGCCGGCGGCCCCGCCGACGGCCTGCAGCGCGACGACCAGCATGGTTCCGACGCCCGCCAGCCCGATCTGCTCGGCGGCGGAGAACTGGAACAGCGCGAACATCATGTTCGAGACCGTGTTCGACCCCGCGATGAAGGCCCCGAGCGAGCCGATCAGCGGCGCAAACAGCGGCCAGGACCCGCCGGCGACGTTCGACACGCTCTCGGCGAGGACGAGCGGCATGGAGTCGAGCGGGCCGCCGTCGGTGTTGAGGAACACCTGGACCATCGGCACCGCGATGAGGAGCGCGGGGGCCGCCGCCACCATCGTCTTCGCCGAGCCGCTCCAGGCCCGCGCATAGGCCGCCCCGCTCATGCGGTAGACGAGGAAGGCGACGAGCGAGGAGAGGATGAGGATGGAGCCCGGCGAGTAGAGAAGCTGCGCCGAGGCGTCGATGCCCGAGCCGAAGAGGTCGGTGAGCGCCAGGGTGACGGCGTCGGAACGCAGGGCGTCCTGCAGCGGCGTGACGACGCGCGTCAGGACGAGGAGCGCGGCGACCACGAGATAGGGCGACCAGGCGCGCAGGAGCGAAATGCGCGCGCCCGTCGTCTCGCCCGCGTCGAGATCCGAGGCGCCGAGGGAGCCGAACCAGTGCTCGTTCCACCGCGCACGCTTGGGGAAATCGAAGCGGTCCCGCGGGAGGAGGAAGCCGGCGCGCGCCGCCGTGACGACGATGAGAAGCCCGATCAGACCGCCGAGAAGCGAAGGAAACTCGGGCCCGAGCAGGAAGGCAACGAGCGTGTAGGGCACGGTAAAGGCGAAGCCGGCGAAGAGCGCGAAGGGCCAGACCGCGAATCCTTCGCGGAAGGATCGGCTCTCCCCGAAGAAGCGCGTCAGCATGCCGACCATCATCAACGGAATCACGAAGCCGACGATGGCGTGGATGAGCGCGACGTTGGCGGCCGTCTGGACGATGTACTCGGTGACGGTCAGCGGAGCGACCGAGGCCTCCACGGCGGAACTGCCCCCGAGCCCGGTGCCGACGCCGACGAGCATGGGCGTTCCGACCGCGCCGAAGGAGACGGGAACGGACTGGATGATCAGCGTGACGAGGACCGCGGCCATCGCCGGAAAGCCGATCGCCACCAGAAGCGGCGCAGCGACCGCGGCCGGCGTTCCGAAGCCCGACGCGCCTTCGATCAGGGCCCCGAACATCCAGGCGATGATGATCGCCTGGATGCGCCGGTCGGGCGAGAGATCGGTGAAGCCGTCGCGGATCGCGCGGATCGCGCCGCTCTCCTGCACCGTCTGCAACAAGAGGATCGCCCCGAAGATGATGAAGAGGAGCGTGAGCGCGGTCACCAGCCCGTTTACGGTCGCGCCCGCGACGGTGCCGAACCCCTGCCCCCAGACCGCCATCGCCAGGACGACGGTCGCGACATAGGCGACCAGCATGGCGAGCTTGGCCGAACGCCGCATCGCGACGAGCAGCACGAAGACGATGCCGATCGGCGTCAGCGCGAGGGCGAAGAGCAGGAATTGATTCACGCGGATGTCCTCCCAAACACGGCGTTCCGGGCGAGGCTAACCGGCAATGGGCGGCCTGTCCTCCCCAAACGTTCCAGATCGTTAGCCTCCCATATTGTTGAGGAAGACGAGAGGCGGCGTCGCCGCCTCCCGCCTCAGACCCGGGCTGAGAGCGCCCGGAACTCGCCGGCATCCTTCGTCGCGCGGCTGACGATCACGATGGCGACGAAGGCCGCGGCGAAGCCTGGAATCATCTCGTAGATGCCCTCGCCGCCGAGGAACGAGGCGTTCCAGCCGAGCGCGATCCAGCCCATCACCACGGCGGCGCCCGTGATGAGTCCGGCGATGGCGCCGGCACCGGTCATGCGCGGCCAGGTGAGCGCGAGCAGGATCAACGGTCCGAAGGCGGCGCCGAAACCGGCCCAGGCATTGGCGACGAGGCCGAGCACCTGCGAATCCGGATCACGCGCGATGATCGCGGCCGTGACCGCGACGAGAACGACCGAGAGGCGGCCGACGAGCACGAGTTCGGAATCCGTCGCCTCGCGGCGCAGGAACAGGTGGTAGAAATCCTCCGTCAGCGACGAGGCGGCGACGATGAGCTGCGAGGAGATCGTCGACATGATCGCGGCCAGCAGCGCGGCGAGGAGGAAGCCGGTGATCAGCGGATGGAACAGGACGTTGGCGAAGAGGATGAAGATCGTCTCCGGATCCGCCACGTCGAGGCCGGTGCGCTCGGCATAGACGCGCCCGAGGATGCCGACCGCGATGGCGCCGATCAGCGAGACCGCCATCCAGGACAGGCCGATCGCGGCCGCCTTCGGCGCGTCGGCCGCCGAGCGCATGGCCATGAATCGCACGATGATGTGCGGCTGGCCGAAATAGCCGAGACCCCAGGCAACGGCAGAAAGGAAGCCGAGGACGGTGATGCCGCTCGTCAGCGACAGGAAGGCCGGGTCGATCGCCGCGACCGTCTCGGCGATGCCGGTGGCGCCGCCGACGGCCGGATCGAGAAAGACGACGATCGGGATGAGCACGAGGGCGAGCATCATGATGCCGCCCTGCAGGACGTCGGTCAGGCTGACGGCCATGAAGCCGCCGACCACCGAATAGATCAGGACGACGCCGAGCGTCAGCCAGATGCCCAGCGCGTAGTCGCTGATGCCCGGAATGTCGACGAGCTCGGCGAAGGCGGTCTCGAACAGGCGCCCGCCGGCGACGAGGCCGGACGCGGTGTAGACGGCGAAGAAGACGACGATGATCAGCGCCGAGATCACGCGGAGTGCCCGCGCCCGGCTCGGGAAGCGGTTGGCCAGGAAGGCCGGGACGGTCAGCGCGTCGTCGTAGCGCTCGGTCTGTTCGCGAAGGCGCGGCGCGACGACGATCCAGTTGGCGAGCGCGCCGAGGAACAGGCCGATGCCGATCCAGGCCTCCACGAGGCCCGAGACGTAGAGCGCGCCCGGAAGGCCGAGGAGGAGCCAGCCGCTCATGTCGGAGGCGCCAGCCGACAGGGCCGCGACGCCGGGCGACAGGCTACGGCCGCCGAGCACATAGTGTTCCGAGGTCGCCGCCGCGGTCCGCCAGGCATAGAAGCCGATGCCGAGCGTCAACGCGAAGTACAGCGCGAGGCTGATCCAGATGCCGATATCCATGTGAACCTTCGAAACCGGACGCGGGCGGGCGGACATGCTCGCGATGCGCCGCGCAAAAGGGGGAGCCGTAGACGGAAAGACAGGCCGCGCCAACCTTCGGCCACGAATTCGCCCGGCGAGCGGTCGGGTCGCGGACCCGCGCCGCGTCCCTCGACATCGTGCGCCCGCCTTACCATCTGCGGGAGGAACAGCCGGAGCCGCCCGCGATGATCCCCTATTCCCTCCTCGACCTGACGCCCGTTCCCGAAGGCTCGACGCCCGCCGATGCGCTGGCCAACACGCTCGATCTCGCGCGCCATGCCGAATCGCTCAGCTACCACCGCTACTGGCTCGCCGAGCACCACAACATGCCGGGCATCGCCAGCGCCGCGACCTCCGTCGTGATCGGCCACGTCGCGGCAGGCACCTCCGCCATCCGCGTCGGCGCGGGCGGCATCATGCTGCCGAACCATGCGCCGCTCGTCATCGCCGAGCAGTTCGGGACGCTCGCGACGCTCTTTCCCGGCCGCATCGACCTTGGCGTCGGCCGTGCGCCGGGCACCGACATGATGACGGCGCGGGCGCTGCGTCGGAGCCTGGAGAACTCCGATAACTTCCCGCAGGACGTCTACGAACTGATGGCCTATTTCGAGGACGTCGAGCCGAACCAGCGCGTGCAGGCGGTGCCGGGCGGCGGCACGCACGTGCCGGTCTGGATCCTCGGCTCCTCGCTCTACGGCGCGCAGCTGGCCGCCCATCTGGGGCTCCCCTACGCCTTCGCCTCGCACTTCGCGCCGGCCGCGCTCGAACAGGCCGCTTCGGTCTATCGCGAGACCTTCCGGCCCTCCGCGACGCTGGAGCAGCCCTATTTCATGCTGGCGGCCAACGTCTTCGCAGCGGAGACGGATTCGGAAGCGCACCATCTGCGCACCTCGATGCAGCAGTCCTTTGCCCGGCTGCGCTCGGGGCGGCCGGGACTTCTGCCGCCGCCCGTCGACGACATCGAGGCGGAGATCG
This sequence comes from Pseudomonadota bacterium, assembly GCA_023419535.1. Lineage (GTDB taxonomy): Bacteria > Pseudomonadota > Alphaproteobacteria > Rhizobiales > Rhizobiaceae > Aureimonas. Next base: position 13,721 of record JAEZXX010000073.1, on the reverse strand, counting down.
GAGCCGGCGGCATGGCCATGGTGGAGGAGGCGATGCGCATCTCCGCCGTCGGATCGCCCCAGACGGTTCGGCGCGAGCTGGCCGGTCTGATCGAGACCCATCGTCCGGACGAGATCATCCTGACCGGCATGATCCACGATCACGGGGCCCGCAAGCGCTCCTTCGCCATCGCGGCCGAGGCGATGCGTGCGCTCGGCGAACGCCAGGCGCACGCGGCGGAGTAGCGTTTCTCACTCGGCGCCCTGCAGGGGCAGCGCCTCGGCCGTGCGCGCCCGGGCGAGCGCCGAGCGGGTCCGGCGACGGAAGATCACGTAGGAGACGATCGCCGTCGTGCCCAGCGCCGGGATGACGATCTGCGTGCCCAGCACCGGATCGCCGATCGCCGTCGCCACCAGCCCGCCCACGAGGCCGGAGCCGATCTGGACGAACCCCATGGCGGCCGCCGCGGCACCCGCGATCGCGGGAAAGGGCGCGAGCGAGGCAGTGGTCATGGCCGGCATCACGAAGGCGATGCCGAAGGCGTAGAAGGCCACCGGTCCCATGATGGAGAGGTAGCCGATCGGCAGGAGGGCGATGGAGAGCGCCATCAGGCTCGAGCCGAGCGCGATGCAGCCGAGACCGACGGGCACGAGCGCATGAGCCGAGAAGCGGCGCATGAGGGCCCGCATGACGAGCGAGCCGAGAAGGAAGGAACCCGACTGGGCGAGCATGCCGAGGCCGAACTGCGCCGGCGTCAGCCCGGCACGGTCGATCAGAAGGTAGGGCAGGACCGTCGCCAGCGTGTAGAGCGCGCCGACCGAGCCGGCGACGGTGAGGACGCTGGTGACGAAGGTGAGGCTCCCCGCCAGTTGCCGATAGGAGCGCACGAGGCTCGCCGGATGAGCCAGCGCCGGGTTGCCGATCGTCGTCTCGCGCATGAACACCATCACGATGCCGAGAAGCGCGAGCCCGGCGAACAGCATCACCACGAAGATCGCGTGCCAGTCCGCGACCGCGAGCGTCAGCCCGCCGATCGTCGGCGCCATGGCGGGCGCGATGGCGAGCATGATGCCGATGGCGTTCATGATGCGCGAGGATGTCTCGCCGACATACTGGTCGCGCACGATGGCGCGGGAGGTCGCCACCCCGACCGAGGCGCCGATCCCCTGCACGATGCGCGCCGCGATCAGCCACTCGATGGTCGGCGCGAGCACGGCGACGATCGATCCGAGGACGTAGAGGCCGAGAAAGGCGAGCGTTACGGGTTTGCGCCCGTAGGCGTCGGACAGCGGCCCGCAGACGAGTTGCGTCAGCGCGAAGCCGGCGAAGTAGACGAGAAGCGTCAGGTTGACGATCGCCGGCATCGTGTCGAAGACCTCCACGAGCGTCGGCAGGGCCGGCGTGTAGAGCGCCATGGAAACGGGTGCGATCGCGACGAGGAGCGCGCCGAGAAGGCTCGTCCGCCGCTCGGACATCGCAAGGGGCATGGGTCGGGGTTCTTTGCGGACGCGGCGCGGGCCGCGCCTGAATTTACGAAGCTCGCCTTAGTATAGGAACGAAGCGCCGCGAACGGAAGACGCGCCGGTCGTCAGGCCTGAGCCCGGGCGTCGGGTCCGCCGCCGCTCGCGGCCGCGCCGGCGTGCTCCGACAGAAGATCGAGCTTGGCCAGAAGCACGGAATCGTTCGTCAGATTTGCGCGTACGATGGCGAGCGCCTCGGTCATGGCGTCGGCCTGGCTTTCCGTGAGCCCCTTGGTCGCCTGGATGTAGACCGTCTCGAACAGGGGATCGAGCTGGCGCATGATCTCCGTGGCCGCCGTCGTCGGGCGCACGATCTTGGCGCGCCGGTCGGACGGGTCGACGGTGCGCTCGATCAGGCCGCGGGCCTCGAGCCGGTCGAGATAGGCCGACAGCGTCATCGGCTCCACGCCCATCCGGTCGGCGAGGACCGCCTGCCGCGACCCGTCGAAGCGCATGGCATGTCCGAGCGCCCGCACTTCGCCGGGCGTCAGGCCGAGACCGTTTTCGGTCACGCTGCGCTCGAAGAACTGACGAAAGAGACGCGCCGTGTCGGTCAGGAGAAATCCGAGCGCATTTCCGGAGGTCAGATGGGACAAAAGGGACTCCTGAGCTAAATCGACACCGTGAGACCGCGCCGGACGCGGCACCGTGGCCAGAATTCCCGAAAGGAACGCATTCAATGCCGGGCCTTCGGACCTTATCTAGCCGCCAATACAAGCGCTTGCAAACGGGAGTAGCCCTTTGACCTCACAAGCTCGTGCAGCTGAACTGGTCCGGTTCGCGTTCCAGGGCCCGTCCGGACTTCCGGACTTCTATGCGCTGAACGCGCAAGACTTCCGCTCCGGCTTCGACGCGGCGATGAACGTCCATCGGGCCGAGATCAGGACTATCGCCGACAGTGAGGAGGCGCCGAGCTTCGCCAATACGATCGGCGCGCTGGAGCGGGCCGGCGCGGATCTGGAGCGCGTGGCGAGCGTCTTCTTCGCTCTCGCCGGGGCCCACACGAACGACGAGCTTCAGGCCTTGGAGCGGGAGGTGTCGCCCAAGCTCTCGCGCCACGGCTCGGCCATCTCGCTCGACCCGCAGCTCTTCGCCCGCATCGACGCGCTGTTCGCCAGCAAGGACACGCTCGGCCTCGGAGCCGAGGAGGCCCGCCTTCTGGAGCGCACGCATGCCGGCTTCGTGCGGCGCGGCGCCAGGCTGCAGGGGGCGGACCGGGAGCGGCTGACCGACATCAACGCCCGCCTGTCCGAGCTCGGCACCGCCTTCTCGCAGAACGTCCTCGCGGACGAGAAGAGCTTCGCCTTGCCGGTCGAGGCCGCCGACCTCGCCGGGCTTCCCGACTTCCTGCTCGCATCCATGGCACAGGCGGCGGAGGAGCGCGGCGCGACGGGACACGTGGTGACGCTCTCTCGCTCCGTCGTCGTGCCGTTCCTCACCTATTGCCCCAACCGCGCCCTTCGCGAACAAGCCTTCGCCGCCTGGACCCGGCGTGGGGAGAGCGTGGGAGCGACCGACAACCGCGCGATCATCGAGGAAACGCTGGCGCTGCGTGCGCAGAAGGCGAAGCTCCTGGGCTTCCCCTCCTTCGCCGCCTACAAGCTCGACGACACGATGGCCAAGACGCCGGACGCCGTCCGCGCCCTGCTGTCCACGGTCTGGGAAAGGGCGGTTGAGCGCGCGCGCGCCGACGCCGTCAAGCTTCAGGCGCTGGCGCAGGACGAGGGCGAGAACGGTCCGATCGAGCCGCACGACTGGCGCTATTACGCCGAGAAGCGGCGCCGCGCGGAGTTCGACGTCGACGAGGGCGCGGTCAAATCCTACTTCGCGCTCGACGCCATGGTCGAGGCGTCCTTCGACGTCGCGAACCGCCTGTTCGGCCTCTCCTTCGAGCCGTTGCCCGAGGCGCGCGCCTGGCATCCGGACGCCCGCGTCTGGCGTGTCCTCGCCCCCGACGGCACGCAGAAGGGCCTCTTCATCGGCGACTATTTCGCCCGGTCCTCCAAACGCTCCGGCGCCTGGATGAGCGCGCTGCGCTCCCAGCACAAGCTCGGGCGGGGGCAGACCCCGATCATCTACAACGTGTGCAACTTCGCCAAGCCGGCGAAGGGCTCGCCCGCCCTGCTCTCGATGGACGATGCCCGCACGCTCTTCCACGAGTTCGGCCATGCGCTGCACGGGCTCATGTCGGACGTGACATGGCCCTCGCTGTCGGGAACGGCCGTGGCGCGCGACTTCGTGGAACTGCCCTCGCAGCTCTACGAGCACTGGCTCGGCACGCGGCAGGTGCTGGCCCGGCACGCCCGGCACGTGACGACGGGCGAGCCGCTGCCCGAGGAGCTCGCGGCGCGGCTGGAGGCGGCGCGCACTTTCGACACGGGCTTCGACACGGTCGAGTACACCTCCTCCGCCCTCGTCGACCTCGGCCTGCACGAGAGCGGCGAGGCCCCGGCCGACCCGATGGCGCGCGAGGCGGAGATTTTGGCCGAGATCGGCATGCCGCGCGAGATCGTGATGCGCCACCGCTCGCCTCACTTCGCCCACGTCTTCTCCGGCGACGGCTATTCGGCGGGCTATTACTCCTACATGTGGTCCGAAGTGCTCGATGCCGACGCCTTCGAAGCATTCGAGGAACAGGGCGACCCGTTCCACGCCGACACCGCGGAGCGGCTCGGGCGGTTCATCTACTCGGCCGGCAACTCGCGCGACCCGGCTGAACTCTACACCGCGTTCCGCGGCCGGATGCCGGCACCGGACGCCCTCATGCGCAAACGGGGCCTGACCGCCTGACGCAATCGAACGCGGTTGGGGGGATGGCTTTTTGTTCCCGTTTCGTTTACGTTCGGCCCCGCGATTCCATCGGGACCGAACGCCTTGTCCGATCCGCTTCTCACGCTGGTGCTCGTGGCCGTCGTCCTGGCGGCGCTGTCTGCGGTCCTCTCCCTCGCCATCCTGCAACGGCTGTCTGCGGCCGACACGCCCGACCGGGCCCTTCTTGGTCAGCTCGACGCGCTCGACGATGCGATCGGCCGAGCCGAGCGCATGCAGCGCGAGGAGCTGCGGATGGCCCGGGAGGAGGCTGGCAACAGCCAGCGGGCCCTGCGCGATGAGCTGTCGTCGAGCGTCACGCGGCTTGCCGAGGCTCTGGGGCAACGGCTTCGCGAGGCGGGAACGGCCCAGCGACAGCAGCTCGACGAGGTCTCACGCCAGCTGCGCCAGAGCGCGGCGGACGGCGTTCAGGCCCAGAGGCAGGCGCAGGAGGATTTCGCGCAGCGCCTCGCGGCCATCGCGGAGGGCAATGCCCGGGCCGGGGAGGCCCTGCGCACCAGCATGGAGACGCAGCTCGCCACCTTGCGCACGGAGAACGAGGCCAAGCTGGAGCAGATGCGCGCGACGGTGGACGAGAAGCTGCAGGGCACGCTGGAACAGCGCCTGGGCGAGAGCTTCAAGCTGGTCTCCGACCGGCTCGAAGCCGTCCACAAGGGGCTCGGCGAGATGCAGGCGCTGGCGACCGGCGTGGGCGATCTGAAGCGCGTCCTCACCAACGTCAAGTCGCGCGGCACCTGGGGCGAGGTCCAGCTCGGCGCGCTTCTGGAACAGATGCTGGCGCCCGGCCAGTATGCGGTCAACGTCTCGACGGGGGGCAAGGGCGGCGAGCGGGTGGAGTTCGCGATCCGCCTGCCCGGCCACGAGGAGGACGGCGAGGTGCTCCTGCCGCTCGACGCCAAGTTCCCGGTGGAGGACTACGAGCGCCTCCAGCAGGCCTCCGACCTCGGCGATCTCGCCGGGGTCGAGATCGCTTCGAAGGCGCTGGAGACGCGGGTGAAGCTGTTCGCGCGCGACATCTGCGAAAAGTATGTCAACCCGCCGACGACGACCGACTTCGCCATTCTCTTCCTGCCGACCGAGGGCCTCTACGCGGAGATCATCCGCCGGCCGGGCCTCTGCGACGAGCTGCAGCGGACCTTTCGCGTGACCGTCGCCGGACCGACGACGCTGACGGCGATCCTCTCCTCGCTCCAGATGGGCTTTCGCACCCTCGCCATCCAGAAACGCTCCGGCGAGGTCTGGCAGGTGCTCGGCGGGGTCAAATCCGAGTTCGGCAAGTTCGGCCCGGCGCTCGATCGGGTGAAGAAGAAGCTGCAGGAGGCGACGAACCACATCGAGCATGTCGACATTCGAAAGCGGGCCATCGAGCGACGGCTACGAGGCGTCGAGGCGCTGGAGTTCGGCCCGGCGGTCGCCGAGGATCTAGCCTATTCCGGCCCAGGCTCGGAAGACGAACAGGCGGAGCCGAAGGGCGACCCCGGGAGCCGCTTCCTGGAGGCCGCCCAGTAGAATTGCGATACGCCGTACGCATGGCAAACCTGTCGCCCCGTGCCCATCTGCCGTCGATGCCGCGCCGCCGTTCGTTCGTCGCCGACGATCCCAGCCTCGATCGAAGCTCCGGTCCCTGTTCGCCCGAACCATGCTGGCTGTGCTTTCGACCGCTGGGGACGCGGGTCGAATGGCACCATCCGCAGCCCAAGAGCGAGGGCGGGCGCCGGACGGTGCCCGTCCATCCGATCTGCCACCGGACGCTGCATGCCAGCTTCACCAACAAGGAGTTGGCCCGACTGGAACAGGCCGGAGAGCGCCCGGCCGATCAGCCGATCCTGCAGGCCTTCCTGCGCTTTCTCGCCCGCAAGCCGCCCGACTTCCATGCGCCGACGCGGCGGCGTCGATAGGTGGCTGGGCCGCCGGCCCTTGCGCAAACCCGCGCCGGCCACCGGCCACCGGCGTAAGCTGCGCCGCGGCCATGTCCGCTGCCTGCCGCCGCCCTATCCTTAGCCGGGAAGTGGTAGGAGACCGGGGGACGGAATGGGGATATTCGCGATCGTCCTGTCGCTGGCGGGGCTGATGTTCTTCGCCTATCGCGGCGTCAACGTCGTCGTCCTCGCGCCGCTCATGGCGCTTCTGGCGGTTTTCCTCTCCGAAGGGGGGCCGCTGCTCGCCACCTACACGCAGGTGTTCATGCAGGGGCTCGGCAATTACGTCGTCCTCTTCTTCCCGATCTTCCTCCTCGGCGCGATCTTCGGGAAGGTCATGGGCGACGGCGGGGCCTCGCTGACCATCGCCGACGCCATCACCGCGCGCCTCGGCTCGGAGCGCGCCGTGCTCGCGGTGGTGCTGGCCTGCGCCATCCTCACCTGTGGCGGCGTCTCGCTCTTCGTCGTCGCCTTCGCGGTCTACCCGATCGCCGCCGCGCTCTTCCGCACCGCCGGCGTGTCGAGACGCCTGATCGCAGCCGCCATCGCCCTCGGCTCCTTCACCTTCACCATGACGGCGCTCCCCGGCACGCCCTCCATCCAGAACGCCATCCCGACGCGCTTCTTCGGCACCACCACCTTCGCCGCACCCGGCCTCGGCCTGATCGCGAGCGTCATCATGTTCGCCGGCGGCATGCTCTGGCTGGCCTACCGCGCGCGGCGTCTGAAGACGGCCGGCGAAGGCTACGGCGAGGATCCCGGACGACCTGCGCGGCTCGAAGACACGACGCCCCGACCGGGCGTCGCGCTCGCCATCCTGCCGATCCTCGCCGTGATCCTCCTGAACGCGGTCTTCTCCCTCCTCCTCTTTCCCCGCCTCGACTTCTCGTACCTCGCCGAGGAGACCTATGGCGGGATCGATCCTTCCACGGTCCTCGGCACCTGGTCCCTGATCGCCGCCCTCGTCATCGCGATCGCGCTCGCCTTCGCGACCCAGTGGCGCTACCTCGAGAAGCCGAAGGAGACGCTGAACGAGGGCGCCTTCGGGTCGCTGCGGCCGATCTTCAACACCGCCAGCGAGGTCGCCTATGGCGGCGTCATCGCCTCGCTCGCCGCCTTCGCGCTCATCCGCGACAGCGTCCTCGCCATCGCGCCCGACTATCCGACGATCTCGCTCGCCGTCGCCGTCAACACGCTGGCGGGCCTCACCGGGTCGTCGTCGGGGGGCCTGTCGATCGCGCTCGAGACGCTCGGGTCCACCTATCTGGAGCGGGCCGAGGCCGCCGGCATCAGCCCGGACCTCCTGCACCGCATCGCCACCGTCTCCTCCGGCGGCCTCGACACCCTGCCCCATTCGGGCGCGGTGATCTCCCTTCTGACCATTACCGCGCTGACCCACCGCCAGTCCTATTTCGACATCGTCATGGTCAGCCTGGTCTTCCCGGTCCTCGCCGGCATCGTCATCAACGTCCTCGGCCTCCTCTTCGGGGCCTTCTGAGGCGCACCCTTTCGCAGCTGCGAAGTCTGCGGTATAAGGCCGGCAATCTTTGATCTCGCGTGGACGGCCCCTTCGGCTTCGAGGGGGTCTTTTTCCACGCGTGCCATCATTCCCGCCGGCGGAACAGGCCGGTCCAGATTCCAGCAGGCGCATGAGAGGCGCCGGCCAACTCCGCAAGGCCAGACATGAAGCTGCGCAACATCGCGATCATCGCCCACGTCGACCACGGCAAGACGACGCTCGTCGACAAGCTCCTCGCCCAGTCGGGCTCGTTCCGCGAGAACCAGCGCACCGAAGAGCGCGCGATGGACTCCAACGACCTGGAGAAGGAGCGCGGCATCACGATCCTCGCCAAGGCGACCTCGGTCGAGTGGAAGGACACGCGCATCAACATCGTCGACACGCCCGGCCACGCCGATTTCGGCGGCGAGGTCGAGCGCATCCTGAACATGGTGGACGGCGCGGTCATCCTGGTGGACGCCTCCGAAGGACCGATGCCGCAGACCAAGTTCGTCCTGTCCAAGGCGCTGAAGGTCGGCCTGAAGCCGATCGTGGCGATCAACAAGATCGACCGCCCCGACGAGCGCCATCAGGAGGTGCTGAACGAGATCTTCGATCTCTTCGTCAATCTCGACGCGACCGAAGAGCAGCTCGACTTCCCCGTGCTCTACGGCTCGGGCCGCGGCGGCTGGATGGCCGAGGCGCCGGACGGGCCGCAGGACAAGGGTCTGGAGCCCCTGTTCGACCTGATCGTCAAGCACGTCCCCGAGCCGGACACCGCCGGCAAGGACGAGCCCTTCAAGATGATCGGCACCATCCTGGAGGCCAATCCCTTCCTCGGTCGCCTCATCACCGGCCGCATCCAGTCCGGCTCGCTGAAGCCCAACCAGCCCGTGAAGGTGCTGAACGCCGACGGCAAGACGCTGGAGACGGGCCGCGTCACCAAGATCCTCGCCTTCCGAGGCCTGGAGCGCACCCCGCTCGACTACGCGGAAGCGGGCGACATCGTCGCCATCGCGGGCCTGTCCAAGGGCACCGTCGCTGACACCTTCTGCGATCCGCAGGTCACCGAGCCGCTGGTCGCCCAGCCGATCGACCCGCCGACGGTCACCATGTCCTTCATCGTCAACGACAGCCCTCTTGCGGGCACCGAGGGCGACAAGGTGACGAGCCGCGTCATCCGCGATCGTCTGTTCAAGGAGGCCGAGGGCAACGTCGCGCTGAAGATCGAGGAATCGGAGGATAAGGATTCCTACTTCGTCTCCGGCCGCGGCGAGCTACAGCTCGCCGTCCTGATCGAGACCATGCGCCGCGAGGGCTTCGAGCTCGGCGTCTCGCGCCCGCGCGTCGTGATGCAGAAGGACGAGGCGACCGGCGAGACGCTCGAGCCGATCGAGGAGGTCGTGATCGACGTCGACGAGGAGCACTCGGGCGTCGTCGTGCAGAAGATGAGCGAGCGCAAGGGCGAGATGGTCGAGCTGCGCCCGTCGGGCGGCGGTCGCCAGCGCCTCGTCTTCCACGCTCCGACGCGCGGCCTCATCGGCTACCAGTCGGAGCTCCTGACCGACACGCGCGGCACGGCGATCATGAACCGCCTGTTCCACTCCTACCAGCCGTTCAAGGGGCAGCTGGCCGGCCGCATCAACGGCGTCCTGATCTCCATGGAGGACGGCGAGTCGGTCGCCTACGCCATGTTCAATCTGGAGGACCGCGGCCCGATGATCATCGATCCGGGCGTGAAGGTCTATGCCGGCATGATCATCGGCATCCACACGCGCGACAACGACCTCGAGGTCAACGTCCTGAAGGGCAAGAAGCTGACCAACATGCGCGCGTCGGGCAAGGACGAGGCGGTGAAGCTCACCCCTCCGATCCGCATGACGCTCGACCGCGCCCTCTCCTGGATCCAGGACGACGAGCTGGTCGAGGTGACGCCGAAGACCATCCGGCTGCGCAAGCTCTATCTCGACCCGCACGAGCGCAAGCGCTTCGAGAAGTCCCGCAAGGCGGCCTGAGCGGCCCTCGTCCAGCCCCTCCCCGGAGACCTCGCGGGAGGGGCTTTTCGCATCCGCCGCCGTTCGATCTGGGGAAATCGCACCGCCGGGGTTCTTTCCCCACACGCCGCATGGTCCAACCGGGCGTGTTCAGCGCCCGCCCATCGAGATGCGTCGTGCTCGTCCTTCGGGATCGAATTGCCCTCGCAGAAGTTGAATCGTCATGACGACGATTCTCGCCGAGACACGCCTCGCCCGGCCGGCCGACGCCGGTCGCCTGGCCGCGCTCCACGAGGCGAGCTGGCGGGAGGCCTATCGAGGCCTCATTCCCCATCGCGCGCTCAACGCCCTGATCGCCCGCCGCGACCCGGACTGGTGGCTGAGAGCGAGCGAAGCGAGTTCCGCGATCCTCGTTCTGCACTATGGCGATGCGCTGGCCGGATACGCGACGATCGGCCCGAACCGCACGGCGGCCCTGCGGGCGGACGGCGAGATCTACGAGCTCTACCTCCAGCCGGAGTTCCAGGGGATCGGTTTCGGCCGCCTCCTCTTCGACGAGGCGCGCGCGGCCCTGTCCTCGCGTCGGTTGGAGGGTCTTGTCGTCTGGGCGCTGGAGGACAACGAGCGGGCCATGGGCTTCTATGCCGCGATGGGCGGGGCCGATGTCGCGGCGGGATCGGAGACCTTCGACGGGCGGCATCTTTCCAAGGTGGCCTTCCTATGGTCTTGAAGGGCGCCGCCCAGCAGGGCGGGCCCGACAGCCTCTGAGGTTTCCCGCCCATGACCCGACCGTCCGACGCGCCGATCGATCTACGCTCCGATACCGTCACCCGGCCGACGCCCGCCATGCTCGCCGCGATGGCGGCCGCCCCGGTCGGCGACGACGTCTATGGCGAGGACCCGACCGTGACGCGGCTCGAGGCCGTGGTCGCGGAGCGGGCCGGCAAGGAGGCCGCCCTCTTCTTCCCCTCCGGCACGCAGAGCAATCTGGCGGGGCTCATGGCCCACTGCGGACGCGGCGACGAGTATCTCTGCGGCCAGAACGCCCACACCTACAAATACGAGGGCGGGGGCGCCGCCGTCCTCGGCTCGATCCAGCCCCAGCCCGTGGAGCACGCACCGGACGGCTCGCTTCCGATCGAGAAGCTCAAGGCTGCGCTGAAGCCGGACGACTTCCACTTCGCCCGCACGCGCCTTCTGGCGCTGGAGAACACCCATGGCGGGCGCGTTCTGCCGGCCGCCTACGTGGCGGAAGCCGCCGCCTTCGCGCGCGGCGCCGGGCTCGGCCTTCATCTCGACGGGGCCCGCGCCTTCAACGCGGCCGTGGCGGGCGGCACGTCGATCGAGGCGGTCTGCGCACCCTACGACACGGTCTCGCTCTGCTTCTCCAAGGGCCTCGGCGCGCCGGTCGGCTCGGCACTCGCCGGCCCGCGCGAGCTGATCGACATCGCCCGCCGCTGGCGAAAGGTGCTCGGCGGCGGCATGCGACAGGCGGGACTCCTCGCCGCCGCCTGCCTCCACGCCCTCGACCACCATGTCGAGCGCCTGGCCGAAGACCACGCGAATGCGGAGCGGCTGGAGGCGGGGCTGGCGGGCGTCGAGGGCATGACGTGCTTCGGCGGCGGCACCAACATCCGCTTCTTCGACGTCGAGCCGCGCCATTGGGGCCCGCTCGCAGCCCATCTGAAGGCGGACGGCATCGTGGCCTCGGTCGGGCAGCGCACGCGCTTCGTCACCCATCTGGACCTGTCCGCGCAGGACGTCGATCGCGTCGTGGCCAGCGTCTGCCGCTATTTCGAGCGGGCGTCGACCGCCTGCGAGAGGGCGGCCTGAGGCGCCTCGTCCGGCGCGCGGTTGCCTCGAACGTCGGCAGAAGCTAATCACCCGCCACCTTCATCGAACCATCGAGGACATCCCATGCGCATCGACGCCATTCCGCGCGGCCAGAACGTGCCGGAGGACATCAACGTCATCGTCGAGGTGCCCGTCGGCGGCGTGCCGACCAAGTACGAGATGGACAAGGAATCGGGCGCGCTCTTCGTCGACCGTTTCCTCTTCACCCCGATGGTCTATCCGGGCAATTACGGCTTCGTGCCGCACACGCTCTCGGACGACGGCGACCCGATCGACGTCCTCATCGCGATCGACCGGCCCCTGGTGCCGGGCTGCGTCGTCAACGTGCGGCCGATCGGCGTCCTCGTGATGGAGGACGACGGTGGGCAGGACGAGAAGGTGATCGCCGTCCCGTCCCGCAAGATGAGCTCGCAGTTCGACAGGATCCAGAGCTACGAGGATCTGCCCGAGATCACCTGCAAGCAGATCGAGCACTTCTTCGAGCACTACAAGGATCTGGAGCCCGGCAAGTGGGTGAAGATCGGCTCGTGGGGCGGCGTCGAGCAGGCCAAGCGCCTGATCTCGGAGGCTGTGGACCGCTACGAGGCCCAGAAGGCCGCCTGATCCGACGGCAGACCGCCGGCCCGCGGCGCGGTCCGCGAGACCGGTCAATCGATCCTAGCCGGGCCCGTCGTGACGACGGGTCCGGCCTTTTCATCCGCGGTCGCGATGCCGCCTCGGGGGCGGATGCTTAGCCGGCTTCGGACTGGACAATCTGCCTCACCGGCTGCGGGGCGATCCTCGGCGTTCTGGCTTCACGAACGCGGCATCGGCCGCGACGATCAGAGGCGAGAGGATCCGCGAAACCATGGCAGCCCGATTCACCAAGCTTCAGAACGCCCTTTCCAAGGGCCTGAAATCCATGGCGGCGAAGGCCGCGATCGAGCAGATCGACTACTGGGAGGGCGAGCTCGAGAGCGTCGACGTCTCCGGCGCCAAGGGCATCCACTCCGACCTGAAGTCGCTGAAGACCAAGCTTTCGGCCGACGAGATCGACGAGGCGGCGGTGAAGAAGCTTCTCGGCGAACTGGCGGGCAAGACCACCCGGATCGCCGAGCGCGTCGAGGACGAGAAGCTAGCACAGACCCTCAAGGACGTCGGCGCCGGTCTCGAAAAGTCCGCCTGACGGGACAGGCGGCCTCCCGCATCGGGAGGCCGCTCCCGGCCGCCATCGAGCGGTATGCGCCCTTGCGAGGCGCACCGCCTTCGCGCTGCAAGAGGGGACGAAACTAGAAGCCCCGCGTCCCGAAGCCTGGCGATCCCGCGGCGATGCTCACGAGCAGCGTCTGCAGGAAGATGATGGCGAGCAGCACCACCAGGGGCGAAAGATCGATCCCCCCGAGATTCGGCAGGATGCGACGGATCGGTCGGTAGATCGGTTCCGTGAGACGGTAGAGGAACTCCCCGATCGTTCCCACGAACTGGTTGCGCGGATTGACGATGTTGAAGGCGAGCAGCCACGACAGGACCGCGGAGGCGATCACCAGCCACCATAGAATGTTCAGGGCGTAGTAGAGCGTGACGATGATGGCGGCGAGCATCGGTTCCGGTTGTCCTTGGGCAGGGATCGGGCCCGCCCCGGCAAGAGGCGACCTCGATCTGAAGGGCAGGCCGGCATGTAGCGGGGCCGGGCGCCCTTCGCAAGAAAGCTGCGCGGCGGAGCGCTTGACAGGCCGCCGGCCCGAGGCCTAGAAGCGCTCCACCGGTGGACGGGGCTGTAGCTCAGTTGGGAGAGCGCGTCGTTCGCAATGACGAGGTCAGCGGTTCGATCCCGCTCAGCTCCACCATTCACCGTGGTCGCTTTCCGTACATTCAGAGACGTCTGCAATAGCGTCGCACATTCCGCAGGTTAGCGCTGCTTATGCCTCGCCATGTGGCTGGCTGCGACCTTCGAGACGCCGAGATTTGCGGTCCTCCCCCCTGCGTCTCTGTTGCCTCTTTTCAAAATCCAGTTCGCGCCCTTTGACGTGACCCCCGTTTTTCATCCAGCGGGAACGAGAGTCCTGTCGTGATCTGAGCCATGGTTGATGGCGGTTGCAAGAGGCTGAAGCGCGGAGCCGTTGTTGAGCGCAGCGTTTCGGCCGGTGGT
>JAEZXX010000065.1 GCA_023419535.1 Pseudomonadota bacterium | reverse complement strand
GCCTGGAACACCAGAAAGGGCCGGCCCGACACGTCGATCGCCGCGCGCGTCAGCGCCTCGTCCATGGCAAGGTCCAGCGAGGCGTAGCGAACGATGCCGCGCCGCTCGCCGAGCGCCTGGCGGATCGCCGTCCCGAGCGCGATGCCGACGTCCTCCACCGTGTGGTGGTCGTCGATGTGGAGGTCGCCCTTGGCCTCGACGACAAGATCGATCAGCGAATGGCGCGAGAGCTGCTCCAGCATGTGGTCGAAGAAGCCGACGCCGGTCGAGATCGTGGAGGCGCCGGTGCCGTCGAGATCGACCCAGACCTTGATCGCGGTCTCCTTGGTCGTGCGTTCCACGCTCGCGGTTCTGCCCTCGGCACCCATGGTCGTCATCCGTCGTCTCCGCGTCGGGGAGGTTCATACAGGGGCCGGAGCCCGGCGCCAACGCTTTGCAACCGCGAACGCGCCCTCCCATATCAGCGCCGCAAGACTTGCAAGCGACGAGGCGACAGAATGTTCGAGAAGCACGATCCGGCGACGATCTACGGCACGACGATCGTGACGGTGCGAAAGGGCGGCAAGGTGGTGGTCGCGGGCGACGGTCAGGTCTCGCTCGGCAACACGGTGATGAAGGGCAACGCGCGCAAGGTGCGCCGCCTTGGCAAGGGCGGCAACGTCATCGCGGGCTTCGCGGGCGCGACCGCCGACGCCTTCACGCTCCTGGAGCGGCTGGAGGCGAAGCTCGAGCAGTATCCGGACCAGCTGATGCGCGCCTGCGTCGAGCTCGCCAAGGACTGGCGCACCGACCGTTATCTGCGGCGCCTGGAGGCCATGATGATCGTCGCCGACAGGTCGGTGACGCTGACGCTGACCGGCAACGGCGACGTCCTGGAGCCCGAGAACGGCATCATCGCCATCGGCTCGGGCGGCAACTACGCGCTCGCCGCGGCCCGTGCGCTCGCCGAGACGGATTACGACGCCGAGGAGATCGCCCGCCGCGCCATGCGCATCGCGGCCGAGATCTGCATCTACACCAACGAGAACGTGGTGCTGGAGAGCCTCGACGCGGCTTAGTCGGAGACGCCAGTCGTCAGCGGGGTTTCTTCGGGAGCGATTTCGCTTCCCTTGCCAGCTCCTCGATGCGCCGGTCGGCGTCCAGCCGCCGCTCTTGCCTGCGTTGGCGATCGAACGCCTCGTACTCCCGTTCTGCGAGGCGTTTGGCGTCCGTGGCTGCAACCCGGCCGCCGCCCCTCAGGACAGCGCGGCCGAGGCCCTTGAGCTGCGCATCGAGAAGGGATCGGGCGTCGTCCATCGTCAAGAGCCGGCCCAGTTCCGCCTGATCGTCAAAGACGTCGAGGAGGATGGTGGTGAGCCGGTTCAACTCTCTCACCTCCCCTTCCGCGAGGTAATTCTTCGAGACGACGACGACATCGCCCTTGCGGACATGGTCGTTCGGCCAGGTTTGAAGACCCATGTTCGGTTGGTCGGAGCGCGCCCTGTCCGCGACGATCTCGGCCGGCGTGTGGGATGTCACGGCGTAGACGAGCTTGGCCTGCGTGCGCCGGTAGAACTCGCGGGCGGCCGGGGTGGACGGGTCGTAGTCCTGGCAGAGCGAGCAGATGCGGCTGAGCTCGGCATAGACATTGGCCTCGTCCGCGCGGATGTCGCGGATGATCTCGCGCAGTTCGGCGATGCGGTCGGCGTTTCCGGGCGACTTCAGCCTTTGGGAATCGACCACGAAGCCCTTGGCTGCGAACTGGACGAGGATGCCCGTCGCCCACCGACGGATAAGCGTCGCCTGCGCGGAGGAGACGCGGTAGCCGACCGAGATCACCATATCCACGCTGTGCAGCGTCACGGGCCGGGTCGAGCCAGCAATATGCACTTTCTGCATATTGCTCTCTTCGTCCAATTCGCCCTCGTGGAGGACGTTGGCTATATGACGGGAAACGACGGACTGATCCCGCCCGAAGAGCTAAGCGATCTGCGCCTGGGTCATCCAGAGACGGTCGCCCTCGTACCGGATGTCGAGCCGCAGATCCTTCTCGGTCGCGTAGACGAGGAAGCGATCCCCCGTCTCCTCATCTTCCACGAGTCGAACGGGTTCGTGCCGGTCGTCGACCATCAGCCTTCCCTTTCTACCCTCGACTGCGTCCGAGCGATCGTATCCCTACCGCTCGATGCGGTCGATGAACCAGCGCGTCAGGCGCGTCCAGACCTCGTCCTTCTCGGCCGAATCCTCGACGCCGTGTTCGAGGTTCGGGTTGTCGTTGACCTCGATCAGGAACACCCCGTCCTCGGTCTCCTTCAGATCGACGCCGTAGAGGCCGTCGCCGATGCAGCGCGCGGCACGAAGGCCGGCGTCGAGCACGTGGGGGGGCGCGTCGGCGAGCGCCACGCTCTCGAAGCCGCCCTCCACGGGGCGCCCGCCCGCCTCGTGGTTGACGATCTGCCAGTGGCTCTTGGCCATCAGATACTTCACCGCGAAGAGCGGCTGGCCCCCGAGGACGCCGATGCGCCAGTCGAAAGGCGTCGGCATGTACTTCTGCGCGATCAGCAGATCGGAATCCTCCAGCCAGGAGCCGGCGAGCGCCTCCAGGCCCGCCATGTCGCTCACCTTCTTCACCCCGCGCGAAAAGGATCCGTCGGGGATCTTGAGGACCATGGGAAAGGACAGCGTGTCGGCGGCGCGCGCAAAGTCCTCCTTGCCCGCGATCATCACCGAGGGCGGCACGCAGATGCCGTTCGAGAGCATCAGCTCGTTCAGGAACACCTTGTTGGTGCAGCGGATCATCGAGACCGGATCGTCGATGACGGGCATCCCCTCCTGCATGGCGCGGCGCGCGAAGCGGTAGGTGTGGTTGGAGATCGAGGTCGTCTCGCGGATGAACAGCGCGTCGAAATTGGCCAGCCGCGGCAGGTCTCGCCGGGTGATCGGCTCGACGTCGACGCCCATTCGTCCGGCGATCTTCGCCCAGTGCTTGAGGGAATCGACCGAGGTCGGCGGCAGCTCCTCCTTCGGGTCGCAGAGCGTGGCGAAGGCGTATTTCGCCGGCGTCTTGGCGCGCGCGTCGCGCCATTCCCGCGCCGTGTAGCGCTCCATCGCCGCCATCAGGCGGTCGAGCTCGCCGGAGGGAAGCTTGCCGATGGAGGCGAAGCCGATCTTTCGGATGCGCAACCGGTCCTTCCACTCGACGAGGATTTCCAGCGCGGGGGCGCGGAACCAGTCGAAGACGAGCTTGGCGAAGCGTTCGAGGCGGTGGTCGTCGCTGTAGCCGAAATAGACGCGGATCGGCCCCCCGGGCAGCGCGGCCGCCTCGGGACAGGCCTTGGCCAGCGTCGCCTCCAGCTCGGGCAGCGCGTTCTCGTAGAGCTTCTTCTCCGACAGGTCGATCATCGTCTCGACCGAGGGGATGACGCGATGGCCGCGCGCGCCGGCCAGCAGCGAGGCGTAGTAGCCGCGGCTCTGGTAGGCGTAGGAACGGGAGAGGTTGATGATCTTCGGCCGCTGGCCGCCGAAGAGGTTCGGACGCGCCAGATAGTCCCGGCTGGTCATGATCTTGTGGGGCGTCGCGGCGTTGTCGAGGTCGGACAGTCGTCCGACCAGAATGACCCACTGGGACATCGGTGCGTTGTTCCGAGAAAGAGGCGGGGTCAGTGCGCCGCGGGGGGACGTTTGGTCAGGAAAACGGCGGCGCGAAGGCCGATCTTGCCGAAGCGCGCCATCTTGTCGAAGGCGGCGTAGGGGATGGGCATGGAGGCCGCGTCCGCGATGGTCTCGTGGCGCTCGTCGTCCACCCACGGATCGTGGACGACGAGGTGGCGCCCGTCGTCGCCGTGGACGAGAATCCAGTGCGGCACCTTCTTCCCGAACATCTGGTAGCCCGAGACGAGGACGATGGCGGTGCCGCCCGCCTTCACCACGTCGCTGACGTCGGCGATGGTGAAGGGCCGGATCGAGGCCTTGATGCCGTAGGCCTCCGCCCGCGTCCGGAAATCCTCCTGCGCCAGCGCCATGACGACCTGCTTCTCGGCCGAACGCACGCCCTCCAGAAAAAGGTCGCCCGGCTCGGAGACGTGG
Source organism: Pseudomonadota bacterium (assembly GCA_023419535.1). Taxonomy (GTDB): domain Bacteria; phylum Pseudomonadota; class Alphaproteobacteria; order Rhizobiales; family Rhizobiaceae; genus Aureimonas. Next base: position 6,376 of record JAEZXX010000065.1, on the reverse strand, counting down.
ATCTCGGCGTCTAGCCCCGCCTCGTAGGCCGCGACGGCAAGCCCGTAGGGTTCGCAGCCGCCGGGGCCCGACATCATGAAGATCGTCGTCGCCTCGCGCCAGAGCCGGATCTCGAGCACCGGGCTCATCTGCGTGCCCGGCACGTCGCGCGCCATCGCCATCATCAGGCAGCAGGCGCCGCAGGTGAAGTCGGTGCGCTGCTCGTAGAAGGGCACGCCGCTCTCCACCGGATGGTCGCCGCGCAGCGTCTTCTCGTAGCGCAGCGCCGGCATGTGGTCGGCGTAATAGTCGAGATAGCGTCCGATCGGCCGGTAGCCGCAGGCCTCGTAGAGCGAGATCGCCGGCGCGTTGTCCTCGCGCACTTCCAGGCGCAGCGCGATGCGGTCCTGCTCGAAGGCCTCGATCTCGGCGGCGTGCAGCAGGGCCCGGCCGACCCCGCGCCCCTTGGCGTCCTTCGAGACGGCGATCGAGTAGAGCCGGGCGAGCGCGGTGCCGGCGCGGATGAGGATCGCCGCGTAGCCCAGAAGCGGTCCGGCCGCGCCGCCCGCCCCTTCCGCGACGATCAGGATCGCGCTTTTCGAGGCCAGCAGCGCCTTGAAGGAGCGGCGCGAGATGCGGTCAGCGTCGAAGGCTTGCGCCTCCAGCGCCGCCAGCCGGTCGAGATCCTCCACGCGCGCCCGTCGCAGCCCCGCCGGGGGATCGCCTGATCGGGACGTCCGGACGGTCGGTTGCGGTCGGGCGAGGGACATCGGGGTGCGGGTTCGTGGTCGAGGAACCCCGATTGTCTCACGAACCGGGCGGCGTTGCGAGAGCGGCCTGCGGCCCGTTCGCGATCGCGGCCCGGATGCGGGCGGCGAGCGCGTCGTAATTCCCGTCGAAATGGTGGCCCCCGTCCAGCGTCAGACGGGCGACCCCAGAGAGCGAGGGGTCCGCGCAGGCCGAGGACTCCTCGTCGCGGCCCTCGACGCAGAGAACCTTGTCCGCGGGAAGCGCCGCGATCTGCGGCACGATCGCCTCGTCGCCGGTCGACAGCCCCAGCCAGCCGCCGATCGAGACCTCGAAGCCGGTCTCCAGCCCCGGTGCCAGGAGCCCGATGAGCGAGAGGCGGTCCTTCAGGGCGTCGTCGAGGAGCGGCACGGCGAAGGGCAGCGTGTCGGCACCGAAGGAATAGCCGAGAAGCGCGACGGGCAACGCGCCGGTCGGATCGGCGGCGGCGACGATGGTCTGGAGATCCTCGGCGATCTGTCGGGGGCGTTTCTCGGACCAGAAGTAGCGTAGGGAATCGACACCCACGACATGGATGCCCTCCACGGCCAGCGCGTCGCCGATGGTCTTGTCGAGGTCGCGCCAGCCGCCGTCGCCGGAATAGAAGATGGCGAGCGCGCTCGGACTCTCGGTCCCGGCCGCGGGCGTGTCGACCACGGGAAGCGCCGTCGCGTCGGTCTCGGCGAGCGTCGCGATCATGTCGGCGCCCGCGTCCAGCGCCTCGCCTGCGGCGACGCCCATCGGCTGGGTCGCATAGGGGCCGTGGGCGGGGATGTCCGGCGCCGGCGTCGTCGCGTTCGTCGCCAGCGCGACGAAGGGCTCGGGGAGGCTCGCGCCCGGATCGTAGGAGAAGCCGCCGCCTTCCGCAGCGGTCGCGGTCGCCCCGGCGCACACGGGAAGGGCCGTGCGAAGCGCGGGCGCGGCCTCGAAGGACAGCCCGCCCGCCATGGTCGCGGCGGGCGAATCGGCGACGGCCGCATAGGCCAGCGTGCCCCCCTCGCCGCGCCCGACGACGACCGGGTGGAAGTAGCTGGTCAGGCCCAGCGCCCGCTGCGCCTCCTTGGCGAGGCCCTCGATCGCCGAGCCGAGATAGACGCAGGTTCCGGTTTCGGCGTCGAGCGCCGTGCGCCAAGCCTCCAAGTCGACCGGGAGGACGACGAGATCGCGGGCGAGCAGCGCGTCGGCGAGGTCGCGATCGGCTTGCGCGATGCCGCCGGCATCCGAGACAAGGATCACGATGCCCTCCGGATCTCCCGGCGGCGCCTGGACGTCGATGTTCTGCAGGGGCGGCGAGGAGACCTCGGCGACCGGGACCGCGATCCGCGCCGAATCGAGCAGCCCCATGTGCCAGGCCGCCGCGACGAGACCGATCAGGCCGGCGGTCGCAAAAAGTCGGCGGAGGATGCGCATCAGCCTTTGACCCTTACGCGCCGGGAAATGAGCGCCGTGACGTCGACCAGCGCGCGCGCCGCCTCCAGCCCCGGCGGGCAGACGAGATAATGCGGCGTCCAGACCGGGCCGAACTTGTTCTTGAAGCCGCGGAGGCCGTCGAAGGAGTAGAGCTCGTTGCCGTGGCGGTAGAGAAGCGTGCCGAAGCGGTTCCAGCGCGAGGCGCCGGGGCGGTCGGTGAGGCCCGACAGCGGCGCCGCGCCGAGCGAGAACCAGCGGTAGCCCTCCTCGTGCGCGGCCCGCATGAGGTTCACGAACAGCGTCTCCATCACCCCGTGCGGCGCGTCGGGCGTGTGGCGCATGAGGTCGATCGACATCTCGTTGCCGCCCCCGCTCTTCCAGAGATTGGCGAAGGCGACGATCGTGCCGTCCTTCTCCAGCACCGCGATGTCGAAGTTCTTCAGATACGCCTCGTCGAAGAAGCCGAGGGAGAAGCCCTTCTCGGCCCCCGACTTCTCCTTCAGCCAAGCATCCGAGATGGCGCGCAGCCGGCCCATGATCGCCATCGTCTCCGCGGCCGGGACGATGCGGAAGGCGAGGCCCTCGCGCTCCGCGCGGTTCACCGCCGAGCGCAGCGACTGCCGCTTGGAGCCCTTCAGGTCGAACTTGGCCAGATCCACCCGCGCCACCTCGCCGAGCTTGAGCGCCGTCAGGCCCATGTCGAGGAAGAGCGGCAGCCGCGAGGGTCCGACCTCGTAGAAGACCGGGCGCAGCGCCTGCCGGTCGGCGGTGGCGCGGAAGGTCCAGGCGAGTTCGTCGGCCGCTTCCGCCGCCCCGACGGGCTCTCCGAGCGCGACGAGGCTGCCGCCGGAGCGCGCGTACATCAGGAAGGCGTCGCGACCCGGCGACATCAGGAATTCCTTGTCGCCCAGCAGCGCCAGCGCGGCGCCCGAATCCGGGCTCGCCGATACCAGCGCCGGAATCTCCGCCGGGATCGGCGGGCGCACCGTTGAGCGGCGCGGACGGCCCGCGATCCAGAAATGCAGCACCATCGCGACCAGGGCGGCGACCACGAGGACGCCGGCCCGCAGGAAGCGCGGCGCGTCGTCCTCGATGGCGAACTGCCACCAGAGCTGCTGGGAATAGGCGACGTTCTCGTAGGAGAAGAAGCCGATCCAGAGGAAGGCGACGACGGTGGCGACCGTCGCGGCGAGCCAGCGCCAGGAGAGCGTCATGCCCGACAGGTGCGCGCGGCGATAGAAGGACTTGCGGAAGGCTGCGAGCGATGCCGCGACGAGGCCGAGCGTCAGCGCCTCCTCCCAGTCGAGCCCCTTGGTCAGCGAGAAGACCGCGCCGGCGAGGGTCAGGGCGATGGCCAGATGCACCGCCCGGCGAAGGCGCAGCGCGAGACCGCGCGCGATGACGAGGAGCGCGACGCCGACAAGGCTGGAGACGAGGTGCGAAACCTCCACGAAGGGCAGCGGCACGATCTCGCGGAGCGTGGCGAGGCGCTGGTCGAGCGAGGGCGTGGCTCCGGAGACCAGGAGCACGATCCCGCCGACGAAGGTCACGGTGGCCGCCAGCGGCGGGACGAGCGGGCGGAACAGCCGCAGCGCCTCCACGGCGGGGCCTTCGATGAGGTGGCGCTGGCGCAGCCCCTCGGCGACCGCGAGCGCCAGCGTCGCGACGCCGAGCGGGAGGCCCGTGTAGATGACGCGGTAGACGATGAGCGCGGCGATGGCGCCCGGCTGCGCCCCGAGCCCGAGGCCCGCGAGGATCGTCGCCTCGAAAGCGCCGAGCCCCGCCGGCGCATGGCTGACCATGCCCGCGATGGTCGCGACGATGAAGACGAGCGAGAAGACGAAGAAGGAGGAGACCGTCCCCTCCGGCATCAGGACGTAGAGGGCGGCGGCCGCCGCGATCAAATCGAGGATGCCGGCGAGCGTCTGGGCCAGCGCGTAGCGCGAGGAGGGCAGCGGCAGGGTCGAGCCGCGGAAGGTGAGCGAGCGCCCGCCCCCGCGCAGCCACAGGATGAGGGCGGCGACGGCGCCGATCAGGGCGATGCCGATCGCCAGGTCCACCGCCGGGTCGAGCTCGGAGAAGAGCGGCACGGCCTGCGGGTCGGCCATCAGCGTGATGCCGACCAGGACGGCGAAGGCGAGCCAGAGGGCGTAGAAGGAGGTCCCGACGATCTTGCCGATCATCGCGGGGTCGAGCTCGGCCGCGCGGTAGAGCCGGTAGCGGAGCGCGCCTCCGGTCAGGAGCGGAAAGCCGAGCGCGTTGGAGACCGCGTAGCCCGCCGCCCCCACCATCGCCGCCGTCGAGGCCTTGACCCGCCCCGGCGCGACGGTGCGCACCGCAATGACGTCGTAGCTCGACATGGCGAGGAAGGAGAGCACGGTGAAGCCGAGACAGGCGAGGATGGCCGAGGCGGGCTTGTCGGCGATCGCCGCCCGGATGTCCTCGTAGGAGACGTGGGTCAGCAGGATGTCGAGCGCCGCGAAGGCGACGATCGTGATCCCGACGCCGAGAAGCGCCGGGAGAAGGCGGCGCAGACGCGAGGCGGGCTGCGGCGCGGCGTCCTCGGACAGGGCTTGGGTCTCGGCCATCTCGACTGCTTGCTCCGGGCCCGACGGGCGCCCCACCCGATCACGAAGGCTTGTCGCGGACCTTGACCGCGATTGCGGCAAAGCCTTGTCCGAACGGCGCTCGCGCCTTGCAGGCCTTCCGGTTCGCAGATACGGCAGGCGGCGTGGGCGGCAAGACGATCCGGCACGCCCAGAGCCCCACCCACGGAGCGACATGCGCCTCATTCCGGCTCTTCGCCTGACCGGGCTCGCGCTGCTCGGAGCCGCGCTCGGCGCCTGCACGACGCCGACCTGCGGCCTGCCCGGCCGCCCGGCGCACCATGGGGCGACCGGCTTCTGCAACGAGCCCGGCGCACCGGAACCGACCGCCGGCCTGCCCGCGCGCATCGAGAACGCGCTGCGCATCACCTTCGCCCGCGAGCGCGAGCCCGTCCCGCCGGGCTTCATGGTGCCCGTCGCCGAGGCCGTCGCGGCCATGAACGCGCCCTCGCGCGAGGACCGCGTGACGTGGCTCGGCCACGCGACGACCCTTCTCCAGATCGACGGAACGCGCGTCCTCATCGACCCGATCTGGTCCACCTACGCCACGCCGACGCCGCCGATCGGTCCGAAGCGCGCGACGCCTCCGCCCGTGCCCCTGCCCTCGCTCCCGCCGATCGATCTCCTGATCGTCACCCACGATCACTACGACCATCTCGACATGCCGACGCTGCGCGCTTTGCCCGGAAAGGAGCGGACCGAGGTCGTGGTGCCGCTCGGGCTCGGGCGCCTCCTGCGCTCGGCGGGCTTCACCAGGGTCACGGAGATGGATTGGTGGGAGGAGCGGCAGGTCGCCGGCCTCGTCGTGCGGGCCCTGCCCGCCGCGCACACCTCCGCCCGCGGCGCCTTCTCGAAGAACCGGACGCTCTGGGCCTCCTTCGCGCTCCGAGGGCGGAGCCAGACGTCGTCCCGCGTCTTCGTTTCCGGCGACACGGGCTACCACACCCATTTCGAGCGGATCGGCCTCGCCTTCGGACCCTTCGACCTCGCCGTTTTCTATCTCGGCGGCTACGGGCCGCGCGAGGTCGCGCAGGCGAGACACGTGACGCCGGGCGAGACGGTGCGTGCCGGCGACGACCTGCGAGCGCGCGCGGCGATGCCCGTCCACTGGGGCACCTTCCCGCTCGGCGCGGAGCCGACCTTCAAGCCGGGCCCGGCCTTTCTCCGACGCGCCGATGAGGCGGGATGGGACGAGGGGCGCGCGGTCGTCCTGCGCATCGGCGAGACGCGGCCGATCCGCAAGGAGGCCGTCGTCGCCGACCGCTGACGCGCATCCGGCTGGACGGAGGAGATCGCCGCCTCGACTCCTCGCCCCTTGTGGGATGCACCGAAACCCGGCCGAACGTCCGGCGCGGAGTGCCGCTCTGTCTAGGGTCCCCCCCTTCGGACGAAACTGCAGCGAGCATTTTTCCAGAGGAACATGGCAGAGGGCTGCCGCTCGGAGCCGGGACTGAACCGGCGGAGGGCGCTGACGTGACCCCCGTTTTTCATCCAGCGGGAACGAGAGTCCTGTCGTGATCTGAGCCATGGTTGATGGCGGTTGCAAGAGGCTGAAGCGCGGAGCCGTTGTTGAGCGCAGCGTTTCGGCCGGTGGT
>JAEZXX010000061.1 GCA_023419535.1 Pseudomonadota bacterium | reverse complement strand
ACCACCGGCCGAAACGCTGCGCTCAACAACGGCTCCGCGCTTCAGCCTCTTGCAACCGCCATCAACCATGGCTCAGATCACGACAGGACTCTCGTTCCCGCTGGATGAAAAACGGGGGTCACGTCAGTCAGCCTGAGCAATCACCCTCGGAAATCCACCAGCCGGGCGTTCCAAAAACCGGGGGTACGTAAACAAAGCTTGATGACAGCGAGCCAAGTGGTCGCGGAATGGGTGGCGGCTCAGTCGACGATTCATTAACATTCAAACCGCCCCCACCGGCGGGTACAGTTCAATCGGTTTCGGAGCGCCTGATGCGCAGGTCGAAGAATAAAGACGTCCTCTGCGTGTCCGAACCGACGTGTGGTGCTTCGTGAGCCACGCGCAGAGGCGTAGCGCAAGCGGGACTACAACGTCCGGCAAGCTCGTTCAGCTTGCCTTCAGTCCGCGATTTGTCGCGCCTCGCATTGAAGAGAATTTTGTCCGATGCGTCGCATCGCGTTTCGCCCCGCTTTTTGCAATGCATCAACGATCGCCCCGGCCGGATCTGTTCCTATCACCGCGGATTGGAATGAGTTGATGCGTCTTGTCTATATTTCCCCACTGCCCTACGATAGCTTCTCTCAGCGCCCTCATCAATTCGTTGACTGGTTTCATCGCCGGACCGGCGGCGAGGTTCTCTGGGTCGATCCTTATCCAACACGGCTTCCTCGCCTTTCGGATCTCCGCCGACCTTTTGACGTCGAGGAGCTTGGCGGCGGAGCGTGCGGCTGGCTGAAAGTCCGGAGGGTTCGATCGATGCCGATTGAGCCTATCGCGGGCGTGTCACGCATTAACGAGTTGTTCTGGGAGGGAGCGCTAGAGGAAATTGCCCGTTTTTCAGAAGCCGAGCCCACCATCGTCGCGATCGGCAAACCGTCCGCGCTGGCCAACCTTGTCCTGAGGCGGTTTCCACTCCTGAAATCCGTCTACGACATGATGGACAATTTTCCAGCGTTCTACGGCGGGGTTTCGAAAAGGGTGTTCGAACGACGGGAAAGACAGGTCGTCGAGGCTGTTGGCATGGTAGTCTGCTCGTCTACGAACCTTTTAGGGAGAGCTCTTGCTCTGGGCGCGGATCCACATCTGGTCAAAAACGCTCACGGCCCCGATCCCTCGTTCATCGCTCCACGCCTGACTTCGCTTCCGTCGGAACGGCCTCTAGTTCTCGGCTATGTCGGAACAATCGCCCGCTGGTTCGACTGGAAACTGGTGGCTGAACTGGCTTCGGCACGGCCGAGGGACATCGTTCGTTTAATTGGGCCGCTGTATGACAAGCCCACCTTCGAGCTTCCGTTGAATGTGGAAATACTGCCGCCGGTCTCCCACCCCGTCGCCATCGAGGCCATGCGCAACTTCGATCTTGCGCTCATACCCTTCAAGGAAAATGACCTAACTTGGGGCGTAGATCCATTGAAATACTATGAGTACCGAGCGTTAGCCCTTCCCATTGTCACGACGAAGTTTGGCGAAATGGCTCGCAGACTGGATGAATCCGGCGTCTTTTTCGTTGATGACGCAACCAATATTAAACAGGTTATTGAAAAAGCAACCAAATACGTCATGACCGAGGATGAAAGGCGGTCGTTTATCGAATTAAACTCTTGGAACAGGCGGTTCGATGGATCACCCTTTCGAGATATACTACATAACTAGACGCTTGAAAATATAGATCAAATCCAGACGTTCGGACTTTTGAACCGTTAACTTTGAATTTGGCTTGAGATCGATGATAACAGTTTCCATCGTGAGTCATGCTCACGGAACCATGGTGGCGCAACTTGTCGAGAAATTATCCATCTATGACGAAATTAGTCGCATCATTGTCACGCTAAATATCCCTGAAAAGAACCATATCAGTCGAAACGAGAAGATTACACTAATTGAAAATAGCGAGAGAAAGGGTTTTTCGGCAAACAATAACGCGGCATTCTTGCATTGCAAAACACAATATTTCTGCGTTGTTAATCCAGACATCGAATGCCTGTCGAACCCCTTCCCGCAGCTGGTGCAGTCGTTAGACGACCCGTCGGTTGCGGTGGCAGCCCCGCTTGTGACTAAAGGTGATGGCGGGATCGAAGTAACTGCCCGCCGTTTTCCAAGTGTTGCTTCTCTTGCGATGAAGTCGATAGGAAGAGCGTCGGAGGATTATCCGCTTCGAATACATGACGACATCCTGTATCCGCACTGGATTGCGGGCATGTTCATGCTATTTAGAACTAAAGACTACCGTGCTGTCGGTGGATTTGACGAAAATTTTTACCTATACTACGAAGATGTGGATATCTGCGCGCGATTATGGGAAAGTGGTCGGAGGGTTTTGATCTGTCCCTCCGTTTTTGTGGTCCACAACGCACGCCGATCCAGCCACCGATACTGGAGGTACCGTTTGTGGCATGCGAGGGGACTCATTCGATACTTCCGATACACACGTCCTAATTTTTTGAGTGGCGGGTAGGTAAGATTTTCTTGAATAGGCGCTGGCGGCACGAAACCATCTTAATCAACGAAAATACGAACTTTGGGAGTGCGTCGGCAATTTCCTTAGTTCTCTATGCAAGTATCCGCTCCGCGTGGCAGGCTACTCGGCATAGGTCCTACAGCGCGTCCTAGGTAGGGGGCCCAACCACGATATTGCCAACATTGGCAGATTCCATTCGGTATTAGGTCCTTTGGACAGAGGCGATCATGCGTAATGTTCTGGCTGTCGGACAAAGCATGTGCGGTGCTGGAGCCGCGCCTGCCGAAGAATCAACCCGGCAAGCCGCGCGTCGATGACCGTCGGGTGATCTCGGGCATCCTCCATATCCTGAAGACCGGCGGTCTCTGGCGGGGTGTGCCGCCCGAGTACGGACCGGCCAAGACGATCTACAACCGCTACACCCGCTGGGCACGACGTGGTGTCTGGCAGCGGATCTTCGCCAAGGTTGCAGTCGCAGGTGCTTTCCCCCACGAGCTCTGCCTCTACAGCACGCATGTCGAAGCGCATCACTTGGCTTCAAGCGGAAAGGAGGGAGTTGAACCAAGCGGTTGGCGTCTCGCGCGGCGGCCAAACGACGAAAATCCGTTGTCTGGCCGATGCTCGTGGCCGGATCGTCGCCATCGCCTCTGATGCTCGGCAACATCGCCGACATCACCATGGCCCTTCCACTTCTGGAGGCGATCAGACCCACCCGACATCTAATCGTAGATAAGGCATACGATGCCGACAGACTGCGAAACTGGCTTGATGGCGACAGATCGAGCCAGTCATCCCAGGACGGGCCGCACGAAATGTAGTCTGCCCATTGAACCGCAAGGCCTATCGCTGCTGCGACGTCATCGAGCGCATGTTCGGCAGGCTTAAGAACGGGAAGCGCATCGCAACCCACTACGACCGCCTCGCCATCAACTACCTCGCCGCAATCGCCTTTATCGTAACCGCTCTGTGATCGGTCGGCTCAGTTGAGGCCACAGCACTTCTTGTACTTCTTGCCCGATCCGGAGGGGCACGGGTCGTTGCGACCGACTCTGCCGAAGACGGGCACGGGAGCGGCAACGCCGGCGGCGTTGGCGACGCGCCATGCGTTGAGGGTGAGAACCCAGCGCGGAACGAGATCGGGGGCGGTGTCGTCGAAGGCGTGGAGGCCTCGCTTGGCAGGTTGCCTTCGTTGCGGGCGATGGCGACGAGCTGGATAAGCCCGGCGAGAGCGACCTGGGACGCCTGGTCGCCGTTGGCATCGATCGCGGCCCAGCTCGAAGGCTTGAGGTCGAAGGCGCGACCGAAGCCGTCGGCCCACAGCTCCCAAGGATCTCATCGGACCGCGGATCCTCGCCGAGCACCGGCGTGTAGGTCGGTCTTTCGGCGGCAAAACCCTTGGCGACGGCGTTGTAGTGCCCGTCGCCTCGAGCTCACAGCTCATGTCTGTGCGACGGCCTGCCCGCACTCTTCGTGCTCCCGGTGCCCCGAGGCCCGGATTGGCAGAAGCTATCCACTCGAACCAATCTCAGAAACAGGGCACCGGCGCCATCATGCCGGAAAATGCCTTCGTGGACTCGTTCAACGGGCGCCTGCAGGACGAGTGCCTCAACGCGCACTGGTTCCGGTCGCTGGCGGACGTCCGTGCCAAGATCGAGGCTCGGCGACGACGGGACTACGGTGAGAGCCGCCCTCATAAGGCCCCTGGCTGACATGGCCCGGGCAATTACGCTACATTTGCCGGACTTAAGCTCATTGAATACATACACGACATTCGCAGCCGTCCGAACGTAAAATTGGAAGGCCCTTACGTAGCCATTCGTTCTTAAATGAATCGGGGAATCTTCAATGGATCGCAATCGTATGTTGCGTGCTGGCAATCTTCTTTCCTTTGATTGCATCCAGGCTCATGCGCAGTCTGATGCCGCCTTCGATCGGAGAGATCGGCCGGAACTTAGCGAATCTGACCGAGAACGTTATTCTGATCGTGCTGTCGCAGGATACGAAGCAGCCGCCAAAGCCCATTTCGGCGGGACGATGAAAGTTAACTAGTTTTATTTACCTTATACACGGGCTAAATCCGAATTCTCATTACGTTTTGGTCAATTATGTCCCGATTTATGAGAATGCAGAATTGCTTCAAGAAGATAAAACATTTCTTTAAATTACAAAAGGCGAATTTTTATTTAGATAATTGCTTTCTGGTTCTTTGAGGTATCCAGGTTATATTAATGAGCGCCAGGGTCGACTCGAAGGGGATTCCCAACGTCGACTTAATCTGAATCATGGTGGCAAACGGAGGTTTGCCATGGCGACGCCCATTCCGCTTCGCGCCGATTTTGACGGTTTTAGCCTGCGTCGTCTGGCGCGGGAGAGCGAGGACGCCAACCAGGCCCGCCGTCTTCTGGCGCTGGCGGCGATCTATGACGGTGGCACGCGCACGGATGCGGCCCGGATGGGCAGCGTGACCCTCCAGATCGTGCGCGAGTGGGTCCTGCGGTTCAACGAACACGGTCCGGCGGGACTGATCAATATCAAGGCGCCGGGTAGTCCCTCCAAGCTGAACGGGGATCAGCGTCGAGCCTTGGCGAAGATCGTCGAGAGCGGCACGATCCCTGCGATCCACGGCGTGGTTCGCTGGCGGCGCAAGGATCTCGTGCAGTGGATCCACGAGGAGTTCGGCATCTCGCTGGACGAGACGACGGTCGGGCGCGAGTTGAAGGCTTTGGGCTTTGCCAAGCTGGACACCTCCAAGAACCCGAGATTGTTGAAGGCGAGAGTGAGCGAGAACGCAATTTCGGCCTGACGCCGTCGATTTACCGCCGTTCCTTCGGCGTTTGGCGGCTCGGAGGCGAAGCCGTAAGGCGTCTTCAGGCTGTCTGCGCCCGCATGCGTCCGAGCCAGACCGCCCGGTTCATATTGTAGGCGAGGTTGGCGAGCCCGATCTTCACTGTCGCCCGTGCGATGCCGACCGTGTGCACGACGAGCGCCATCGGTCCCTTCTGTCGCGTGAACACGTGCTCGACGCTCGCGCGGATCTTGGACTTCATCCCGTTGCCGCGGGCCATGTTGGCCGGCATCGGCCGCCCCGCCGGCCTCCTGCGATGGATCCGCGAGCGCAGGCCGTTCTCGGCGAGGAATTGCTCGTTGGCCTTCGTGCGATAGGCCGTGTCGGCCCAGACGTCACTACCCGTGTTCGCCTTCAAGACGAGCTTCGGAAATTGAGCCCCGTCGTGGTGCGAAGCGTCGGTGGCCGTCCAAGTTCGGATCAAGCCGTGGCGGCGGTCGATGCCGACGTGGTTCTTGTAGCCGAAGGCCGGCACCGCGATATCGACGCGCTTCGATCCTTCCTCAGCGGGCTCGGGCTTGGAGAACTTCACTGTCCAGCGCGCATCCCAGTCCTTCTGCCGCAGCTTGGCGGGTCCGGTCTTCCAGGTCTCCGGCACGCGTCCGGCCTTCAGGTCCGCCTTCTCGCCTTCGGTGTTCCTCTGCTTGGGCGCGGCGACCACCGTCGCATCGACGATCTGCCCGCCCATCGCCAGAAAGCCGGCCCGCGTGAGGGCCACCTCGTAAGCCGAGAACAGCGCCTGGATCGCGGGCCGACCGTCGATCTCGGCCCGGCTCAGCGCTTCGCGGAAGAGCCAGATCGTGTTGGCGTCCGGCACCGGGTCGGCGAGCCCGAGGCCCAGGAAGCGCATAAAGGAAAGCCGGTCCTTGATCAGGTACTCGGTGCGCTCGTCGGACAACGAGTGGCTGGCCTGGAGGATCAGCACCTTGGACATGAACACGAGGTCAAAGGACGGTCGACCGCCCTTTGAGCCGTCCGAGCGCGGCACCGCACGGATGAGATCAGGGCGGAACAGCTCGAAGTCGACGATTACGCTTAGCCGCTCCAGGGCGTCGCCCTTGGCCGAGAGCTCCTTCAGTCGCTCATCAACGTCGAAGAACCTCGCCTGACCCCGCATCGAAGCGCCTCACCGTCCGCCCACCTTATCACACCACATGCCGCCTCTAACCGCGAGGTTCTTGGAGGTGTCCAGCTGTCGGCCCGCCCGCGCCACTAAGCGCAGAACGAGTTCGAGGTGGCGGCTTTCAAAAAGACTTCCCCGCCGAACTGGCGGCTGTCGCGGCCAAGCTCCCGCACGGCGCCGAGATCGAGCTCTGGTGGGCCGACGAGGCCGGCATAGGCCAGAAGAACAAGATCTCCCGCCGCTGGGCGCGGCGCGGCACCAGGCCCTCCGCCCCGCACGACCAGCGCACGATGTGGGCCTACATCTTCGGTCTCGTCCTACCCTATTGCGACCCCAGCGCCATGAACCGGCATCTGGCAGAGATCTCGCTCGCGGTCGATCCCGGCGCCCATGCCGCGCTGATCCTGGATCGCGCCGGATGGCATATGACCCCAAAGCTCGTTATGCCGTCCAACATCACGCTGCTCTTCCTGCCGCCGCGAGCACCCGAATTGAACCCGGTCGAGAACGTCTGGCAGTTCATGCGCGACAACTGGCTCTCCAATCGCGTCTTCATCGACTACGACGATATCGTGGCCCATTACTGTGAGGCTTGGAACAAGGTCGTCGATCAGCCCTGGAAAATCGTCTCCATCGGTATGCGCGATTGGGCGCATCGGTTCTGATCAGTGCGCGTTGGTCTTGGAGAGCCGCTCGCTCGGTGGGGAGTAGCGGACGCGCATAGCGCGAGATCAAGGAAAGCTTCTGTATGCCGGCTCGACGGTGTAGCGGTGACTGGTGGCACCGTCAGTGGCAAATTAGCTTAGCAACGCCTGGATGCGAGATAATGTTCGAGGCGCCCGATTGAAAATCAGCGAGCGACTGCAATGACATACTGGTTCGTAGTTTTATTCTGACCGGCGCGCCACCCCGACTTCGCCGATCGAATAGACCTTTCTCGACCGCCGCGGCTTTGCCGACGGCGGCGCGGCCGTGCGTGTCGGTCGGGGCACCAAAGACGTGGTTCCGAAATCGTCGATTCCGATCCGAGAGGTCGTCTGCGGCCGCGCGAAGATCGGACCGGGTGGTTGAAAAGCCCGATGCGCGGGGCTTTGGTGTCGGACGGACCCTCGATGCGTTCGAAAGGACGCAACGTGCTCTAGACAGGCGGGAAAGCCCTTTCTATAAGGCGGCGGCATCGTGAACGGACCGGCCGGGGCCACAGGCTTCGAACCCCGTTCAGGACGGCGCCCAGGTAGCTCAGTTGGTAGAGCATGCGACTGAAAATCGCAGTGTCGGCGGTTCGATTCCGTCCCTGGGCACCATTTCTCATCCGCTCCCCGATGGTGACGACCGGCTCCTGACAACGCCCCTTCGCCGCCCCTCGCGGCAAGGCGCCCGGCGATGGCCGGAGGCGCCGCGTGACGGCCTGCCAGGTGGGTGCGCCGGCTTTCAATGTTCGTTGAAGGCGCGCGACATGGAATCGCGGATCGGCTTGGTGATGTAGTCGAAGAAGGTCCGCTCGTCGGTCTTCACCATCACCTCCGCCGGCATGCCCGGCGTCGGCGCGAAGCCCGGCACGCGGGCGATCTCGGCAGGCGAGACCTCGATGCGCGCGACATAGACCTCGCGGTTCTCCATGCCCGCCGTGATCTGGATGGCGTCGGCCGAGACGTAGAAGACCTTTCCGGTCAGGATGGGCGTCGTGCGCTGGTTCAGCGCCGTCAGCCGGACCGAGGCGTCCTCCGAGACCCGCACCAGATCGATGTCGGTGCGCGGGATCTGCGTCTCGATGATGAGCGGCACGTCGGAGGGCAGGATCTCCATGATCGGCTTGCCGTTCTCCACCACCCCGCCGACCGAGTGGTAGTAGAGGCGAACCACCGTGCCGGCGGCCGGCGCGGCGATGGTCGTGCGGTCGAGGACGTTGCGGGCCTCCAGCATTTGCTCGCGCACCGTGTCGAGCTCGGCCTCGACCGTCTGGAGTTCCTCGAGCGCGGCCTGCCCGTAGGTGTCCTTGGCCTGCGCCACCTGCTGCTCGACGCGGGTGATCTGCGCGTTCGTCTCCGAAATCTCCGCCTGCAGCCGGCCGGCCTGCCCGTCGGCATCTGCGATCGCGCGCTGGATGGCGGAGATTTCCGGGCGCCGGAGCAGCCCCTTGTCGAGTAGCTCCTGCTTGCCGACGAGCTCCTCGCGCAGGAGGTCGAGCTGCCGGTGTACCGAATCGAGCTGCTGGGCGTAGCCTTCCGTTCGGAACCGCAGCGACGCGGCGTTCTGCTCCAGGAGGCCGACATCGGTCCGCAGCTTGACGCGCGTGGAGGCGAAGATCGTCTCCTGGCTGGCGCGGATCGCGGCGATGTCGGCATCGTCGAGATTCTCCTCGATCATCGCTGGGAAGGCGATCGGCGCGTCGCCGGCGAGCGGCGTGCGAAGCCGCGCCACGACCGCCTCCAGCCGCGCGCGGCGAAGATACAACTGCCGCTCGTCCGCCATCGCCGCCGTTTCGTCGAGACGCAGGAGCGGCTGCCCGGCGACGACCCGGCTGCCCTCGTCGACGAGGAGCTCCTTGATGACCCCGCCGCCGAAATGCTGGACGATCTTGTTCTGGCCCGTCGCCACGAAGCTGCCTTGCGCGATGATGGCGGCGGAGAGGGGAGCGGTCAGGCCCCAATAGCCGAAGCCTCCGAAAGTCGCGCCCATCAGGAGAAGGCCTGCGACCGTCTGCCTGCGGATGGAGCGCGGCACCTCGGAGTACCAGGCGACGTCGTGGAAACTGGCGATCTCGGTGCCCATCGTGGTCTTCCTACTGGATCTGTCCGAGCGGCCCGCCGCCGTCGAGCCGCGTGCCCCGCGCCGACAGGGCGGAGAGCACGTCCTGGCGCATGCCGAAGAGCGCCACCGTGCCGTTCGACAGGACGAGGATCTTGTCGACGCTCTGGAGAAGCGAGGGGCGCTGCGTGATGGTGACGACGGTGATCGCCTGCGACTTGGCGTGGGCCAGCGCCTTGGCCAGCGCAGCGTCGCCCGCGCTGTCGAGATTGGAGTTCGGCTCGTCGAGGACGACGAGGCGCGGATTGCCGAAGAAGGCGCGCGCCAGCGCGATGCGCTGCTTCTGCCCGCCCGAGAGCGGTGCGCCGTCGGCGGCCACGACCGTCTCGTAGCCGTGCGGCAGCGAGGAGATCATCTCGTGCACGTCGGCGAGCTGGGCGGCCTGATAGATGTCGGCGTCGCTCGCGTCGTCGCGCATGCGCGCGATGTTGGCCTTCACCGTCGCGGGGAAGAGCTGCACGTCCTGCGGCAGATAGCCGATGCTTTCGCCGAACTGACGCTGGTCCCAGTTGCGCAGGTCCATGAGGTCGAGGCGCACATTGCCCGAGGTCGGCAGGATGGAGCCGACCAGCATCTTGCCGAGCGTCGTCTTGCCCGCCCCCGAATTGCCGATCACGGCGAGCGAATCCCCCGGCTGGAGAGAGAAGGAGAGCCCGTTCAGGACGACGCGCTTGGTGCCCTGCGGCACGTAGAGGAGGCGCTCCACGTCGAGCCGCCCCTCCGGGCGCGGCAGGTTCAGGCGCTCGAAGTTCAGCGGCGAGCCCTGCAGGAGGCTCGCGATCCGCCCATAGGCGCTCCTGGCCTGCGAGAAGTTGTTCCAGCCGTCGATGGCCCCTTCGATCGGGGCGAGCGCGCGGCCCGCGATGATCGAGGCGGCGATCACCATGCCGCCGGTGAGCTGGCCTTCGAGCGCCAGATAGGCGCCCCAGCCGAGCATCGTCACTTGCGTCAGCAAGCGCGAGCCGCGCGAGAAGGCGGCGAAGAGGATGTTGCGGTCCTGCGCTTCGACCTGCGCCTTCAGGGAACTGGCCGTGTCGCGGCCCCAGATGCGCACGGCCTCCGGGATCATCGCCAGCGCGTTGATGATCTGCGAGTTCCGCGACATGGAATCGAGGTGCAGATTGGCCTTCGACTGGTAGAGGTTCGCCTCCGCGAAGGGCGCGGCGGTCGCCCGCTGGTTCAGGAGCGTGACGACGAGGAGGACCACCGAGGAGGCGACGACGATCCAGCCGAGATCGGGATGGATGAGGAAGGTCGCCGCGACGAAGATCGGCGCCATCGGCGCGTCGAGGAAGGACAGGAGGGTGCCGGAGACGAGGAAGCCGCGCAGCTGCTGCACGTCGCCGAGGGTCTGATATTCGCGGCCGTTCGAATGGAGCGAGGCCCGCGCCGCCGCGCTCAGGACCGGCCCGCCGAGCTGGGCCGCGACCTCCACCGCCGTGCGCATCAGGATGAAGCGCCGGAGAGCGTCGAAGGCGGACTGCAGGATCACGGCCCCCACGATCAGCGCCGTCAGCATGATCAGCGTGTCCGTGGAGCGGCTGGTCAGAACGCGGTCGGAGATCTGGAAGAGATAGATCGGAATGGCGAGGACGAGGACGTTCGTCGCGACCGTGAAGAGCATCACGACCATCAGATTGCGGCGGATCGCCTTGACCGCGGTCTTCAGGATCGCGCCGAAATCGACCGGTCCGAGGCGCTTGTGGAAGACGCCGGCACCGTCGCCGCCCCCTCCCCCGCCGTTTCCTCCGCCGCGGGCGGCGGGAGGCACGCCGCCGCCCGTGGTGGGACGGGGGCGGACCGGGCCCGTGTCGCCCTCGATCGTGATCATGCCGGGCGGGGCTTTGGGCGCAGGCGCCTCGCGCGCTTCGGGCGCTCTGGCGGCCGGCGCTTCCGGCTCGCCGGCCGAGGCGTCGAACCTTGTGCTGTCCGGCCCGGCGGCGGGCACCCGGTCGGCCTCCAGGAGTTCGGCCTCGACGACGGGCGGGGCCGGGGGGGGCGTGTGGCTCGTCGTTGGCGCCGGTCGCGGTCCGTCGGAGCGCGGCTCCAGGATCGCGTCGACCGCCCGGCGGATGCGGAAGAGCGAATGCTCGATCTCGTCGTCGAAGCGGTGCAGATCGTCCTCGTTGCCCGGCGAGCCGGCCCCTGCCGAGGCGATCTCGTCGGCCCCGAGCCGTTCGAAACGTTGGTCGCGGTCGTCCATCGTCCTGTCCCCGGCTTCAGGCGAGCATGGTCTGCATCGGGTCGGCCGACGAAAGGTCCGCCGGCGGCGCGATCGGATGGATCGGGGCGTCGTGCGGGCCGGAATCGTCGTCGCCGAGGAAGGCGACCGCCTCGTTGACCAGTTGATCGGCGCTCCGGCCGCCGAGATCGAGGGCCGGCGCGTCGGAGACGAGCTCGGCCTGGATCAGGATCTCGTCGGAATAGACCTCGCCGCCGACATAGGTCTTGCCGAGCGCGTCGACGTCGGCGATCTGCGCGAAGTTGACGAGCGTGTTCGCCCCGGTCGAGACGGTCCACTGCGCGTCCGGGGCCGCCTGCGCCGCATCCATGGCGAGCGCCACCTGATCGCCGTCCCCGAGGACGTTGGTCTGCTTGACGAAGTTCAGATTGATGATGTCGCCGGTGATGTAGAGCACCTTGAGGGCGCCCGAACCGGCGAAGGCGGGGTCGGCCAGGACGCCGGCGGAAGCACTTCTGTCGCCGGCCGCCAGCTGCGAGGCCGCGTCCCGATAGGGCTGCGTCAGGGGCTCGAAGCGGTCGGCGCCGCCGACATTGACGATGCCGGCCTCGTTCCAGAGGAGGTTGCCGCCGCCGACGACCGAGCTGCCGCCGCCGGCCCCGAAGCCGGACACGGCGCCCACCAGATCGTCGTCGAGCAGAAGGTTCATCTGGTAGATGATGCTGGCGTCGTAGACGCTGCCGCCGACGACGATGAGGTCGTAGGCGTGCCCGAGTTCGGCGAGGGAGACGGCGTTGCGCGCGCCGTTCTCCCCCGTGACGATCTCGGCCTTGGATCCACTCGCCGACAGGATCGCCAGATCGTTGTCGGTCATGAAGGTGATCTGCTCGATCCAGTTGAGGATCAGGAGATCGCCGGTGACCTGCGTCACCACCCAGAAGCTCGGAAACGTGTCCGAGGCGGCCGTGTCCGAATCGTCCGCCTGCGGATCGATCCGATCGAAGCTCGCGATGTTGAATCCGAGCGTCGCGGCCTCCTCGGCGGAGACCCCGATTGCTCCCGTCACATGGTCGATGTCGGACCAGACGTTGAGCTGGACGATGGCGTTCAGCTCGACATGGTCGCCGACGATCGCGGTGACGGTGGCCGCCAGCCAGCTGGAGTTCAACGTCACGGCGTTGACGAGCGTGTTGCCGCCGGCCTGCAGCTCGACCGCCGCGTGCGGGCCGTCGTCCGCTTCGCTTGCGCCGGCATCGTTCAGGCTCTCCTGAAGCGTGCGGCCCAGCGGTCGGTCGGGCAGGCTCGGCTGCCATCCCTCCCCGAAGGGGCTCCCCTCGTCCTCGGCTCCGTCCTGCGGTCGGTACTGCGCGAAGGACGGGGCGGCCTCCACCCGCGTACCGTTCACAAAGACCCCGTCCAGCGTGGAATCCTTCACGACGGTGATCCCGGCGTCGGCAGGCCCGTCCGCCTCGTAGGCGTCGAGCGTGTCGCGCAGGGACACGATGAAATCCTTGATCGCCTGCGGCGTGCCCGGCAGCTCGAAATCGGGGGAGAGCGAGAGCGCTTCGGCTCGGGCCGCCAGCGCCTCGAGCGCGGCATCCGGATCGAGCACCGCTTCGAACGTGCGGCCATGGCCGCCGAAGGAAAGGGCGTCGTCGTCCGACATCACCGCGACCTGCTCCACGACCACCGCGACCGAGCCCGGCGGCTGCAACTTCGGCAGGCGGAGGGTCGACGAATCGAACTCGACGTCCGGGGCCGGGGAGAAGCGGGGGCCCGAAAGCAGCTGCCAGAAGTCCGGCGCGGCGAGCTCCGCGTCGAGGCGGCGGTCGATCAGGTCGAGCGCCGTCCAGCGCGGCTCCAGGAGCGGCGGCGCCGGCGCGTAGGGGATGTAGGGATCGAAGCCGTCGAACTCGTGCGGGGACCGGATGGCGACGCCGCGCGGATCGAGCGACGGCACCTCCTCCTGCTGCTCGACCATCTGGTCGAACTTGCGGTGACTTTCCCGCATCCGCCCCTCTTCGATCGCGATGTCGAAGAGGCCGGCGAAGTGGGCGATCGTTTCGGTGATCTTATCGAGGACCATCGGACTTCCTCCATTCCGGACGGCGGGTGCCGTCGGTCGGAAGGGCTGCGCGGTGCTGGCCGCGCAGTCCGTTGTCGATGTCGGGTCGAGGCTGAGGCCGGGCCCGGCGGACCGCGAGCGGTCGGGCCGGGGGCCGGGTCGCGGCGACCGACGGCAGGGCGCGCCGCGGATCCGGATGGGGA
>JAEZXX010000126.1 GCA_023419535.1 Pseudomonadota bacterium | reverse complement strand
GCCTCGGCCTCCGTCTCCGCGAAGCGGTCGCGCGGCGCCTCCTGCACGAGGTCGCCGACGCCCGCCTCGCCCAGCCAGGCGAGGAGCGCGGCGAGCGCGGGCGCGGTCCGCGCGGCGTCGGGCAGAGGCTCTTCCATCGCCCGTCTGATACCAGAGCCGGGCCGGACATGCGACAATCGGCATGAACGGCGAGTCGCCCCGGACGGGCCGCGCGGCAGGGAGCGACATTTCGCGATGGACCAGTCCCTCTCCCTGAAGCATTTCCTCCTGGCGCTCCTCGTCGTCGGCATCTGGGGCACGAACTTCGTCGTCATCCGCATCGGGCTCGACGACCTGCCGCCGCTGCTCTTCGCGGCGCTGCGCTTCCTCTTCGCCTTCTTCCCGGCCATGCTGTTCGTCCGGCGCCCGCGCGTCGCGCTGTCCAATCTCGCCGCCTTCGGCCTGTTCATCGGCGTCGGGCAGTTCGGCGTGCTCTTCATCGCCATGAACGGCTGGATCTCGCCCGGCCTCGCCTCGCTGGTCGTCCAGAGCCAGGTGCTGTTCACCATCGGCCTCGCCCTGGTGCTGCAGGGCGAGCCGGTGCGGGTCCGGCACCTCGTCTCGCTGGCGCTCGGGATCGCCGGCATCGCCGTCATCGCGGCCAACACCGGCGGCAGCGCCACCGGGCTCGGCCTCGTCCTCGTCCTGTGCGCCGGCTTCTCGTGGGCCTGCGGCAACATCGTCTCCAAGCGCAGCGGCGCCGACGACGTCCTCGCCTACGTGATCTGGTCGAGCGCCTTCGCCGTGCCGCCGCTCCTCGCCCTCTCGCTCCTCTTCGAGGGCCCGGAGGCGATCCTGACCGGGCTCGCCGCGGCCGGCCCGGTCACCTGGGCCAGCGTCCTCTGGCAGTCGCTCGGCAACGCGATCCTGGGCTACGGCGCGTGGTCGTTCCTCCTGTCGCGCTATCCCGCGGCGACGATCACGCCCATGGCTCTGCTCGTTCCCGTCTTCGGCATGGGCGCGTCCTTCCTGTTCCTCGGCGAGCCGCTGGAGAGCTGGAAGCTTCTGGCGGCCTTCCTCGTCATCTCGGGTCTGGCCGTCGGCCTGCTCTGGCGTCCCAGGCGCCTGCCGGTGGCGTGAGGGCCGTTCGCCGCAGGCACCGCACCGCCTATATCGAGCGTTTGCACGGCAGGGTGGAACGCATCTAAAGAGGCTCGGCGAACGAGGCCGGGGAAGGAGCCAAGAGCATGAGCGAGACGGCGCGCGAGAGCATGGAGTTCGACGTCGTGATCGTCGGAGCGGGCCCAGCCGGTCTCGCGGCGGCGATCCGGCTGAAGCAGCTGGACGCCGACCTCTCCGTCGTGGTCCTGGAGAAGGGCGCCGAGGTCGGCGCCCATATCCTGTCGGGCTGCGTCCTCGACCCCTCCTCGCTCGACAGGCTGCTTCCCGAGTGGCGCTCGGAGGAGACGCCGATCCGGCAGCCCGTGACGGCGGACCGCTTCTATCTCTACGGCCCGCAGGGGCAGATCCGCCTGCCGAACGTCCTGATGCCGAAGCTGATGGACAATCACGGCAATTTCGTCGTCTCGCTCGGCCTCGTCACCAAATGGCTGGCGGAGAAGGCGGAAGGCTTGGGCGTCGAGATCTATCCGGGCTTCGCCGCGCAGGAACTCCTCTATGACGAGGCCGGAAATCTGATCGGCGTCGCGACGGGCGACATGGGCATCGGCCGGAACGGCGAGCCGACGGCGAACTACGCGCAGGGAATGGAGCTGCGCGGCAAGTACACCTTCATCGGCGAGGGCGTGCGCGGCTCGCTCGCCAAGCAGGTCACCCAGAAATTCGGCCTGTCGGAGGGTCGCGACCATCCGAAGTTCGGCCTCGGCATCAAGGAGCTGTGGGAGGTCTCTCCCGAGAAGCACCAGCCGGGCCTGATCACCCACTCCTTCGGCTGGCCGCTCGACATGAAGACCGGCGGCGGCTCCTTCGTCTACCATCTGCCGGACAACCAGGTTTACGTCGGCTTCGTCGTCCACCTGAACTACAAGAACCCGTATCTCTCGCCCTTCGGCGAGTTCCAGCGCTTCAAGACCCACCCGGACGTCGCCGAGCTCCTGGAGGGCGGCAAGCGCATCGCCTACGGCGCGCGCGCCATCACCGAGGGCGGCTACCAGTCGGTGCCGCGGCTCGCCTTCCCAGGCGGCGCGCTGATCGGCTGCTCGGCCGGTCTCGTGAACGTCCCGCGCATCAAGGGCGTCCACAACGCCATCTCGTCCGGCATGCAGGCGGCGGAGGCGGCGGCCGAGGCGCTGAAGGCCGGCCGCGCGCACGACACGCTCGACGCCTACGAGGCGGGCTGGCGGGCCTCGCCGATCGGGCGCGACCTCTTCCGCGTGCGCAACGTCAAGCCGCTCTGGTCGAAGTTCGGCACGGTCCTCGGCGTCGCCCTCGGCGGCATCGACATGTGGCTGAACCAGCTGACCGGCTGGTCGCCCTTCGGCACGATGGGCCACGGCAAGTCGGACGCCGAGTCCACCGAGCCGGCCGAAAAGCACTCGCCGATCGACTATCCGAAGCCCGACGGCGTGCTGACCTTCGACAAGACCGCCTCTGTGTTCCTGTCCAACACCAATCACGAGGAGGACCAGCCGATCCACCTCCAGGTGAAGGACATGGAGCTGCAGAAGCGCTCCGAGCACGACGTCTTCGCGGGCTTGAGCCAGCGCTACTGCCCGGCCGGCGTCTACGAGTGGTTGGAGGGCGAGGGGGAGCCGCGCTACCAGATCAACGCGCAGAACTGCGTCCACTGCAAGACGTGCGACATCAAGGACCCGAACGGCAACATCACCTGGGTCACGCCCCAGGGCGGCGAAGGGCCGGTCTACCAGACGATGTGAGCGCGGCAGGCGGATGAGGGCGTGACGGGCGCGATTGTCCTTCTTTCCGACTCGAACGGTCCGGGGGACGGGCGAGACGCGTGGCTCTCTTCTCGGCAGGCGTCGAGGGACGGCGAGGCCGGCAGCCGGCGAACGGTCGCGCTCTTCGAAGCCCTCACCCACCCCTTCGGGGCACCCTCTCCCCACGGGGAGAGGGATGGCGCCTTTCCCTGCGATCTTCGGGAGCTCCGAGACCGAAACATCCAAGCCGCGCCCTTCTCCCGCTCGCGGGAGAAGGTGCCGGCAGGCGGATGAGGGCTTGCAGGGCGCGAGCGTCCGAAGCTCAACGGCTCTCGCTCTAAAAGCGCGCGCGCCGTCGCCGAACCGTCACAGGGCCTTCGTCCTCCTGTAGCTTGCGGGCAGTAGCCCGAGGGCATCCACCGTTCCAACGGAGATGCCGTCCATGCGCGCCTCGCTCGTCTCTTCCTCGTCCATCGGCCTTCTGGCCACGCTCGCAGGGGGTCCCGCGCTGGCGGCGCCCGAACCCTGGTTCGCCGGACCGGAGGTCGTGCGCGGCGAGGGTGGCGGCGGGACGGTGAGCGGAACCGTCTTCGACGATGCGGACGGCGACGGCCGCCATGGCCAGGGCGAGGCCGGCATCGAGGGCGTCCTCGTGACCAACGGCCTCGAAATGGTGCGCACCGACGCCGACGGGCGCTACGAGATCGCGGTCCGGCCCGACATGGACCTGTCCGTGGTGCAACCGTCGGGCTGGCGCGTGCCGACCGACGAACGGCTCGTCCCGCAATTCTCCTACGTCCACAAGGAAGGCGGCACGCCGCAGGACCTGCGCTTCGGCGGCCTGGAAGACACCGGGCCGGCGCCCGCGACGGTCAACTTCCCGCTGAAGCGCCTCGAAGGCGACGGACGCTTCGCCTGCGCCGTCATCGGCGACAGCCAGGCCTATTCCGGCCACGAGACGAGCCAGTACCGCGACAGCGCGATCGCCGACCTCGCCGCGCGCGACTGGGGCACGGCCGACTGCATGCTCTATCTCGGCGACGTGGTCGGCGACGATCTCGACCTCCTCGACCGGCTCCTGGAGGTCGGCGGCGCGGCCGGGCTGCCGCAATGGGCGGTGGCGGGCAACCACGACTTCGACTTCGACGCCACCGACGACGCCCATTCGCTGGATTCGTGGCGCAAGCGCTGGGGCCCGGCCTATTTCGCCTTCGAGATCGGCGATGTCCTCTTCGTCGGGCTCGACAACATCGTCTACCCTTGCGGCCCGGAGGACGCCGAGGGACACGAAGGGCGCGAGGCTTGCGTCGAATCCGAACGGCCCGCCTACACCGCCCACATCACCGACACGCAAATCGAGTGGCTGCAAAACCTCCTGGCCGAAACCGACGAGGACAAGCTCGTCGTCCTCGCCCATCACGCGCCGATCGTCTCCTTCGCGGATGCGGCGAGCGGCATCCACCAGACCGGGAACGCCGCCGAGCTGCACGCTCTCCTGGAGGGCCGCGAGGCGCTTTCGCTGTCCGGCCACACGCACTCCACGGAGAACCATGCGCCCGGCCAGCACTTCGCGCCCTGGGACATCGTCGGTGTTTCCGAGCTGCCCTTCCGCCACATCGTCGCCGGCGCGACCTCCGGCAATTGGTGGCAGGGCGACTACAATCTCGACGGCGACGCGCAGTCCCTGCAGCGCGACGGGGCGCCGAAGGGCTGGCTTTCGCTCGAATTCGACGGGACCGACTATCGCGAGCGCTATTTCGGCTCGCGCCTCGGCGAGCGCGCCCAGTGGGTGGACTTCAACACGCCGGCCTTCCGCGACTGGTTCGACAAGGTCGCCGCCTGGCGAGCCGAGGAGCCCGAGACGCGCAACCCGATGCCGCCGGTGACCGTCAACGACCTGCCCGACACCCGGATCCTGACGCCGGCCGATCTGGCGGAGGGCGTGTTCCTGACGGTGAACTTCTGGCACGGCTCGGCCGAGAGCACGGTCGAGGCCGAGATCGCCGGCGGGCCGAGCCTGACGCTGGCCCGCACCCAGGAGGGCGCCGGCGAGGACGTGCGGATCGGCGCCGATGTCGCCGACCCCTTCGCGCTGAAGCGGCAGGCGACGGTCGGGCGCGCCGCCTATCAGGGCACCGAGAGCCGCCCGCGCGACCGCGGCTACGAAAGCTTCCGCGGGCGGGCGACCTTCGGCGCGCCGCAGCCGCAGGGCCAGATCGCGGACCGTTCGATGCATGTCTGGCAGGCCGAGCTTCCCGCCGATCTGCCGCTCGGCGTCCACCGGATGGAGATCGTCTCCACCGACCGCCACGGCGCCGAGTACCGGGAGACGGTGATCTTCGAGGTCCGGCAGGAGCGGCCCGAGCCGCGCCACCGCACCGACCTCTGGTAGGACGGACCGCGGCGGGCGGTCTCGATTGTGACACCGCGCGGGCGCAGGCTCCGGCCGGAAACCGGACCGAAGGGAGGTCCTTGCCATGAAGTTCTACCACAACCCGCGCAGCCGGGCGGTCACCGCCCACTGGATGCTCGAGGAGGTCGGCGCGCCCTACGAACTCGTGCCGGTCGAATTGAAGCCGGAGGGTCCGCGCGATCCCGTGATCGTCGCCGTCAACCCGATGGGCAAGGTTCCCGCGCTCGTCCTCGACGACGGTACGCTGGTCACCGAGACGCCGGCGATCCTCGCGCATCTGGCGGACGCCTTTCCGCAGGCCGGCCTGGCGCCGCAGCCCGGCACGCCGGAGCGCGCCTCCTACTATCGCTGGCTGTTCTTCGTCGGCTCGGCCTTCGAGCCCGCGCTGGTCGAGCGGATGATGCGCAAGGACGCGGCGCCGCTCGGCAAGATGGCGGCGGGCTGGGGCTCCTACGACGACGTGATCGACACGATCGAGGGCGCGCTGGAGGGCCGGGAGGTGCTCGCCGGCGACCGGTTCACGGCGGCCGATCTCTACATGGTGTCGAGCCTCTCCTGGGGCGGCCTGTTCGGCGCGCCGCGCATCAAGGACAGCCCGGCCATCCAGGCCTATCTTCAGCGTCATACGCAGCGGCCCGCCTTCGGCCGCGCGATGGGCGGCTGATCAGCGCGCGGCGACGGAAATCCGCGGCCCGTCGTCCGCCGGCCGCGCGACGGTGAACCGGACGAGCACGGGCAGGTGGTCCGAGCTCGTGGACGGCAGGCGGGCGAGAGAGGCGATGCCGACCTGCGGCGAGACGACGAGATTGTTCAGCGGCAGGCCCACCGTGCGGCGCAGGGCGTCCGGTGCGAAGGGCGGCGCCCAGACCGGTCCGATGCCCGGCACCACGCGCCCGCCGGTCGCCTGCGCGTAGCCGCCGACGAAGGCGCTCCAGGGCACGGCGTTGAAGTCGCCGGCCAGGAGCAGCGGCCGCGGGAGATCCTCCAGCGTCTCGCGCAGCCGGTCGAAGCGCCGCCACTGCCCGCGCGGCCAGGGCCAGAGCTGGTGGTGCGAGGCGACCGTCAGGGGCACGCCGTTGAAGTCGATCCGGGCGGCGGCCAGAGAGTTGCGTTCGTCGCAGATCGCGGCCGAGCCCGGCACGAAGGGGCGGCGCGAGAGAAGCGCGGAATCGCCCTGAAAGCCGTCGGCCCCGTCGCAATGGACCTGATAGGGGTAGCGCTCGGCGAGCGGGGCGAAGAGCGCCGCCCATTCGGGCGTCATCTCCTGCAGCGTCACGATATCGGCGTCCGCCTCCGCGATCCGCCGCAGCGCCTCGGCCTTGTCGCCGGCGTTCCAGCGCAGGTTCATCTGCAGGAGCGCGTAGCGCGGCCCTTCGGGAGCCTCGCCGGACCGCGGGAGCATCCAGGGCAGCGAGGCGGCGAGGGCCGCCGCGCACGCGAGGGCGAGCGCCCCGGCGAGGAACCACCGGCGCATCGCCAGGACGATGACGGCGAGAAGGGCCGCCAGCACGCCGAGATGGGCGCGAAAATGCGAGAAGCTGTCGAAGGGTCGCGCGAACTCGCCGAGAAAGCCCAGCGCGACGGCGAGGACGCATCCGAGGCAGGCGAGCGTGAGAAGGCGGTCGCGCCTGCGCGGCCGGTGGCGGGCGGGCGCATCCATCGGAGGGCTACTGGAAGGCCGGCTCGAAGAAGGACCGGAGCTTGCGCGAATGGAGCTTCTCGTTCGGCATGTCGGCCAGACTCTGCATGGCGCGCATGCCGATCTCCAGATGCTGCGAGACCTGCCGCTTGTAGAACTCGGTCGCCATGCCGGGCAGCTTGAGTTCGCCGTGCAGCGGCTTGTCGGAGACGCAGAGCAGCGTCCCGTAGGGGACGCGGAAGCGGTAGCCGTTGGCCGCGATCGTCGCCGATTCCATGTCGAGCGCGATGGCGCGCGACTTCGACAGCCGCTCCACCGGCTCGCGCTGGTCGCGAAGCTCCCAGTTGCGGTTGTCGATGGTGGCGACCGTGCCCGTGCGCATGATGCGCTTCAGGTCGTAGCCTTCCAGGCCCGTCACGTCGGCGACCGCCTGCTCCAGCGCCACCTGCACCTCCGCCAGCGGCGGGATCGGCACCCAGACCGGCAGGTCGGCGTCGAGCACGTGGTCCTCGCGCACATAGGCGTGGGCGAGCACGTAGTCGCCGAGCGCCTGGGTGTTGCGAAGGCCCGCGCAATGGCCGAGCATCAGCCAGGCGTGCGGGCGCAGGACCGCCACGTGGTCGGTGATGGTCTTGGCGTTGGACGGGCCGACCCCGATGTTGACGAGGGTGATCCCGGAGCGGTCCTCCCGCGTCAGATGGTAGGCCGGCATTTGCGGCAGGCGCGAGGGGGTGAGCCCGCGCTCGGGCTCGGTGCCGCCGGGCAGCGTCGTGACGTTGCCGGGCTCCACGAAGCTCGTGTAGCCGCGCCCGCCATCCTCCATGAAGTCGTGCGCCAGCATGCAGAACTCGTCGACGTAGAACTGGTAGTTCGTGAAGAGGACGAAGTTCTGGAAATGCTTCGGGTTGGTCGCCGTGTAGTGCGACAGGCGGTGCAGCGAATAGTCGACGCGCTGGGCCGTGAAGGGCGCGAGCGGCATGGGCTGGCCCGGCTGGGGTTCGAAATTGCCGTTGACGATCCGGTCGTCGGTCGCCTCGAGGTCCGGCACGTCGAAGATGTCGCGCAAGGGGCGGTCGAGCTTCTCGGCCATGGCGCCGTCGATGTAGGAGCCGTCCGGAAAGGCGAAGTGAAGCGGAATGGGCGTCTGCGAGGCGCCGATCTCGATCGGCCGGCCGTGATTGCGGATCAGATGGTCGATCTGCTGGAAGAGATAGTCCCCGAAGAGGTCGGGCCGCGTCACCGTCGTCGCGTAGGTGCCGGGGCCCGGCACGAAGCCGTAGGAGGTGCGGCTGTCGATCCGCGCATGGCCGCGCGTCGTCAGGCGGACCTCGGGGTAGAAGGCGCGGAAGCGCGAGCGGGAGGTGCCGTCGATCAGCACCTCGTCGAAGCGCGCCATCAGGAAGCCGACGGCGTCCGCATAGAGCCGCTGCAGTTCCTCGACCGCCTCGGCCGCGTCGTCGAAGGCGCGCGGCTCGGCCTCGGGCGGGGAGACGGGATCGCGCTGGGCGGAGAGGGGCGTGTTCATCGCCCTCCCATACAGGATCGGCGCGGGGGGCGGGAAGGGAGCGCCGGCCCGCGGCGCGCCGGAAAGGAGGGCCTCGGACGTCCCTGTCGGCCCGATGGCCGGATCAGCCGCGGGGCGAGGGGGCGCAGACCGCGCCCTGATCGTAGCAGCCGGCGACCGGCTGCGGGCTCCAGGCGTTCGCGCTGCGACCGTCATACTCGACGATCGCCGAGAAGCTGACCGCGAAGAGCGCCAGGACAGTGGAGAGGACCGCCAGCCGTACGATCATGAGAAGGTTTCCTTTTCCTGTCGTTCGAATCTGGAGACGGTGAGGTGAACCGAAGCTGAACTGCCCCGATGCTGCCATCATTCGCCTCATTCGGCACCGGCAATTTTACCCAATCCTGGCTCTCATGACAAACTCGTGTTCGCTTGGCGCGGCGCCCCGGGGTCCCTACCTTGGGGGTCCGACCCTTCGAAGGACGCAGCGCATGACCGATCAGACCAAGCCGATCGAACTCCACTACTGGCCGACGCCGAACGGCTGGAAGGTCTCGATCCTCCTGGAGGAGCTGGGCGTTCCCTACGACACGCATTTCGTGAATATCGGGGCGGGCGAGCAGTTCAGGCCGGAGTTCCTGGCGATCGCGCCGAACAACCGCATGCCCGCCATCGTCGATCCGGAAGGGCCCGGCGGCGAGCCGATCTCGGTCTTCGAGTCCGGTGCGATCCTGCAGTATCTCGGCCGCAAGTTCGGTCGCTTCTACCCGCAGGACGAGCGCACGCGCGTGGCCGTGGAGGAATGGCTGTTCTGGCAGGTGGGGGGTCTC
The DNA here is from genome assembly GCA_023419535.1 of Pseudomonadota bacterium. Lineage (GTDB taxonomy): Bacteria > Pseudomonadota > Alphaproteobacteria > Rhizobiales > Rhizobiaceae > Aureimonas. The sequence goes on along the minus strand of JAEZXX010000126.1, from coordinate 9,269 downwards.
GGGCCCATGGCCGGTCAGGCCCACCACTTCCGCCAGTACGCCCCCGAGAAGATCCCGTACGGCATCGACCGCTATACCAACGAGGTCAACCGCCTCTACGGCGTCATGAACAAGCGGCTTGAGGGGCGCGACTACCTCGCCGGCGAGTATTCGATCGCCGACATGGCCTCCTACGGCTGGATCGTGCCGCACCAGAACCAGGGCCAGTACCTCGACGACTTCCCGAACCTGAAGCGCTGGTTCGAGGCGATCGGCGCGCGCTCGGCGGTGGAGCGCGGCGTCGCGCTCGGCCGGGAGCACCGCAAGAACATCGCCGAGGACAAGGACGCGCAGAAGGTCCTGTTCAACCAGCGCTCTCGCTGACCGCGGGCGCGGGAGGCCAAGGCGCCTCCCGCGTCATCGAGGCCGGAGGTCAGCGCGTCCAGTGCTGGGAGCGGCAGAAGATCTTGGCCACGCAGCCGGTCAGCGTCAGCCGGTTCCCGTCGACGCTGGCATGGCCCTCGTAGGCCGTGCCGCTTTCCGGATCGATCACCTGGCCTTCGTAGCGGGCGCCGGCCGGCGCCATCCAGCCGACCGAGCCGCCGGCGAACTCGCCCGTGTCGATCACCGAGCAGAAGCCCTGCGCGCAGGGCCTAAACGTCACCGTCTCGCCGTTCTGCACGCGCCACGTCCCCTCGATCGTGCCGGCGGCGCCGGCCGGGAGGCCGAGCGCAAAGAGCGCGAGGATCGTGAAGAGGAGGGTTCGCATCGGCCGGCCCTTTCAAGCGCGAAAGACGGGCTTCCTTGGCCCGCCGCCGCGTCCGAATGATGGCGCCGCCGGTGCGTTTCGGGCAGCTTCAGCCGCGCGTCCAGGTCTGCGTGCGGCAGAAGACGCGCAGCGCGCAGCCGGTGAGGCTCAGCTGCGAACCCTGCACCGTGGCGCGGCCCTGATAGGTCCGCTCCGAGGACGGGTCCGTGACCGTGCCCGTGTAGCTGGCGCCCGAGCCCTGCATCTGGCCGATCTGCTTGCCCTGGTGCTGGCCGGAGCGCAGCGTGACGCAGAAGCCGGCCGAGCAGGGGGCGATCTCGGCGATCGAGCCCTCCTGCGTGCGCCACTGGCCTTCGATCGGCTCGGCGGCGACGGCCGATCCCGCGAACATGAGGGCGCCGAGCCCGGCGCCGAGGATGGTCTTCAGCATGATGTGTCTCCCTGGATCGCCCGTCGATGTCGAAGCCGTCCCCGCCCTGGCGGCGGCGGGGCGGCGTTGCAGTCCCGGTCGCGGTCCTTCGGCGAAGCGAGGGACCGCGCGGGGCCGATCAGCTGCGCGTCAGCTGCTGCGAGCGGCAGATCAGCCCGCCGAGGACGCAACCCTGGACGTTCAGCGTGTTGCCCTGGAGCGTGCCGCGGCCGGAGAATTCGCGGCCGCCGCGCGTGTAGTCCGTCACCGTGCCCTCGTAGCGGTTCGGGCCGGTCGCGCTCATGCGGCCGAAGGTACGGCCGGCGTTCGGGCCGTCCACATAGGTGAGGCAGAACTGTCCGCCGCAGGCCGCGATCGTGGCGTTGGCGCCGGAGGGCATGCGCCACTGGCCCTCGATCGGGTCCGCAAGGGCCGCGCCCGTCAGGGCGGCGAGCGACACGAGCGTCGCGGCGACGAGTGATCTCATGGATGGGTCCTCCCGAACCGAACGGCGCCGGCCCGCGCCGATGCGATCTGCACCGGTCTCCTCCACGGTCCGACTGCCGTTAACGTAAACTGCGTCCCGGAGGCTGGCAATATGGCCCGGACGGCTCAAAAGGCCTGTCAACGGGCGTGTCGGTTCCCGCCGCGAGCGGGATCGACCGGGGCCGGCGACGCGGCCGCGCAGGCGGACCGTCAGGCCTGCGCCAGCGCTCCCTCGAGCGCCTGCGCGAAGAGGGCGAGGTCGGCCGGGCGTCCGACCGTCACGCGGATCATCCGGTCGAGGGGGGCGACGCCGGGCATGCGGATGAAGACGCCGCGCGCGAGCACGCCCTCGAGGATGGCCCGGGCCCGCGCTCCGTCGCCGCCGCAGTCCATCGCGACGAAGTTCGTGGCGGACGGAATCGGCCGCAGACCGGCGTCCCGCGCGATGGCGGCCAGCGCCTCGCGCGCCTCCCCGATCGCCGCGACGGTGCGGTCGAGATGCTCTCGGTCGGCCAAGGCGGCGATGGCGCCCGCCTGCGCCATGCGCGAGACGCCGAAATGATTGCGCACCTTGTCGAAGGCGACCACCGTCTCGGGCGCACCGAGCACATAGCCGATCCGCACGCCCGCCATGCCGTAGGCCTTGGAGAAAGTGCGGAAGCGCAGCACGTTCGGGCGCGACAGATCGAGCGGCGGCAGCGTGCCGGCCGGCGCGAGATCGCCATAGGCCTCGTCGAGGACGAGCAGCGTCTCCTCCGGCAGGCCCTCGACGAGGCGCTGGACGGCCGCCGCATCGTGCCAGGTGCCGGTCGGATTGTCGGGATTGGCGAAGTAGAGGAGCTTCGGCCGAACGGCCCTGGCGCGCTCCAGGAGCGCGTCCGGATCCTCGTGGTCGTCGCCGCGATAGGGCACGAGGTCGAGGCGGCCGCCGTGCCCTGCCACATGGAAGTTGAAGGTCGGATAGGCGCCGAGCGAACTCACCACAATATCGCCGGGCGACACGGTCAGGCGGACGATCAGGCCGAGCAGGCCGTCGATGCCTTCGCCGACGGCGATGTTGTCCGGGCGAACGCCATGATGGGCGGCGATCGCCGCCTTCAAGTCGACCTGCTCGGGGTCGCCATAGGCCCAGCTGTCCGCCGCCGCCTTCGCCATCGCCTCGAGGACGCGGGGGGAGGGGCCGAAGACACTTTCGTTGGCCCCGAGCCGGGCCGCGAAGGGGCGGCCCATGCGCCGCTCCAGCGCCTCGGGACCGACGAAGGGGACGGTGGCGGGAAGGGAGGCGGCGAGCGGCGTGAAGATCATGGGGGCGCTCAGTCGTCGATGCGCTCGAGGCCGGCGGCGAACCGCCGGGCATTGGCCGCATAATGCTCGGCCGACAGCCTCAGCTTGGCGGCCGCCGCCTCGTCGAGCGTGCGGACGGCCCTGGCGGGCGAGCCGACGATCAGCGAGTTCTCCGGAAATTCCTTGCCTTCGGTGACGAGCGAGCCGGCGCCCACGATGGAGTTCGCGCCGATCCTCGCGCCGTTGAGGATCGTCGCGCCCATGCCGATCAGGACGTTGTCGCCCACGGTGCAGCCATGGACGATCGCGCCGTGGCCGAGCGTGCAGCCCTCGCCGATCGTCAGCGGCAGCCCGCTGTCGGAGTGCAGCGTGCAATTGTCCTGGACGTTGGTGCGTGCGCCGATCTCGATCCACTCGTTGTCGCCGCGGATCACCGCGCCGAACCAGATCCCGACATCCTCGCCGAGCCGCACCCGGCCGGCGACCGTCGCGCTGCCCGCGACCCAGTACCGGCCGCTCTGCGGCAGGTCGGGCCGCTCGCCGTCGAGTGAGTAGATCGCCATAGGGTTCGTTCCTCCCGCTTGGCGGCACGTTTGCAAGAGGGCGGAGGCGGAATCAAGCGCAGGGCGCTCCGCCGGACGCGGCTGCGGCGTAATCGCCGCTTAACGCTGAATGCGATCGGCGAGACGCCGGGCTCCGGATTCACCTGCGCCTAACCCGTGTCGGCGAGGATGACGCAACGGGAGCCCTTCGTTTCCGATCATCGGGGAGCCGAGGAATGGACGCTCGCGTCGAGGAGAAGCAAAGGCCGATCTACGTCGACCTCGACGGCACGCTGATCGCGAGCGACATGCTGTGGGAGGCGATCTTCCTCTTCGCCCGCCAGGACCCGCTCTCCTTGTGGCGGCTGCCCGGCTGGCTGCGCCGCGGCAAGGCGAGCCTCAAGGCGGCGCTCGCCCGCACCGTGAACTTCGACCCCGCGCTCCTGCCCTATCGCCCGGAGGTGCTGGCGGCGCTGCGGGTCGAGAAGGCGAAGGGCCGCCGGATCGTGCTCGCCACCGCCACCAACGAGCGCATCGCGCGGGCGATCGCCGACCATCTCGGCCTGTTCGACGCCGTCCTGTCCTCGACCGACACCGTCAACCTCTCCTCGAACGCCAAGCTCGAGGCGATCCTGGCCCATTGCGGGGAGGGCGGCTTCGACTATTGGGGCAATTCGGCCGACGACGTCTGCCTGTTCGAGAAGGCGGGCGAGGCGGTGGTGGTGCGCCCCGACAAGGCGGCCGGCGCTTGGCAGCGCGCCAACGGCGCGCGGCTCCTGCCCACCGAGGACGGGCTCGCCAGGGGCTGCCTCAAGGTCGTGCGGCCGCACCAGTGGATGAAGAACCTCCTCGTCTTCGTGCCGCTGGCCCTGAACCAGGAGTTCCTCGACGCGGCGATGGTGGTCGCGGCGATCCTGGCCTTCCTCTCCTTCTCCTTCGCGGCCTCCTCGGTCTACATCGTCAACGACCTCCTCGACCTCGAGGCGGACCGGCGGCACAAGACCAAGCGACGGCGCCCCTTCGCGGCGGGCACGGTGCCGATCCCGGTCGGGCTCGCGCTCGGCGCCGGCCTCTTCGCCGCCTCGCTCCTCCTGGCGCTTCTCCTGCCGATCGAGTTCCTCGCCGTGCTCGCCGCCTATCTGGCGATCACCACGGCCTATTCCTTCGTGCTGAAGCGCATGCTCCTGATCGACGTCCTGACGCTGGCCGCGCTCTACACGACGCGGATCGTCGCCGGCTCGACGGCGATCGTCGCCGACGATTCCTTCTGGCTCCTGGCCTTCTCGATCTTCTTCTTCCTGTCGTTGGCGCTGGTGAAGCGCTACACCGAGCTCGTCGACTTCGGCACCGGCGCGCACCGCTCCAAGACCGGCCGCGGCTATGTCGACGCCGATCTCGAGACGCTCAGCCAGGCGGGCATGGCCTCGGGCTTCGCCTCGGTGCTGGTGCTGGCGCTCTACATCGATTCCGCCGACGTGCGGCAGCTCTACGCCCATCCCTGGCTGATGTGGCCGCTCTGCCCGCTCGTCCTCTACATCATCGTGCGCATCTGGATCCTGGCGCGCCGGGGCGAGATGCACGAGGACCCGGTCGTCTTCATCCTGCGCGACTGGCGTTCGCAGATCATGATCGGGCTCGGCGCGCTGATGTTCCTGGTGGCCGCCTATGTCTGAGCGCGTCTACGGGAGCTGGGGTCGCCAGGATGCGGGGCGTCGGCGCGCCGCCGTGCCGATGGCGGACGGCTTTCCGGGGATCCGGTCGGCCGGCGGCCTCCTGCCCTACGGCAACGGTCGCTCCTACGGCGACTCCTGCCTGAACGACGAGGGTCTCCTCGTCGACATGCGGGCCCGCGCCCGCATCCTCGGCTTCGACGCCGGGACCGGCGTCCTGACGGCCGAAGCGGGCGTGCTTCTGAGCGAGATCACCGCCCGCGTCGCCCCTCAGGGCTGGTTCCTGCCCGTCACGCCGGGCACCCAGTTCGTCACCCTCGGCGGCGCCGTCGCCAACGACGTGCACGGCAAGAACCATCACCGCCGCGGCTCCTTCGGCCGCTGGGTGAAGCGGCTGCGCCTCCTGCGCTCCGACCGCGACCCGGTCGACCTCGTGCCCGGCGACCCTCTGTTCGAGGCGACCGTCGGCGGCATGGGCCTGACCGGCCTGATCGAGACGGTGGAGCTGCAGCTCATGGCGGTGCCCTCGACGACGATCCGCCAGACGACGACGCGCTTCGAGAGTCTGGCGGACTATTTCGATCTCGCCGAGGCCGCGGACGCGCGGCACGAATACGCCGTCGCCTGGATCGACAGCCTGAAGACCGGGCGACGGGCCGGTCGCGGCCACCTGATCTGCGGCGACCATGCGCCGGACGGCGCCCGCGACGGCGTCGCCAAGCCGCCGCTCGCGTCCGTGCCGCTGACGCCGCCGGTCAGCCCGCTGCGCGGGCTTGCGCTGAAAGCCTTCAACGAGGCCTATTTCCGCAGGGCGAAGGCCGGAACGCAGGTCCGCGACGTCGGCTTCGGCAGCTTCTTCTATCCGCTGGACCGGATCGGCGGCTGGAACCGCCTCTACGGCCCGCGGGGGCTTCGCCAGCATCAGAGCGTCGTCCCGCTTGCCGAGGGACCGGGGGCGGTGCCCGCGCTGATCGACTGCGCGAGCCGGCACCGGCACGGCTCCTTCCTGACCGTGCTCAAGCGCTTCTCCGATCTCGGCAGCGCGGGCATCCTAGGCTTTGCCCGCGAAGGCTACACGCTGACGCTCGACTTTCCCGACCGGGGGGAGGCGACCGCGCGGCTTCTGGACGAACTCGACGCCATCGTGCTCGCATCCGGCGGCGCGGTGAACGCGTACAAGGACGGACGCATGTCGCCCGCCGTCTTCGAAGCGTCCTATCCGCGCTGGCGGGCGGTGGAAGCGCGGCGCGACCCCGCGATCGTCTCGGACTTCTGGCGCCGGACCGCCCTCGCGCTCGGTTCTGACCGCGACCGAAGGGACGCCGACGGCGTACACGAAGCATTACCTTGAGTCAGATATCATATCCACAAATCGCACCCGTTAGAGTAGAACGAGCTTGCTCGCGAGCGGAGGCCGGCAGGTCTCCGAACCAAGGCCAACCGGACCCATGTCGAAATACCTGCCCTTCATCCTGTTCACGGTGCTCACCAACGCTGCGGCCCAGGTGATCCTGAAGTACGGCGTCATGCAGCTCGGCTCGTTGAGCTTCGTGGGCGTCAATCCGATCCTGCGGCTGTTCCAGATCGTCTTCAGCCCCTTCATCTTCCTCGGCTTCGTGATGTTCGTGGTCTCCATGGCCTCGCACCTCTTCGTCCTGTCGAAGGTGGAGCTCTCCTACGCCTATCCCTTCCTGTCGCTCGCCTATGTCGTCGTCGCCGTGGCCGCATGGTTCCTCTGGTCCGAGGATCTGAACGCCTGGCGGATCGGCGGCATCGCGCTGATCTGCGTCGGCACCGTCTTCATCGCGCGCGGCGGCAGCGCGGAGACGGGCGTCGCGCCGCTGGCGATGCCGCAGGCGTCCGAGAACGAGGTGTCCCGATGAAGCATATCCTGTTCGGCGGCGACGGTTTCGTCGGCCGCCATCTCGCCGAGCGCCTGGTGGCGGACGGCGAGGAGGTGGTCGTCGCCGACATCGCCAAGGGCGAGCGCGACCATTACGGCGCCGCCTACCACATGCATGTGGACGTGACCGATCCCTTCGCCGTGCGCACCGTGCCGATCGACCCCGACGACATGGTCTACAATCTGTCGGCCAAGATGCTGTCGCCGATCCAGGTCCGGGCCAAGCGCCGCGACTTCTTCTACCCCGTCAACTACGATGGAACGAAGCACATCCTGGAGGCCATGTCGGCCGCCGGGGCCTCGCGCCTCGTCCACTACACGACCGACATGGTCTACGGGCACACGGTGGCGACGCCGATGACCGAGAGCCATCCGGTCGCCCCGCTCGGCGAATACGGCCGGTCCAAGCTCGACACGGAGGTGCTCGCGCAGGAATGGCGCAAGCGGGACATCCGCGTCTCGATCTTCCGGCCGCGCCTGATCATCGGACCGGGCCGTCTGGGCATCCTGGAGAAGCTCTTCCGGCTGATCGACGTGAACCTGCCGGTCCCGATGATCGGCGCGGGCCGCAACCCCTACCAGTTCATCTCGGTCTTCGACTGCGCCGAGGCCGCGCGCCTGGCGTGGAAGGCGGGGGTTCCGAACGAGGCCTACAATCTCGGCTCGCTGAACCCGCCGCCCGTGCGCCAGCTTCTCGGCGAGCTGATCCGCCACGCCGGATCGAAGTCGATCCTCCTCCCCACGCCCGCCTGGGCGGTCAAGCGCACGCTCGACCTCCTCGATCTGGCGAACCTGCCGATCATGGACCCCGAGCAGTACCTGATCGCCGATGAGGAATGCGTCCTCGACGTCTCCAAGGGGCGGCGCGAGCTCGGCTGGGTCCCGCGCTACCGGGACGCGGACATGCTGATCGCCGCCTATGCGGAATACCGAGCGGTGAAGGAGGGGCGGGCGTCGTCCGCCCCGGCCGTCGCGCAGCCCGCCCAGTGAAGGACCACGACCCCATGCTCGACCGTCCCCTTTCCGCCCCCGTCTCCGCCCCCGCGGGCTCTGCGGGCAAGCCGCGCCTCCTGACCGTCGAGGACGCCAAGGCGCTCGACGTCCAAGAGATGGCGGATCTCTTCAAGGCCCACATCAACCCGGGCCAGTTCCACTTCATGAAGCTGCTCGGCTTTCACAAGGTGAAGGTCGAGCGCGCCGAGGGCATGTTCTACATCGACCAGAACGGCCGGCGGATCCTCGACTTCTTCGGCGGCTTCGGCTCGCTCGCCTTCGGCCACAACCACCCGCGCATCCTCGAGGCGCGGCGCCGTTTCCAAGAGGAGAAGCGGCACGAGATCGCCATCGCCTTCCTGTCGCAATACGCCTCGGCGCTCGCCAAGAATCTGGCCACCGTCTCGCCGGGCGACCTCGACATGGTCTTCCTCGGCTCCTCCGGTTCGGAGGCGATGGAGGCGGCGGTGAAGGTCGCCGAGCGCGCCAGCGGGCGCGCCAACTGCCGCATCGTTCACGCCGAGAACTCCTTCCACGGCAAGACCAAGGGCGTCCTGTCGCTGACGGATTCGACGCTCTACCAAGGCGACTTCAAGCTCGTCGGCAACACCTACAAGGTGCCCTTCGGCGACCTCGCCTCGCTGGAGCGGCTCTTGCGCTCCGACCCCGACATCGGCGTCGTCGTGCTCGAGACCATCCAGGGCGGGGCCGGCATTGTCACCGCGCCCACGGCCTATTGGCAAGGTGTGCGCCGCCTGTGCGACGAGCACAAGGTCGTCTGGGTCGCCGACGAGGTGCAGTGCGGCTTCGGCCGCTCGGGCCGCTTCTACGCCTTCGAGCACCACGGCGTCGTGCCGGACGTCACCGCGCTCGCCAAGAGCTTCGGCGGCGGCAAGGCGGCGATGGGCGCGATGATCGCCCGGCGCGAGGTCTACATGAAAGCCTACGGCACGCCGAAGACGGCGATGATCCACGCCGCGGCGACCTTCGGCGGCATCGGCGAGGGCTGCGTGACCTCGATCGAGGCGATGAACACGCTCTACGACGAGGGGCTGATCGAGAACTCGGCGACGGTCGGCGCCTACCTTCTGGAACGCCTGCAGGCCATCGCGGCGAAGTACCCGACGATCGTGAAGGAGGTTCGCGGGCAGGGGCTCATGGTCGGCCTCGAGTTCCACGACTTCTCGCGCACGCTACCCCTGGCGCTGCGCCCGATGGTGGCCCTTCTCGACGA
>JAEZXX010000074.1 GCA_023419535.1 Pseudomonadota bacterium | reverse complement strand
CCAAACCGCCAGCCCAACTTTCCGGCGTCCCTGGAACCCAGCGTCTCCGCTCCGTCCCGGCCGCCCCGGCGCCACCGCCGTCGTCGATGAGCGGTGTATAGGCGGACACAGGGGCGCCCGTCAACAGCCAATTTGATCTTTTCTCGCCCCGCTCCATCTATCGCGCCTTCGAAGGAGCCTCCGGCCCCTGGATCGCAGGGGATTTTAAGGCCGTCGGAAATCGTCGCGGCCCTGCCCGCCGCACCCGAAGCGGGCACGATGCCGGCCGGGGATGGTGCGGCGTTCCGGACGACGCGCGGGACCGTCGACGGTCGACGTCGTGTTGGAAACCCGCCAGCGCGTGGCACGACCCGCCCGTGAACCCCGTCTCGCGGCCCGCCCGCCCAAGTCCCCTCAAATTGAGCGCGCGCGCATGCGTGCGAGGCGGTCCGCGGCGCCGCGGACGATTGACACCCGGCCCCTCCCCTGGCCAAAACCGTCCCCGCGGACATGTTGCAGGAATGCGACGGGCCCGCGGGGGGCGCCGGCCGGTTGGTCGGGGCCGGTCGCGCAATCGACATCTTCATCGCCGAACAGCTTTCGAGATCCGAGGACAGATTGAAAGATCGGCGACCCTTGAAACTGCAGCTCGGCGACGAACCGCCTCTCATCGCGGACAGGCGGCGCCGGCCCGACAGGCGCCAGGTTTCGGCGCGCTGGCTCGCCGGAACGCTCCTCACAGGCCTCACCTCCACCGCCCTCATGGGGATCGCGCTTTCCGCGGCCCATGACGGACGAACCTCCATGGCGAGCCCGGCGACCGCCGCGGTGGCCCTGGCAGCCGTCGAGGCGCAGTTCTTCGACAAGGGCGAGCGCGTCTACGCCACCCCCATTCCGATCAGCCGCTCCCGGCGCACCATCGAGGTCTCGACGCTCGTCGCCGACGGAAACCGCGAAGTGGTGCGCACGCAGCCCTTCGCCTACGCCTCCATGCTCCTCGCCGCGCGCCAGCCGAGCGTGCCCGACTACCCCGACTTCGATCCGATGGCGGTCTTCTCCGACGAGGAGGAGGAGGCGGACGGGGGCGCGCGCGGGTCGGTCGCGATGGACACCAGCCAAATCTACGACGCGCGCGTCGAGCCCGACGTGGCGCTGACGATGGAGCCCTTCGACGTCGCCGCGACCTTCGAGGAGCTCGCCGACATCGGCACGCAGGAGGCCGAGCGCCTCGTTCGCGCCGCGCTGGACAGCGACGGGGCGATGCCGGTCCAGGTGGCGGCCCTCGCGCCCTTCGATTCCGGCCGCTTCGATCTGGCGCACGACGTCTCGGCCTACGTGCCGGGCTCGGCCTTCCGGATCGTGGAGGAGAATGTCTCCATCGCGGTGGCCGACGACGCGGCGAGCGCCCGCGGGCGCTATCTGGAGGAGATCGTGCCCTTCCGCGAGGATGGTCCGATCCTGGAAGCGCTCAAGGAGGGCGGCTACGAGATCGAGGGGGCCGACGGCGCCTCGTCCGCCCTCGCCGATCTGATCGGGCGCGAAGCCCTGAAGGCCGGCGAGGTGCTGCGCATCGGCCTGGAGGAAACGGGGGATTCGGAGCGTCTGGTTCGTCTGTCGGCCTATCGCGGCGAGGACCAGCGCCATCTCGGCACCGTGGCCATGCGCGGCGACGGTGCCTTCGTCCACGGCCCGGAGCCCGAGCTCTCGCGCTCGGTCGCCGAAGCCTTCGACGAGAGCGCGATGGAGGCGCCGCTGCGCTCCAGCATGCCGAGCGTCTACGACGGCATCTATCAGGCCGCCCTCGCGCACGGGCTCGACGACCGCCTGTCGCAGCGCCTCATCCGCATCCTCGCCTCGGAGGTGGACTTCCAGGCCCGCCTCGGCCCGACCGACCGGCTGACCCTTCTCTACTCGCTGGAGGAGGGGCGCGAGACCGCGAGCGAGGAGTCGGAGATCCTCTTCGTCGAAGCGAGCTTCGGCGACTCGACGCGCCGCTACTACCGCTTCTGGTCGGAGGAAGACGACAGCGTCGACTATTTCGACGAGGAGGGCCGCAGCGCCCGGCAGTTCCTGTTGCGCAACCCGGTTCCGCGCGGCCGCTTCACCTCCTCCTACGGCGAGCGCCGCCACCCGATCCTGGGCTATCGCCGGATGCATTGGGGCGTCGACTGGGCCGCGCCGCGCGGTACACCCATCCTCGCCTCGGGCTCGGGCACGGTCGTCTCGGCGGGCTGGTCGAGCGGCTACGGCCGCCAGACGGTCATCCGCCACGCCAACGGCTACGAGAGCTCCTACTCGCACCAGCATTCCATCGCCGACGGCGTGAAGGCCGGCGCGCGCGTGCGCCAGGGCCAGGTCATCGGCACCGTCGGCTCCACAGGGCTGTCGACCGGCAACCACCTCCATTACGAGCTGTCGGTGAACGGGCGCCGCGTCGACCCGATGCGCATCCGCCTGCCCGACGGGCGAGCCCTGGAAGGGCAGGAACTGGCGGATTTCGCGCGCGAACGCGAGCGCATCGACGCTCTGATGCAGGACAATCTGGAGGATCTGCGCGTCGCCGGCCGCTGATCGGCGGTCCGCCGCGGGCGCGACGAGGACCGCGGACGGGATGGCAGGCGGCACCGGCCACGCGCATCGCGACCGCGTCGTGATGGCCTGCACACCTTACGGTCACCATTTTTGTCGCCTATCTGACCGACGCATCGACTTCATACCAGAGACCGCTTCATGGCCACCGCCGGCAGAACGATGGGCCTCCTGATCCTGGCTGCGCTCGGCGCCGGGCTCGGCGGGGCCGCCTACAACCATCTTTCCGCCGCCGATGGCGGGACCGAAGCCCCGCTTCTTCTCGCGCAGGCCGAGACCGACGCGGCGGTCGAACTCGCCGAGATCGAGGTGACCACCGTCGCGCCGATGGATCTCGCCGACGAGATCCGCATCTCGGGCGCCCTCCAGCCTCTGCAGCAGGTCCGCCTCGTCGCCGAGGTCGGCGGCCGCGTGGAGACGGTGACGCGCAAGGTGGGCGACCCGGTCTCCCAGGGCGATGTCCTCGTGGAGCTGCGCACCGACACGCTGCAGGCCGCCTTGAGCGCGCGCGAGGCGAGCCTGGAGGCGAGCCAGGCGCAGCTGCGGCTCGCCCAGTCGATCCTGGAGCGCAACCAGCGCCTGGGCGAGAGCGGCGTCGCCTCGCAGGCCGCGCTTCTCGAGGCCGAGGCGAACGTCCTCAACCTCACCGCGCAGACGCGGGGGCTGGAAGCCGACATCGAACAGGCGCGGATCCAGCTGGAGGACGCGGTCGTGCGCGCCCCCTTCGACGGCATCGTCTCGGCCCGCTCCGTCGAGCCGGGCCAGGCGATCTCGGCGGGCACCGATCTTCTCGACCTCGTCGACATCTCCAGGGTGGAGGCGGCCGTGGCGGTGCCGACGAGCCGCATCCCGCAGGTGGCGGTCGGGCAGGTCGCCGATCTCGCCGTCGACGGCCTGCCGGGCGAGACCTTTCCGGCGAGCGTCGTGCGCGTCAGCCCCGTCGCCGAGGCCGGCTCGCGCGCCGTGCGCGTCTATCTCCAGATGGACAATCCCGACGACCGGCTGCGCGGCGGCATGTTCGCCACGGGAACCTTGAAGCTCCGCGACTTTCCCGGCGTCATCGCCCTGCCGGCCTCCGCCATCCGCACCGACGACCGGGGCGACTTCGTCCTCAAGGCCGAGAACGGCCGCCTGCACCGCCAGGCGATCGAGCGCGGCCAGGACTGGACCGCGCGCGGTCTCGTGGAGGTCACGGCGGGTCTGGGCGAGGGCGACGTCGTCGTCACCGCGCCGCTGCCCGACCTCGTGCCCGACGTCGAGGTCCGCATCGCCGGCATCTGAGGCGGTCCGCCGCGTCGAAGCCGGGTGTCATTCGAGCCCCGCCGGACCGTGAAGACGGTCGGGCGGGCTCCTTCGTGAAGGCGCCGCGCCCCCATGTTCCTGACCCGAATCTCCGTCGCGCATCCGGTCTTCGCCACCATGATGATGGCGGCGATCCTCGTCATCGGCCTGTTCGGCTTCTCTCGCATGCCGATCGAGGAGTTTCCGGAGGTCGACCTGCCGGTCGTCGTCGTCGCCACGACCTACACCGGCGCCTCGCCCGAGACGGTGGAGAGCAACGTCTCCCGGCCCATTGAGGAGGCGGTCAACACGATCGGCGGCGTCAACACGGTGCGCTCGGAGAGCTTCGAGGGCCGCTCGCTCGTCATCATCGAGTTCGATCTCGACCAGGATTCGCGCGCGAGCGCGCAGGAGGTGCGCGACCGCGTCAGCCAGCTGGAAGCCGGCTTCCCCGACGAGGTCGACACTCCGCAGATCACCCGATTCAACCCCGACGACCAGCCGATCCTCTCCGTCGCGGTCTCCTCGCCGACCAAGACGCTCGCCGAACTGACCACCATCGCCGATCAGGTGATCACCAACCGGCTGAACGTCGTCTCCGGCGTCGGCCAGACCACCATCGTCGGCGGGGCCGAGCGTCAGGTGCTGATCATGCCGGACCCGGAGCGGCTGGAGGCCTTCGGCGTCTCCACTGGCCAGGTGATCGACGCGGTCCGCCAGCAGAACCAGGACCGGGCCGCCGGCAACATCACCTCCGGGCTCGACCAGCGCATCCTGACCGTGGAGGGGCGCCTTGCCGACATCCCCGATTTCGAGGAGATCATCGTCGCGCGCAACGGGCTCTATCCCGTCTATCTCGCGGACGTGGCGCGCGTCATCGACGGCTCGGCCGAGCTGACCAGCGCGGCGACGCGCAACGGCCGCCCGGCGCTCGGCGTCGATGTCGTTCAGGTGCAGGGCGCCAACACGGTGAGCCTTGCGGTCGACCTTCGCGCCGAGATCGCGGTCCTCGCCGACGAGCTGGCGAGCCAGGACGTCATCCTCGACATCTCACGCGACAACTCCACCGCCATCGCCGCCTCGGTGCAGAACGTCCAGAACATGATGATCGAGGGCGCGATCCTCACCGTCCTCATCGTCTTCCTGTTCCTGAACTCCTGGCGCTCCACCGTCATCACCGGCCTGACGCTGCCGATCTCGGTCATCGGCACCTTCGCGGTGATCTACTTCCTCGGCTTCACGCTGAACACGATGACGCTCTTGGCGCTGTCGCTCGCCATCGGCATCCTGATCGACGACGCGATCGTGGTGCGCGAGAACATCACGCGCCATCTGAACATGGGCAAGAGCCACACCCGCGCCGCGCTCGAGGGCACCAACGAGATCGGCCTGGCGGTGCTCGCCTCGACGTTGACCATCGTCGCGGTGTTCCTGCCGGTCGCCTTCATGGGCGGCATCATCGGCCGCTTCTTCCTCCAGTTCGGCGTCACCGTCTCGGTCGCGGTGATGATCTCGCTCTTCGTCGCCTTCACGCTCGATCCGATGATGTCGAGCGTCTGGTACGACCCGGCCTCGCAGCCGAACGCCAAGCGCGGGCCGATCGGACGGCTCGTCGCGCGCTTCGACCGCTGGTTCGAGAATCTGGCCCACCGCTATCGCGGGCTGATCGCCTGGACGCTGAAGCACCGGGCCCTGACGGTGATCGCGGCCGTGGTGATCTTCGCCGGCTCGCTCATGCTGGTCCCGCGCATCGGCGGCGAGTTCGTGCCGCAGGGCAACCAGGGCGAATTCCAGATCGCGCTGGAGGCCCCGCAGGGCTCCTCGCTCGACTACACCGCCGCCAAGGTCCGTCAGGTGGAGGCCGCCCTGTCGGAGTTTCCCGACATCGTCTCCACCTATTCCACCGTGAACGCGTCCGGCGCGCGCGGCTTCAACGCCGCGATCATCCAGGTGACGATGCTGCCGATCGGCGAGCGGTCCATGTCGGCTTTGCAGATCGCCGAACCGCTGCGCCAGCGTCTCGACCGGATCGCCGGGCTCGACATCTCGATCAACCAGCTCGCCACCGCCGGCCCCGGCGGCAAGCCGCTGCAGCTCTCGATCCTCGGCCAGAGCGAAGAGGAGCTGCGCGCGGTCTCGGCCGAGATCACCGGGGCGCTGCGCGCCATTCCCGGCGCGATCGACGTCGAATCCTCCATCGAGGACGAGCGGCCGACGCTCGCGGTGCGCATCCGCACCGAAGCGGCGAGCGACCTCGGCGTGCCGATCCAGTCCATCGCCGAGATGCTGCGCCCGCTCATCGCGGGCGACGCGATCTCGGTCTGGAACGCGCCGGACGGAGAATCCTACGACGTCGTGGTGCGGCTGGAGGCGGGCGAGCGCGAGCGCGCCCAGCAGCTGCGCAACCTCACCATCGCGACGAGCCGCACCAACGAGGACGGGACGGCGAACGTCGTGCGCCTCGACCAAGTCGTCGAGATCGTCGATTCGGTGGCGCCCGACACCATCACCCGCCGAGACCTGTCGCGCGAGGTCCGCATCGACGCCAACGTCTCGGGCCGCCCGATCGGCGAGGTCTCGGCCGACCTCACCACGGCGCTGGCCGGAATCGACACGCCGCCGGGCGTCCGGGTCGTCTTCGGCGGCGAGGCCGAGGACATGGCCGAGAGCTTCGGCTACGCCATCCAGGCGCTCGGGCTCGCTGTGGTGTTCATCTACCTGCTGCTCGCCTCGCAGTTCGGTTCCTTCCTCCAGCCGCTCGCCATCATGGTGACGCTGCCGCTCTCGCTCATCGGCGTGCTGGCGGGCCTCCTCCTGATGGGCTCGACGCTGAACATCTTCTCCATCATCGGCTTCATCATGCTGATGGGCCTGGTGACGAAGAACGCCATCCTCCTCGTCGACTATTCGAACCAGGCGCGGGCTCGCGGCATGAGCCTGAACGAGAGCCTCGTCGAGGCCGGCGCCATCCGGCTTCGCCCGATCGTCATGACGACGCTCGCCATGGTCTTCGGCATGCTGCCGATCGCCATCGGCGCCGGCGAGGGCGGGGAGCAGCGCGCCCCCATGGCCCACGCCGTCATCGGCGGGCTCCTCTCCTCCACCGTCCTGACGCTCTTCTTCGTGCCGGTGATCCTGACGCTGCTCGAAGGTTTCGGCCGCCGCGTCCGGCGCTTCCTCCCCCAGCCGCCGCCGGATCATCACGACGAGGAGGTCCGCCAGCCGGCGGAATAGGCCCGGCGCGAACGGTTTCGGCTGGCGTCGTGCGTCTCACGTGAAACGCCTGCCCTTGCGCGCGAGCCCGCCTTGGTGTCCGTTCGCGCGGATCAGCCGGCCCGCGCGCCATGCCGGGCCACCCCTCGGAGAGTTTCCATGACCCGCACCCTCGGCCCCCTCGCGCTCGGCGTCGCAGCGCTCCTTTCGACCGCGGCGCATGCGGCCGATCCGGACAGCTGTTCCGCCATCCGCATGTCCGATCCAGGCTGGTCGGACATCACCTCGACCAACGCGCTCGCCGGCGCCGTGCTCGCCGGTCTCGGCTACGAGCAGACCGTCACCACGCTCTCGGTGCCGATCACCTTCCAGGCCATCGGCAACGGCGAGATCGACGTCTTCCTCGGCAATTGGATGCCCGCGCAGACCGCCTTCCGCGAGGCGGCCGAGGAGAACGGGCTGGAGGAGCTGGCGCTGAACCTGGACGGCGTGCGCTACACCGTCGCGGTGCCGTCCTACGTCGCCGAAGCGGGCGTCGCGGACCTGTCCGACCTTGCCGAGCACGCCGAGGAGTTCGGCTCGAAGCTCTACGGCATCGACCCCGGCTCGCCGGCCAACGAGAACCTGCAAGGGATCGTCGATTCGCCCGACTTCGGCCTCGCGGGCTGGGAGGTCGTCGCCTCCTCCGAACAGGGCATGCTGGCGCAGGTGACGCGCGCCGAGCGGGGACAGCAGTGGATCGCGTTCCTCGCCTGGGAGCCGCATCCCATGAACGCCAACATGGACATCACCTATCTGTCGGGCGCCGACGACTTCTTCGGCCCGGACTACGGCCGCGCCTCGATCTACACGGTCGCCCGCGAGGGCTTTGCGGCCGAATGCCCGAACGCCGCGACGTTCTTCCGGCAGCTCACCTTCACGGTGGATCAGGAGAACGACATGATGGCGCGGCTGGCGGAAGGCACGAGCGCCGATCAGGCCGCGCGCGCCTATCTCACCGAGAACCCGCAGGTGCTCGACGCGTGGCTCGACGGCGTCACCACGCTCGGCGGCGAGCCGGGGCTGGAGGCGGTGCGCGCCGAGCTGGGGCTGTAGGCTCGGCTCTCCACGAAGCCCTCATCCGCCTGCCGGCACCTTCTCCCCGATGGGGAGAAGGACGCGACGTCGACGCCTTGCCCATGCGTCGACGAAGAGGGCGCCATCCCTTCTCCCGCTTGCGGGAGAAGGTGGCCGCGTAGCGGCCGGACGAGGGCCTGACGCGCGCCGACCTCCCAGAACCGACAGAGACCCCCGCATGCCCCGCCCGAACGTCCTCATCGTCATGGTCGACCAACTCGCCGGCCCCCTCTTCCCGGACGGTCCGGCGGACTTTCTCCACGCGCCGAACCTGAAAAGCCTCGCCGCCCGATCGCTGCGCTTCGCCAACGCCTATACGGCGAGCCCGCTCTGCGCCCCGGCGCGGGCAAGCTTCATGTCGGGCCAGCTGCCCTCCCGGACCCGCGTCTACGACAACGCCGCCGAGTTCTCCTCCGAGATCCCGACCTTCGCCCATCACCTGCGCCGGGCGGGCTACGAGACCTGCCTGTCGGGCAAGATGCACTTCGTCGGGCCCGATCAGCTCCACGGCTTCGAGGAGCGGCTGACGACCGACGTCTATCCGGCCGATTTCGGCTGGACGCCGGACTGGTCGAAGCCGAACGAGCGCATCGACTGGTGGTACCACAATCTGGGGAGCGTCACGGGCGCGGGCACGGCCGAGATCACCAACCAGCTCGAATATGACGACGAGGTCGCCCATTTCGCCAGGGCCAAGCTCTACGATTTGTCGCGTCGGCAGGGCGAGCGGCCCTTCTGCCTGACCGTCTCCTTCACCCACCCGCACGACCCCTACGTCGCGCGGCCCCAGCATTTCGCGCTCTACGAGGACAGCCCGGCGCTCGATCCCGCGGTCGGGCGTATCGCGCACGAGGATCAGGACGCGCATTCCAGGCGCATCATGGATTCGTGCAACGACCATGAGTACGACATCACGCCGGAGATGATCCGGCGTTCGCGGCAGGCCTATTTCGCCAACATCTCCTATCTCGACGAGCGGATCGGCGAGCTCCTCGCCATCCTCGAAGCGACGGGCATGGCGCGGGACACCGCGATCCTCTTCGCCTCCGACCACGGCGACATGCTCGGAGAGCGCGGCCTGTGGTTCAAGATGAACTTCTTCGAGCACTCCGCCCGCGTGCCGCTGATGCTCCAGGCGCCGGGCATCGCGCCGGCCCTCGTCGACACGCCGGTCTCGACCCTCGACGTGGCGCCGACCCTTGCCGACATCTGCGGCGTCGACCTCGGCCCCTCTGCCTCGTGGCTCGACGGCGTCTCGCTCGTGTCGACCGCGCGCGGGACGCCGCGCGGGCCGGTGCCGATCGAATACGCGGCGGAGGCCTCGATCGCGCCGATGGTCGCGCTGCGCGACGGCCGTTGGAAGTTCACGCGCTGCCCGGCCGACGCCGACCAGCTCTTCGACCTCGAAGCCGATCCTCGAGAGCTGACGAACCTCGCCGGCGATCCCGAACACGCCGACGAGGCCGCGCGCCTCGCCGCGCTCGTCGCCGAGCGCTGGGACCTGTCGTCCTTCGAGGCGGGCGTGCGGCAGAGCCAGGCCCGGCGCCACGTGACCTACGAGGCGCTTCGCAACGGAGCCTATTTCCCGTGGGACCACCAGCCGCTGCAGCGGGCCTCAGAGCGCTACATGCGCAACCACATGGATCTGAACGTCTTGGAGCAGGACAAGCGCTTCCCCCGGTGAAAAGCCTGGGGAAGACCCTGC
This sequence comes from Pseudomonadota bacterium, assembly GCA_023419535.1. Classification (GTDB taxonomy): domain Bacteria; phylum Pseudomonadota; class Alphaproteobacteria; order Rhizobiales; family Rhizobiaceae; genus Aureimonas. Next base: position 9,962 of record JAEZXX010000074.1, on the reverse strand, counting down.
TCCTGCGGCGATTTCGTAGCCGGCGCAGGGCTTTCTCGCGTCACCGAACTGTCATAGAAGTTTCACGCAGCCGTCGGGCGACGCCGTTAGGAGGACGGCGCCGTCCATTTCAAGAACGGCCCTGGGGAGACACCTGACATGAAGAATACCCTCGTACGGGCCGGTGGCGCCGCCCTTCTGGCCTCCGTCGCGTTTTGCATGCCCGCCGCGGCGCAGACCGAGATCCAGTGGTGGCACGCCATGACCGGCGCCAACAACGACGTCGTCGAGACGCTGGCGCGCGAGTTCAACGAGAGCCAGTCCGAATACCGGGTCGTCCCGGCCTTCCGCGGCACCTATCCCGAGACGCTGAACGCCGGCATCGCCGCCTTCCGCGCCGGCCAGGCCCCGCACATCATCCAGGTCTTCGACGTCGGCACCGGCGTGATGATGGCCGCCGAGGGTGCGGTGAAGCCGGTCGCCGAGATCCTGTCGATGGGCGGGTCGGAGTTCGATCCCTCGCAGTATCTGCCGGGCATCGTCGCCTACTACTCGCGGCCCGACGGCAGCATGCTGTCCTTCCCCTACAACTCCTCCTCGCCGATCCTCTACTACAACAAGGACCTCTTCGAGGAGGCCGGGCTCGACGCCGAAACCCCGCCCTCCACTTGGCCGGAGGTCTTCGAGGCGGCTCGGCAGATCAAGGAATCGGGCGCGGCCCCCTGCGGTCTGACCTCGACCTGGCTGACCTGGATCGGCCTCGAGAACTTCGCCGCCTGGAACAACCTCCAGTACGGCACCAACGAGAACGGCCTCGCGGGCTCGGACGTCGAGTTGACGATCAACGAGGGCCAGTTCGTCACGCACTTCCAGAACATCGCCGATCTCGCGAGCGACGACACGTTCCGCTACGGCGGCCGCACCTCGGAGGCCAAGCAGCTCTTCCTGTCGGGCGAGTGCGCGATCATGACCGAATCCTCCGGCGGCCTCGGCGACGTCATCAACTCGGGCATGAACTACGGCCTCGGCCAGCTCCCCTACTATCCGGAAGCCGAGGGCGCGCCGCAGAACACCATCCCCGGCGGCGCCTCGCTCTGGGTCTTCGACGGCAAGTCCGACGAGGAGTACGAAGGGGTCGCGGCCTTCTTCGAGTTCCTCTCGCAGACCGAGATCCAGTCGCGCCTGCATCAGGTCTCGGGCTATCTGCCGGTGACGCTCGCCGCCTATGAGGCGACGAAGGAGTCCGGCTTCTACGAGGAGAACCCGGGCCGCGAGATCCCGATCAGCCAGATGATGGGCAAGGAGCCGACCGCCAATTCGCGCGGCGTGCGCCTCGTCAACCTGCCGCAGGTCCGCGACATCCAGAACGAGGAGTTCGAGCGGATGCTGGCCGGCCAGCAGGATGCGCAGACCGCCCTCAACAACGCGGTCGAGCGCGGCAACGCCGCCATCCAGGAAGCCCTCGGCAACTAAGACACGTCGAGAGAGGCGGCGCGCGGGAGCACTCCCGCGCGCCGCCTCCTCGTTTTCGGGCGCTGGCGCGCCGCATCCGACCGACCGACGAGGAGCTGCCGGTGTCCGCCACGCGCGTGGTCTTTCCCAACAAGGTGCTGCCCTACGCGCTGCTCGCGCCGCAGCTCGTCATCGTCGCCATCTTCTTCTACTGGCCGGCCAGCCAGGCGCTCTACCAGTCGGTCCTGCGCGAGGATCCGTTCGGCCTGTCCACCAGCTTCGTCGGCCTGCGCAACTTCCGCCGCGTCCTCGCCGATCCGAGCTATCTGAACGCGCTGCAGAACACCGCGGTCTTCTCGGCCCTCGTCGCCTTCTTCGCCATGGCGATCGCGCTCCTCCTCGCCGTCCAGGCCGACAAGATCATCCGCGGCAAGGGCTTCTACCGCACCATGCTGATCTGGCCCTACGCCATCGCGCCGGCGATTGCGGGCATGGTCTGGCTCTTCATGTTCAACCCGGCGATGGGCACCTTCGCCTTCTCGCTCCGCTCGGCCGGCTTCGCCTGGGACCCGCTGCTGAAGGGCGACCAGGCCATGGCGCTCGTCATCGCGGCGGCGGCCTGGAAGCAGATCTCCTACAATTTCCTGTTCTTCGTCGCCGGGCTCCAGGCGATCCCGAAGACGCTGATCGAGGCGGCCGCCATCGACGGCGCGTCCGGGCCCAAGCGCTTCTGGACGATCGTCTTCCCGCTGCTGGCGCCGACGACCTTCTTCCTGCTCGTCATCAACACGACCTACGCCTTCTTCGACACCTTCGGCATCATCCACGCGGTGACGGGCGGCGGTCCGGGCAAGGCGACCGAGACGCTCGTCTATAAGGTCTATCACGACGGCTTCGTGAACCTCGTCCTCGGCGATTCGGCGGCCCAGTCGGTGATCCTGATGGTGATCGTCATCGCGCTCACGGCCTTCCAGTTCCGCTACGTCGAAAGGAAGGTGCACTATGGCTGAGACGGCCACCGCCGCCGCGGCGGTCAAGACGCCGCCCGCCGGTTCGACCGGCACCGCACAGAAGCTCGGCCGCGCCGAGGAGGGCGCCCCGCTCGGGATCAGCCGCGTCTCGCGCTACGCGGCGCACGCGATCCTGATCCTCGGCGTCCTCATCGTCGCCTTCCCGATCTACTACACCTTCGTCGCCTCGACCCATTCGCTGCAGACGATCCTGCGCCCGCCGCTCCCGCTTCTGCCGGGCGACCGGTTCCTAGAGAATTACGGGCAGGCGCTCTTCGGCGGCGTGCGGCAGACCGGCGGCGTGGGCGCCGACCGGCTCCTGTTCAACACCACCGTGATGGCGCTCGGCATCGCAATCGGCAAGATCGCCATCTCGCTGCTGTCGGCCTTCGCAATCGTCTTCTTCCGCTTTCCAGGCCGGATGGTCTTCTTCTGGATCATCTTCATCACCCTGATGCTGCCCGTGGAGGTCCGCATCCTCCCGACCTACGCGGTGATGGTCGATCTCGGACTCATCAACACCTATGCCGGGCTCATCGTGCCCCTGATGGCCTCGGCGACGGCGACGCTGCTCTTCCGGCAGTTCTTCCTGACCATCCCGGGCGAGCTGGTGGAGGCCGCGCGCGTCGACGGCGCGGGGCCGTGGCGGTTCTTCAAGGACATCCTCCTGCCCCTGTCGAAGACCAACCTCGCCGCGCTCTTCGTCATCATGTTCATCTACGGCTGGACGCAGTATCTCTGGCCGCTGCTCATCACCACCACCAACGACATGAACACCATCGTCATCGCGCTGCGACGGATGATCTCCTTCGCCGACGCCGAGACGCAGTGGCACATCGTCATGGTGACGGCGATCCTCGCCATGCTGCCGCCGGTGGCGGTCGTGGTCCTGATGCAGCGCTGGTTCGTGCGCGGCCTCGTCGAAACGGAGAAGTGAGTTGGCCTCCATCGAACTGAACGAGGTCGGCAAGACCTATCCGGGCGGCACCGAAGAGGCGGTCAAGGGCGTGTCGCTCGCGATCGAGGACGGCGAGTTCGTCGTGCTCGTCGGCCCGTCCGGCTGCGGCAAGTCCACCCTGCTCCGCATGGTCGCGGGGCTGGAATCGATCACGCGCGGAGAGGTGCGGATCGGCGACAAGGTCGTCAACGGCCTGGAGCCGGCTAGCCGAGACATCGCCATGGTGTTCCAGAACTACGCGCTCTATCCGCACATGACGGTGCGCCAGAACCTCTCCTACGGACTGAAGAATCAGGGCACGCGAAGGGAAGAGATCGAGCGCCGCATCCAGGCGACGGCCGCCAATCTCCAGATCGAGGCGCTGCTCGACCGCAAGCCCCGGCAGCTCTCCGGCGGCCAGCGCCAGCGCGTCGCCATGGGCCGGGCCATCGTGCGCGAGCCGGCCGCCTTCCTCTTCGACGAGCCCTTGTCGAACCTTGACGCCAAGCTGCGCGTGCAGATGCGCGCCGAGATCCGCTCGCTGCAGAAGCGGCTGAAGACGACGAGCCTCTACGTCACCCACGACCAGCTGGAGGCGATGACGCTCGCCGACCGGCTCGTCGTCCTGAACGCCGGGCGAATCGAGCAGGTCGGCACGCCGCTCGAACTCTACGAGCGTCCGGCCTCGCTCTTCGTCGCCTCCTTCATCGGCTCGCCGGCCATGAACCTCGTGCCCATCGGGCCGGAGACCGGCGGGCACGTCGCCGGCCTCGCCTCCCATCGCGGCATCGCGCCGGGCCGCACCCTCGGCATGCGCCCCGAGCACATGAGCCTGGCAGGAGAAGGGACACCGGCCCGGAACGGCTCGGCGCCGGCCGACCGACCGGCCTTCGACCTCACCGTCTCGGCGGTCGAGATCGTCGGTGCCGAGAGCTACGTCTACGGCCAGCCCAAGGGCGGCGGACCGGAGATCGCGGTCCGCCTGCCCGGCTATGCGCGCCACGAGATCGGCGACAGCGTCACCGCGCTCGCCGATCCGGCGCATCTCCATCTCTTCGACACCGAGTCGGGCCAGCGCATCGCGGCGTGAAGCGCGATCCTCGGGTTCGAAGCCGAGCCCCGCGTTCACGCTTCGCCTTCTCCCGCACGAGGAGAAGGGGGCGGCAGCCGGATGAGGGCTTGGCGCGCGGCAGGGGATCGTGACGGACAGCGCGACCATCACCGCGGCTGCACATTCTTTGATCTTGCCCGGTGGGTAGGCCTCCTGTACCTTGCGAACCATCAACCGCCGCCGCGGGAGAGACCGGTCCTCGAGGCCGGCGCCGAAGGAGCAACCGCCCCGGAATCTCTCAGGCAAAAGGACCGCGCGGCGTTTTGAAATCCGGAGAGTGACGGGCGTTGTGGCGTCCGTCCGCCGAAGGAGAAAGCGGACGGCCGGAATCCTCCGGACATCCGTGAAGCTCTCAGGCCAATGACGGAGAGGGGCACGACGAGAACGCTTCGAGCCAGAGCGCCGGCGTTCGATCGGGATCGTGCCCAATGCTCGCCTCCTCCGCGAAATCCGTCGCCGTCGTCGGTGCCGGCATCACCGGCATCACCACCGCCTACAAGCTGATGCGCCAGGGCTTCGACGTGACGGTCTTCGACCGCCAGCCCTTCGCCGGCATGGAGACTTCCTTCGCCAATGGCGGCCAGCTCTCGGCCTCCAACGCCGAGGTCTGGAACAATCCGGCGACCTTCATCAAGGGCATCAAGTGGATGCTGAAGAAGGACGCGCCGCTCCTCGTCCATCCTGCGCCCACTTGGCACAAGCTGTCCTGGATGGCCGAGTTCGTGCTCGCCGCCCGCTCCTACGAGGAGAACACGATCGCCACCGCCCGCATGGCGATCGCGGCGCGCGAGCATCTCGTCGGCATGGCCGAGGCCGAGGGCTTCTCCTTCGACCTCGAGAAGCGCGGCATCCTCCACGTCTACGAATCGAAGTCCGAATACGAGCACGCAGCGCGCGTGACGGAGCTCTACGCCAGGGCGGGCCTGTCGCGCCGCGCGGTGACCAACGAGGAGATCCGCGCCATCGAGCCGACGCTCGCCGGCACCTTCCACGGCGGCTTCTTCACCGAGAGCGACTTCACGGGCGACATCCATAAATACACGCGCGGCCTCTCGGACGCCTGCGAGCGCGCGGGCGTGAAGATCCGCTACGACGCGGACGTCTCGCAGCTCCGCCACGACGAGGACGGCGTCACGGTGGAGTGGGAGACGACCGACGAGCCCAAGCGCCTCGACCGCTACGACGCGGTGGTGGTCTGCGCCGGCGTCGCCTCGCGCCGATTCGCCGCCCAGCTCGGCGACCGGGTGAACATCTATCCGGTGAAGGGCTATTCGATCACCGTCAATCTGGAGGACGGGGAGAGCCGGGCCGGCGCGCCCTGGGTCTCGCTTCTCGACGACAAGGCCAAGATCGTCACCTCGCGCCTCGGGCAGGACCGCATGCGCATCGCCGGCACGGCCGAGTTCGCGGGCGAGAACCGCGACATCCGCTGGGACCGCATCAAGCCGCTGGTGGCATGGTGCCGCCACCGCTTCCCCGGCATCGGCACGGCCTCGGTCGTGCCCTGGGCGGGGCTCCGCCCGATGATGCCCGACATGATGCCGCGCGTGGGCGCCGGCCGCCACAAGGGCGTCTACTACAACACCGGCCACGGGCATCTCGGCTGGACCCTCTCGGCGATCACGGCGGACATGATCGCGGGCGAGATGGCCGGCGACATGGGCACCCGGCCGGTCCCGGGCGCCTCGCTGCGGACGCTGGAGCGCGAGAAGGGCCGCGAGGCGCTGGCCCGCGCGGCCTAGGATCGGAGACAGCCGGGCGTCACCTCCTCGGCGAGCGAAGCCTTGCATTCGCGGATCTACAAGCTGTCCGGGAGCGACGTCGTCTTCACCCGGGCCGGAACGCAGGCCGACCTCTTCGAGGAGGAGGCCCAGGGCTCGGCGTCGCCGCCTTCGAAGCCCTCATCCTCCTCCCGGCACCTTCTCCCCGAGGGGGAGAAGGACGCGGCTTCGTCGCCCGAACTTGTCCCCCTCGCCTCCCCGTCGCCGACAATCGGCGCTTCCCCATCGAAGGAGGCAGGGCATGGCGATCTCCAGCGAAGTCATCGAAGCGGCCAGACGCGTCGGTACGGCCGCGGGCGTTGCCCCGGCCGTCCTGCTGGCGGTCTCCATCGTGGAGACGGACGGCAGGGCCTTCGCCCGGGTCGGAGACAGGAACGAGCCGCTGATCCGCTTCGAGGGCCATTATTTCGACCGCCTGCTGGCGGGCGACGCGCGCCGCATCGCCCGGACCGCGGGCCTTGCCCATCCGCGGGCCGGGGCCGTTCGGAACCCCGTCTCGCAGCCCGCGCGCTGGGCCCTTCTGTCGCGCGCGGCCTCGATCGACGCCGACGCCGCCTACGCCTCCACCTCCTGGGGTCTGGCCCAGGTCATGGGATCGCATTGGAGGGCGCTCGGCTATGAGGGCCCGCTGGGGCTGGCGAGAACGGCCCGCGCCTCCGCCGACGGGCAGTTCGACATCGCGGCCCGCTTCCTGTCGCTCGGCGGCCTCCACCGCCTGCTGGAGCGCGGCGAGGCCGCGGGCTTCGCGCGCCGCTACAACGGCCCGGCCTTCGCCCGCAACCGCTACGACACCAAGATCGCCGCCGCGCTCATCACCGCGCGGCGCCTGCTGGCGGGGTCCTGAGACCGCGGCGCGCCGGCCGGCTCGCGCTGCGGCGCCGGCGGTGGCGCGGTCTGCGGGCATTGCCGCACGAAAAAGGGGCGGCCCGCCGGGACCGCCCCTTTTCATGATCGAACAGAAACGCCCGAATTTACTCGGCGGCGTCGGCCTTGGCGGCCTGCTTCTCGGCCTGCGCCTTGGCGCGGCCTTCGGCGGCGACCGAGCGGGCGTCGTCGTTCAGCTTGCGCGCGCGGGCGTTGGTCGCCTCGACGATGCGGGCCGACTTGCCGCGGCGATCGCGCAGGTAATAGAGCTTGGCGCGGCGCACGCGGCCGCGGCGCACCACCTCGACCGACTCCACCATCGGCGAGTAGACCGGGAACACGCGCTCCACGCCCTCGCCGTACGAGATCTTGCGGACCGTGAAGTTCTCCTGCAGCCCGCCGCCCGAGCGCGCGATGCAGACGCCCTCATAGGCCTGGACGCGCGTGCGCGTGCCCTCGGTGACGCGCACGTTGACGCGCAGCGTGTCGCCCGGGGAGAAGGAGGGAAGGGTGCGGATGGCGTCGATGCGGGCGGTTTCGGCCGCATTCAGCTCGGCGATGATGTCCATGGGATCCTCAGTCTTGGTTTCATGCCGGATCGTTCCGGTCATGGCCGATTGAACGGTCAAGTTTTTGTCGAGGGACGCGCGGGCTCCTACACGAAAGCCGCCTCCCTGTCGAGGGGCCCCGTCGAGCGCACCGCCCTGCCCGATCGGGTCCCGCCCGCTCCACCCATTGCCAGCGCGGCAGGCCCGCGCTATCGCCAGCGGCGAACGATAAGGCCGCCTTTGCGAACGGGGCCAGCGGGAGGCCACGGCCATGGACATCGCGACGATCGAGTTCTTCGGGCTCGACCTCCTGACCATCGGTCTTCTGTTCCTCGCGGGTCTCTTCGCCGGCGCGATCAACGCCATCGCCGGCGGCGGCACCTTCCTCACCTTCGGCGCCTACACGCTCGCCGGCCTGCCGCCGATCGCGGCGAGCGCCAGTTCGGCCGTCTCGCAGTTTCCCGGCTACGTCACCTCCACGCTCGCCTATTGGAGCGATCTGAGGAAGATCTGGCGCTCGGCTTTGGTGCTGGCCGCCGTCTCCATCGCCGGGTCGCTCGGCGGCGCCTTCATCCTCGTGAATCTCGACAACGAGCAGTTCCGCGCCCTCGTGCCCTGGCTCCTCCTTGTCGCGACCGCGATCTTCGCCGGCGGCCCCTATCTGAAGCCCAAGCCTCGCCCCTCCGACGCCGCGCCACAGTCGGGCGCGACCTGGACGAGCGCGATCGTCCAGTTCTTCACCGCCATCTACGGCGGCTTCTTCCAGGCGGGCATGGGCATCATCATGCTGGCGACGATGAGCCTGACGATCCGGGGCGACTACCACCGCCTGAACTCGATCAAGAACCTCCTCTCCAACGTCATCTCGCTGGTGGCGATCCTGGTCTTCGTCTCGGGCGGGATCGTCGCCTGGCCGTTCGCCCTGGCGGCCATGCCGGGCGTGGCGCTCGGCGGCTATCTCGGCGTCTGGCTGGCCAAGCGCGTGCCGCAGCCCTACGTCCGCGGCTTCGTCGTCCTCGTCGGCCTGTCGCTCGCCGCCTACTACTTCGTCACCGGCTGAGCCCGATCCGGGCGTCCCGGCCGGCGCAACGCTGCATTGCGGGCGGCCGCCTTGCCGCCGCCTGTCTTCGGTGCGAGGGGTCGCGCGATTTCCCCACCCCTCTTGCCCTCGCTCGAAAGACCGGTCCCATGAGCAGCGGCGTCTTCCTCGCCTTCGTGGCCTACGGGCTCTTCGCCATCTCGGACGCGGCGATCAAGCTTCTGGGCGGCACGATCCCGACGGCGCAGGTCGCCTTCACCGGCGCCCTCCTCGGCTTCTTCCTGCTGCCGATCGTGGCGGGCAAGGGGGAGCGCGCGAGCGACGTGTTCTCCACCGTCTCCTGGCCGCTCTGGATCGCCCGCGCGCTGGCCCAGACGCTCGGCGGCCTGACGGCGGTCGTCGCCTTCACGCGCCTGCCGATGCCGGAGGCCTTCGCCCTCATCTTCCTGATGCCGCTCTTCGTGACGGTCCTGTCGGTCCTGTTCCTGAAGGAGCAGGTGGGCCCGTGGCGCTGGGCGGCCGTGGTGCTGGGCTTCGCCGGGGTCCTCGTCGTTCTGCGTCCCGGCTTCCGGGTGCTCGACATCGGCCATGTCGCGGCCGTCGCCGCCGGCCTTTCGGCCGCGACCTCGGTCGTCATCTACCGCTATATCGGCCCGCGCGAGAAGCGCATCTCGCTGTTCGGTGCCGGCCTCGTCGGGCCGTTCCTCATCAACGGCGCCCTGATGCTGCCGACCTTCGTGATGCCGGACGGGCGGCAGCTGCTCTGGCTCTTCGTCTACGGCGCGCTCGCCGCCGTCGCCCAGGCCGTCCTGATGGTGGCCGCACGCCGCGCGGCGGCGAGCCACATCGCCCCGCCGCAATATTCGCAGATGATCTGGGCGGTCGCCTTCACCTATCTGGTCTTCGAGCAGCCGGTGGACGCACTCTCCTTCGTCGGCATCGCCATCATCATCGTCGCGGGGCTCCTGACCTGGCTGCGCGAGCGCATCCGCATGCCGCGCGAGCGGCGGCTCTGGTCGATCTTCACCCCTACGGCATCGGCTCGAAGACCGAAATCGATCTCCGGAAAGCCCGATGCGTAGACTGAGACCGCTCTAGCCGGGGCGAAGCGCAGGCCGCGCCGGTCAGGACCGGGGCAGAAGGTCGGGACGCCGCTCGGCGGTGATCCGCTCGGCCTCGGCGCGCCGCCCGCGCGCCCCGGCCCCGGGCTGCCCCGAGGAGAGGCCGGGGGGGATCTCGCG
>JAEZXX010000072.1 GCA_023419535.1 Pseudomonadota bacterium | reverse complement strand
CCAAACCGCCAGCCCAACTTTCCGGCGTCCCTGGAACCCAGCGTCTCCGCTCCGTCCCGGCCGCCCCGGCGCCACCGCCGTCGTCGATGAGCGGTGTATAGGCGGACACAGGGGCGCCCGTCAACAGGGGTCGTCGGAAAAAGTTCAAAAAAGTGCAGGCTGCCTGTCACGAAGGCATCTCGTCGGGCTGAGCGCCGCTCCGTCGAGGCTGCACGGGGGCGCTGGACGCCTCGCCCGCGGTTTCCCCGCGGAGGCCTTTCTGCCAGAACAGGCGACCGGCCCCGGCGGCTCCACCCGCCGCCCCGTCCCGCGTCCGATGGAGAGGCGATGAGCACGACCGAGACCCGTCGCCCGGATTACGAGGCGGTCCTGCGCGATGCGGGCCTGCGGATCACCCGGCCGCGGCGCACGATCCTCGCCATCCTCGCCGCGGCGGAAGACCATCCCGATGCGCTGGAGCTCTTCCGGCGCGCGGCGAAGCAGGATCCCTCGATCTCCCTCTCCACCGTCTACCGGACGATGAAGGTGCTGGAGGAGCGCGGGGCGATCCATTCCCATTCCTTCGCCGACGGGCCGAAGCGCTTCGAGCCCGCCGACGCCGCCCATCACGACCATCTCATCGACATCGAGACGGGGGCGGTCATCGAGTTCCGCTCCGAGAAGATCGAGGCGCTGCAGGAGGAGATCGCCCGCGAGCTCGGCTACGAGATCGTCAGCCACCGCCTCGAGCTCTATGCCCGGCGAGCGGCGCGCGCGCCCACGGGCTGACCGCCGGGCGGAGCGCCCCCGGCGGCCAGCCCGGCCGCGCTCAGACCAGCTTGGCGTCGAGGCTGACCTCGATGGCGCCGAGCGCCTTGGAGATCGGGCAGCCGTCCTTGGCCTTCGTCGCCAGCTCCAGGAACTTCGGCTCGTCGATGCCGGGGACCTTGGCCTCCAGCGTGATGGCGCTCGACTTCACCTCGAAGCCGCCCGATGCCTGCTCGACCGTGACGACGGCGCGCGCCTTCAGTTCGTCCGCCGGCGTGCCGTTCTCCGCCAGGAAGTGCGAGAGCTGCATGGCGAAGCAGCCCGAATGGGCGGCGGCCAGAAGCTCCTCCGGGTTGGTCCCGGACTTGCCCGATTCGTCCTCGAACCGGGCCTTAAACGAGTAGCCGTGCTTGTCGAGCGCACCGGACTGGGTGGTGATCGTGCCCTTCCCGTCGCCGAGGGCTCCGTTCCAGATGGCCGTGGCATGACGCTTCATGGGGTTCTCCCTTCCAATGTCGGATGGCCGGCGCGTTAAGTGCCGCCGCCGGCGGTTCGGTGCGGAAAGTGGGACGGGCCGCCGAACGTTCCAGCCCTTCAAGGCTTCGTTCACGGCCGGCGAGCCACTATGCTGGCCGCGACCGACGGCGCGACGGACCTGCCATGGCGAGCCCCATCCTCATCAACGCCTCCCCCGAGCTCCTAGCGCGAAAGCGCGAATGGCTGGCGCGCCTCGGCACCGAGCGCGGCGCGGCCCCCAAGACGCTCGAAGCCTACGAGCGCGACCTGCGGCAGTTTCTGGACTTCCTCGCCCGGCACGAGGGGCGCCCCGCCGAGCTCGCCGACCTGGCGGATCTGAGGCCGACGGACCTGCGCGCCTTCCTCGCCGACCGGCGCCGGGAGGGTGCGGGTGCCCGCTCGATCGGGCGCAATCTGTCGGGCCTGCGCTCCTTCCTGAAGCATCTGGAGCGCGAGGGGCTCGCCTCCAGCGCGGGCGCTGCGGCGCTGCGCGCGCCGAAGGCGCAGCGCTCGCTGCCGCGCCCGCTCGCGGCGAACGACGCGCTGGCCGTCGCCGACGAGGCCGGCGCGATGGCGGCCGAGCCCTGGCTGTCGGCGCGCAACGTCGCGGTGATGACCCTTCTCTACGGCTGCGGCCTTCGCATCTCCGAGGCGCTCGGTCTGCCCGGCGACGCGCTCGCCGATCCCGCAGCGCGCTCGATGACGGTGATCGGCAAGGGCGGCAAGGCGCGACTCGTCCCGCTGCTGCCCGCGGTTCTGACCGCCGTCGCCGAGTACCGCCGCCTCTGCCCCTACCATCTGTCGGCGTCCGCGCCGCTGTTTCGCGGCCACAAGGGCGGGCCGCTCCGCCAGCAGATCGTCCAGCGCGAGATGGTGCGGCTGCGGGGCCTTCTGGGCCTGCCCGCCTCGGCGACGCCCCACGCGCTGCGCCACTCGTTCGCGACGCATCTCCTGGCCGGCGGCGGGGATCTGCGCACCATCCAGGACCTTCTCGGCCACGCCTCGCTCTCGACGACCCAGGCCTACACGGCGGTCGATTCGGCGCGGCTCCTCTCCGTCTACCAGGGCGCCCATCCCCGCGCCCAGCGCGCGCGGGCCGAGCCCGCCCAGGGCATCGGCCCGGCGATCGGGATCGCTTCCCCGAAAGCTTGATGCGTCGTTTCGATCGGATGAAGCGAGCGTCGTGCGTTCGAACGGACGGGACGGCGCTCCAGACATCACCGTTCCGCCACCCTGGCTCGCGATGCTGGTCGCGCACCCGCCCCGAACACGAAGGGATCGACATGCAGGCGACTCGGCGGCTCCGGCCACTCCGTTCCCAACGAATGCGCGCGGGCTGCGCGGCGATCCTGATCGCCAGCCTCTTCGCCCTGCCGGCAGCCGCGCAGGACGCGCCCGCCTGCGCGCCCGGCGCCAATCTCCTTGAGACGCTGCCCGCGCCGGACCTTGAGCGCCTCGAAGCCGCCGCACGAAGCGTGCCGAACGGCGAGGGCCTCCTCTTCCGGATCGAGCGGGACGGCCTTGACGCCTCGCATCTCTTCGGCACCATGCATCTGTCCGATCCGCGCGTCCTCGATCTCGCCCCGGCGGTCGAGACGGCCTTCGCCGATGCGGACCGGCTCGTCGTCGAGACGCTCGACATCGCGGACGAGGCGAAGATGGCGGGCCAGCTCCTGATGCGCGCGGACCTGACGCAGGTCCCGCCCGGCCGGGAGCTCTCGGACTTCGTCCCGGAGGACCGGCGCGCGGATCTGGAAGCGGCGCTGGAGGAGAACGGCACGCCGCTCGCGACGGTGCGCACGCTGCAGCCCTGGTTCGTCGCGGTCTCGCTCGCCATGCCCGCCTGCGAGATCGCGCGGCAGGCCGAAGGCGCGCGGGTGCTCGACCTGCATCTCCTCGACCGGGCGGAGGCCGAGGGGATGGCGCTGTCCGGCCTCGAGACCGGACCCGAGCAGCTGGAGGCCCTCGCCTCCCTGCCGCTCGACCTCCAGGGCGAGAATTTGATGGCGACGCTCGACATCGCCGACCGCCTGCCGGACGTCTTCGAAACCATGATCGAACTCTATCTCGATGGCCGCATCGCCCTCATCGGCTCGGCCATCGAGGCCGTGGCGCCCGCCGGCACCGACGAGGCGAGCGCGGCGGAGATCTACGCCGCCTTCGAGGAGCGCGTGGTGACGGCGCGCAACCACACCATGGCCGAGCGGCTGGAGCCGATCCTCTCGGAGGGCGGCGCGTTCGTCGCGATCGGCGCCTTGCATCTGCCGGGCGAGGAGGGCGTCGTCGAGCTTCTGTCGCAGGACGGGTGGACGGTGACGCGGGTGGATTGAGGCATAGCCCGCTTCTCCATCGGCTCTCCGTCGATGGCCGTCCCGAACGGGGCGCCCTCCCCTCTCCCGTCCCGGGAGAGGGGTCCGAAGGACGGGCGAGACCCGTGGCTCGCCCCGGAGGCAGCGACAGCGAACCGGGTGAGGGCCTGCAGCCGCAGCGCGACCGGAAGCGGCGCCCGGCAGCGCCCGGCACGCCCTCATCCGTCTGCCGGCACCTTCTCCCCCAAGGGGAGAAGGACGCAGCTTCGGATGCTTCACGAACGTCCAGCCCACCGCGCCCGTCATCCGCCCGTCACGCAACCGTCGCCGAACTGCAATCGACCGATCGTAAGGGGGCGCCGTCACGAACCCAACGGAAGGTGCAATGCCATGACCGTTCTGAAGGCCGGGCTTCTCGCCGCCGCCACGCTTCTCGCCTCTCCCGCTCTCGCGCAGCAGCAGGGCTGGACCAACCCCTTCGCCCTGCCCCAGCCGGAGGAGCCGGGCGAGTTCAACACCGTGATCGAGATCCCCGCGGGCTCCTTCACCAAGTACGAGATCGACGCCGACACCGGCCACGTCTTCGTCGACCGCTACCAGGTGATGCCGGTCGTCTATCCGGCGAACTACGGCTCGATCCCGTCCTCGCTCGCCGGCGACGGCGATCCGCTGGACGCCATCGTCTACACCCGCGAGCCGATCGTGCCGGGCGCCGCCATCCGCGTGCGCGCCATCGGCGTCCTGAAGATGATCGACGGCGGCGAACAGGACGATAAGATCGTCGCGGTGCCGACCTCCGACATCGACCCGCAATACGATGCGATCCGGGAGATCGAGGACATGCCGGCAGCCGAGATCGACCGGCTGGAGGCCTTCTTCCGCGTCTACAAGCAGCTTCCCGAGGGCCGCAAGCTGGTGGAACTCGACGGCTTCGAGAACGCCGAGACGGCGATCCGTCTGGTCGACGAGGCGATCGCCGCCTATCGCGAGGAGAACCCGGCGAACGACAACGCGGAGGCGGCCGCGCTGCCCTCGGACGGCACCACCGCCGCGCAGTGAAGCGTTGCGCCGCGGGACAGAACGCGGCGCTCCTTGACGAAAGGCCGCCGCCGGGTCGTCCCCCGCCGGCGGCCTTTTCGTTTCACGTGAGACAGGCGGCGATCGGGATGGATCGCCGAACCGCCCCTACATGTGGATCGGCTTGGCGAAGGTCGCGAAGGCCGCCTCGCGCATGGCCTCCGACATCGTCGGATGCGCGTGGCAGGTGCGCGCCAGATCCTCCGACGAGCCGCCGAACTCCATCAGGACGGCCGCTTCCGCGATGAGCTCGCCCGCCCCGCGCCCCAGCACATGGACGCCGAGCACCCGGTCGGTCGCCTTGTCGGCGAGGATCTTGACGAAGCCATCGGTCGAGAGCGTCGAGCGCGCCCGCCCGTTCGCCATGAAGGGGAACTTGCCCGTGGCGTACTCGACACCCTCGGCCTTCAGCTCCTCCTCGGTCTTGCCGACCGAGGCGACCTCGGGCTGGGTGTAGACCACCGATGGGATGACGCCGTAGTTCACGTGGCCGCGCTGGCCGGCGATGATCTCCGCCAGCGCCACGCCCTCGTCCTCGGCCTTGTGGGCGAGCATCGGGCCCTTCACCACGTCGCCGATGGCGTAGATGCCCGGGACGTTCGTCTCGTAGTGCGCGCCGATCTCGACCCGGCCGGCCTTGTCGCGGGAAACGCCCACCTCGTCAAGGCCGAGGCCGTCGGTGAAGGGCCTGCGGCCCGTCGCGACCAGGACGACGTTTGCGGAGAGCGTCTGCGCCTCGCCGCCCTTCGCCGGTTCGAAGGTGACGCTCGCCGTCTCGCCGTCCCTGGCTATGCCGGTCACCTTGGCGCCGAGCTTGAAGTCGAAGCCCTGCTTGGAAAGCAGCTTCTGGAAGGCGGTCGAGACCTCGCCGTCCATGGGCCCCAGGATCTTGTCGAGATATTCGATCACCGTGACCTTGGCGCCGAGCCGGCCCCAGACCGACCCGAGCTCCAGCCCGATGACGCCGCCCCCGACGACGATCATCGTCTCCGGCACGCTCGAAAGCGCGATCGCATGGTCGGAGGAGACGATGGTCGTGCCGTCGAACTCGACGGAGAGACCGGGAATGCCCGCGACCTCCGAGCCCGTCGCGATCACGATCGACTTGGCCGACAGCTCCTGCACCGCGCCGTCCTCGCCCGTCACCTCGACGGTGCCCGCGGCCTTGATGCGGCCGGTGCCGATGATCCCGGCGATCTTGTTCTTCTTGAACAGGAAGCCGATGCCGTCGACGTTCGACTTCACCGTCTTTTCCTTGTGCTCCAGCATCTTCGGCAGGTTCAGCTTCGGCTCGGCGTCGATGCCGAGGTCGGCGAAGGAGTGGTTCGCCTCCTCGAACATCTCGGACGCATGGAGCAGCGCCTTGGACGGGATGCAGCCGACGTTCAGGCAGGTGCCGCCGAAGGTCTTGCGCTTCTCGACGACGGCGACCTTGAGGCCGAGCTGTGCGGCCTTGACGGCGCAGACATAGCCACCGGGGCCGGAGCCGATGACGACGAGATCGAAGATGTCGGACATGGGAGAGCTGGAATCTTTCGGTTGGAATTCAGGCGAAGAAGAAGCGAAGCAGCATCAGGAGGAGCCCGAACATCGAGGCGACGTAGACGAGGCTGCGCACCTTGGGGATGCCGGTGAGATACAGCGGGAGATAGGCGATGCGGGCGAGCAGCCACAGCCAGGCGCCGACCGAGCCGATGCCGCCCGTCGCGCCGGTCACCGCGAGGCCGAGCGCGAGCGCGACGAAGGCCGGATAAGTTTCCTTGTAGTTGTCGAGGGCGCGCTGCGCGCGTCCCGCCCGCACGCTCAGCGGCTTCTCGTTCGAATTGTCGCGGGGCCCCGCGTTCCAGTCGAGGCCGCGATCGGCGGTCGCGAGCTGGCCCTGGAGCATGATGTGGACGACGAGGAGCACGACCGAGAGGCCGAGCACGACGAGTTCGCCGGGTAGGGAGTCCATGGCCTACAATCCTTCCGCAGGGCAGGTCGGGGTGGTCGCGTCGAAGCCCGTCGCCGTTTCCTCCAGGCGCGATGCCGTGATGCGGATCGGCTCGAAGGGCGGCCGGATCTGGGCCGCGGGCTGCACCTGCCGGGTCTCGTAGCAACCGGAGAAGACGGTCGTGCGACCGTCGCTCGTCCTCGCCTCGATCGCGACCGGCACGAGGCCGTAGAGGGAACCGGCCGCGCCTTCGACGGTCCCTTCCAGGACCCGGGCGCGGACGGCGACCGTGTCGGCGTAGCCGGCCTCAAACGCGTCGAAGGGCTGGCTGGCCTCGGCGTCGAAATAGGACCAGGCGCGTAAGTTTTCCTGCCGCGCGACGGCGTTGTAGAGCGATTCGATCAGCGCCTGAGGGCTCGAGCGGTCGTCGCGATAGGCCGGCATGTCCTGGGCGGGGGCCGACGAGGCCGCCATGCACAGGAGAACCGCGGCGGCCAGCCCGTCACGTCCCGTCCCGCGAGCGCTCACGGCCAGATCCCCCGCACGCCCGACACGTCGAGGATCGCGCCCGAGGAATAGGTGGCCTTGTCGGAGGCGAGCCAGAGGATCGCTTCCGCGACCTCGTCGGCCGTGCCGGCGCGGCCGAGCGGCAGGCTTGGCGACATCTCAGCCACCCGGTCGGGCTGGCCGCCGGAGGCGTGGATATCGGTGTCGATGACGCCCGGGCGCACGCCGCAGACGCGAATTCCCTCGGAGACGACCTCCTTGGCGAGGCCCACCGTCATCGTGTCGATCGCGCCCTTGGAGGCGGCGTAGTCGACATATTGGTGCGGCCCGCCGAGCTTGGCGGCGACCGAGGAGACGTTGACGATGGCGCCGCCCTGTCCGCCGCGTGCGGTCGACATGCGCAGGACCGCCTCGCGGGCGCAGAGGAAGGGCGCCGTGACGTTGATCCGCCACATGCGCTCCAGGCGCCCCGCATCCATCTGCGCGACGCTCGTCGCCGCGTCGACGACGCCGGCATTGTTGACGAGGACGGCGAGGGGCCCGAAGCCGTCGACCGCTCTGAACAGCGCCTCGATCTCCAGCGCGATCCCGAGATCGGCCTGGACGGCGAAGCCCCGTCCCCCGGCCGCCTCGACCTCCGCGACGACGCGGTTCGCAGCTTCCCCGTCGCGCGCGTAGTTGACGACGACGTCGTAGCCCGCCCGTGCCGCGAGGCGACAGACCGCCGCGCCGATCCCGCGCGAGCCGCCGGTGACGAGCATGAGGGGCCGGCTCATGCGATCGCTCATTCCGCCGGCTCGGGGTGACGCAGCGCCGCGACGGCGGCGCGGTCGATATAGTCCGGCAGCCGCGTCGTCTCGTCGAGAACGGCCCGCGAGAGCTGCTCGACGGTCAGGTTCCGCGCTCCGGTCAGATCCGCGCCGATGAGGATCGTCCCGTCGAGGGTGGCGCGGGCGAAGTCGGCATCGGTGAAATTGGCGTTCTTGAAGTCCGTGCCGGAGAAGTCGGCCTCGGTCAGGTCGGCTCCGGTCCAGTCGGTGCGGCGCAGGAAGACGTTCGGGAGACGGATGCGGTGCGGCTTGCGGGCTGCGGGCGGCAATTCGAGTCTCATGCCTGGCTCCGTAGGTTGAGCGTCGCGACGATCGCCTGGACGTCGACCGGGGGCGCCCCCTCCCCGTACTCGGACGATCTCTGCCGCAGATGAACCTCGAGCAGCTCGAAGATCGGTGTCGCAAGGTCCGGAAAGTCGCGGGCGACCTCCCTCAATACGTAGATCGCGGCCAGCCTGACCTCAAGCTTCTCGTCGGCGAGCTGGCCCGCAGCGCGGTTGAAGAGCTCCGTCACATGGGCCCGGCGGGACAGCTCGGCCTGCGCCACCGCCGTTCCCGCCTGCCGCGTCTTTGGGCCGAGCTCGCGCCAGGCGAGGACGGCGCCGACGCCCGCGGCCACCGCGAGCGCCAGATTGCGGACGATTTCCGAGACCGCGATCCAAAAATCCATCCGCGTGTAAGGCTACAGGTCGAGGACGAGGCGCTCCGGATCCTCCAGCGAGTCCTTGACGCGCACGAGGAAGGTCACGGCTTCCTTGCCGTCGACGATGCGGTGGTCGTAGGAGAGCGCCAGATACATCATCGGGCGGATCTCGACCTTGCCGCCGATCGCCATCGGCCGCTCCTGGATCTTGTGCATGCCGAGGATGCCCGACTGCGGCGCGTTCAGGATCGGCGTCGACATCAGCGAGCCGTAGACACCGCCGTTCGAGATGGTGAAGGTGCCGCCCTGCATGTCCGACATGCCGAGCTTGCCGTCGCGCGCGGCCACGCCGAGACGCCCGATCTCCTTCTCGATCTCCGCGATCGTCATCTGGTCGGCGTCGCGAACCACCGGCACGACGAGGCCCTTGTCGGTGCCGACCGCGACGCCGATGTGAGCGAAGTTCTTGTAGATGATGTCGGTGCCGTCGATCTCGGCGTTCACCGCCGGGATCTCCTTCAGGGCGTGCGTCACCGCCTTGGTGAAGAAGCCCATGAAGCCGAGCTTCACGCCGTGCTTCTTCTCGAACAGGTCCTTGTAGCGCTTGCGCAGCTCCATGACAGCCGTCATGTCCACCTCGTTGAAGGTGGTGAGCATGGCGGCCGTGTCCTGCGCGTCCTTCAGGCGCCGCGCGATGGTCTGGCGAAGGCGCGTCATCTTCACGCGCTCCTCGCGCGAGGCGTCGTCGCCCGAGGACGGCGCGCGCGGCGCGGCCGGGGCCTTCGCCTGCGAGGCTCCCGTGCCCTTCGCGATGGCGTCGAGAACGTCGCCCTTCAGCACCTGCCCGCGCTTGCCCGAGCCTTCGACGTCCGAGACGCCCTTCTCGGCCATGAGCTTCTGCGCCGACGGCGAAGCGGGCATGTCGCCGGACCTGGCCGCTGCCGCCGCCGGAGCGGCGGGCGCCTCGGACGCGTTGCCGTAGCCCTCTGTCTTGGGCGTGGCCGCCTCGGACTTCGGCTCGGCAGGCTTGGCTGCCGGGGCCGATGCGCCCGCGCCGGAACCCTCGCCGATCGTGCCGAGGATCGCCCCCGGCTCGACCGTCTCGCCTTCCTTGGCGAGGATCTCCTGCAGGATGCCGGCGGCCGGGGCCGGCACCTCGACCGTGACCTTGTCGGTCTCGAGTTCGGCGATGGTCTCGTCCTGCTCGACGCGCTCGCCCGCCTTCTTGAACCACTGGCCGATCGTGGCCTCGGTGACGCTCTCGCCCAGCGTCGGAACCTTGATGTCCGTGCTCATGTCTTCCTCTTCAGGTTCCGGCTCGCGGATCAGTTCTTGGTGGAGTTCGGCTCGCCGAGGGCGTCCTCGATGAACGCCTCCAGCTGCGCCAGATGCTGCGACATGGTGCCGACCGCCGGCGAGGCGGCGGGCGGGCGCCCGGCGTAGCGCGCACGGCGCTTGTCCGCGCCCGTGCGATCGAGCACCCATTCCAGATAGGGCTCGATGAAGCTCCAGGCGCCCATGTTCTTGGGCTCCTCCTGGCACCAGACGATCTCGGCGTTCCTGAAGCGGGAGAGCTCGCCGATCAGCGCCTTGGCCGGGAACGGGTAGAGCTGCTCGACGCGCAGGAGGTAGATGTCGTCGATCCCGCGCTTCTCGCGCTCCTCCAGAAGGTCGTAATAGACCTTGCCCGAGGAGATCACGACGCGGCGGATCTCCGCGTCCTTCTTCAGCCGGACCGGACCGTCCTTCACCATCTCCGCGTCGTCCCACAGGACCCGGCGGAAGGCGGTGTCGCCCGACAGCTCGGACAGCTCCGAGACCGCCCGCTTGTGGCGCAGGAGCGATTTCGGCGTCATCAGGATCAGCGGCTTGCGGAAGTCGCGCTTCATCTGCCGGCGCAGGATGTGGAAGTAGTTCGCCGGCGTCGTGACGTTGGCGACCTGCATGTTGTCCTGCGCGCAGGACTGCAGGAAGCGCTCCAGCCGCGCCGAGGAGTGCTCGGGGCCCTGCCCCTCGTAGCCGTGCGGCAGGAGCATGACGAGGCCCGTCATGCGCAGCCACTTGGCCTCGCCCGACGAGATGAACTGGTCGATGACGACCTGCGCCCCGTTCACGAAGTCGCCGAACTGCGCCTCCCAGAGCGTCAGGGCGTTCGGCTCGGCGAGCGAGTAGCCGTACTCGAAGCCGAGCACCGCCTCCTCGGAGAGCATCGAGTTGATGACCTCGTAGAAGGCCTGACCCTTCTGGACGTTGGCGAGCGGGATGTAGCGGTTCTCCGAGCTCTGGTCGTAGAGCACCGAATGGCGTTGCGAGAAGGTGCCGCGCTCCGAATCCTGGCCCGACAGGCGGACCGGATGGCCCTCCGTCATCAGCGACCCGAAGGCCAGCGCCTCGGCGGTCGCCCAGTCGATGCCCTCGCCGCTCTCGATCGCCTTGGCGCGGTTGTCGAGGAAGCGCTGGATGGTGCGGTGGACCTCGAAGCCCTCCGGGATCTCGGTCAGCTTGCGGCCGATCTCCTTGAGCTTCCTGACCTCGACGCCTGTTGCGCCGCGGCGCGGCTCGTCGTCGGAATCGGCTCGGCGAAGACCCGACCACGCGCCGTCCAGCCAGTCCGCCTTGTTCGGCAGATAGGCCTGTCCGGCCTCGAACTCGGCGTCGAGATGGGCGCGCCATTCGGCCCGGCGGGTGTCGACGTCCTCCTGCGTGAGGACGCCGGCCTCCACCAGCCGCTTGGCGTAGATCTCGAGCGTCGTCGAATGCTGGCGGATCGTCTTGTACATGATGGGCTGGGTGAAGCCCGGCTCGTCGCCTTCGTTGTGGCCGAAGCGGCGGTAGCAGAACAGGTCGAGGACGACCGGCTTATGGAAGGTCTGCCGGTACTCGATGGCGACCTTGGCCGCGTAGACCACCGCTTCCGGATCGTCGCCGTTGACGTGGAAGATCGGCGCCTCGACCATCTTCGCCACGTCGGACGGATAGGGCGAGGAGCGCGAAAAGCGCGGGTTGGTCGTGAAGCCGATCTGGTTGTTGATGATGACGTGGACCGAGCCGCCGACCCGGTGGCCGCGAAGGCCCGACAGGCCGAAGCACTCGGCCACGACGCCCTGACCCGCGAAGGCCGCGTCGCCGTGCAGCAGCAGCGGCAGCACTTCGTTGCGCACCTCCTGCGGAACGATGTCGGTGCGGGTGCGCCCGTAGATCTGGTCCTGCTTGGCGCGCGCCTTGCCGAGCACCACCGGATTGACGATCTCCAGATGCGACGGGTTCGCCGTCAGCGACAGATGGACCGTGTTCTGGTCGAACTCGCGGTCCGACGAGGCCCCGAGATGGTACTTGACGTCGCCCGAGCCCTCGACGTCGTCCGGCTTGAAGGACCCGCCCTTGAACTCGTGGAAGATGGCGCGGTGCGGCTTGCCCATCACCTGGGCGAGGACGTTCAGGCGGCCGCGATGGGCCATGCCGAGGACGATCTCCTTCAGGCCCAGCTGCCCGCCGCGCTTGATGATCTGCTCCAGCGCCGGGATCAGCGCCTCGCCGCCGTCCAGGCCGAAGCGCTTGGTGCCCTTGTACTTGACGTCGATGAATTTCTCGAAGCCCTCGGCCTCGATCAGCTTGTTCAGGATCGCGCGCTTGCCCTGGTCGGTGAAGTCGACGCCCTTGTCCGGCCCCTCGATGCGCTGCTGGATCCAGCGCTTCTCCTCGGGGTTGGAGATGTGCATGAACTCGACGCCGATGGTCGAGCAGTAGGTGCGCTCCAGGATCTCGACCATCTCGCGGATGGTCGCGAACTCCATGCCGAGAACGTTGTCGATGAAGATCTTGCGGTCGTAGTCCTCCGGCATGAAGCCGTAGTTGGACGGGCTCAGCTCGTTGTAGTCGTCGTCGGCCGGCGTCGCGATGCCGAGCGGGTCGAGCTTGGCGTGGAGATGGCCGCGCACGCGGTAGGCGCGGATCAGCATCAGGGCGCGCAGCGTGTCGCGCGTCGCCTGCGCGACCTCGCCCTGGCGAATCTCGCCCTTCCCGGAGGGGGCGGCGCCGTTCGCCTTCGCGCCCTCCGCGGCCTTGGCCGCGACCTTGGCGCCCACCTTCTTCTCGGCCTCGGCCCAGTTGCCGTCGAGCGCGGAGACGAGGTCGCCGCCCTCGGCGATCGGCCAGTTGGCGCGCTCCCAGGACGGGCCCGAGGCGCTCTTCTCCACCGCGTCGCGGTCGTCCTTCAGCTCGGCGAAGAAGGCCTGCCACTCCGGCGAGACCGAGGCGGCGTCCTTCTGCCAGGCGGCGTGCAGCGTCTCGATGTAGTCGGCGTTGCCCCCGTACAGGAAGGAGGAGAGCGCGAAAGTCTCGTTCGCCGAATTGCGTGCCATGGATCCTCGTCGGCGCCGGGCGTTCCGGTCGCCGTCTCCTTGTCGGTTGCGGCGGCCCGCGCTCGGACCGCCCGTTCGTTCCTCGCCCGAGGGTGCCCCGAGCCGTTCGCCGCCCGCTTAAGGGCGGAAGGTGGCGCAAATGCCGGCGGCGGCGAGGAAATCTCCGCGCCGCCGGACCTTCGTCAGCCCTTCAGGACCTCGGCGAGCGTCGTGCCGAGACGCGCCGGCGAAGGCGAGACGCGGATGCCGGCCGCCTCCATCGCCGCGATCTTCGATTCCGCGTCGCCCTTGCCGCCCGAGACGACCGCGCCGGCATGGCCCATGGTGCGGCCCTTGGGCGCCGTGCGGCCGGCGATGAAGCCGGCCATCGGCTTCTTGCGACCCCTCTTCGCCTCGTCGATCAGGAACTGCGCCGCGTCCTCCTCGGCCGAGCCGCCGATCTCGCCGATCATGATGATCGACTGCGTCGCCTCGTCGGCGAGGAACATCTCCAGGACGTCGATGAACTCGGTGCCCTTCACCGGATCGCCGCCGATGCCCACCGCCGTCGTCTGGCCGAGGCCCTCGTTGGTGGTCTGGAAGACGGCCTCGTAGGTCAGCGTGCCCGAGCGCGAGACGATGCCGACGCTCCCCTTCTTGAAGATCGAGCCGGGCATGATGCCGATCTTGCACTCTTCGGGCGTCAGGATGCCCGGGCAGTTCGGGCCGAGCAGCCGCGACTTGGAATTCTCCAGCCGGCGCTTGACGCGCACCATGTCGGAGACCGGCACGCCTTCCGTGATGCAGACGATGAAGGGGATCTCGGCGTCGATCGCCTCGATGATCGCGTCGGCGGCACCGGCCGGCGGGACGTAGATCACGGACGCGTCGGCGCCGGTGCGGTCCTTGGCCTCGGCGACGCTCGCGAAGATCGGCAGCGAGTTGCCGTCGACGCCGGACGTCCAGCTCTCGCCGCCCTTCTTGGGGTGGACGCCGGCGACCATCTGCGTACCGTAATAGGCGAGCGCCTGTTCGGTGTGGAAGGTGCCGGTCTTGCCGGTCAGGCCCTGCACGATGACCTTGGTGTTCTTGTCGACGAGGATGGACATTCGAGAGGGGTTTCCCTGCTGCTTAATTCTCAAGAAATGGATTGATCACGCGCACAGTGCCGTAGAGCTGGCCGTGATTGAGGTCTTCCGTGTAGAGCGTCTGAACCGCCAGACGCTCGGCAGCTGCGACGATGGCGCCGTCCCAGTAAGAAATCCTGTAGCGCTGTGCCGCCTCGATGCCGCGCATCACGACCGCGCTGTCGAGATCGAGACATGGCTTTCGGCTGATCGTCGCGACCCATTCGGCTGCCTTGCCGACGTCGAGAGCTTCCTTCGACTGCTTCGTTACCGTGACGTAGAATTCCTGGAG
The DNA here is from genome assembly GCA_023419535.1 of Pseudomonadota bacterium. GTDB lineage: Bacteria > Pseudomonadota > Alphaproteobacteria > Rhizobiales > Rhizobiaceae > Aureimonas. The sequence continues at coordinate 96,474 of JAEZXX010000072.1, read as the reverse complement.
AACCTGCGCCGACGTCGCGTATTGTACATTCGCGATCAGTTCGAGCGCCCGTTCGTATTTTTGCGGCGCCGACTTGTGACCGACCGCCGCGTAGACCAGCACGTTGGTGTCGAAGAAGCAGTCAGCGATCATAAAGCTTCTCGCGATCCCACTTCTGCGTGCCGAGGTCTCCGAGGCGCTCGCGAGCGAGCGCTAGCAGGGCGTCGCGAGCGTCGTCCTTCGCCTGCTCCCTGGCGATCAGGTCGGACAGGAAGGTCCTGACCATCGCGTTGATGCTCGTCCGACGTTCGGCGGCGAGCACCTTCGCACGTTCGAGCAGATCCTCGTCGATCGTCAGCGTCAGGTTCTTCATCGGAGCCTCCAACGGTTCTCGACACAGGATATGTGATCCCGTGTCGAGAACGCAAGCTCAGCCGATCGCCGCGACGATCTTCTTGGCGGCGTCGTCGAGATCGTCCGCAGCGGTGATCGCCAGCCCGCTCTCGTTGAGGATGGCCTTGCCCTTCTCGACGTTGGTGCCTTCCAGGCGCACGACCAGCGGCACCTTGAGGCCGACCTCCTTCACCGCGGCGACCACGCCCTCGGCGATGACGTCGCAGCGCATGATGCCGCCGAAGATGTTGACGAGGATGCCCTTCACCGCCGGATCGGCCGTGATGATCTTGAAGGCCGCCGCGACCTTCTCCTTCGACGCGCCGCCGCCGACGTCGCAGAAGTTCGCCGGCTCCTTGCCGTAGAGCTTGATGATGTCCATCGTCGCCATGGCGAGGCCCGCGCCGTTCACCATGCAGCCGATGTTGCCGTCGAGCGCCACGTAGGCGAGGTCCCACTTGGAGGCCTCGATCTCCTTGGCGTCCTCCTCGGTCTCGTCGCGCAGCGCCTTGATGTCCTCGTGGCGGAACAGCGCGTTGCCGTCGAAGGAGACCTTGGCGTCGAGAACGCGCAGATGGCCGTCGGTCATGACGATCAGCGGGTTGACCTCGAGCAGCGCCATGTCCTTCTCGGTGAAGGCCTTGTAGAGCGCCGGGAAGAGCGACTTGCCGTCTTCCGCCGCCGCGCCCGAAAGACCGTAGGCTTCGGTGATCTTCTGCACGTCAGCCTCGGTGACGCCCGTCTGCGGGTCGATGGCGACGGTGACGATCTTCTCGGGCGTGTCGTGCGCGACCGCCTCGATGTCCATGCCGCCTTCGGTCGAGACGACGAAGGCGACGCGCCCGACGGAGCGGTCGACGAGGAGCGAGAGATAGAGCTCGCGGTCGATGTCGGCGCCGTCCTCGATGTAGAGGCGGTTGACCTGCTTGCCGGCCTCGCCGGTCTGGGCCGTCACCAGCGTGTTGCCGAGCATCTCGCGCGAGTGCGAAACCGCTTCCTCGACCGACTTGGCGAGGCGCACGCCACCCTTGGCGTCCGGCCCGAGCTCCTTGAACTTGCCCTTGCCGCGGCCGCCCGCGTGAATCTGCGACTTGACGACGTAGAGGGGGCCGGGAAGCTGGCGGGCGGCGGCCTCGGCCTCGTCGGCGGAGGTGATGGCAACGCCCTTGGCGACCGGTGCGCCGAAGCCCTTGAGGACTTCCTTGGCCTGATACTCGTGGATGTTCATGAAAGGCCTTGCTCCGTTCGCAAGCCGAAAGGGGAAAAGGCCGCCCGCTCCCGAGACGAGAGGAGGAGCGGCCTGGAAAGCGATGCTTAGGCGAGGCTCGGCTGGATGCCGCGGCAGGCCTCCATCAGGCCCTTCACGGAGCCGACGGACTTCTCGAACTGGGCCTTCTCGTCCTCGTTCAGCTCGATCTCGATGACGCGCTCCACGCCACCGGCGCCGATCACGACCGGCACGCCGACATAGAGATCGCTCTGGCCGTACTGGCCGGACAGGTTCGCCGCGCAGGGAAGGACGCGCTTCTTGTCCTTCAGGAAGCTCTCGGCCATCTCGATGGCGGAGGCCGCCGGCGCGTAATAGGCCGAGCCGGTCTTGAGGAGGCCGACGATCTCGGCGCCGCCGTCGCGCGTGCGCTGGACGATCTCTTCGAGGCGCTCGGCCGAGCACCAGCCCATCTTCACCAGATCGGTCAGCGGGATGCCGGCGACCGTCGAGTAGCGCGTCAGAGGCACCATGGTGTCGCCGTGGCCGCCGAGCACGAAGGCTGTGACGTCCCTCACCGAGACCTTGAACTCGTCGGCGATGAAGTGGCGGAAGCGGCCGGAGTCGAGCACGCCGGCCATGCCCACGACCTTCTCCTTCGGGAGCCCGGAGAACTTCTGCAGCGCCCAGACCATCGCGTCGAGCGGGTTGGTGATGCAGATGACGAAGGAGTCCGGCGCATGCTCGGCGATGCCCTTGCCGACCGCTTCCATGACCTTCAGATTGATGCCGAGAAGGTCGTCGCGGCTCATGCCGGGCTTGCGCGGCACGCCGGCCGTCACGATGCAGACGTCGGCGCCACGAATAGCCGAATAGTCGTTGGCGCCGGACAGGACCGCGTCGAAGCCCTCGACCGGCCCGGACTGCGCGATGTCGAGCGCCTTGCCCTGCGGCGTGCCCTCGGAAATGTCGAACAGGACGACGTCGCCCAGCTCCTTCAGTGCCGCCAGATGGGCGAGCGTGCCCCCGATCATGCCGGAGCCGATGAGTGCGATCTTTGCGCGGGCCATGATGTGCCTTCTGTTGAAGCCTTGAGCGGAGGGCGACGTCCGCCGATCCGTCCGACGACGAGCGACCGACCGTCTCGTCGTCGATCTCGCTGCCGCGAAGGCCATACGCAGCTTCCGCCGGGAGTTCAACCGGTCTCGCCCGCGAACCTTGAAACGCCCGCCAGCGATTTCAACCGGTTAAATGAACTTTCGTTTACGTAAGGGTCATTCGGTTTCTCTCGCGTCATGCGGGGGTTGCGGTCGCTTCGCGCGCCCGGCCGGTGGTTCTCCATCGGATCGGCGAGTCCGGCGTTTAATTCGGTGTTAGGATCGAACGGCCGAAGGTCGGACCGAACCTTGGCCGCGCCCGCGGATGGAGGCGATCCTGCTCGAACTGTCGATGTCCCTACTGAACGGCCTCGGCCTCATGGCCCTCGTGGCCGTCATCTACGGGATCGTCGAGCGCCTGCGCGTTCCGCGGCTCGTGCGCTCCGCGCTCCAGGGGGTCGCCTTCGGTTGCGGCGCCGCGGCGGCGATGGCCACGCCCGCCATGCCGGTCCCCGGCGTCCTCATCGACAGCCGCGCCACCTTCGTCGCGGTCGCGGGCGCCTTTTCCGGTCCCCTCGCCGCCGTCATCGCCGCCGGCATCGGCGCGGCCTACCGCATCGGGATCGGCGGGGCGGGCGTCGTCCCGGGGCTCGTCACCCTCTCGATCGCCCTCCTCGTCGGCCTCGCCTGGCGCTACGCCTGGTACAAGCGGCGCGCGGTGACCCCGCTCGGACTCGTCCTCCTCGGCCTCGGCATCTCCGCCCAGAACGCGCTGATCCTGATCTTCCCGCTCGACATGCCGCGGGCGTTCCTCGCCCTGATCGCGCTGGCGATGACGCTCAGCGCACTGTTCGCCACGCTCGTGCTGTGCGGAATGATGCAGCGCGAGAACCGCATCATCGCGCGCGAGAAATCGCTGTTCGACGACGCCTACACCGATGCCCTGACCGGCCTTCCGAACCGCCGGGCCGTCCTTCAGGCCGACGACCGGCTGCGCGCGCTCTCGCAGGCGAAGGGCTACGTCGTCCTCCTCGTCGACGTCGACCATTTCAAGTCGATCAACGACCGTTTCGGCCACGATGTCGGTGACACCGCCCTGTGCGTCGTGGCCAACCTGATCCGGTCCGGTGCGCGGGAGGGAGACGTCGTCTCGCGCTTCGGCGGCGAGGAGTTCGTCGTCGTCCTGCCCGGAACGTCGAGCGAGGAGGGCTGGGCCGTCGCCGAGCGCATCGCGGCGCTCGTGCGGGAACGGCGCGTCGTCCTGCCGGACGCGGACTTCTCCATGACGATCAGCGTCGGCTTCGCCCATGCGCGAAACGCGCCGCTGACCGAGACGATCGCGCGGGGCGACGAGGCGCTCTACCGCGCCAAGGCCGAGGGGCGCGATCGGATCGCCGCCGCCGCACCCGCCCGCGGCCGTGCTGCCCCGGCGGGGCCGATGGCGGACGAGGGGCCGGCGCTTCTGGACCCGCGCTGACGGCAGGCGCTCCGGCGTCTCAGCCGGCGGCGGCCTGCGTCGCGAGCCGGCGCGCCTCGTAGTCGTGCGATCGCATCTCGATCAGCCGGGAAACCGTGCGGTCGAACTCGAAGGCCTCGGTGCCCCGTCGGCCCGCATAGAGCCGGTCGACCGGAACTTCGGCGAGGATCGCCAGGCGCCGGCCCTTGTCGTAGAGGACGTCGACGAGGAGGATGAAGCGCTTGGCCTCGTTGCGCTCGCCCTCGCCCATGGGCGTCACGCCCTCCAGGAAGATCGTGTCGAAGCGCTCGGCCAGCGCCAGGAAGTCGCCGGCGCCGAGCGGCCGGCGCACCAGATCGCCGAAGGTGAAGCGCGCCGCACCGTTCCCGGTCCGCCCCGCTTCGACCGTGCGCCCCTTCACGGCCACCGCCCCCGCGCTCTCCCCGCCGCTGCCGACGACCGAGCGCCAGAGCCCGTCGAAGCGGCTCTGCGTCCGTGGATCGATCGGCGAAAGATAGAGGTCGTCGCCGCCGATCGACTGCAGGCGGTAGTCGGTCGGCGCATCCACCTCGAACACGTCGGTGTGGCGCTTCAGGATGTCGACGAAGGGCAGGAAGAGCGGCCGGTTCAACCCGTCGCGGTAGAGATCGTCCGGCGCGACGTTGGAGGTGGCCACCAGCGCGACCCCGTGCGCGAACAGCGCCTCGAACAGGCGCGACAGGATCATCGCATCGGCGATGTCGGTGACGGTGAACTCGTCGAAGCACAGGAGCCGGGCCTCGGCCGCGATCGCCTCGGCCGTCGGGCCGATGGGATCGTCGCCGCTCGCCCGGCCTTGCTTCACGGCCGCGCGGTGCGCCCCGATCCGCTCGTGGACCTCGCCCATGAAGGCGTGGAAGTGGACGCGGCGGCGTTCGCGGACCGTGCTCTTCTCGAAGAAGAGGTCCATCAGCATGGACTTGCCGCGCCCGACCTTGCCGAAGATGTAGAGCCCGCGGGGGGGCGGGGTCTTCTCGCGCCGCCCGAACAGCCAGCCGAGGGCACTCTTCTTGGTGGCGACCGCGCCCGCCCTCAGCTCGCGCTCCAGCCGGTCCAGACGGTCGGCGAGGTCCCGCTGCACGGGGTCGGCGTCGAGCCGGCCCTCGCGCACGCGCGCCTCGAGCGCGGCGCGAACGGCCCCGCGCTCGGCGCCGACGACGCCGTAGCCTGCCTGCGGCATGCCTAAGGTGACCTCGGCGCGCCGGCTAGCGGAACAGCGAGATCTGCTGGCCGCCGGTCGTGGTGCCCTCGTAGCGGGTGCCGCCGGCGTTGTTCAGCGTGGCGACCGTGTCGCCGGCGCCCGAGCGCAGGACGACCTGGTTGCCCGACACGTCCCAGGCCGACACGTCGGCGATCTGGCCCGGGCAGCCCCGCGAGGCCGCGCGGTAGCCGCCGCTCCACTGGGTCAGCGCCATGAAGATCTGGCAGTTCCCGCCGGCGGAGGAGACGCGCCAGGCGCCCACCAGGCCTTCGCGGGTCACCGGGCCGGCCGACGCCGTCTGCACGGGGGCCGCGCCGGGCGCGCCGGGCGCGCCGTCGGCCGGAGCGGGCGCCTCGGTGGCCGAAGGCGGCGGAGGCGGGGGCGGAAGCTGGTTGGCGAAGACCTGGCCGCGCGGGGCGGAGGGCAGCGGAGCCGGGCCCGCGGAAGCGCCGCCCGAGAGGCTGGGCGCGCTCTGCTGACAGGCGCCGAGCGCCAGAAGCGCCACCAGCGCCGCGCCGGTCTTCATGCGATGGGTCATGGGGCCGTTCCTCGAACCGTCTCTTGGCTGTTTCGTCCCGAACGGGCGGACATGCCGCCCCCGTCGTCCTTTAGATGGATGTTTCAAATTGTTCGCAAGGCCCATTCGGGCGGTCCCGGAGGCGGACCCCCGAATTTTCGATCCGGGACCGGGCCGGGTTCCGGTGAGGGGGCGGATGCTCTATCAGGCGCGCGAACCCTCAAATGTCCCGCTCGACGAGCGCGGAGCCCTCCCCGAAGGTCCCCAGCCCATGGCCATCGCCGCCAACGCCACGCCCGCTCCGGATCGCCTCCCCGTCCGCCGCGCCCTCCTGTCGGTCTTCGACAAGACGGGGCTGGTCGATCTGGCGAAGGCCCTTCACGCCCGCGGTGTCGAGCTCGTCTCCACCGGCGGCTCGGCCAAGGCCCTGAAGGAGGCGGGCCTGCCCGTCGCCGACGTCTCGTCCGTCACGGGCTTCCCGGAGATCATGGACGGGCGGGTGAAGACGCTGCACCCGGCCGTCCACGGCGGGCTTCTCGCCATCCGCGACGATCCCGCCCACGCGTCGGCCATGCAGGCTCATTCGATCGCCGGGATCGATCTCCTCGTCGTCAACCTCTACCCGTTCTCGCAGGTCGCGGCCTCGGGCGCCGAGCCCCCCGCCGTGATCGAGAACATCGACATCGGGGGCCCGGCGATGATCCGCGCCGGCGCCAAGAACCATGCCTATGTGGCGGTCCTCACCGACCCGGCCGACTACGACGCGGCGATCGAGGCCATCGAGGCCCGGGGCGAGACCGACCTCGCGCTGCGCCGCCGTCTCGCCGCCAAGGCCTTCGCGCTGACGGCCGGCTACGATGCGGCCGTCGCCGGCTGGTTCGCGGATCAGGGCCGTCGGGCCGACGGCGCCGAGGCCCTGCCGGAGCGCCTGACCGTGTCGGCGACCCTCGGCTCGTCGCTGCGCTACGGCGAGAACCCGCACCAGACCGCGGCCTTCTACCGGACCGGCGAGACCCGGCCGGGGGTCGCGACGGCCCGTCAGGTGCAGGGCAAGGAGCTCTCCTACAACAACATCAACGACACGGACGCCGCCTTCGAATGCGTGGCCGAGTTCTGGCCCCAGCGCACGGCCGCCGTCGCCATCGTCAAGCACGCCAATCCCTGCGGCGTCGCGGAGGGCGCCAGCCTGGCGGACGCCTACGCCCGCGCGCTCGCCTGCGATCCGGTCTCGGCCTTCGGCGGCATCGTGGCGCTGAACCGTCGCCTGGACGCGGAGGCCGCGCGCGAGATCGTCAAGATCTTCACCGAGGTCATCGTCGCCCCCGAGGCCGACGAGGAGGCGATGGCGATCGTGGCGGCCAAGAAGAATCTGCGCCTGCTCCTGACCGGCGGCCTGCCCGATCCGCGGGCCGGCGGTCGGATGGTGAAGTCGGTCGCGGGCGGGCTCCTCGTCCAGACGCGCGACGCCGGCACGGTCGACGACGTCGATCTGAGGGTCGTGACGCAGCGCGCCCCGACCGAGCGGGAGATGGCGGATCTCAAATTCGCCTTCCGCGTCGCCAAGCACGTGAAGTCGAACGCCATCGTCTACGCCAAGGATCTGGCCACCGTCGGTGTCGGCGCCGGGCAGATGAGCCGGCTGGATTCGGCCCGCATCGCCGCCCGCAAGGCGCAGGACGCGGCGCACGGGACAGGCGGCGAGCCGCTGACCCGGGGCTCGGTCGTCGCCTCCGACGCCTTCTTCCCCTTCGCCGACGGGCTGCTCTCGGCGATCGAGGCGGGCGCGACGGCGGTGGTCCAGCCGGGCGGCTCGATGCGCGACGAGGAGGTGATCCGCGCCGCGGACGAGCATGGCGTCGCCATGGTCCTCACCGGCATGCGACATTTCCGGCACTGAGCCGCCGCGTCAGTCCGTGGCTTCCGGACGCGGGTCGCGGGTCGTCAGGAGGATGAGAAAGCCGATCAGGAAGAAGGCGAGCAGCGCCGACATGCCGATCCGCGAGGCCGTCACCGGATCGGTCTGGGTGGCGGCCAGGGCGGTCAGGAGCGCCACAGAGAGCGGCGCGAGGAAGGTCGTGACCCGCCCGGTGAGCGCATAGAGGCCGAAATAGCGCCCGGCCTCGTCGGCATCGACCGACTGCGCCAGCCAGGAGCGCGAGGAGGCCTGGATCGGGCCGAAGGCGAGCCCGATCAGGATGCCAAAGACGAGATAGGCGCGCTCGGCCCCGGTCGGGAACAGTCCCGTGGCTCCCGCCGGATCGGCGAAGACGAGAAGCCCGAACAGGGTCGAGTTCGGCGCGGTCGAGGCGATGCCGAGCGAGGCCACGCCCAGGCACAGGAGCGAGGCCATGACCACGCTCTTGGATCCGTAGCGGCGGTCGATGAGGCCGGCGATGCCGCAGCCGAGGATGGCGAAGACGTTGAGGATGATCCCGAACAGCCCGCTCTCGGTCACCGACCAGCCGAAGAGGCCGGCCGCGAAGGCCCCGCCGAGCAGCAGGATGCCGTTGACCCCGTCCTGGTAGAACAGCCGCGCGAGAATGAAGCGGAAGAGCGCCCGGCGGCGGCTGAGCTCGCGCACCGTTCCCAGGAGCTCGGCGATGCCCTCGCGGACGGCGGTCCTCGCCGCGAGGGCCCGCGGAGGACGGTCCGGCACGAGCCAGAACATCGGCAGGACGAAGATCAGGTACCAGACCGCCGAGAAGGGGCCCGTGGCGCGCGCCGCCTCGCCCTGCTCCGGATCGAGCCCGAAGAGCGGCGGGATGCCGGCGAGCGTCAGTCCGCTCGACAGGTCCGCGGCCAGGAGCAGGACGGTCGCAAAGAGCGAGATCATGCCGGCGCAATAGCCGATCCCCCAGGCGATGTTGGAGACGAGGCCGATCGAGCGCTTGGGGACGAGATGCGGGATCATCGCGTCGTTGAAGACGATGGAGAACTCGGCGGCGACCGTCGCGAGCACGATGAGCGCCGCCGCGGCCAACAGGCTCGACTGGGGGGCGGCGGCCCACAGCATCAGGAGCGCCGCGACCTTCACAAGGGCGAAGGCCGCGATCCAGGGCTTGCGCGGCCCGGCACGGTCGGCGATCGAGCCCAGAAGCGGCGCGAGCAGGCCGACGGTGAGGCTGGAGACGGTCGCGGCCGCGGCCCAGTAGGTCTGGCCGGTCGCCGGGTCCGGGGCGAGCTGCGAGACGAAATAGGGCCCGAAGACGAAGGTGACGACGATGGTGAAGAAGGGCTGGGCGGCGAAGTCGAAGCTCATCCAGCCCCAGATCGCCGGCCTGCGGAACACGCGCGGGTCCGGCGCGCGCGGAGCCGGTGAAGCTCCTTTGCCCGCCCCCTGCGACCTCCCCCCGAACGACCTCAACCAGCCCATGCCGAATGTCTAGGTGAGGCCGCTCCCGATGCCCATGCGGTGACGCGTGTACTTCTGCCGGCGCTCCAAGTGCTGGGGTTGTAGGCAAGCCTGGTGACAGGCTCGCGGACCGCGCCACCCGCGTCGAGCCGGGCGGCGCCTCTCACCTCGGATCGAGGTCGAGAAGGAGACCGACCGCGAGCGTCAGCCGCGCGACCGAGGTCTCGCCGCTGCCGGTGAGACGGCCGACCTGCTCGACCACGCGACCCAGCTGCTCGCCCTTCCCCTCGGCCCAGGCCGCGACGGGATCCTCGCCGCCCTGGCGGAGGGCGTCCGCGGTCATCCGGCGCCGCGCCGCGCTCAGCTGGGCCGCCGCCCGCTCCAGCGCCAGCATCTCGAAATAGTCGGAAGGACGCAGCTGCCGCAGGGCCGCCTCGATCCGGCCGATCCGGAAGAGCCGCGTGATGCCGAAGAAGGCCGAGAGCGCCTGCGGCAGCGGCACGCCCGTTTCACGTGAAACGGTGAGGACGTCGGGCAGGAGCGCCATCAGCGGCAGGAGCGCCACGTCCTCGGCGAGATCCTCCGGCACGCCGGAACCGAGGAGCGCGGCACGCCGCGCGTCGTGGTCGGCGCGGGCCCGGTCGCTGGAGGATTCCACCAGATGCGGCCGCAGCAGCCCCGCGGCCTCCTCGATCCGCCGGACCGCCTCGGCGAGGTCGGCGCCGTCGGGACCGTTGCGGACGAACCAGGCCGTCGTGCCCCACAGGAAGCGCCGGACGGCGAGGTAGAGGCCGGTCTGCGCCTCCCCGTCGAGCCGGCCGTCGAGCGCGTCGATGCGGCCCGTCAGCGCGTCGATGCCGAAGCCGTCGGCGGCGATCGCATAGGCCGCGACGCAGCGCGCGGCGGTGGCCCCGGCCGCATCGGCGAACATCACCGCGAAGGGCGAGCCGAGCCGGTTGACGAAGTCGTTGGCGAGCCGCGTGGCGACGATCTCGCGCCGGAGCCGGTGCGCCTCGATGTCGGCGCGGTGCTCGCGCCGCATCCGCTCCGGGAAGTAGTGGACGAGCCGGTCGGTCAGGTAGGGCTCGTCCGGCAGGCCCGATTCCAGGAGCCGGTCGTAGAGGTCGAGCTTGGCGTAGGCGAGGAGCACCGCGAGCTCGGGCCGGGTCAGCCCCCGGCCGGCCGCCTTGAGATCGGCGATCGCCGCCTCCGAGGGCAGCGCCTCGACCTCGCGCGACAGCTCGCCGCGCTCCTCCAGGACGCTCATCAGCCGCGACTGGCCCGCCAGCCCCATGACCCCCGTCGCCTGATCGAGCGTCAGCGCCAGCGTCTGCTCGTAATTGTTGGCGAGGACGAGATCGGCGACCTCGTCGGTCATGGTGGCGAGCAGACGGTCGCGCGCGGCGCGGTCGAGCCGGCCTTCCGCCATCGCGCTCTTCAGCGCGATCTTGATGTTCACCTCGACGTCGGAGGTGTTGACGCCCGCCGAATTGTCGATGGCGTCGGTGTTGATGCGCCCGCCCGCCCGCGCGAACTCGATGCGGCCCTTCTGCGTGGCGCCGAGATTGGCCCCCTCGCCCACGACCTTGGCGCGCAGCTCCCGGCCGGTGACGCGCACCGCGTCGTTGGCGCGGTCGCCCGCATCGGCGTTGGTCTCGCTCGTGGCGCGGATATAGGTGCCGATGCCGCCGAACCAGAGGAGGTCGACCGGAGCCTTGAGGATCGCGTTGATGACCTCCGACGGCGTGCCGGACTGGCGGTCCCAGCCGATCGCCGCGGCGGCCTCGGGCGAGAGGCGGACGGTCTTGTCGCGCCGCGAGAAGACGCCGCCGCCCTTCGATATCTTGGAACGGTCGTAGTCCTGCCAGCTCGATCGCGGCAGGTCGAAGAGCCTCCGGCGCTCGGCGAAGGAGAGGGCGGGATCGGGATCGGGGTCGAGGAAGATGTCGCGGTGGTCGAAGGCGGCGACGAGCCGGGTCTTCTCCGACAGGAGCATGCCGTTGCCGAAGACGTCGCCCGACATGTCGCCGCAGCCCGCGGCCGTGAAGGGCTCGGCCTGGATGTCGAGAGGACGGCCCTCGCGGCCCATCTCGCGGAAATGCCGCTTGACCGCCTCCCAGGCGCCGCGCGCGGTGATGCCCATGCCCTTGTGGTCGTAGCCGGCCGAGCCGCCCGAGGCGAAGGCGTCGTCGAGCCAGAAGCCTTCCGCCTGCGCGATGGCGTTGGCCGTGTCGGAGAAGGTCGCGGTGCCCTTGTCGGCGGCGACGACCAGATAGGGGTCCTGCTCGTCGTGGGCGACGATGCCCTGCGGGGTCGTCACACGGTCGCCGATCGCGTTGTCGGTCACCGAGAGCAGCGAATCGACGAAGACGACATAGGCCGAGCGCCCGGCGGAGAAGATCGCGTCGCGGTCCCCGCCGGCCGGAAGGCGCTTGGGGTAGAAGCCGCCCTTGGCGCCGACCGGCACGATGACGGCGTTCTTCACCTGCTGCGCCTTCACCAGGCCGAGCACCTCGGTGCGGTAGTCCTGGCTGCGGTCGGACCAGCGAAGGCCGCCGCGCGCCACCCTTCCGAAGCGTAGGTGCACGCCCTCCACCCGCGCGTCGAAGACGAAGATCTCTCGGAACGGCACGGGCTGGGGAAGCCAGTCCATGGCTTTGGGCGCGAACTTGAAGGCGAGCGCGGGTTTCACCGCGCCGGGCACGGAATCGGGATCGGCGGAGATCTCCGGCACCGCGTAGTAATTGGTGCGCAGCATCGCGAGGATGGCGATGGCCAGGCGCCGGACGACGCGGTCGTCGTCGAGGCTGTCGACCGCGTCGAGCCCGTCGAGGATCGCCCCATAGACGGATGCGACGCCGCGCCGCGCCGCCTCGCGCGACTGCGCGTCCGCCCCCTCGGCCGGCTCGCTCGGACGCCGCTCGCGGACCGGGTCGAAGCTCTGGGCGAAGAGGTCGAAGAGCTGGCGCGCGAGGTCCGGGTGGCGCTGGAGGACGGCGGCGATGAAGCCGTCCGGCAGGGACAGGCCGGTCTGGCGCAGATAGCGCGCCAGGGCCCGCAGCACGTTCGCCTCGCGCCAGTCCAGGCCGGCGCCGAGCACCAGCGCGTTGAAGCCGTCATTCTCGATCCGCCCGTCGGAGACGGCGAGATAGAGCTCGGCGAGCGCCTTGGCCGTCGCCGGGTCGAGCGCCCCGCCGCCGTCGCGGCGCGTCAGGTCCATGTGGTGGACATGGACCGGGCTCCCGTCCGGCCGGGTCAGCGCGAAGGTGCGCTCCGAGCCGACGGCAAAGCCCATGTTCTCCAGGATCGGCACGCGCGTGGAGAGCGACAGCGAGGCGCCGAGCGTGCGCAGCGACAGGCGGAGCGATCCCTCGCCCGCGGCCGGATCGCCGGAGAAGTCGACGTCGAGGGGGGCGGCCGTGTCCAGCGCGGCGATGCGGCTCGCCTCGTCGACCGCCGCTTCCGGCGCCACGGCCTCGCGATAGGCGCCGGGGAGCGCGCGTCCGAGGTCCAAAAGCGCCTGCGCGCCGCCCGTGGCGGCGAGCGCCTTTTCGAAGGCGTCGGCCCAGGAGCGCGCCATGTCGGCGACGCGCGCCTCGAGCGCCGCGATGTCGGGCCGCGGCGTCGCCCCCCCGCGCCGCCCGATGATGAAGTGGACGCGGGCCAGCGGCCCTTCCGGGAAGGAGGGGTAGTAGGCCGAGACGTGGCCGTCGAAGGCCTCTGCCAGAAGCCGCCCCGTCGCCTCGCGCAGCCGCTGGTCGTAGCGCTCGCGCGGCACGAAGACGAGGATGGAGACGAAGCGGTCGAACGGATCGAAGCGGGCGAGGATGCGCACGCGCGGCCGCTCGCCGAGCTCCAGGATCGTGCCGATGAAGCTTTCGAGGAGATCGACGTCGATCTGGAAGATCTCGTCGCGCGAATAGGTCTCCAGCGCGTTCACGAGCGCCTTGGCCGAATGCGACTGCGGCGACAGGCCGAAGCGCGAGACGACCGTCTGCGCCTTCTGGCGCAGGTACGGCACCGACATGATCGGCTGGTTGTAGGCGGTGGAGGCGAAGAGCCCGACGATGCGCATCTCGCCGACGAGGCGGCCGGAGGCGTCGAAGTCCTTCACGCCGACATAGTCCATGTAGACGCGGCGGTGGACGCGAGAGCGGGTGTTCGCCTTGGCGACGATGAGCGGCGTCGGCGCCTCCAGGAAGGCGCGGACCTCCTCGCCGACATTCGCCTCCCCGCCCTCCCGGCGCAGCACCCGCACGTCCGGATCGCGCAGGATGCCCAGCTCCGAACCGGCCCGGCGCTCCAGGAGGCCGCCGCCCTCGCCGCGCCGGTAGTCGAACTCGCGGATGCCGAGGAAGATGAAGTTCTTGTCCGCCAGCCACTCCAGGAAGCGCGCGGCCTCCTCCACCAGCGCACGCTCGGCCGCGTCGCTGGTGCGCTCGGCCCGGCGGCCGAGCGTGAAGGCGGCGCGCCCGGCGCGCTCGCGCATGGCGTAGAAGTCCTCGTTGGCGACGGCGACCTCGCGAAGGATCGCGCTCAGCCGCGCCTTGAGGGCCTCGCGCGCCTGGGCGTCGCCGGCGGTGGTGGCGAGCTGGATCAGGCTGATGCGGGCGCGCGTCCCCTCGCCGGCGGCCGGATGATGGGAGGCGGAGAAGGAGAGGATGCGTCCGTCGGCGCCGCGCACCACGTCCAGCACCGGGTGGGAGATGTAGTGGGTCTCCGCCATGGATTCGGCGATCTCGGCGACGACGGAATCGAAGAGGAAGGGTCGGTCGTCGTTGACGATGGTGACGAGCTGGAGCGGCTCGCCGTCCTTGGTGAAGTGCGGCGGGCAGGCGACGTCCACGAAGGCGGTGTCGGGCCGGTGGGCGGACAGGGCCGCGGCGGCGGACTGGGCGGCGACCGCGAGCGCGGCCGGCGGGAAGGCGGCCAGATCCTCGGCGGGCGGTCGGGCGAGCAGCAGCGGCACTAGCGTCGCGGCGGCCTCCGCCGTGCCGAGCTGCGCCAGCACCTCCTCGATGATCTGCGTCTTCTCGCGCGTCGCCGACGTCATCTCGCGTCCTCCTGAACCTCGGGCGGCTTCCTTCTGGCATGAAAGCGGCAGGCGCGCGACCGGGGTGCGAGGCGCTCGCCATATTGCCCTCGCCCGGCTTTTCGGTCAGGTTCGGCGCATGGAGCGAGATCGTTTAGACGCCGAGCGCCGGACGGAGTCCGAAGCGATCCTGAAGCGGCTGCGCGAGGAGACCGACGTGCAGGTCGGCGGCACGACGACGCGCATGCTGACGAACGCGCGCGGGCACTTCTCGGCGGACGACGCCGACCCGAACGACCGCATCGAGGTGATCGGCACGCGCATCGGCCGGGGTCTCGGCCTCGTCGGCTTCCTCGTCCTCCTGTTCCTCTTCGCCCAGACCTACTTCCTGTCCTGATGAGCGAGCCTCGCAACGCCGGCACCGGCGAGCGGCCGGCGGTCCTCGTCGTCTCCAGCCACGTGGTGCGCGGCACGGTCGGCAACCGCGCCGCGGTCCTGGCGCTGGAATCGCTCGGCCACCCGGTCTGGGCGGTGCCCACCGTCACGCTGCCCTGGCATCCGGGGCGGGGCCGGGCGACGCGCGTCGTGCCGGACGAGGCCGCCTTCGCCGCCATGATGAACGATCTGGCGGGCGCCGAATGGCTGTCGGAGGTGGGCGGCGTGCTCACCGGCTATTTCGGTTCGCCCGACCAGATCGAGCCCGCGGCGCGGCTGGTCGAGGCGGTGCGGCGCGCCAATCCGGACGCCGTCTTCTGCTGCGATCCGGTGATCGGCGACGGCGACGAGAGCGGCGGGCGGCTCTACCAGCCGCAGGCCGTCGTCGAGGGCATCCGCGACCGGCTGATGCCGCTCGCCGACATCGCCACGCCCAACCGGTTCGAGCTGGAGTTCCTGACCGGGCTGGAGCTGTCGGGCAACGACCATCTCATCGAGGCGGCGCTGACGCTCGGGCCGTCGCGCGTCGTCGTCACCTCGGCCTTCCCGATGCTGCGCGGCGGCATCGGCAACCTGTTCACCGACGGGCGCGTCGCGCTCCTGGCCGAGCACCGGCGGATCGAGGCGGTCCCGAACGGGCTCGGCGACCTGACCTCCGCCGTCTATCTGGCGCGGGTGCTGTCCGGCCTGAACGAGGAGCGGGCGCTGCAGACGACGACGGCGGCGGTCTTCGAGATCCTGGCGCGCACGGCCCGGCGCGGCGCGGACGAGCTGACGCTCGAGACCGACGCCGACAGCCTGAAGACGCCGATGGCGATGGTCCAGATGCGCCACCTCGCCATGCCGGGCGGGCGCAGGGCCTGAGCGGGTCGCGAGGCGTTCGCGCGCGGGATCGACGGCTTCGGCCCGATGATCGGTATCCGTTCTCCGAATGCCCGATGCGGAGTTTCGAAGATTCGAAGCGCCCTCCGTGCGTCCTCGATCGTCACACGCGAAACACCCCGAACATCGAGTTCCGCGAGAGATCGGACCATGCGACCGCGATGGCCGGACCAAGATTGGTCTGCCATTCCCGCACGTCCTGCGCGTCGTTCAGGCCGCCGTTCTTCAGCCGACCCCGCATCTCAGGCGAAACGGCGATCACGACGAGCCAGTGACGCTTGACCGTCGCCGTGGTGGACGTGACGCCGTCGTCCCAGGCCTTCTGCAACTGAAGCTTGTTCAGGTCGTCGACCCAGGCTTCGTCGAGGGACTTGCCGCCGAACTGGTTCGTGTCGGGACTCTCGACCTTGATCTCGATCCAGTAGGTCGTGTCCTGGTAGACGATCGTCCCGTTCTTGACCCTGAGGCGTCCGTTGCTCGCATTGAGATCGGAGATCGTCGAGGCTTGCGCCGTGCCTTCCCGATAGGTGTACCGGTTCTCCCTCATCTTGGGGAGACTGTACGGGCTTCGGAAGCGCACTTGGTGGGGCGGTGACACGCCCACCCTGCTCTTGCTGGTCGGGGAATGCTGGACGGTCACGTCGCCGTCCACCGTGCTGACCACGCCGACCTTGTTGGCGATGTGCGTTCGGATCACCGTGTCCAGCTTGGACTGGATCACCTGCTCGAACGCCGCTCCTTTCAACCACTCCTTCGCGATCTTATCGGAGAGATTGAGCTGGATGTAGTTGATGAACGTGTGGATCTTCATCGATCACCTTTGTCGCTGGAGTCGGAATGGCGTTCGGCGTGCACGGGCAGGGCGTCGGGCGGGGCGGCCCCGGACCGCTGAGGCCGCCCTGTCCCGTCGAGCGGGAACGGCCGGCGAAGGAGCGAGCGCGCACGACCGGCGCTGGACGTCCTCAGGCGCGTGGTCGTCGCGTCCCCTCATGGATCGTCGTCCTCGCCCGTTCCGGCGCCGGCGCCCGACGGCGGCCCCGACGGGCTCCAGACCATCCTGCGCTGGGGGCCGCCCGCGTCCCCGTCCGGCGCGAAGCCGAGGCGACGGTAGAGAGCCTCGGCCCGGGCGTTGTCCCCTGCGACATGGAGATCGACGCCGGCGCCCGCGCGCGTGGCCTCGTCGAGCAGCTGCCCGAGGGCGTCCCGGCCGACGCCGTGCCCCTGCGCCTCCGGGACCAGCACGAGATCGACGATGCGCCAGGGCGCCAAGGACCGGTCGACGCAGAGGCGCCCGACCGCGACCCCGCCGCGAAGGATCGTCCGGCGCTCCGCCTTCGGATGATGGTGCGCGATCTGCCGCTCCTGCATGTCGTGCTGGTGCTCGCAGAGGCGGATCGTCGTCTCGGGCGGCAGGCCGGCGGTGGCGAAGGTCGCCTGCCGGTGCGCGACATGCGCGCGGCGCACCACAGCCTCGTCGCCTTCCGAAGGATCGCGGAACGAGACGATGCCGGCGGCCGGGGCGGGCGCGCTGACGGCTGGCCCCTCCCGGGACGCCTCCGCCCCGTCCGGCACGCCGGTCGGGCTCGCCGCGGCTGGCCCTGCCGCGCCTTGCCCGCTATGCCGTAAGGTCAGGGCCATTCGGTCCGCTTCGTTTCCAAGGAACGCTCAATGCATCTGCTGACACCGGACGACTTCGCCCCCTGGGTGGGCAGGGCGGTGAAGGTGAACACCCTGCCCGAGGCGGTCGAGGTGCGGCTCGACCGGATCGAGACGATGCCGCGGCTGGGGCCGGGGCTCGACTTCCGGCAGCCCTTCACGCTGTTCTTCCACGCGCCCCTCGCCGTGGTGCTGCTCGATCTCGCCTACGAGTTCGACTGCGGGCGCGGGGGTCCGCACTCCATCTTCATCACCCAGTGCCCGCCGCTGCGCGACCGGCGCGTCTACCAGGCGGTGTTCAACTGAGGCGAGGCGGGGCGGTACGCGGCCCGACGGGCGGCGCACCGCTCGGCCGTCTCAGTCCGGACGTGAGGGATAGAGCCCCTCGATGCAGATCACCGCGTTCATCGCCAGATAGGGCTGCAGGATCGACATGGGCTGGCCGCCGCCGGCCACAGCGGTGGTACCCGCCGCGCCGCCCGCGAGGTTGACCGTGGTGCCTCCGGCGCTGGCCGGCACGTAGATCGCGGGTGCCGCTTCTCCGCCGGATGAATCGTATCCGACGCCGAGGCGCGCGCCGTCGCTGGGTCGATTCGTCGTGCTGCCGCCGGAATTGTCCGTGACCGCGGTGGGGCCGGGCTGGGGCGCGATGGCATGCACGTGCATCGGCATCTGGGCGGCGACGATGGTGGTCTGCTCGGTGCCGCCCATCTCGCCCGGCTGATAGTTGTGGCCGACGCCCGGCGACTGGCCGGTGCCGATAGGCGTGCGGCCGCCCAGATTGGGCAGACCGAAGGTCGTCTGGCCATTGCCGCCATAGGTGGTGCCCAGCAGCGAGTAGAGCGCGGTGCTCTGCGAGACCGCGAGCAGCTGCCCCTGGCAGAGCGACCAGCCGCGCGGCGCGTAACTGCCCGCGGTGAACATGACGTATCCAAGATAGGCTTCCATGCGTCTCCCCTCGCCCAGCGCCCAGGCACAACCTTGCCTCGCCGCGCCCCATGCGCTGCGACAGATCGCAAGGAGCGGACGCGCGTCGCGATGGTACAACCGTTACGTTTCAGATCAAGTGCCGCGACGGAATTACGAGCCGTCACTTCTTCTAGTTATTTCGCGCGGTCGGTTGCGTCTTCGCATCACATCGTAATTTAAAGCGGCGTGCTGCCGACGATTCCGTAACGGTATCCTTGACACGCGCGTGCATTGCGTGACGGTACGGATGACCGCTTCAACCAGTTGGGGAACTGGAGAAGGGTCGGGGGCCTGCCGATGTCGATCTCCTTCGTCCGCGCTATGGGGCGCGCGCTGTCTATCTGCCGTGGCAGCCTGTCCAGAACCAGCGGATCTGCGGCTCCGGTCACGAAGGCGGCGCTAGGACTTCGGCTGGCAACCGGCGTTGCAGCCGCGGCCTTTGCGATGATGACCCCGACGACCGCCTCGGCCCAGTCGGCGGGCTGCACTGCGGTCAACAATGGCGGCCTCAACTTCCGCGCGGTTTTCGTCAACTCGGACCTCAATACCGCTCAGTCCACCGCCCGTTCCGAGAACACGGTGACCAACCGCGCCATCCACGCGATCCGGACGGTCGCCGGCACCACCGACCCCGATGCCGGCACCGCAGCCTATCTGGACGGCGGCACTCTCTATCCCTTCGCGGCAGGCGACCAGATCAACCTGACGATGACGGTCAGCAACTTCAGCACCAGCTCGGCGATCGGAGCGATAGGAGGTGCGTTCCGAAACGGAAGCAACGCGACGGCGACGGCGCAGGTCGGAACCGTCCGCTTCACGGCCAATGACACGGCAACACGGCAATATTCTGTCACGGGAGCCGAGACATCCATCGGTCTGCTCGGGTTTGCGGACGGCAGTCCGACGAACGGCACCATCGACTTCGCCGTCACCTGTACGCCCGCCACCCCGCCCGCCCCGACCATCAACTCGATCGCACCGACGGGCGGGTCGAGCGGCGGCGGTACGCCGGTGACGATCACCGGCACGAACTTCGTCAACACCAGCGCCTACAGCGCGACCTTCGGCGGCACCACGGTGCCCGCGACCTTCGCCAGCGCGACGACGCTGAGAGCGACGACGCCGGCCGGCAACGGCGCCGTAACGGTGAGTGTCACCGACAACACGAGGAACCTCGCCGCCTCCGGCGCCGCGACCTTCACCTACGCCGCCCCGACCGTAACCGCCCTCAGCGCCACCTCCGGCCCGGCGAACCAGACGCGCGCGGTCACCATCACCGGCACCAACTTCACGCCGTCCGCGACGGTCACCGTCGACGGCGTGGCCGCCACCGGCGTCAGCTTCGTCAGCGCGACGCAGCTCAACGCGACGCTGCCGGCCCGGACCGCGGGGACCTACGGCGTGCGCGTCACGACCGGGAGCGTGACCACCGCGGCCAACCCGCCGGCCGACCAATACACCTACATCGCGGCCCCGACGCTCACGAGCGTCACGCCGAACTCGGGGACGACCCTCGGCGGCACGAGCGTGACGATCACCGGCACGAACTTCACCAATGCGACCGCCGTCACGTTCGGCGGCGCGGGCGCGCAGAGCTTCGTCGTCAACAGCGCCACTGAGATCACGGCGGTCACGCCCGCCCGTCCGGCGGGTCCGGCCGACGTTTCGGTGACGACGGGCGGCGGGACGGCGACGCTGGTGGGCGGCTTCTCCTATGTCGTCCTGACCGCGCCGGCCGTCATGACGCAGCCGGCGGACCAGACCGTCGCCGTCGGCGCGACGGCGACCTTCAACGCCGCGGCGTCGGGCTCTCCCGCGCCGAGCGTGCAATGGCAGGTCTCGACGAACGGCGGCGCAAGCTTCACGAACATCCCGGGCGCGACTTCGACCAGCTACACGACGCCCCCGACGGTCGCCTCCGACAACGGAAACCGCTACCGGGCGGTCTTCACCAACACAGAGGACACCGTCACGACGAACGCGGCGACGCTGACCGTCGTCCAGGCGCCGACCGCGAACGCCCAGAGCGTCGCCGTGCCGTTCAACACGGCGACCGCGATCACCCTGACGGGCACCGACCCGAACACGCCGGCGCGGACGCTGACCTACAACGTCGCGACGGGCCCGGCGCGCGGAACCCTCTCCGGCACCGCCCCGAACCTCACCTACGCGCCGACCACGAACGCGCGCGGGGCCGACAGCTTCACCTTCACCGTCAGCAACGGCGTCGCCACCTCCGCGCCGGCGACGGTCTCGATCACGATCGCCGATCCGACGCTGACGACCAACACGCCGCCCGCCGGCCAGCGGGGCGCGGCGTACGACTTCACCTTCACGACCAGCGGCGGTTCGGGTTCCTACAGCTACGCGATCACGAGCGGCGCCCTGCCCGCGGGCCTGACGCTCTCGACCGGCGGCCGGATCACCGGCACGCCGGCCGCCAGCGGCAGTTTCCCCTTCACCGTCACGGTCACGGATACGGGCCTCGGCAGCCCGCCGGTCACGCAGTCGCAGGCCTTCACCCTCTCCATCGCAACACCGACCCTGACGGCGTCTCCCCCGAGCCCGCTTCCCGGCGGGACGGTGGGCTTGGCCTACAGCGTGAATCTCTCCACGAGCGGCGGAACGGCGCCCTATAGCTACGCCGTCACCGGCGGCAGTCTGCCGGCCGGGTTGACGCTCGCCGCCGACGGTCGCCTCTCCGGTACGCCGACTCAGGCCGGCGGCTACACCTTCTCCGTCACGGCGACCGACAGTTCGCCCCCCGAAAGCGGCGGCCCCTACACGCTCACGGTGGCCTATAGCGGCAACATCCGGCCCCCCACCATCGACGTGACGCCGGCGTCGATCCCGCAGCCGCAGGTGGGCGCCGCCTACACCGCCAACCTCGGGGCGACCGGGGGGACGGCGCCCTACACCTTCTCCGTGAGCACCGGCGCCCTGCCGACGGGCCTCGCGCTGGCACCGAACGGGACGCTCTCCGGCACGCCCACGCAGGGCGGCGACTACGATTTCACGATCGCGGCGACGGACAGCTCGACGGGCACGAACGCGCCGTTCTCCGGTACCCAGCAGTACACCGGGACGGTGCTGGCGCCAGCGATCGCGATCGCGCCGAGCGCTCTGCTCCCCGCCACGGGCGGCCAGCCCTATTCGCAGACCCTGACGGCGAGCGGCGGCACCGCGCCCTACAGCTACGCCGTCACCGCCGGCGCGCTCCCGACCGGCGTCACGCTGTCGCCCACTGGCGTCCTGTCGGGCACGCCGACCGTCCAGGGCAGCTTCCCCTTCACCGTGACGGCGACCGACAGCTCGACCGGCGGCCCCAATCCCGGCGGCC
The DNA here is from genome assembly GCA_023419535.1 of Pseudomonadota bacterium. GTDB lineage: Bacteria > Pseudomonadota > Alphaproteobacteria > Rhizobiales > Rhizobiaceae > Aureimonas. The sequence goes on along the minus strand of JAEZXX010000072.1, from coordinate 74,919 downwards.
GCTATGCCGGCAGCGTGGCCTACACCCTCTCGGTCGGCGCGCCGTCGATCGTGATCGCACCGGAAAGTCTGCCCGCGGGGACCGTCGCGGCGGCCTACAGCCAGATCCTGACCGCCAGCGGCGGAACGGGCTCCTACGCCTTCACCCTCGCCACCGGCACCCTGCCCGCAGGACTGGCCCTGGCGACCGACGGAACCCTGTCGGGCACGCCGACGGCCGGGGGCACGTTCTCCTTCACCGTGCGGGCCACCGACGGCAACGGCTTCACCGGAACCCGCGCCTACACCCTCGACATCAGCGCGCCCACCATCGCGGTGGCGCCCGGCGCGGTCCCCGACGCGACGCGCAACGTCGCCTACAGCCAGACCTTCACCGCCTCGGGCGGCACCGCGCCCTACGGCTTCGCCGTCACCGGGGGTGCGCTGCCCACCGGCCTCTCGCTCGCGGCGAACGGCGTCCTCTCGGGCACGCCGACGGCCGGCGGGACGTTCAACTTCACCGTGACGGCGACCGATTCCAGCACCGGAACCGGCGCCTTCGCCGGGTCGCTCGCCTACAGCCTCACCGTCGTCGTCCCCGACATCCAGATCGCGCCCGCCGCGCTCGCGCAGGGCATCACGCGGGTGCCCTACGCGCAGACCCTCACCGCCTCGGGAGGCACCGGCCCCTACGGCTTCGCCGTGACGGCCGGAGCGCTGCCGGCCGGCATCACCCTGTCGACCGAAGGGACGCTCGCCGGCACGACGACGCAGAGCGGCTCGTTCTCCTTCACCGCGACGGCCACCGATGCGAACGGCAACGCCGGCAGCCGGCCCTACAGCCTCGTCATCGAGGCGCCCGCGATCGCCATCGCCCCGGCCACGTTGCCCGCGGGCACGGCAGGCCTGCCCTACGCCCAGGCGCTGACCGCATCGGGGGGCGCTGCGCCCTACGGCTTCGCCGTGACCGCGGGCGCGCTGCCGGCCGGCATCACGCTCGCGTCCGACGGGACGCTCTCCGGGACGACCACCCAGACCGGCAGCTTCGGCTTCACGGCGACGGCGACCGACTCCAATGGCAACACCGGCGAGCAGGCCTACAGCCTCGTCTTCGGCGCACCCGCCATCGCGATCGCGCCCACCACCCTGCCGGACGGCACGGGCAGCGTCGCCTATGCCCAGACCCTCACGGCCTCCGGCGGCGTCGGCCCCTATGTCTTCTCCGCGGCCGGCACCCTGCCGCCCGGGCTGACCCTCGCCACCGACGGGACCCTGTCGGGCACGCCGACGCAGGGCGGCAGCTTCGCCTTCACCGTCACCGCGACGGACGCCAACGGCTTCGCCGGTTCGGCGGACTACACGGTGCGGATCGACCCGCCAGCCATCGCGCTCGCACCGGCCACCCTGCCGGACGGCACCGGCAGCGTCGCCTATGCCCAGACCCTCACGGCCTCCGGCGGCGTCGGTCCTTATGTCTTCTCCGCCACCGGCACTCTGCCCCCCGGGCTGACCCTCGCCACCGACGGGACCCTGTCGGGCACGCCGACGCAGGGCGGCAGCTTCGCCTTCACCGTCACCGCGACGGACACCAACGGCTTCGCCGGTTCGGCGGACTACACGGTGCGGATCGACCCGCCGGCCATCGCGATCGCACCGGCCACCCTGCCGGACGGCACGGGCAGCGTCGCCTATCTCCAGACCCTCACGGCCTCCGGCGGCGTCGGCCCCTATGTCTTCTCCGCGGCTGGCACCCTGCCGCCCGGGCTGGCGCTCGCCGCCGACGGGACCCTGTCGGGCACCCCGACGCAGGGTGGCAGCTTCGCCTTCACCGTCACCGCGACGGACGCCAACGGCTTCGCCGGTTCGGCGGACTACACGGTGCGGATCGACCCGCCGGCCATCGCACTCGCGCCCGCCACCCTGCCGGACGGCACGGGCAGCGTCGCCTATCTCCAGACCCTCACGGCCTCCGGGGGCGTCGGCCCCTATGCCTTCACCGCCACCGGCACCCTGCCACCCGGTCTGGCGCTCGCCCCCGACGGGACCCTGTCGGGCACCCCGACGCAGGGCGGCAGCTTCGCCTTCACCGTCACCGCGACGGACACCAACGGCTTCGCCGGTTCGGCGGACTACACGGTGCGGATCGGCGCGCCGGCCATCGCGCTCGCGCCCGGCGCCCTGCCCGCCGCCACCGTCGGCACGCCCTACGGACAGGCGATCACGGCCTCGGGCGGCGCTGCGCCCTACGGCTTCGCCCTGGCCGGCGGCACCCTGCCGCCGGGTCTGGCGCTGGGCGCCGACGGCGTCCTGTCCGGCACCCCGACGGCCGGCGGCAGCTTCGAGATCGTCGTGCGGGCGAGCGACGCCAACGGCTTCACGGGGACGGCGACCTATACGCTGCGGGTCGAGGGCGAACTGCCGACCGCCGCGGACGCCACCGTCACGGTCCTCGCCGGGACCGCCCTGACGGTCGACCTGACCGCAGGCGCGACCGGAGGCCCCTTCACGGGCGCCGCGCTCGTCTCACAGCCCGACCCGCGCATCGGCACCGCCGCGCTCGATCGCGGCGGGGCGGGGACCTCGCTCGTCTTCGCCGCCGATCCGGCGGGCGCGGGACGGACCAGCATCACCTTCACCCTGTCCAACGCGTTCGGCCCCTCGAACGTCGCGACATTGACCGTGCTCGTCGAGGCGCGTCCCGATCCCGCGCTCGACCCGGAGGTCGTCGGACTTCTGGGGGCCCAGGCGGATTCGACCCGTCGCATCGCCAGCGCGCAGATCCGGAACTTCCGGGACCGGCTGGAGCGCACGCATGACGAGGACGAGCGCCGGCGGGGTTCGGCGAACATCTCGATCGGCCTGCCGAGCGAATCCTCGGCGAACGACCCGATCGCCCTCTTCGAGGAGCGCGGGCAGACCGCCCTCGACGACCGCTTCGCGACGCTCGACCCGGCCTCCGGCGGCAAGGCCCCGACCTTTGCCCGCGAGCCGGCGGCGGGCTCGGGCGTCGAAGGACCGCGGTCGAACGCGGCCTTCTGGGCCGGCGGGTTCGTCAATTTCGGGTCGCGCGACGTCGACGAGGTCTCGATCGATCTGGACCGCACCCTCGTCGGACTCAGCGCCGGCGTCGACTACCGCTTCACGCCGCAGTTCGTGGGCGGCGTCGGCATCGGCTACGGCCGCGAGCGGGCCGACATCGGCGAGAACGGGACGACGAGCCGGGCGGAGGCCTACAGCGGCGTCCTCTACGGCAGCTTCGCGCCCGGCGCGAATCTCTTCCTCGACGGCCTCGTCGGCTACAGCCGGCTGGAGTTCGACAGCCATCGCCACGTGACGGCGACCGGCGAGATCGCACGCGGCGAGCGGTCCGGCGACCAGGTGTTCGGCTCGCTCACCGCGACCTGGGAGCACCGCGGGCAGGCGCATCTCTTCGCGCCCTATCTCGGCCTCGAAGGCTCTCACGCCAGGCTCGACGCCTTCACCGAGGCGGGCGCCAGCCCCTTCACGCTGACCTACGGACGCCAAGACGTCTCCAGCCTCGCCGGGATCGTCGGCCTGCGGCTGGAGAGCGAAGTCGCCTTCGACTGGGGCGTCCTGACGCCGCGGGCCCGCATCGAGTACGCCCACGACTTCGCCCGGTCCGACCGCGCCTCGATCGGCTACGCCGACGTCGGCACCCTGGCCTACGGCGTGCGCACGGATGTCGAGGGGCAGGACCGGCTGGAGTTCGGGATCGGCTTCGACGCCGCCTTCGTCGACGGCTGGACCCTCGCCCTCGACTACCGTCCGGCCCTCGGCTTGGGCGGCGGGCAGCGCGATCATTCCGGGACGCTGACCCTGACCAAGCCCTTCTAGGGACGATCCCCCGGCCGGTTCCTCTCCGGGAGGCGACCCGTCGCGCGCCGGAAACCGGTCGTGCCCGCGCGTCTCCGCGCGGCCGGGACGATGCGAGCGCGTCGGGATCGGTGCAGGGCGCGCGGTCATCGACCGGACGCCGCCGTTCAGGAGAAGTCGTGGCCGACAGGCCTTGCGAGCCGCGCTGCGGTCCCTTGCGCGGCGCGGAGCGGAGTGGTTTGAGGCGGCTTCGGCCCCCCGCGTCCTCCTGGAATTCTCCCGCATGATCCGCTTTGAGAACATCGGCAAGCAGAACGGCAAGCAGATCGTCTTCATCGAGGCGTCGGCGGCGCTCCAGCGCGGCGAGAAGGTCGGCCTCGTCGGCCCGAACGGCGCGGGCAAGACCACGCTGTTCCGCATGATCACGGGCCGGGAGCTGCCGGACGAAGGGCAGGTCTCGGTCGATCGCGGCGTCAGGATCGGCTATTTCAGCCAGGATGTCGGCGACATGGCGGGCCGCAGCGCGGTCGCCGAGGTCATGGACGGCGTCGGACCGGTGAGCGCGCTGGCCGCCGAGATGGCCGAGCTGGAAGCGGCGATGGCCGATCCCGACCGCGCCGACGAGATGGACGCGATCATCGCCCGCTACGGGGAGGTGCAGCAGAGCTTCGACGAGCTCGACGGCTACGCGCTGGACGGGCGCGCCCGCGAGGTTCTCGACGGCCTCGGCCTCAGCCAGGCGATGATGGACGGCGACGTCGGGAAGCTCTCGGGCGGCTGGAAGATGCGCGTCGCGCTGGCCAAGATCCTCCTGATGCGCCCCGACGTGATGCTCCTCGACGAGCCGTCGAACCATCTCGACCTCGAAAGCCTGATCTGGCTCGAGAGCTTCCTGAAGGGCTTCGACGGCGCCGTCCTGATGACCTCGCACGACCGCGAGTTCATGAACCGCATCGTCGGCAAGATCATCGAGATCGACGGCGGCGCGCTGACCTCCTATTCGGGCGATTACGAGTTCTACCGCCAGCAGCGCGCGATCGCCGAGGTTCAGCAGCAGGCGCAGTTCGAGCGCCAGCAGGCGATGCTGGCCAAGGAGATCGCCTTCATCGAGCGCTTCAAGGCACGGGCCAGCCACGCCGCGCAGGTGCAGAGCCGGGTGAAGAAGCTCGACAAGATCGAGCGCGTCGAGCCCCCGAAGCGCCAGCAGAGCGTGCGCTTCGAGTTCCAGCCGGCGCCGCGCTCGGGCGAGGACGTGGCGACGGTGAAGGGCGTGTCCAAGCGCTACGGGACCCGCGCGATCTACGAGGGCTTCGACTTCCAGGTCCGCCGGCGCGAGCGCTGGTGCATCATGGGTGTGAACGGCGCGGGCAAGTCGACGCTCCTGAAGCTCGTCGCCGGCGCCTCGGAGCCCGATACCGGCACGGTGACGCGGGGCCCGAGCGTCAGGATGGGCTATTTCGCGCAGCATTCGATGGAGGTGCTCGACGGCGAGCGCACCGTGCTGCAGTCGCTGGAGGACAGCTTTCCGCAGGCGGGGCAGGCCCCCCTGCGCGCGCTCGCCGGCTGCTTCGGCTTCACCGGCGACGACGTGGAGAAGAAGTGCCGGGTGCTGTCGGGCGGCGAGAAGGCGCGCCTCGTGATGGCCAGGATGCTGTTCGACCCGCCGAACTTCCTCGTCCTCGACGAGCCGACCAACCATCTCGACATCGCCACCAAGCAGATGCTGGTCGAGGCACTGTCGCGCTTCGAGGGCGCCATGCTCTTCGTCAGCCACGACCGCCATTTCCTGGCGGCGCTGTCGAACCGCGTGCTGGAACTGACGCCGGAGGGCCCGCATCTCTACGGCGGCGGCTATTCCGAGTATGTCGAGCGCACGGGCCAGGAGGCGCCCGGGCTGCGGAATTGAGCTTTCACCCCTCGGGGAGCGGCCGCCGCGAGCGGTGTCGCAGCCCCCAGACGAGCGTCGTCCGGCACCGCTGCGACCGGTCGGGGACGGCGCGGCGGGCGGGCCTTGCCGAACTCGGCCCGGCCCTCCACAAGTCGGAGACGATCGCCGGTCCGCCGGAGCCGAAGATCGCGGCGTCGGGCCGGGGCAGATCCGATCGCACACGCAAGGGCATGGGTCCCGTCGCACCGGAACGGCGACACGGACTTCACCATCCCCGTGTTCGACGCCTATAAGCGCCAGGTGATGCCCGAGTTGCCGGCCCGCTGAAATCCTTCGTCCGACAAGCAACGGTTTGCCCATGACCATCCTTCCCGACCATCTCCTCGCCGGCTACCGCAGCTTCATCGAGGGGCGCTATCTGGCCGAGACCGCGACCTACCGCTCGCTCGCGCGGGACGGTCAGGCGCCGCAGACCATGGTCGTCGCCTGCTGCGATTCGCGCGCCGCGCCCGAGACCATCTTCGGCTCGGCCCCGGGCGAACTCTTCGTGGTGCGCAACGTCGCCAATCTCGTGCCGCCCTACACGCCCGACGGCGAGTTCCACGGCACCTCCGCCGCGCTGGAGTTCGCGGTGGTGGCCCTCAAGGTCCGTCATATCGTGGTGATGGGCCACGGGCGCTGCGGCGGCATCAAGGCCGCGCTCGATCCGGAGGCCGTGCCGCTCTCGCAGGGCGACTTCATCGGCAAGTGGATGAGTCTGGTGCGCCCCGTCGCCGATGCCGTCGGCGCCAACGAGCTCATGACGGCGTCCGAGCGACAGACCGCGCTGGAGCGCATCTCCATCCGCCACTCGCTCGGCAATCTGCGCTCCTTCCCCGACATCGCAGCGCGCGAGAGGGCGGGCGAGCTGACGCTGCACGGCGCCTGGTTCGACATCTCCTCGGGCGAGCTCTGGGCGATGGACCCGGAGACGGGCGATTTCGTGCGTCCGCTGGTCGACGTGGAGGACGCCGCCGATCCGGCCAAGCCCGACCAGGACCGAAACTGACCCTTCAGGCGCGGGGCGGCGTCTCGCCCCTCGCCCGCTCGCGCTCCTGCGCCAGATCGTCGAGCGTGTTGGGGAGGACGCCGACGGCCCGGTTCAGGCCGCCGCAGGCCGACAGGGTCAGGACGAGAAGGAGAAGGATCGCGCTTCGCATGCGGCGATAGCTGGGGGGAAGGCGGGCGCCGTCAACGCTGGCGCTCGAAACGCCAGTTCGCCTGAGCCGCGCCCGGCTCCATCGTCACCACGATCTGGCGCGTGCGGCGCGGGCCCTTGGCACCGGCGAAGAAGACGGAATCCTCGAGCGTCCCTTGCTGGTCGCAGAAGAACCACCAGACCTCCTCGCCGGCCGCCAGGCGAATGCCCCGCCCGGCCTCGCCGGCCACCACGTCGGGGTGGAGATGGAAGCGGAGCGTGGCCTCCGGAGCGGGCCCGAGCATCCGCGCCCGTCCCGCCGCCGGGTGCAGCCGGTCGGCGCCCTCGATGCGCAGTCCGTCGCGCCAGAGCAGGATCTCGCGCTCGTGGACGAGGCCGAAGGCCAGCCTGTAGCCGTCGTGCGCCGCCGTCAGGAGCTGGCCCTCGGCCACCTCCTCGCAGGCGGAGGGCACGCGCGAGGGCCCCGCGACGACCGGCGAGCCGAGGAAGCGGTCGAGCCGCTCGGAGCGCGCGAAGCGCGCCGAGGAGCGGTCGCCGAGCGTCAGCGTCGAATGGGCGGCGGTGGCTCTGGCGAGGCGCCGGTGCGCCTCGTGGCCGGCCGCCGGCGCGCCGCAATTGACGACGAAGCGCTGGCGCCCGGAGGAGAATTCGAAGGCGAGCGTTCCTGCGTGGCTGTCGCCCGAGAGCGCGGTCGGCGGGGCAAGGCCGGTGTCGGCGACGATCGTCGTGCCGCCGCGCACCAGGCGCTGATAGCCGGACTGGCGCATGTGGCCGACGGGCTCGCCGAGCGTCTCGTCCTGACGCACCAGCGCCGCGACGAGCGGCACCGGCACGAGGCCCGCGCCGTTGAAGAGGGCCGTCGCGCCGTCGCCGTGCAGGAAGAAGCGCAGCGCCGGCAGCATGCGGTCGATCGCGCCAAAGAGCGGGCGCGGAACGGCCATGCCGCGCGCCGAATAGAGCTGGCGCAACGGCAGGAGCAGCTTGAGCAGCACCGCGATCGCCTGCGGATTGCGTGAGGCGTGGCCGCCGTCGGGGAAGATCTGGCGGTCGAGCTCGTCGCTCAAATGCGCCGAGGCGGACCGGGCGTCGCAGCGGCCCGGCAGGCAGAGCGCCGCGAAGGCGAGCGCGATGCGCACCTTCAGCCGCGGCAGGCCCTCGGCCGTCTCGGGCGCGGCGCGCTTGAGCGCCCGCGTCTCGGCGGCGAGCGCGTCGAGAAAGCGGCGCCGGAAGGGCGAATCGGCGTTCTGAAGCAGAAGCGGCGCATGCGAGAGGAGCGAGATCACACGCGTCGCGGCGACGTCCGGGCGCTGCGAGGGCGCCAGGCGGCGTCGCGGAGCGGGCGCCAGGAAATCGCGCAGCAGCGCGCGGGCGTTCTCGCTGGCGAGCGCGTCCTCGACCTCGCTGAGGTGGCGCAGCCATTCGAAGGAGACGAGCGCCTCGCGCCAGGCGGCCGGGGCCTCGGCCTCCAGGAACGGCGAGCGCTCCGTCGCGACGATGCGGTGGCCGGCGAGATCGAACACGCCGGAATAGATGGCCTCGGCGATCGCGGCCGTGCCGCGCTCCAGATCGCGCGGAAGCGCGAGCAGCCGGTCGTTCTCGCGCGAGCGCCGGTAGAGGAAGGAGAGGGCCGGAAGCCGCAGGCCGCGCCGCAGCCGCCGCGCCGCTTCGCGCGCCGTCAGCGCGGCCAGACGCGGGTCGTCGATGAATTCGGCCGCCATGACCTTCTGTCCCCGCCTCTTGGGTTCGCATCCGCGAGGGCCGCTCCCGCCGTGCGACCCCCGTCCGAAGTTTCCCGGATCGAGGTAAACGCTTCCCTAAGACGGGGCGATGAAAGCGTGCGAACCGGTCGATCCGCGACGTGGCCTTGGTCTTTCGAGCGCCAGGCGGCACGCTTGCGCACCACCCATGGCTGTGCAAACCTGCCCTAGCGGAAGGTTGGGCGGGCGGAGGTTTCGATGGGACGGCTTGCGAACGCCGCGCAGGAGCGCTGCGAATGGGAGCTGCAGATCGCCGACCACACCTTCTCGACCAACATGCTCGGCGTCGTCGCCATCAGCGATCCGAACTCGAACAAATACCTTCAGATCGACCGGTCCTTCGTCAAGCACGGCGTTCACGTCGAACATCTGCTCCTTCAGGCCCTGAGCGCCGCCACGGAGAACTTCAAGGCCATCCCGAACAACGCGACCGTCATGCTCTTCGGCCGGTGGAGCCCGTGCATAGAGTGCACGCAGCAGGTCCCGCACGCCTTCTTCTCCCACGAGAACATCCGAAACCGGACCATCCGGTTGAAGATGCGGTTCTTCGGCTACTACGCCACGGGCAGCTACCCCTATCCCGTCGATCCCGCGAAGGTCTGGGCCAGTGCCGCCGCGGCCCAGCTGGCCTACGACGCGCGTGAGAACGACTTCCCTTTGAACGAAGGGTGGCGGGCCGAACCGCGCCTCACGCCGCTCGGCGAAGAGACCGCCGTCATGGTCCGGCGGCGCTGGACGAAGCTCGTCATCCAGCCCTTCAACGTCGCGAAGACGTCGAGGATCCTGGAGGAGCGTGCGATCTAGCGCGCGTTCACGCGTCGCGCCGAAGCCGCGCGGCGAAAAAGCCGTCGAGCCCCGGGATCGCCCCCTGCGACGCCCCGAAATCCATATCCGGCGTCGTGCGGACGTCGCCGCGCGCATCGATGGCCCGTGCCAGCCCCGGCAGTTCGGCCGGGGTCGCCGGCTCGCGCGAGAAGGCCGGATGCGCGGCGAGGAAGGCCTCGATGACCGCCTCGCCCTCCGCCGGGTCGAGGGAGCAGTTGGAGAAGACGAGCCGGCCGCCGGGCGCCACGAAGTCGGCCGCGCGGTCGAGCAGCCCGGCCTGGACGCGCGCGAGCTTCTCCACCTCCTCGGCGCTCTTGGTCCAGCCGACGTCCGGGTGCCGGCGGATCGTGCCGGTCGACGAGCAGGGCGCGTCGAGGAGGACGGCGTCGAAGGGTTCGGGCTCGATCTCGCGGATGTCGCCGAGCCGCGTCTCGGCGTCGAGCCTCAGCCGCGTCAGGTTCGCCTGAAGCCGCTTCAGGCGGCTGGCCGAGATGTCGAAGGCGGTCACGCGCGCGCCCGCCGCCGCGAGCTGCGCGGTCTTGCCGCCGGGCGCGGCGCACAGGTCGGCGACGCGCCGCCCCGCGATGCCGGGCAGGAGCCGGGCGGGAATGGCCGCCGCCGCGTCCTGCACCCACCAATGGCCATCCTCGAAACCGGGAAGGGTCGTCACCGGCCCGTCCAGCCGGTCGAGGCGCACGGTCCCGCCCGGGAGCGCCCGGCCGCCGAGCCGCTCCGCCCAGCCCTCCGGATCGCCCGTCACGGTCAGGTCGATGGGCGCGGGCGTCAGGTGCGCCGCCGCGATCGCGCCCGTCCGCTCCGCCCCGTACACCCGTGTCAGACGCTCGCGGAGCCACGGCGCCATGTCCGCCATCGGGTCGCGGGACAGGTGCGGGCGCTCCACCGCCTCGCGCGCGATCCGACGCAGGACGGCGTTGACGAGCCCGGCGAAGCGCCTGTTGCGCGGGTCCTCGCTGGCGGCCGCGACCGCGAGGTCCACCGCCGCCGAATCGGGCACGTCGAGAAAGAGGATCTGCGCGGCGCCGACATGGAGAAGATGGCGCAGCGACACCGCGCCCTCGGGCAGCGGGCGCTCGATCGCGCCCGAGACCAGCCCCTCGATCGTGCCGCGAAACCGCAGGGCGGTCGCCAGGATCGCCCGCACCAGCGCCTGATCGCGCGGCTCCAGCGCCCGGTAGCCCGGATGTCCGCCGCTCGGGTCGGTCAGTCCGTCGAGCGAGGTCTTCGCGTCGACGACGGCCGACAGCAGGCGCGTTGCCACCTGCCGGCTGGCGAGGCCCGGGCGCGCGGGCTCGAATCTCTCCTTCGGTCCCCTGGTCTTCGCTCCCGGCGCGCCGCCCTTCGGCGCGCTCAACCCCAGGGGCCCTGGCTGGAGGAGGACCCGCCACCGGTCCACGGGCCGCGCTGGCCGCCGGTGTGGCGGAGCCCGGCACCGAAGGCGCTCTCGGCACGGGCCGGCGCGGCCCGCCCGGCGCCCATCTCCGCCGCCATCTGCTGGAGCGCCGCGATGCGGTTGCCGGTGTCGGGGTGGGTCGAGAACAGGGCGTCGGCGCGCTGGCCGTTCAAAGGGTTGATGATGAACATGTGCGCCGTCGCCGGATTGCGCTCGGCGTCGACATTGACGGTGCGCCCGGCCGCGACGGCGATCTTCTGCAGCGCCGAGGCGAGCCAGATCGGGTTGCCGCAGATCTCGGCGCCGCGGCGGTCGGCGGAATATTCGCGGGTGCGCGAGATCGCCATCTGCACGAGCATCGCGGCCAGCGGCGCGACGATCATGGCCAGGAGCACGCCGATAATGCCGAGCGGGTTGCGGTTGTCGCCCCCCGAGCCGCCGAAGAAGAAGGCGAAATTGCCGAGCATGGAGATCGCGCCGGCGAGCGTCGCGGTGATGGTCATGATCAGCGTGTCGCGGTTCTGCACGTGCGCCAGCTCGTGCGCCATGACGCCCGCGACCTCCTCGGGGGTCAGGCGCTGGAGCAGGCCCGTCGTCGCCGCAACGGCCGCGTTCTGCGGGTTGCGGCCGGTCGCGAAGGCGTTCGGCTGGTCGTTCTCGATGATGTAGACCTTGGGCATCGGCAGGCCCGCCTGGGCGGCCAGCCCCTGCACCATGCGGTAGTAGTCGGGCGCGCTGCGCTCGTCGACCTCGTGGGCGTGGTGCATGCGCAGCACCATCTTGTCGGAGTTCCAGTAGGCGAAGAGGTTCATGACGACGGCGATCGCGAAGGCGATCATCATGCCCTGGCTGCCGCCGATCAGGGCGCCGACGCCCATGAAGAGGGCGGTCATGACGGCGATCAGCATGCCCGTCTTGATCATGTTCATCGTCGGCAGGTCTCCGGGTTGCGAACGGCCCTTCGAAGGGCGATCTGACGGCAGTTGATCTGGTGCGCGTGCCCCTCCGCTTCAATGTTCGAGGCCGGCCCGCCCGTCGAAGGAAAGGCTCCCCCGATGGACGACGACGCTTCCGGCGCTGCCGAGCGCAAGACCCTCTCCCCCGCCGCGCTGCGCGCCCTCGCCGAGGCCGAGGCGCGCCGGCGGGCGCAGGAGGAGGCACCGCTGCCGCCCGAGCTGAACGGACCCGCGGGTCCCGAGCCCACGCGCTTCGGTGACTGGGAGAAGAAGGGCATCGCCTCCGACTTCTGAGCGCAGGCGGCGTTAGGATTTCGTTCACGAAACTGTCCCGCACAGCATGGACTTCGAGTTGCGGTCTTCGACCGCCACGTTGCATTCGGGCGGAACGGAACATTTGCAGTACGCGAGCGCGCATGGTAGATAGGACTTCTGTCTTATCTCGATCCGAGTCGGTCGTGCTCCGTTCCGCTTCCGCCCTTCTCTTCGGCCTCGCTCTGGCGCTCCCCGCCCTTGCCGAGCCGCAGGTTCCGCCGCGGCGCATCGCGGGTCCGGTGGAGGCTCAGGTCGTCGAGGTGCGCGACGGCGACACGGTGACGGTCGCCGCCTTCGTCTGGCCGATGCAGGCGGTTCACGTCGCCGTGCGCATCCGCGGCATCGACGCGCCGGAGCGGCGCGGCCAGTGCCAGAGCGAGATCGACGCGGCGGAGGCGGCGCGCGCCCGCCTGATCGAGCTGATCGGCGACGGCATGGTGCGGCTCACGCGCATCGAGGGCGACAAGTATTTCGGCCGCGTCCTCGCCGATCTGTCGACCGAGACCGAGCCCGACCTCGGCCGGCGGCTCCTCGCGGAAGGGCATGTGGTCCCCTATGAGGGGGGACGGCGGCGCGACTGGTGCGCGCTCGCCGGCGTTCCGGTGCCGCGGCAGGCCGAACGCGGCTGAGACCCTTCGGGACCTTCAGCACGCCATACGCCTTGACCGGTTTTTGCGCCCGACCCAGATAAGGACGACGCGTGCGGGACGACCCGCGGTGCTTCCCATCCATGTCCGGGACGGCCCGGCTTTCTGAAAAGGAGGCCGATCTTGGCCTGGATCATGCTTCTCGTCGCGGGTCTCTTCGAGATCGTCTGGGCGACGGCGATGAAATATTCGATGGGCTTCACCCGGCCCGGGCCGACCGTCATCATGGTCGTCGCCATGGGCATCAGCTTCTATCTCCTGACGATCGCCATGCGCACGCTGCCGCTCGGCACGGCCTATGCGGTCTGGACGGGCATCGGCGCGGCGGGCGCCTTCCTCGTCGGCATCCTGTTCCTGGGCGAAAGCGCCAACCCGATGCGGCTTCTGGCGGCCGGGCTCATCGTCTCGGGCATCGCGCTGATGAAGCTGTCCTCCACCGCCTGAGGCGCCGTCCGCCCCACGCGGGCGCGGTCCCCGGGACGGAATGCTTCGTCCCGACCGGGCATGGCGGCTGGACTCCCGGCGCCCGAACCGCAAGTCTCGCGGTCGGGGGCAGCGAGGAGAACGCCGCGATGGCGAGACACGTCGAGGGCGGCCCGGAGCGCACGGCCGCCGACCTCATCGCCCACGCGGCCGAGGCCTTCCGGCCGGGCTTCGCGATCCGCCTGTGGACGGGCGAGCGCATCGGTCCTGTCGCCGGCCCGGCGATCGTCGTCGCCGATGCGCACGTCCTCTCCCGCCTCGCCTTCTCGCCCTCCATCGCGACCCTCGTCGAGCTCTGGGCGGGCAAGCGGCTGGACATCGAGGGCGGTTCGATCTTCGACATCGCCGCGGCCCGGCCGGACGGCGGGCGCAAGGCCGGGCTGAAGCGTCTCGACAAGGTGCGCATCGCGCGCGCCCTTCCCGCCCTCTGGCGACTGCACCGGGGGCGGACGCGCGGCGCGGCGGCGATCGGCACCGACGAAGGCCGCTCGGGCTCGACGAAGGACGCCATCCAGTTCCACTACGACGTCTCCAACGACTTCTACCGGCTCTTCCTCGACGAGCGGATGGTCTATTCCTGCGCCTATTTCGACGGCTGGCACGACGACATCGACCGCGCGCAAGGCGACAAGCTGGAGATGATCTGCCGCAAGCTGCGCCTGTCGCCCGGCGAGCGCTTCCTCGACATCGGCTGCGGCTGGGGGGCCCTTCTGATCCACGCCGCGAGGACGCGCGGCGTCACAGGCCACGGCGTGACGCTCTCGAAGGCCCAGTTCGACCTCGCCACGCAGCTTGTGGCGGACGCCGGTCTCGCCGGCCGGATCACGATCGAGCTCAAGCCCTTCGAGGCGCTGACGGGCACGTTCGACAAGATCGCCTCGATCGGCATGTTCGAGCATGTGGGCTTCGCCCGTCACGACGCCTATTTCTCGGCCGTCTCGAAACTGCTTCGCCCGCGCGGCCTCTATCTCCACCACGCCATCGCGCGGCCGGCGAAGAGGACGCTGAAGGACTTCCACGCGAAGCGCTCGCACGAGTACCGGGCGATCACCCGCTACATCTTCCCGGGCGGCGAGCTCGACTTCGTCGGCCACTCGCTGCAGAAGCTGGAGGCGCACCGCTTCGAGGTGCACGACGTGGAGAACTGGCGCGAGCATTACGGCCGGACCTGCCGGCTCTGGGCCGAGCGGCTGCGCGCTCATATGGACGCGGCCGCGGCCGAGATCGGCGAGGAGAAGGCGCGGGTCTGGCTGCTCTACCTGGCGGGCTGCGCGCTCGCCTTCGAACGCGGCTCGGTGATGGTCAACCAGACGCTGGCCTCCAAGCGGGACAAGGGCCCTTCCGGCCTGCCGCCGACGCGGCGCGACCTCTACGCCTGAGCCGGCGAGGCACCGGCGTTGTCGGCGCCGCCCGGAACTGGTAAAAACGCCGCCATGACGGTCACCGCCACCCGCAGCTGCCGACTGCCGACGACGCTGGGCTTCGCCCCGCTCGACGACCGGCGCCGCCTGCCCGGCCGCTTCTTCTACCGCGCGCTCACCGCACCGGGCCTTTGACCGGCGAGGGCGCCCCGCGCGCCCCGTCCCGATCCGCCCAGGCCGAAAGACGCCCGCGAACCGCCCGTGCCGGCGGCGTCCGCAGGGCAGGAGACCTTCAACGATGACCACGAAACCCCGCACCCTCTACGACAAGATCTGGGACGAGCATTTCCTCGGCACCGTCGACGGCGGCGCCGGCCTCCTCTACGTCGACCGCCACCTCGTCCACGAGGTGACGAGCCCCCAGGCCTTCGAGGGCCTGCGCGTCGCCGGCCGCAAGGTGCGCCGGCCGGACCGGACGCTGGCCGTCGTCGACCACAACGTCACCACCGGCGACCGCACCAAGGGCATCGCCAACGAGGAAAGCCGCATCCAGGTCGAGGCGCTGGCGCGGAACGCGGCCGAGTTCGGCGTCGAGTATTTCGACGAGCTCGACCGGCGGCAGGGCATCGTCCACATCATCGGCCCCGAGCAGGGCTTCACGCTGCCCGGCATGACGATCGTCTGCGGCGACAGCCATACCTCGACCCATGGGGCCTTCGGCGCGCTCGCGCACGGCATCGGCACCTCGGAGGTCGAGCACGTGCTCGCCACGCAGACGCTGATCCAGCAGAAGATGAAGAACATGCTGGTGCGCGTCGACGGCGTCGCGCCGGCGGGCGTGACGGCCAAGGACATCATCCTCGCCATCATCGGCAAGATCGGCACGGCCGGCGGCACCGGCCACGTCATCGAGTTCGCCGGCGAGGCGATCCGCGCCCTGTCGATGGAAGGGCGCATGACCGTCTGCAACATGACGATCGAGGGCGGTGCCAGGGCGGGGCTGATCGCGCCGGACGAGACGACCTACGCCTATATCGAAGGCCGCCCGCGGGCGCCCAAGGGCGAGGATTTTTCCCGCGCGGTGGAATACTGGAAGACGCTCCGGAGCGACGAGGGCGCCCACTACGACAAGATCGTCACCCTCGACGCCGGCGCCCTGCCGCCGATCGTCTCCTGGGGCTCCAGCCCCGAGGACGTCGTCTCGATCGAGGACGTGGTGCCGGACCCGGAGGCGATCGCCGACGAGGTCAAGCGCGCCTCCAAGCGCCGCGCGCTCGACTATATGGGCCTGACCCCCGGCACGAAGATGACCGACATCGCGCTCGACAAGGTCTTCATCGGCTCCTGCACCAACGGGCGCATCGAGGACCTGCGCATCGTCGCGAAGATGGTCGAGGGCCGGAAGGTCGCCGAGACGGTCTCGGCGATGATCGTGCCGGGCTCGGGCCTCGTGAAGGCCCAGGCCGAGGCGGAGGGGCTCGACGCCATCTTCAAGGCCTCCGGCTTCGACTGGCGGGAGCCGGGCTGCTCCATGTGCCTCGGCATGAACGAGGACCGCCTGAAGCCGAACGAGCGCTGCGCCTCCACCTCGAACCGCAATTTCGAGGGCCGCCAGGGCTACAAGGGCCGCACGCACCTCGTCTCGCCGGCCATGGCCGCTGCCGCCGCCATCGCCGGCCGCTTCGTCGACATCCGCGACTGGCGCTGACGTGATGAAGGGCGCCGCGTGACAAACGCCGCGCTCTTTGCCACAAGCATGGACATGAAGAGCTTGCGGATCCTGTTGAGCGATCGGCTGTCGGGCGGGGTTCTTGCCGGCCTCGCGGGCTGGTTCCTCGTCCTCAACCTCTTCGTGGCCGCTGTCTCCTGCGGCATGACCGTGCCCGTCGAGGCCGGCCCGAGCTTCGTGATGTGCGAGCCGGGCCAGCCGCTCGGAGGAGAGGCGCCCGAAGGCGCCGCTCCCTTCTCCCACGACTGTCCCTACGTGATCGGCCATGACGGCGACGCGCTCGCTGTTCCGGTCGTCGCGCCGGGCGCCGATCTCGGCCCGGCCTTCATGGTCGAGACCGAAGCCGCGTTCGCGCCCGTCGCGGGCACCGCCGGTCCGATCGACCCCGGCCGCCTCGGCCTCGCGCCCGCCCCGCGCGGGCCCCCGTCCCTCTCCGTCTGACCTGAACCGATCCCGGCACCGCGGCCGTCGCGGGCGTCCGACCGTTCATCCCGTCCGGAGAGTTTCCATGACAATCCACCTTCTTGCCGCGCCGGCGCTGGCCGCGGCCCTCGTCCTGTGGCCGCTCGCGGCCGACGCCCATCACGACGGAACCCATCACGGCGAGGCCGCAGCCGCGGCCGACGCCACCGTCGAGGCGGATGCCGTCGCGCTCGGCGACCTGACCGTCTCCGAGCCCTGGAGCCGCGCGACGCCCCCCATGGCCAACGTCGCCGCCGGCTATCTGAGGATCATGAATTCCGGCGCCGCGCCCGAGCGGCTTCTCGGCGGATCCTCGCCGCGCGCGGCCCGCGTCGAGATCCATTCGATGACGATGGAGAACGACGTCGCACGCATGCGCCCGATGCCGGACGGCGTCGAGGTCCCGGCGGGCGGCGAGACCGCCTTCGAGCCGGGCGGCTATCATCTGATGCTGATCGGGCTGGACGCGCCGCTCGCCGAGGGCGGGCGCGTCCCGCTGACGCTTCGCTTCCAGGCCGGGACGGTGGACGTCGAGCTCGACGTGCGCGCCATGGGCGCGGCGGGCTCCTCCGGGCACGCAGGCCACTGATGCGCCCGGCCCGCCTCGCCTTCTTCGCCGCCGCCGGCATCGCGCTCGGCGCCTCCTTCGCGATCCTCGCCAACGTCCTCGGGCAGGCCTCGCCGCCGCCGCCGACGCGAGGCCTCGTCTCCTCCACCGGCGCCGCCGATATCGGCGGGCCCTTCAGCCTGATCGACCAGACGGGCGCGCGCGTCACCGAGGCCGATCTGACGGGCCGGCCGACCGCGCTCTTCTTCGGCTTCACCTGGTGCCCGGACGTCTGCCCGACGACCCTCTTCGAGGTCGCGAGCCTGATGGATCGGCTCGGGGTCCAGGCGGACGAGATGAACTTCGTCATGGTGACGGTCGATCCGGAACGCGACACGCCGGAGATCCTGAACGAGTATCTCGCCGCCTTCGACCCGCGTCTGCGCGGCCTCACCGGCACGCCGGCTGAGGTGGCGGCGATGGCCGACGCCTACCGCGTGGACGTGGAGCGCGTCGCGACCGACGGCGGCTACACGATGAACCACACGGCGTCGGTCTTCCTGATGGACGCGGCGAACGATTTCGCCGGAACGATCACCTATCACGAGGATCCGGACACAGCGCTCGCCAAGCTCCGCCGCCTCATCGACGCGGCGTGAGAGGGGAAGCGCCATGTCGACCACCATCGCCCCCGACCGCCGCGAGCGGTCCTCCGCCGATCTCTACCGCGCCGTCTGGCGCTGGCACTTCTACGCCGGGCTCTTCGTCCTGCCCTTCCTGATCTCCCTCAGCCTCACCGGCGGGCTCTATCTCTTCCGCGACGAGATCGACGGCCTCGTCCATGCGGACCTGAAGCGCGTCGAGGTGCAGGCGAACGTCGAGCAGGCCTCGCCCTCCTCCATGGTCTGGTCGGCGCTCGGGGCCTATCCAGGCACGGCGGTCCGCTACGTCGATCCGCCCGCGCCGGACCGTGCGGCGGAGGTGGTGGTGGACGCGTTCGACGAGGGGCGGCTCGTCGTCGCCGTGAACCCCTATGACGGCGCGGTCCTCGGCGCGATCCCCGACCGGGGGACGGTGATGGGGATCGTGCGCGACCTCCATTCGCTGCGCTATTTCGGCCCGGTCGCGCGCGGCCTGATCGAGATCGCGGCGGGCTGGGCGATCCTCCTCGTCGCGACGGGGCTGTTCCTCTGGTGGCCCCGCGGCAGGCAGGGCGGCCAGAACGGCGGCGTCCTCACGGTGCGCGGCACGCCGAAAAGCCGCGTCTTCTGGCGCGACCTCCATGCCGTCTCGGGCCTCGTGCTCGGCGGCGTGATCGTGTTCCTGGCGCTGACCGGCATGCCCTGGAGCCAGGTCTGGGGCGGGCAGGTCAACGCGCTCGCCAACGGCTCGAACCACGGCTACCCGTCGGGCGTTCGCGTCGACGTTCCGATGTCCGGCCAGCGCCTGGCCGCCGACCAGCCGACATCGTGGTCGATGGAGCAGGCGCAGCTCCCGGTCTCCGGCGCGGGGACTGCGCCGATCGGCCTCGACGAGGCGGTGGCGATCGTCGAGCGCCTCGGCCTCCACCCCGGCTACGCCATCCGCCTGCCGCAGGACGCGGCCGGCGTCTTCTCGGCCTCCGTCTATCCCGACGACGTCGGCCAACAGCGCGTCGTCCATCTCGACCAGTATACGGGCGAGCCGCTGGTCGACATGGACTACGGCGACTACGGCCTCGGCGGGCGCGCGCTCGAATGGGGCATCAGCGTCCATCTCGGCCAGGAATACGGGCGGGCGAACCAGCTGTTTCTCGCCGCCGCCTGTCTCGGCATCGTCGCGCTCTCGATCTCGGCCGGGGTGATGTGGTGGAAGCGGCGGCCGTCGCGCGCGCTCGGGGTTCCGCCCATGCCGCGCGACCCGCGCGTCTTCCGCGGCCTCCTCGCGCTGCTGGCGCTCGGCGGGGTGATCTTCCCGCTCGTCGGCGCCTCGCTTTTCGTCATGCTGGCGCTCGACATGGGCGTCCGGCGGCTGGGACAGGGCTGGCGTATGCGGCCGGCGGTCTGACGCGTTTCGCGCGCAGCGCGTTCGCAGCGGCGTCGATCCGGGCGGCGCGCGGGCGGTCTTTGACGCCCGGCGCGCAAGCCATATGTCGGCCGGCAAAGGAGCCAAGCCTGATGAACGACGCCGTCTCACGCCTCCGGAACATCCGCGAACGGATCACCGTCGCCGCATCGGGGCGTCCGGTCGCCCTCGTCGCCGTCTCCAAGACCTTCGAGACGGACGAGATCCGGCCCGTCCTCGAGGCGGGCCAGAGGATCTTCGGCGAGAACCGCGTTCAGGAGGCGAAGGCCAAGTGGTCGGGCCTTCGCGGGGCGTTCGGCGGGATCGAGCTCCACCTCATCGGCCCGCTGCAGTCGAACAAGACCGCCGAGGCGGTGGCGCTCTTCGACGTGATCGAGACGGTCGACCGCGAGAAGATCGCGCGCGAGATCGCCAAGGAGTGCGAACGGCAGGGTCGCCGCCCGCGCCTCTACGTGCAGGTGAACATCGGCCAAGAGGAGCAGAAGGCCGGCATCGCGCCCGCCGAGGCCGTCGCCTTCGTCGAGCGCTGCCGGTCCGTCCACGCCCTGGCGATCGAGGGCCTGATGGCGATCCCGCCCGTCGAGGAGGACCCGGCCCCGCACTTCGAACGCCTTGCCGAGCTCGCGCGGCAAGCCGGCGTGGAGAAACTGTCGATGGGCATGTCGGGCGACTTCGAGACCGCGATTCGCCACGGCGCCACCAGCGTGCGCGTCGGCTCGGCGATCTTCGGCGGACGGGGGTAGGTAGTGCGCGTATCGCAGTACAGCGGAACGAATGACCTGCGGCGGCGGCGAAAGCGCTGGAAACTGTCTTTCTCGAAACCATCGAAGCACGTGGGCTGTCCACGCCCCTAGATGAGGTACTCGGCGAAGTAAGTTTCGAGCTCTCTGTAAGCAGCCACGCGCCGCAGCGGATGGTCCGGATCGTCTTTCGCCAATATCCATGCGCCTTCGAAGCACAGAAGCCATTCCCCGACCGCGAAGAACGGCCGCATGGATGCAGTTGACAGTAACTGCCCCTCCATCGCTTCCATCAGCGCCTCTAAAGCCGAGATGACGTCATGATCGGTTCGTATGGTCATTGGGGGTTCCTTACCACGCCTGCGCCTCCGGTGGGGTAACCGGTTCGAACGGGCCCGTCCGGCCTTACGATTGTCTCGATGTCGACGCCACGAACATTGCCAGCCTTGACGACTTCTCCAGGACGGTGGGCAGGGCGGATGACGTTTCCGTTCTGGGCGACATCCGATATGGCGTCGAGGATTTCATCGTCGGACCAGTCTGGGGGAAACTCCGTCTTGCCCGGCTTACCCGTTCCTGCGCGATGGCCTCCCCCGCCGCGATCGCCGTTCAGGATATGCCTCGCTCGATCCTCCGAAATAATTTCGTTGCCGTTCTCGTCGCGGCGGCAGTCGCCGCATGTCCGTGCTCGTTCCTCAGTATCGTCTAGGCCTGCAGTTTCGTCTTCAACATTCTGACTGGTGCTGGCGACCGCTACAAGGCCAAGCCCGATGACCGTGACCACCCCAGCCAACACCCAGCCCGGCGGGCCGCCGGCTAGAAGCGGTGCTGCTAGAGCATTCATGAGGTGCCCGATGCATTCTTGTTCGCCCACATGCTGATCGATCTCAGCATCAGGTCGACCTTGCGGTCGGGGCGCATTCGGCTGTCCTGCATGTACTCAAGGACGCCCGGCTGCTTTATAAGACGCCCCCGGGTCAAAAGGTTGAGATACGCCCATCGCGCATGAGCCCTCTCAGATCGGATACCGATCTCATAGCCTTGATGCTCGGACGCTATCACAATCTCCCTCAATTTTACATCCGAAAGATCTTTTGTCTCGTCCGGGGCACCACGTCTGATTGCACTCATGACGCGCAAGCGGGAACGCTCCAGGCATTCGCGTGAGAGCTGGTCCATCTGTTCCATCGAAAGGCGAATGAAGCGAAACTGGGATGGTTTCGGTTTGAGTTTAATCCCCGCCCTAAAAACTTGCGTCTTCGACGAACCCGCAGCGCGGACAACTATACAAGAAGCATCACCAAGAAGACGAGAATACTGCTCTTCGTCTAATAAATTCATTATCCACGTCATGACGTTAGAGTCGGCATAACGAAAAATGACGGCTTCGTAGGTATCGCCGGCAACTGATGGAATCTCCATCATAGCGTTCCTACGCAAATGTCTCCAAAGGCTGTCGCCGCTGCCCGGCCAGTACCACAGGATTCCAGTCGGCTTGTCCTCAACCAATCCGTACAGAGTTTCAAGGGCCTGAGAGTCGTTCACAGCGATGAGATGCGGTCCGACACCGGTCGTGTCCGGATTCGTATAAAGTGGTCTCGCCTCAAAACCAAAATCCGCCGCCTCGGACCGAAGGTCTTCAAAGAGTGCGCCATCGAGGACCGCAAACATCCGCTCGGGCAAACTCACTTGGAATATCTCCGCGGTCGGTTCATAGGAAGTCATGAATTTCGTTAGGGACTGCGACTGAGGGAGACTATGCTGCGTTAGGCGGAGGTGCAAGCGACCGATCCAAAAAGTGGACTAGGCACCTTTGGCCTTTGAAGAAGCATACAACTCGCCGCGTGACCCGTCGGCCTTCTTGTCGCTACTCGCCGCTGCATACTGACCGAATATGACTTGCATTTTCCCGCGCCCTCCGCGCCCTATCTGACGGCACCCGACCCCCGCGAAGGCCCGAGGAGCGCCGCTCTTGACCCCATCCTCCTCCGAGGCCGTGTTCGCCCGGCGCACCGTCATCGCGACGGGGATCGTGCTGGCGATGCTGATCGCGCTCGCCGTCTTCTACTTCGCCGCCACCGCCTTCTTCATGCTCTTCGCCGCCATGGTGCTCGCCGCGATCTTCGACGGCGCGGCCCGGGCCGTGATGCTGCTCGGCCTGCGCCGTTCGCTGGCGCTCGCCCTCGTCTTCCTCGCAACGCTCGCGGGCCTCGCCGGGCTCGTCTGGTGGGGCGGCGCGACGCTCGCGGATCAGGCGCGCGATCTCCTGAACGCGGTCAGCGGGCAGGCGACGGGCGTTCTGGAATGGGCCGAAGCGCAGGGGCTGCCGGTCACCGCCGAGGAGATCGACCCAGGCCAGCTGCGCGACATGCTGCCCGACGCCGGCGGCGTCGTCTCAGGCGCCACGACCGCGCTCTTCTCGGTCGCCGGCGGCATCGGCAATTTCTTCATCATCCTGTTCCTCGCCGCCTTCCTCGCCTGGAGCCCTGAGATCTACCGGCGCGGCACGGTCAGCCTCGTGCCCAGACCCAAGCGCCGGCGCCTCGGCGAGGCGATGGACGCCGGCGCGCAGTCGCTGCGGATGTGGCTCCTCGGCCAGGCGATCTCCATGGCGACGGTCTTCACCGTCTCCTGGATCGGCCTCTGGCTGATCGACATGCCCTTCGCCTTCCTGCTCGCGCTGCAGGCGGGACTGCTCGCCTTCGTGCCGACGCTCGGCGCCATCGCGGCGGGCGTGCCGATCGTCCTGACCGGCCTCTCGGTCGATGCGACCACCGCGCTCCTCGGGCTCGGCGTCTACGTCCTGATTCAAGGCGTCGAGAGCAACGTCACGACGCCGATCGCGCAGAAATGGGCCTCGTCGCTGCCGCCGGCGCTGACGCTCACGGTCCAGCTCATCTTCGGCCTGCTCTTCGGGCTCGCCGGCTTCATCCTCGCGGTGCCGATCGTGGCGGTCATCAAGACCATGGTGACGATGCTCTATGTCGAAGACGTGCTCGGCGGGCCGGCGGAGGAGCGCCCCGACAAGGCTTGAGAGCGGGCGGGCGCAGGCGCTAGAACGGATGCGACATACGCTTTGATCGGGAGGAACGATGAGCGAGAAGACGATCCCCGTCCGTGACGAATGGGCGGCCGAAGGGCTGATCTCCGAGGCGACCTACCGCGAATGGTACGAACGGAGCCTGTCCGACCCGGACGCCTTCTGGGGCGAGCACGGCCGGCGCGTCGACTGGATCAGGCCCTTCTCGACGGTCAAGAACACCTCCTTCGCGCCCGGCAACGTCTCGATCAAATGGTTCGAGGACGGGGAGCTCAACGTCTCGGCCAACTGCATCGACCGGCACCTGAGGGACAAGGCCGACCAGACGGCGATCCTCTGGGAGGGCGACGACCCGAAGGACACGCTCGCCATCACCTACGGCCGCCTCCACGAGGAGGTCTGCCGCATGGCGAACGTCCTCAAGGGACGCGGCGTGAAAAAGGGCGACCGCGTCACGCTCTACATGCCGATGATCCCGGAAGCGGCCTACGCCATGCTCGCCTGCGCGCGCATCGGGGCGGTGCATTCGGTGGTCTTCGGCGGCTTCTCGCCGGACGCGCTGGCCGGCCGGCTGGAGGGCGCGGCCTCCTCGGTTCTGATCACCGCCGACGAGGGCTATCGCGGCGGCAAGCTGATCCCGCTCAAGAAGAACGCCGACAAGGCGGTGGAGATCGCGCAGAAGGCGGGGCAGGCGGTCGAGACCGTGCTCGTCGTGCGCCGCACCGGCAACGACGTGGCGACGACGGAAGGCCGCGACGTCTGGTGGCACGAGGCGCGCGAGACCGTCATCGCGGACTGCGAGCCCGAGCCGATGAACGCCGAGGATCCGCTCTTCATCCTCTACACCTCGGGCTCCACCGGCAAGCCGAAGGGCGTGCTCCACACCACCGGCGGCTATCTCGTCTACGCCTCGATGACGCACGAGCACGTCTTCGGCTGGCGGCCCGGCGACGTCTACTGGTGCACGGCGGACGTCGGCTGGGTGACGGGGCACAGCTACATCGTCTACGGCCCGCTGGCCAACGGCGCGACGACGCTGATGTTCGAGGGCGTGCCGAACTTCCCCGACACCTCGCGCTTCTGGCAGGTGGTCGACAAGCATCAGGTCACGATCTTCTACACCGCGCCGACCGCGATCCGCGCCCTGATGGGCGGCGGCGACGGCCCGGTGACATCGACGTCTCGCCGATCCTTGCGCGTTCTTGGCACGGTCGGCGAGCCGATCAACCCGGAGGCGTGGAACTGGTACTATCGCGTGGTCGGCGAGGAGCGCTGCCCGATCGTCGACACCTGGTGGCAGACCGAGACCGGCGGCATCCTCATCACCCCGCTGCCGGGCGTGACGGCGCTCAAGCCCGGCTCGGCGACGCTGCCCTTCTTCGGCGTAAAGCCCCAGATCGTGGACGCGGAGGGTCAGGTGAAGGAGGGCGCCTGCGACGGCAACCTCGTGATCGCCGATTCCTGGCCCGGCCAGATGCGCACGGTCTACGGCGACCACAAGCGCTTCGAGGAGACCTACTTCTCGACCTATCCGAACAAGTACTTCACCGGCGACGGCGCCCGCCGCGACGAGGACGGCTACTACTGGATCACCGGCCGCGTCGACGACGTCATCAACGTCTCGGGCCACCGCATGGGCACGGCGGAGGTGGAATCCTCGCTCGTTGCCCATCCGAAGGTCTCCGAGGCCGCCGTCGTCGGCTACCCGCACGACGTGAAGGGCCAGGGCATCTACTGCTACGTCACGCTGATGACCGGCATCGAGCCGTCGGACGATCTGCGCCGCGAACTCGTGTCTCACGTGAGACAGGACATCGGCGCCATCGCCTCGCCGGACAAGATCCAGTGGGCGCCGGGCCTGCCGAAGACGCGCTCGGGCAAGATCATGCGCCGCATCCTGCGCAAGATCGCCGAGGACGATTTCGGGGCGCTGGGCGACACCTCGACGCTGGCCGACCCGGCCGTCGTCGACGATCTGGTGGAAAACCGGCAGAACAAGCGCGGCTGAGGTTCGGGCGACCCGGCGGGAAGCCCGGAGGACAGCCGCCGGTTGTCATCCGGGCTTCATTCCTATCTCCTAGCGTAACGCGCCTGGACGAAGGATGCCGGATGCTGAGACTGAGTGCCGCGCAGATCGCGCAGATCGCGCGGATCGACGAGCGCGAGCTGCAGGATTTCGTCGCCCATCTGACGGAGGGTGCGCGGCGCATCGTTCCGGACGACGTCGCTCACTTGAGCGACGACGATCTGCATCGGAGTGTGGACGTCGCGACCCGCCAGGCGCTTCGGTCCGGGCTCGAGACGCAACGCGACGTCATGCTCTACGTCCTGGCGACGCTCTGGCTGGAGCCGGACTTCCCGCAGAACATGCCCGATCTCTACGAGATCCTGGCCAATCCCGGAATTCCATACGACGAGCGGCGTCACTGGCTGGCGGAGGCGCGTGTCGATCGACAGATCGAGGAGATGGGCGAATGAGCGACACGCCGCGCTCGCCCTCTCTCCGCAGCCCCGATCGTTCGCCTTCGTTGCGGCAGCGGCTGGAGGAGCGAGCGAACCGTGCCATCGATTGGTACGAGGAATGGTTGGACTCACCTTCCGAAAGTGCGGCCCGCAGTTGCGTCGGCGAATGTGCTGACGGAATCGAAGAACTCGATTGCGCTGGCCTCGCTCGCGAGAAGCAAGCTGTCGAGGATGCGATGGAAAAGGCGCAGGTTTCGGAAGCGATGTACTCCGACCAAAACGGCCGCGGCCTTCCGCACGTCTACGAGCAAGTCGATAATAACGAACTCGTTGGTCTCGGACTTCTCGATCCGGACACGGGAGAAAGTCTTCTCACTATGCGGAGCCACCCAGATTTCCGCGCCGACGTCTTCCGGCATCGCGACGGGGGGTATCTTGTCGCCTTTCGGGGGACGGTCGAGCACTACGAACACATGTATAACGCAGCGCAAAGTTTTGGACTACCTACAGCGTACTATTCAAGAGCAAACCGAATAGGAAGAGTCATTCGTTCTAACTATGACGGGCCAATCCATTTCACGGGGCATTCATTGGCTGGAGGTCTAGCGAACGCAGGCGCGTCGGCGGCGAAAGCGCCATCAACAACATTCAACGCCGCAGGCCTACACTCTTCCAACATGCCGAATCGCCTTTCGACCAATGACACAAGACACTGGTATGTTCGGGGTGAAATCCTGCAAGGTCTCCAAGGGGCTCTCAAGCCGATCATACCTGATGCAAGCGGGAAGCCATTCATTCTCGATCCTGTTCGTAGGAACCCGGAAGGAACAAATTTGTCGAGCCGATTGAGAGAAGTGACAATCGACAGAACATTAAGGTTGCACGGAATAGATGAAGTAAGAGCGTCTTTGGAACAGCAGCGGGATGCAATTGCCTCGCTTGAAGATGAGAAGGGATGCATCAGCCCGTGAAGAAGCGCGGATGGAGTACGGTCCTGGCGCTTGCCATATCTCTCAATCTAGGTGCTGCCGGGGACGAGGTCATGGCGTCGGATAGAAGCGAGGCACCGGCAATGGAGCAGGCGATCGAGTCGCGAGACGTTCGACAGGTGCGCCGACTCGTCGAAGCCGGATCGGACCTAGAGGAAAGGCTCTTCAATCGCGCGACGCCGGTCATCGTCGCCGGAACCGCAGATGCGTGGGACATTGTTCTTTATCTTCTCCGCCAAGGCGCCGACCCGGCGGCGGCAAACAGACAGGGGTTGACCATCGCGCGGCTGGCTCGCACGGCGAATTTGCTTTCCAGCACGCGCGAGTATCGCGACCTCGAAGCCGTCCGCGCCATCCTGCGCGAGCGAGGGCTTTACTGAAGGCGCCATGACCAGAACCACGCTTTGCCTCGCGGTCCTTCTGATCGGAACGCTCGGCGTCGCCGCCTCGGGCGTCGAACGCCGATCGGAGGGACCGCTCTCCAGCCAGATCGAGAATACGATGGCGACGATGGTGACGCGGGAGAAGACGGCGATCGAGCATGCGATCGACCGCGACGATGCGCGCGAGGTCGAACGGCTGGCGAGGGCCGGCGCCGATCTGGAGGCGCCGCTCTTCAATCGTGGAACGGCGACGATACTTGCTGCCTCCCGAGGGCAATGGGGAACTGTCCTTATCCTTCTCGAGCACGGCGCCAATCCGGCCGCGCAGGACCGGCGAGGTACGACGCTCGCCGCGCAGGCCAAGCGCTCCCGCGTGCGCCCCGGCACGGCGCTCTACCAAGACCTCGAAGCCGTCCGCGCCATCCTGCGCGAGCGAGGACTGTATTGAGACGGGCTCACCATTCGAGGCGGGCCCGGTTCCTTGTTGTCCTTCTTTCGGCGTTGTCGCTTGTCGGGTTCGCTGCCGCATCGGTGCGAGGCACTGAACTGTCACCGATGCATTCGATGGAGCAGGCGATCGATTTGCGAGACGTTCGACACGTGCGCCAGCTCGTCGAAGCCGGATCGGCGATGGAAAAAGCAATCTTGAATTGCCGCGTGCCGGACGTCCGGCGTCTTGTCAGTACGGGAACCGATAAGAACGTACGCCTTTTTAACGACGAGACGCCTGCGCTCATGGCCGCGCGTGCGATGTGCTGGGATATCACTCTATACCTTCTGCAGGAGGGCGCTGATCCGCTCGCTTCGGACGTTTTCGGCGACACGGTGGTGCTGATCGCGCGGACATCGACCCTTCACCCCGAAGCGCCCGAGTACCGTGACCTCGAAGCCGTGCGCGCCATCCTGCGCGAGCGGGGTCTTTACTGAGCGCGCCATGACCGGATCGACGCTTTCCCTCGCGGTCCTTCTGATCGGAACGCTCGGCGTCGCCGCCTCGGGCGTCGAACGCCGATCGGAGGGACCGTTCTCGAGTCAGATCGAGAAGGCGATGGCAACGACGGTAACACGCGAAAAGACGGCGATCGAGCATGCGATCGACCGGGACGATGCCCGCGAGGTCGAGCGTCTGGCGAGGGCTGGGGCGGACCTCGAGGTGCCCTTGTTCAACCGGGGAACGGCGGCGATTATCGCAGCGTCCGGGAGCCAGTGGAACATCGTCCGAATCCTTTTGGAGAACGGCGCCGATCCGACAGCGCAGGACCGGCGTGGTACGACGCTCTCCGCGCAGGCCAAGCGCTCTCGCGTGCGCCCCGGCACGGCGCTCTACCAAGACCTCGAAGCCGTCCGCGAGATTCTTCGGCGGGAGGGCCTCTATTGAGCCGGCTTGGCATGAGCGAAACCCGGCGTCCCGACGACACCGCGGCGGACCTCGCCGATCTCCTCGCGCGCACGCCGCCGCATCTCTTCGCCGTCGCCGACGGCGCGGTGCACGACGATCTTCCGGACTCGCTCGCACAGGTGGGGCTGGCTTCCCGCCCCCTCTACACCGGCGCGATGGAGCGGGCCGGGCCGCATCTCGTCGCCCTCGCCGATCGGCCCGCGATCGACGCCCTGCTCGCGGTTCTCGGCGACCGGCCGATGGCGGTTTTCTGGTCCTGGCCGGGCGCGGGACCGGCCGCCGACCATGCCGAGGCGATCTTCGTCCATCTGCGGCGCCTCGGCCGCATCGAGGTGCCGAAACCCTTCGCGGACGAGAGCGGCGAGGAAGTCGAGCCCGTCGTCTTCCGCCATGCCGACCCGGCCGCCCTGATGAAGGTGCTGCCCGTCCTGGACGAGACGCAGCGCGAGGCTTTCATGGGCGCGGCGCGGGGCCTCGTCCTTATCGCGCACGACCGCGCCGGGCGCGGCCGGATCGTCCGCATGCCGCGCGACGGGCGGATCCTTCTGGGCGCCGGCTGAGCCAACGAGCGCCGCAGGGCGCTCAGCCGGTCGGGGCGGGCGGCACGTTCCAGCTCTCGCCCGGCAGCATCGCCCGGAACCGCTCCGGCGCGACGCCGTGGCGGGCGAGCGCTGCCGCGAGATCGCGGACGGGGGCGTCGATCGCCTCGTTCGTCAGCTGGAAGGTCGAGAAATGGTGCCCGACCGTGTACGCGGCCCCAGCGAGGATCATGCCGCGCACCGCCTCGTCCGGGTTCTGGTGCTGCGCCTCCATGAACCAGCGCGGCTCGTAGGCCCCGATCGGCAGGAGCGCCAGGCGGAAGCCGCCGTGCCTGCCCCCGGCGGCGCGATAGTTCTCGCCCTCGTGAAATCCCGTGTCGCCCACGTGATAGAGCCGCCCGGCCACGGTCTCGACGACGAAGCTGGCCCACAGCGCCATGCGCCGGTCGCGCAGCCCGCGCGCCGACCAGTGATGGGCCGGCTCGACATGGACGACCGCGCCCGGCACCTCGATCCGGTCGCCCCAGTCCCCGACCGCGACGCGCATTCCCGGAACGGCCTGCGTCACGATCCTGTCGTTGCCGAGCGGGGTGACGACCAGCGGGTCGTGCGCCCGGTGAAGCCGCGCCAGCGTCTCCGCGTCGAGATGGTCGTAGTGATTGTGGGAGAGGAGGACGAGATCGATCCCCGGCAGGGCCTCGAAGGCGATGCCGGGCGCGCGCACGCGGCGCGGACCGGCGAAGGAGACGGGCGAGACGCGGGCGGACCAGACCGGGTCGGTCAGGATATTCAGGCCGCCGGCCTGGACGAGCAGCGTGGCGTGGCCGACCGCGGTGACGCGCAGATCCTCCACCCGCGCCGGCGGAGCCGCCGTTCCCGCCGCGTTCTCAACCGCCTCCGGCCACAGCGCGCGCCCGCCGCCGAACTGCCAGCGCAACAGGTCCAGCCCGCCGCGCGGCGCGGTTCCGCCGGGATTGAAGAAGCGCGTCCCGTCGAAATGATCGCTGACGGGGCCCGAATAATAGCGGTTGCCGGCCATGGCCTCCCTCGCGCCCAATCCCAGGGTCGCCGCCGCGCCGGCGAGGCCGAGCGCCTTCAGGAACTGGCGTCTGCGCAACGGGGGATCCTCGCCTCTTCGAAAGGCGAGGTCTTGGAGCATTCGCAGGCTTAAGGCAAACCCCCTCGTCCGTCTTGGCGCGGCCTCCGGCCGGTCCATATGCGGGGCGGCCGGCGAAGGGGCGCGCCGGGACGGCGAAGCGGCCCCGGCGGAGCCGCCCATGCCCCTCGTGCCCTCGCTGCCAAGGACGCGCCTCTCCTACGTCTGGAGCCGGCTGAGGCGGCGCATCTGGTTCCGCATGGGGCTGATCAGCCTCGCCGCCCTCCTCCTTGTCGGGCTCTCCGCCCTCGCCAGCCGCTACGTCGCCTTCGACGTCGCGATCGACGTCGGGCAGGACGCGGTCGGCACCATCCTGGAAATCATCGCCTCCTCCATGCTCGCGGTGACGACCTTCTCGCTCACCGCCATGGTCACCGCCTACGGCTCGGCGACCCAGCTCGGCACGCCGCGCGCGACGCAGCTTCTCATCGGCGACACCACGTCCCAGAACGCGCTCTCCACCTTCCTCGGCGCCTTCGTCTTCTCCGTCGTCGGCATCATCGGGCTGCAGACGCAGATCTACGGCGAGCAGGGGCGGATCGTGCTCTTCGCCGGCACGGTCCTGCTTCTCGTCATCGTCGTCGCCACGCTCCTGCGCTGGATCGCCCATCTCATGACCTTCGGGCGCATGTCCGACGTGATCGACCGGGTGGAGGACGCGGCGGGCGACGGGATGCGGGCCTACGCGGCCGATCCGCTCGGCGGCGCGCTGCCCGCGATCCCGGTGCCGCCGGGCGCCCGGCCAGTGTTCCTGCGCGAGACCGGCTATGTCGGCCATGTCGATCTGAAGGAGCTCAAGCGCATCAGCCGCAAGCAGGGCATTCCGATCCACGTCGCCGTGCGCCCGGGCGCCCTCGTCCATCCGAACCGCGCCGTGGTCTTCGTCGAAGGCCCGCTCGACGAGGACGAGGCGAGCCGCTTGCGCGGGGCCTTCTCGATCGAGCGGCACCGCAGCTTCGATCACGATCCGCGGCTCGGCCTCGTCGCCCTGTCCGAGATCGGAAGCCGGGCCCTGGCGCCCGCGACCAACGACCCGGGTACGGCCATCGAGGTGATGAACGCCATGCTGCGCGTGCTGCTTCTCCTGCCGGACGACGCCGCGCCGCGCCGGGACGATCCGGACGGCGACGACGACGGAGCGGCCCGGGTGCACCTGCCGCTCCTGTGCGCCGACGACCTTCTGGAGGACGCCTTCGCGCCGTTGATCCGCGAGGGCGGCAAGGAGGCGGAGGTCGCCATCCGCATGACGAAGACGCTGGCGGCGATCCGGGACGGGGTGCCGCACGCGGCGCACCGGGCGGGCGAGATGGCCGATGCGCTCGCCCGCAACGTGCGCGAGGGCGGCGCTCCGGCCTTCGAGCAGGCGCGGTTCGCCCGGGCCCACGCGGCCCTCTGGCCGGTTCCGAGCGAGGAATGACGCGAAGGGGACCGCCGGACCTCGACCGCCGGTCCGCGGCAATCCGTCCGCCGCCCTTGGCAAGCCACATTCGCAGCCCCATACTTCCCCCGTGTTCAACGTCATGAAAGGAGGTGATCCGATGTCGAGTGATTTCCAAATGCCGGCCGGGTCCAGCAACGCTCGCACGATCGAGGGGGCAGCCTCCTTCTGATCAGACGGCTTGCCGATCCGGTTTCGGGATCATCCCGGCCGGCAGGGCAGACATCACGGGGCCGCCTTCCAGAGATGGGGGGCGGCCTTTTGCTGGGGCGGAGCGGCGGGGCGGCGGGCGCGGGATCGCTGCGACGCCGGTGCGACCGCGGGTTTCGGGGCCGAGCGGCGGACGGGGCGCGCCATGCGGGTCTTCCGGTCCGTCGGCGGTGGCGCCAGGGAGGAGCGGCCGGGCGGTCTTCGGCGCGACCTCGGGAATCGGTACGTCCTTGCGGAGCGCGGGAGGCTCCGCCACTCTCGTGCGGGACCACGGGAGGATCCATGACACACAAGCTCTTCTACTCGCCCGGCGCCTGCTCGCTCGCCTCGCACATCGCGCTGCGGGAGGCGGGCGCCGAAATCGACCTCGTGGCCGTCAACCTGAAGGGCGGCGAGCAGCGCCGGCCGGAGTTCCTGGCCGTCAATCCGAAGGGTCGGGTTCCCGCCCTCGTCACCGACCGCGGCACGATCACCGAATCCGTCGCCATCCTCGCCTACGCCGCCATGGCCTACCCCGAAGCCTCGCTCGCACCGCTGGACGACCCGCAGGGCTTCGGCGAGATCCAGGCCTTCAACGCGTTCCTCGCCTCCTCCGTCCACGTCACCTTCGCGCTGGAGCGGCGCGGCGCGCGCTATGCCGACGACGAAGCGGCGCGCGAGTCCCTGAAGCGAAAGGTGCCCGAGACGCTCGACCAGCATTTCGGGCTGATCGAGCAGGTGCTCTCAGACGGGCGCGCCTTCATCCACGGCGAGCGCTACACGATCTCCGATCCCTATCTCTTCCTCTTCTCGCGCTGGTATCGCGACCGCGGCTTCGGCTCGGCCGAGAAGACGCCCCACGTGTTCGCCCATCTCGACCGGATCGGCGCGCGCGCGGCGACGAAGGCGGCCATCGCGGCGGAAGAGGGTTAGGGCAAGTCGGCCCCGCCTCATACGATCTTCCGGTAAACCGGTCCCCGTCTGTCCTTCGCGCGGGTGCGAACGCGATCGGGGAACACGCCACGCCTCCGGATTGAAATCGGTCCGCCGACATGCACTTCATCGGTGTCTCGGCTGATGGATCGCGGCAGCGCGGAGCGGGCGCTTGTGGACGGAGGGCGCATGCGGGTGAAGCGCCGGTCCGGGCGAAGCAGGAGCGAGGCCCCGCCGGCATGGGCCGTCCTCGCCGTCGGCCTCGTCATCACCCTCGGCGTCGGGCTTCCCAGCCCCGGGCTCGACCTGTCGCCCGGAGCGGCGCTGCCGGCCGATCGGGTGCTCGATCTCGGTCCGTCCCTTCTCGAACTCGGCCTGAAGCCGATCCTCGGCGTCCTCGTGCTGATCGAGCTGGCGAAGCTCGCGGCCCCCCGCTGGATCGAGTCCGTCGCCGGAAAGGCGGAACCGGCCTCGATGCCGCTCCCTTCGATCGTCGGTTTGGCCGCCCTCGGCGTCGCGACCGTCGAGGCCGCCCGATACTATCGCGCCCTCGACGAGATCGAGGCTCTGAGCGGCGGCGGCCTCGCGGCCCTCGCGGGCATCGCCTCGCTGGTCGCGGGCACGGCTCTCCTGATCTGGCTGGCGGACCGCATCCGGCTTCCCGGCCTGGACAGGAGCGGGCTCTGGGTCGTCTACGCGCTGATGGCCGTCGGCATCGTGCCCTACGATCTCTGGAACGCGATCGACGCCGCGCGGGCCGGCATGGTCCCGCCATGGGCGATCGGTGCCGTCCTGCTCGCCGCGGTCGTCGCGATCGTCGCGATCGTGTTCATGCGGCTGACGATGCTGCGGGCGCTGGTGCGATCGGGCGTCGATCCGCTCGTCTGGAGCCCGGTCCTCCTCTGGCCGCCGGTCGTCGCCGCCTGGATCGTCGGCACCCTCGTCGTTTGGCTGGAGCGGGCGGCGGTCTTCGACGGCGCGTCGGTCTTCCGGAGCGACCTCGCCCTGGTGACGACGCTCGCGACCACGGTGCTCACCCCCGCGATCCTTCTCCTCTACGCGCGGGCGATCGCGCAGCGCGCACCGGGCGCGGCCCGCTGGCGCGGCAGGCGCGTGATCCTCGCCCTCCTGGCGCTCCTGCAGACGGCTCTCTGCCTTGCCGCCCTGGGGTTCTGGGCGACCGAGCCCTTCGCGACGCAGGGACCCGAACTCATCGTCGTCGCGATCGTCGCCCACACGCTCTGGCTGGAGTGGCGGAGCCGGGCCGCCGGGGAGAGCGCGATCGGGCGACTGCGGGGGCGTTAACCCGAAATGTCCACCACCCCCGCCTCGCCCTCTTCGGTGCCGAAGGCGAGGAAGCGGCCCGTCGGGTCCCATCCCAGTGCCGAGATCGCCGAACGGCCCTGGCGGCGCAGCAGCGCCTCCTTGGAATCCTCGATCCGCACCGCCAGGATCATGCCGTCGGCATAGCCGATGGCGACCACGTCGTCGCTCGGGTGACAGGCGACCGACACGGCCATCGTGTCGCCGCGCGTGCCGAGCTCCAGCGGCGCCTTGCCCATCGGCCCGTCCTTGCCGGTGAAGGGCCACAGGATCGCGGCCGGCGCCCCGGAGGTGGCGAGATACCGGCCCTTGGCGGACCAGGACCAGCTCTTCACCTTCACCGGATAGCCGGTCATGCGCATGTGCTTGCCGTCGTCGAGGCGCCAGCCGTGCAGCGCGTTCTCCTGCATGGCGGTGACGAGGAAGCGCCCGTCCGGCGAGAAGCAGACGTCCGTGTGGGCGCCCTTCCATTCGAGCCTCGAAGGATCGGCGTCGGTGGCGGGGAAGTAGAGATTGGCCCCGTCGTAGCGCGCGGTCGCCAAGCGCAGCCCCTTGGGCGCGAAGGCGACGTCCTCCACCGAGCGCGTGTGGACGAACTCGCGCAGGCGCCCGCCGTCGACGACATAGGCGGTGCGGCCGGAGGCGAAGGCGAGCGCGCCCTTCGGCCCGCCGGCGACGGCGTTGATCCATTTGGACTTGCCGATCGAGGCGAATTCGACCTGGGTCCCGTCCGGCTGGGTGGAGACGACCCGCCCGTCCTCGCCGCCCGTCAGGAGGCGGTGGGCGAAGGGGTCGGCGTGGGCGACGACGAGGCCGCCCGCATGGGTCTCCAGCACGGTCTCGCCCCCCGCCGGGAACCGCACCGTCCCGTCGGCGAGCGCGAAGACCGGACGGTCCCTGAGATAGAGGGCCGCCTCGACATGGCCGTCGAACTGATAGGGCGCGATCGAGGGCATCAGGCGGCGACTGGCGCGGTCTTCAGGCAGGAGCGGAACTCGGCCTCCAGCCTCGTCGCGTCGAGCTCGCGCCCGATGAAGACGAGCCGGCTCGTGCGCGCCTCGTTCTCGCGCCAGGGCCGCTGGTGGTCGCCCTCCACGATCATGTGGACGCCCTGGATGACGTAACGGTCGGGATCGCCCGCGAAGGCGAGGATGCCCTTCAGCCGCAGGATGTTCGGCCCCTCGGTCTGGGTGAGGTTCTGGATCCAGGGGAAGAAGCGGTTCTGATCCAGTTCGCCGCCCGAGAGCGAGACGGACTTCACCGTCACGTCATGGATCGGCGCCACCTCGCCATGGTGGTGATGATGCCCATGGTCGTGCCCGTGGTCGTGGTGCGCGTGGTCGTGGTCGCCATGATGGTGACCGTGATCATGGTTATGGTGATCGTGATCACAATCGGGGCCGCAGACGTGCTCGTCGTGGGCATGTTCGGCCTGCGCCAGGAACTCCGGGTCCTCGTCGAGGACGCGGGCAAGGTCGAAGGCACCCTGCCCCAGCACGCGCTTCAGGTCGATGCCGGCGCGGGTCGTGCGGTGCATCACCGCGTGCGGATTGATGGCGCGCACGGTCGCCTCGACGGCGGCCAGCTCCTCCGGCGAAACGAGATCGGTCTTGTTGATCAGGACGACGTCGGCGAAGGCGATCTGGTCCTCGGCCTCCTTGGAGTCCTTCAGGCGTAGGCCGAGATGCTTGGCGTCGACCAGCGCCACGACGGCGTCGAGCTTGGTCTTGGCGCGCACGTCCTCGTCCATGAAGAAGGTCTGCGCGACGGGCACGGGGTCGGCGAGGCCGGTCGTCTCGACGACGATGGCGTCGAAGCGGCCGCGGCGCTTGGTGAGGCCCTCGACGACGCGCACGAGGTCGCCGCGCACCGTGCAGCAGACGCAGCCGTTGTTCATCTCGTAGATCTCCTCGTCGGTCTCGACGATGAGGTCGTTGTCGATGCCGATCTCGCCGAACTCGTTGACGATGACGGCGTATCGTTTGCCGTGGTCCTCCGAGAGGATGCGGTTGAGGAGCGTCGTCTTGCCGGCGCCGAGATAGCCGGTGAGGACGGTGACGGGGATCTGCTCGTCGAGCTTCTGAGTCTGACGCGTGTCGGACATGGCGGATCAACTCCTTCGCGGCTTGCGCCCCGATATAGGCAAGGCGCCTTGCGAATGCACGAGGGGAACCCTTGCGGGGCCCGCGGCGGCGCCGAGCCCGCTCACGACTTGTTGCGCCCCGTCCTGCGCGAAGCTACACCCGTTCGAGCCCTGCCACGGCATGACGGGAGAGTGGTGGCCCAGAAAGTCAAACTGTCGACCATCGCGGAACGGCTCGGCCTGTCGACGGCGACGGTGTCGCTGGCCCTGCGCGATTCGCCTCTGGTCGCCGAGGTCACACGCGAGCGCATCAAGGAGGAGGCGCGCAGCTCCGGCTATATCTACAATCGGCGCGCCGCGAGCCTTCGCACCTCCAAGTCGGGCATCGTCGGCGTCTGCGTCGCCGACATCATGAACCCGTTCTTCGGAGAGATCCTGAAGTCGGTGGAGAGCGAGCTCGACCGGCACCGCCAGACCTTCGTCCTGTGCAACCACTACGACGCGCTCGCAAAGCAGCGCGCCTTCGTCGACACCATGCTGCAGCTCGGCGCCGATGGCCTCATCATGTCGCCCTCGGTCGGCACGCCGGCCTCCGACATCCGCCTCGCCGAGGAGAACGACCTGCCGGTGACGCTGATCGCGCGCACCGTGGAGGGCTCGGGCGTCACCAGCTTCCACGGCGACGACCGCTTCGGCATGCGGCTCGTCGTCGACCATCTGATCGAGAGCGGGCACCGGCGCATCGCGATGGTGGGCGGCACGGATGCCACCTCCACGGGCCGCGAGCGCGAGCGCGGCTGGCGCGAGGCGATGGAGGCGGCGGGGCTGGAGGCCGCGCCCGAGCTTCGCATCAAGGGCCCGCGCGACCGCCATTCCGGCTTCGACGCGACCAAGCAGGTGCTCTCCCTGCCGGACCGTCCGACCGCCATCGCCTGTTTCTCCGACCTCGTCGCGCTCGGGCTCATGTACGGCCTCTCGCGCGAAGGGCTGCGGCCGGGGATCGACGTCGCCGTCACCGGCTACGACGACGTGGACGAGGCGGCCATCGCCATGCCCTCGCTGACGACCGTCGCCAACGGGCAGAGCGAGGTCGGTCGGCGGGCCGCCGACTGCCTCGCCGCCCGCCTGACCGGCGCGCCCGCCGTCGAGGCGGTGGAGCTCATCACGCCGCAGCTGAAGATCCGCCAATCCAGCCGATGCCGCCCGGCCTCGGCTTGAGCATCGAAGACCGACCCATGAAGGACATGCCGAAATGACCGATTTGAAGACCGTGAAGATCCTGGTGCCGGGGTCGCTGAACCCCGACACGTTCGAAACGCTGAAGACGGTCTTCGACGTTCGCCATCTGCCCTCGAAGGACATCGCGGACCTGCCGGAGGGCGAGCGCGGCTCGATCCGCGGCCTCGCCGGCTTCAATTCGGCCCCGGCCCATCTGATCGACGCCCTGCCCAATCTCGAGATC
This sequence comes from Pseudomonadota bacterium, assembly GCA_023419535.1. Classification (GTDB taxonomy): domain Bacteria; phylum Pseudomonadota; class Alphaproteobacteria; order Rhizobiales; family Rhizobiaceae; genus Aureimonas. The sequence goes on along the minus strand of JAEZXX010000072.1, from coordinate 37,327 downwards.
ATCGCCAATTTCGGCGTCGGCTACGACGGGGTGGACGCGAACCACGCGGCCGCCAAGGGCATCATGGTCACGAACACGCCGGATGTCCTGACCGAGGAGGTCGCCGACACCGCGCTCGGCCTCGTCCTGATGACGCTGCGCGATCTGGGGCGTGCCGAGCAGTATCTGCGTGCCGGCAAGTGGCAGTCGGACGGCCCCTTCCCGCTGACGCAGACGACCCTGCGCGGCCGCACCGCCGGCATCATGGGCCTGGGGCGCATCGGCATGGCGATCGCCAGACGCCTCGAGGCCTTCGGCGTCTCCATCGCCTATCACAACCGCTCCAAGCGCGACGACGTGGCCTATGCCTATCACGACAGCCTGGAGGGCCTGGCGCAGGCGGTGGACCTTCTGATCATCGCGGCGCCCGGCGGCGCCTCGACCGACAAGGCGGTGAACGCACAGGTCCTGCGGGCCCTCGGGCCGGACGGCGTCCTCATCAACATCGGCCGCGGCACGACGGTGGACGAGCCGGCCCTGATCGAGGCCCTGAAGAACGGGACGATCAAGGCCGCCGGCCTCGACGTCTTCGAGAAGGAGCCGAGCGTGCCCCAGGCCTTGATCGACGCGCCGAACGCCGTCCTCCTCCCTCACGTCGCCTCGGCCTCGCGCCACACGCGCCGGCAGATGGGCGAACTCGTGATCGAGAACCTCAAGCTCTGGTTCGCCGGCGAGACCGTCGCGACCCCGGTGCCCGAAGCGGTGAAGGCCGGGGTCAAACAGTCCGGCTGAGGGATCGACCGCAGCGCTCGGCGCGCGGACCGTCATTCCTCGAGGGGCGGGGGGCCGGGCGGCCTTCCGCCCTTTTTCGTTCCCGGGCGATCCTGGGGGCTTGGAAAGGGCCGGGACGGCGGCCTCTCGTTAACGCTCAGGTAAGATTAAGAATGCGATACTGCCGGCAAGTTTTCTTTCAGGAATGCCGTCATGAACTTTGCCGCCATGGTCCTGTCCGCCGGCGTCGCCGGCGCATTGCTCGCCTACAATCTCCAGGGTGACGCCATCGCCGCAGGCGACGGCTTCGCCGCCTCGATGCGTCCCTCGGCCGAGATCACGGGCTCGCTGATGCCGGACGCGCGCTCCATGCCGACCGCGGCGATGCGCGTCATCGACCTGCGCTCGGGCAAGAGCTGCAAGGTGGTGCGGCCCGATCCCTCCGACACGAGCCTGAAGCGCGCGCCGATCGGCCCCGAATGCGCCGGCTCGCCGCATCTGGGCCGCGTCGCCTACTGGCGCTCCACCGAGGACGGCGCGCTCATCATGGCCGACCGCCGCGGCGAGACCGTGCTGGAGTTCGCCCCCGGCGACGGCGCGCTCTACGAGAGCGTCTTCCCGGCGGGCGAGGTGATCACGATCGTTCCCGCCAGGGGCTGACGTCCGGGCGTCGGCGAGCGGGCGCCAATCCCTCGCCCCGAAGGGGAGAGGGTGGACCCGGCGCGGAACGCGACGGGGACGGGCGAGGGCGTCGTAGGGCACGGCGGTGCGAAGTCGTCGCGCGTCCGAAGTCTGCGCCCTTCAGGCCCTCATCCGCCTGCCGGCACCTTCTCCCCGCAGGGGAAAAGGGCGCAGCGTCATCCGCTCCGCCACATCGTCTGCGCGCTGGCTCAGCTGCCGCGCAAATTCTCCAGCGTCTGCTTCTGTCGCCCTTGCGCGTCGAAGTTCGACGGGGCGAGCCAGGCCTCGAAGGCCGCTTTCAGCGCGGGCCATTCATGGTCCAGGACCGCGAACCACGCGGTGTCGCGGTTCTCGCCCTTGACGATCATGTGCTGGCGGAACAGCCCCTCGTAGACGAAGCCCAGCCGCGCGGCGGTGCGCTTGGAGGGCGCGTTGCGGTCGTTGCACTTCCACTCGTAGCGCCGGTAGCCGAGCTCGTCGAAGACGCGGGACATGAGAAGGGCCTGCATCTCGGTGGAGGCGAGGGTTCCGCGCAAGGTCGCCGAGAGCGCGATGTTGCCGATCTCGACGACGCCGTTCGCCCGATCGATCCGCATCAGCGAGGCGACGCCGGCGGCAAGGCCGGTCTCGTGCGGGATCACCGCATGGAAGAGCTGGTCGCCCGCCAGATAGGTCCGGGCGGCGAAATCGCGAAAGGCGGTCTCGCTCTCGAAGGGCCCGTAGGCCATCCAGCGCCACATCTCGTCCCCGTCGGCCGCGTAGGCGGCGTAGAGTTCACCGAAGCGGCGGTCGTCGACGATGGGCTCGACCGTGACGGTCCGCCCCACCATCGGCTGAGGGCCGGGCCAGGGGCGAGGGGTGAAACGAGAGAGATCGGTCACAGGCGGCCCTTCAGGAACGCGAAGACGGCCTGCGGGATCGCCGGATTGCCGAGCGGCAGGGCGGTGGCGAAGGAGGAGATCGGCACGATGTGGTTGACGCCCTCGAAGAGCCGCAGCTCCGCCCGGCCCCCGGCCGCGCGGATGGCGTTCGCCATCGAGGTCGAGTTCGCCGGCAGGACCGTCGTGTCGGCCGTGCCGTGGACGAGCAGCGTCGCGGGTCCGCGCCCGTCGGCATAGTTCACCGCCTGGCTCTGGTCGCGCGTTTGCGCCGGGAACACGCGCTCGTAGCGCTCTTCCGTCAGCGGCAGGAAGTCGTAGGGGCCGGCGAGGCCGACGAAGGCCGAGAGGCGGTCGCGCGACGAGCCCGCCGCCGTCAGATACCGCTCGTCGAAGGCCAGAAGCGCGGCGATCTGCGCCCCCGCCGAATGACCCATCAGCGCCAGCGGGCGGCGCCCGGCCGGTACGCCGTAGGCTCCGCTCGCCAGCGCCCGGTCGACCGAGGCGAGGGCGAGCGCGGCATCCTCCACGAAGCCGGGAAAGGTCACCTGGGGGTAGAGGCGATAGTTCGGGACGGCCAGGATGAAGCCCTGCGCCGCAAAGGACTGGCCGACGAAGCGGTAGATGTCCTTCGAGCCCGAATCCCAGGAGCCGCCGTGGATGTACACGACGAGGGGCGTCTGCGGCTCGGCCCCGTCCGGCACGTAGAGATCGAAGCGCTGGCGCGGGTCGGGCCCGTAGGCGATGTCGTTCGTCGCGCTGTAGCCGGCGCGGGAGGTGACGAGGTTGAGGGCGTCGCTCGCGCAGGCGGTGAGGAAGAGCGCGAGGGCGGACAGGAGCGCCGCAGGGTTCAGGACGCGGCGCATGTCGGCGTCTCAGCCTCTCTTCAGATCCGCGGCCTCGCGCGACAGGCGCGTGACCTCCCCGTAGTCGCCGGCATCGAGCGCGGCCTTCGGCGCCACCCAGGAGCCGCCGACGCACACCACGTTCGGCAGGGAGAGATAGTCGCCGACGTTCCTGGTCGAGATGCCGCCTGTCGGGCAGAAGCGGACGGCCGGGAAGACCGGCGCCAGCGCCTTGAGGAAGGGCGCGCCGCCGAGCTGTTCGGCGGGGAAGAATTTCAGCACCGAGTAGCCGCGCTCCAGCATCGCCATCAGCTCGGAAGGGCTGGCCGCGCCCGGGAGCAGCGGGACGTGGGAGGCCTCGGCCGCGTCCAGAAGCCCCGGCGTTCCGCCCGGCGAGACGATGAACGTCGCGCCCGCGTCCTCGGCCTCACGGAACTGGTCGCGCGTCAGGATCGTGCCGGCGCCGACGATCGCCTCCGGCACCTCCCGTGCCACGGCCCGGATGGCGTCGAGGGCCGCCGGCGTGCGCAGCGTGATCTCGATCGCCGGCAGGCCGCCGGCGGCGAGCGCGCGCGCCAGCCTCACCGCACCGTCCGCGCTGTCGACGGCGACGACGGGGATCACCGGCTGGCCTTTCAGGATCGTCAGGAGCGGTTCGGCCTTCTGGACCATCGGATCAGCCTCTTCTCATCGGGGGTGCACGGCGCCGAGGAACCGCAGCGCCTTATCCCAGGTCCAGGGCGTTCGCAAAAGCGCCTCGCGCGGGTCGTCGCCCCGGCGCGCGCCGTCGGAGTTGGCGAGGACGTCGAGGAAGCCGTCGCACCAGTGCGCGGCCGTGTTGGAGAAGACCCGCTCTCGCATCAGCCCGTAGCGGCGCTTGCGCTCCTCCAGCGGCATCTCCAGCGCCACCTTGAGGGCGCGGGCCACGTCGTCGGAGGAGTAGGGGTTGACGATCAGAGCGGCGCCGAGCTCGGCCTTGGCGCCCGCGAAGCGCGACAGGATGAGGACGCCCGGGTCCTCCGGGTCCTGCGCGGCGACATATTCCTTGGCGACGAGGTTCATGCCGTCGCGCAGCGGCGTCACCATGCAGATGCGCGCGGCGCGGTAGATGCCGGCCAGCGCCTTGCGCGTGAAGCCGCGCGTCAGGATCTGCATCGGCGCCCAGTCGAGGGTCGCGAAGCGCCCGTTGATGTTGCCGGCCAGCTGCTCCAGCTCCTGGCGCAGCTCGGCATAGGCGTCGAGCTCGCCGCGCGAGACCGGCGCGACCTGCAGGAAGCGCACCGCGCCGTGCGCCTCCGGATGGTTCTCCAAGAGCTGCTCGAAGCCGCGGATGCGGTGGAGGATGCCCTTGGAATAGTCCATCCGGTCGACGCCCACGATCTGGGCGCGGCCGTTGGCCATGCCGAGCATCATCGCCTCGTGCTCCTTCGCCTCGTCGGAGGAGGCGAACTCGGCGAAACCTTCCGCGTCGATGCCGATCGGGAAGGTGCCGCAGCGCACCCGACGTTCGCCCACGACGAGAATGCCGTCCTCGTGCTCCTCGCCCTCCAGCTCCTGGACGCAGAAGGCGATGAAGTTGCGCCGGTCGACCTCGGTCTGGAAGCCGACCACGTCGTAGGCGAGCATGGCCGAGACGAGGTCGAGCGAGGCGGGCAGGGCGCCGAGGATCTCCGGCGGGCAGAAGGGAATGTGCAGGAAGAAGCCGACGCGGCCCTCGTAGCCGAGTTCGCGCAGCTCCGCCCCGAGATAGAAGAAATGGTAGTCGTGGACCCAGACGAGGTCCTCGTCGCCGATCATGGGCTGCAGGCGTTCGGCGAAGCGCCTGTTGACGGCGCGGTAGACCCGGTCGGATTCCCGGTCGTACTCGGCGATGTCCAGCCGGTAGTGCAGGAGCGGCCAGAGCGTGCGGTTGGCGTAATGGAGGTAGAAGCCCTCGGCCTCCTCCTCCGTCAGATCGATGGTCGCGAGCGTCGTGTCCCCGTGCGTCTCGGTCTTCAGATCGCAGGTGGTCCCCGCTTCCGAGGTCTCCCCGCTCCAGCCGAACCAGAGCCCGCCGCGCCGCCGCAGCGCGTCCGCCAGGCCCACCGCCAGGCCGCCGGCCTTGCCCTCGTCCGACAGGGGCCCGACGCGGTTGGACACGAAGACCAGCCGTCCCTCACCGTTCCTCAATGGTCCGTCCTCCATCGATTCGCGTGCGTCCACAGTCGCGCGGGCCTCACGGCCTGCCAAGGGGGCCGAGGGCCTCGGCGAGCCAGCGGTGAACGGCCGGGACGTCGGCGAGCCGCGCGCGGCCGACGCTTTCGCCCGGGCCGACCTTGACGCCGAGCCCGCCCGCGGCCTGCACCGCCTCCATGGCGTATTCGTCGGTCGTGTCGTCGCCGACATAGAGCGGCACCCGCCCGTCGAAAGCGGGCTCGCGCATCAGCGCCGTGACCGCGATGCCCTTGTCCATCCCCGCGGGGTGGACCTCGACGATGCGGTTGCCGGGCATGATCTTGAAGCCGGTCTCGCCCTCGACCGCCCGGGCCATGGTCTCACGTGAAACGGCCTCGAGCTCGGGATGCTCCCGGCAGTGGAGGACGAGCGCCGAGCCCTTGTCCTCGAGCCGCAGGCCCGGATGGGCCGCAAGCGCGTCGCGAAGGCGGCCGCGGATGCGGTCGAGAGCGTGCGGATCGACGGAGCGCTCTACGTCGCCGCCGGGGGCGCGGCGCAGCTCGAGCCCGTGGACGCCGGCCGCGGCGAAGGACAAGGGGCGCAGGAAGCGGTCGAGGTCCTCTATGCGGCGGCCCGACACTATGGCGAGCGCCCCGTCGAGCCGCCCGGACAGCGCGATTAGGCTGCCGAGCGCATCTCGCTCGATAGCGACCGCCTGCGGGTCGTCGCGGAAGCCGACGAGCGTTCCGTCGAAGTCGAGGAAGAGGGCGTGGCGGGACGGGTCGAGCGGTGGGGGCGCTTGCATCGAAGCCCATCTAGAGGCCGCGGCGGCGAAGGCCACGATCCGGCCGGTTTCACGTTCGCGGTTCCGCGGCACCGGTCCATCGGCTCGGGAGGGCCCGCGTCGAGAATAAGGGGAAAGCCGCCGCCGGCGCGGTGCGCCCGACAGCGCGTCCGGGCGCCCGGCGGCGGCTCGCGGTCTCCTCAGAGATAGCCGACGCCGTAATAGTCGTTGACGCGGCGGCCATAGGCCTCGTCGCCCCAGCTCGGGCGGTTCGTCTCCGCATAGCGCGGGGCGCCCTCCAGCTGCTCACGCGTCAGCCCGACGACGTAGCCGCCCTGCCGCTCGTCGTATTTCAGCACGTTCCAGGGCAGCGGATGGTACTCCTCGCCGATCCCCAGGAAGCCGCCGAAGGACATGATGGCGTATTTCACGCGGCCGTCGCGCTTGCCGAGCACGACGTCGTGGATGTGGCCGAGGCTGTCGCCGTCGGTGTTGTAGACCTTGGTGCCGTTCACCCGGCTCGCCTCGATCGCGTCGACGCCGGTCTCGATTTCACCGGACGGTCCCGTTCCCATGGTCGCGGACATTGATCGTCTCCTTGTCGGATGGGGTTGGCGGAAGGAACGTCCCCTGGCGCTCACAGTTCCGGGAGAAGGACGCTCGTCCGGGGCCTCGGCCATGGAATGGCCGAAGATCGATGTCCCAGACGGCCGTCGCGCGAGACCGCATCCGCCCTCCACCGTTCGAGCCTTCCGCCCCTCCATGTTCCTCGTCCGCCTCGCCCTTCTGCCCGTCCTTCTCGCGCTTCCCGCCTGCGGCACGATCCAGCGCGGCGTCGAGGAGCCGGTGCGCATCGAGGTGACCCCGCCCGACGCGCTGGTGCGCACCAGCCTCGACGTCGCCTGCCGGGGCTCCTGCACGGTGCGCGCGCCGCGCTCGCAGGACTTCACGGTGACGGCCAGCGCGCCGGGCTACGAGAGCGCGACCGTGGAGGTGCGGCGCCGGGTGAGCCTGGCCGGCGCGACGGGCGTCGCACGCAACGCGCTGGGCGGGCCGACCGTCGTCGGGGTCGGGGTCGACCTCTACACCCGCGCCGCCTACGACCACGTGCCGAACCCGGTGGTGATCGAGCTGGAGCGCACGCGGGCCCAGGGGCCGGAGATGTCGAAGCCGCTGCCCCCGGCCTCCTGACCCCTCGCCGCGCGGCGCGCACGCGACATCTTCAGCCCATGTTCATTTGCCTTTCGTTAGGCTTGATGGAGGATGAATGGGAGACGTTCGCCCGCCTCGGGCGTTGAAGGGGGAGCCGACCTCGGACGGACGGCCGACACGAAGAGACGGAGAGACGCCGATGAGGGTTCTGTCGGGCATCGCGATCATGATCGTGACGATCCCGTTCGGGCTCGGCGCGTTTGCCGGTCCGGCCGGCGCGCAATATTACGACCCCTACCGCGACAGCCCCTACTACCGCTCCTTCGAGCCCGACCGGACCACGGGCGGCAACGAGAGCTTCATCGACGAATACGGCCGCATCGTCACGGTCGACCCCTACGGCCGCGTCGTGGCCATCGAGGAGCGCGGGCCGCAGGACGCCATCGTGCTCGACGGACCGCCGCCGCCCGGCGCCGTTCTGGAGGGTCCGGTCGGCACCGTTCCGCCGGGCTTCGGCGACCCGTTCACCGGGCAGGACTGGGATTCGGCCGCCGAACGCCCGGTCGAGACCCAGCCTCTGCCCGCGCCGGGCGCCGAGCCGAGCCAGTCGGCCGCCTTGCCGCCGGAGGGCACCGATCCTTACGCGACGGGCTCGATCGGCCCGCAATATCCGCCGCAGCTGTGGAACCAGCAGCCCGAAAGTGACCCCGCGCCCACCGTCGCCGGCCCGACCGGCCCGAACGCCAAGTCGCAGGTCGCCGCCTATCAGGTGATCCTCGACCGCGCCGGTGCCTCGCCGGGCGTGATCGACGGGCAGATGGGCTCCAACGTCAACAAGGCGGTCGCCGCCTATACCGAGATCACCGGCCGCTCGATCGACTTCAACGATCCGCAGGCGCTGGCCGAGGAGCTCTACGCCACCGGCGGGCCGGCGGTGATCGAGTACGAGATCACCAACGAGGACGTCTCCGGCCCCTTCGTCGCCTCCATCCCCAGCGACTATTCGGAGAAGGCGCTGCTCGACCACATGTCCTACGAGCGCGTGACCGAGAAGCTCGCCGAGCGCTTCCACATGGACGAGCGCTACCTGCAGGAGATCAATCCGGGGGCCGACTTCAACCGGCCCGGCACCATCCTCAAGGTCATGAATGTCGGCGAGCGCGTCACGACGCCCGTCGTGCGCATCGAGGCCGACAAGGGCCGCAAGCAGGTGCGCGGCTACGGCGCGGACGGCAGCCTCGTCGTCGCCTATCCGGCCTCGATAGGCTCCTCCTCGACGCCCTCGCCGGAGGGACAGGTCGAGGTGACCCGCATCGCGCTCGACCCGAACTACACCTACAATCCGAAGATCAATTTCCAGCAGGGCGAGAACACCGGCATACTGACGATCCCGCCGGGCCCGAACGGCCCGGTCGGCACGGTCTGGATCGCGCTGTCGCGCCCGACCTACGGCATCCACGGCACGCCCGAGCCCTCGCAGATCGGCCGCACCTACTCCTATGGCTGCATCCGCCTGACCAACTGGGACGCGACCGAACTTGCCAAGATCGTCTCGCCCGGCGTCACGGTCACCTTCGTCGAGTGATCCCGAACGGCGCCCCCCACGGGCGCCGTCTTCGCGTGCGGCGGCTTTCGGGTGAGGACGACCCACAAAGGCCGCTTTCGCTCGCCGATCCTGACGCGAGAGCGGACACGGCGCGTCGGCGCCGCCGCGCGAAACCGGACGGGGCCGATGGTGATGCGACGCTCGACGCTGCCTGTCTTGCTGGCCCTCGCGATGGTTCTGTCCGCCGGCCCCGGCGCCGCGCAGACGATCGAGCAGCGCTTCGAGCGCTGGTTCGGGCCGCCGGTCGGTCAGGCCGGGCAGGGGACGCGCCCGGCGCGGTCTTCCGAGCCGGCCCGGCCGAGAACCACCGCTCCGGCCGCGACGAGCGTCCCGACGCCGAGCGAGCGCCCAGCCGAAGACTCGCCCCCGCCCCCGACGGAATCGATCGACGACGTGCCGACCGAACCCGCTGCCGGCACCGAAGCGCCGGGGGAGACGACCGAGGCCGGCCCGGCATCCGACGCCGACACGGCCGACGACGGACCGCCGGACGGCGACGGCGCCGCGGACGAGGCTGCAGATCCCGGAACGGCCTCCGAGACCGACGCCGATCCGACGTTCGGGACAGTTCCGACCCCGGAGCCGCGCCCCTCGGACGAGCCGGACGGGCCGGCCACGGACGAACCCTTTGACCCTTCGGGGGCAAGCGATGCTGTCTCTCAAGCCGCTGCCCCGTTGGACGCTCCGGCCGAACCGGGCGCCTCTGAGCCCGAGCCGTCGCCGGCCTACGTTCCGCCAGAGAACGCCCGCACCTCGCCGGAGGAGAGCGCACCCGACACGCCCGATTTCGAGGTGACGCCGCAGGAGAGCGTCGACGCCGCCCGCGCCATCGAGGACGCGCGCCTCTGCGAGACGGAGCTGAAAGCCCGCGGCGCCACGTTCACCGTGGCCCCGAGCCTGTCGGACGGCCAATGCGGCGTGCTGCGGCCCGTTTCGCTGACGCGGACCTCGTCCGGCGTCGCGATCGGCCCCGGCACGCAGATGCTGTGCCGCACCGCGCTCGCCTTCGACATCTGGGTCGGCGAGAGCGTCGGGCCGGCGGCCCGCGCCGAGCTCGGCACAGGGGCGCCGAGCGCGATCCGGCAGGTCTCGACCTATGTCTGCCGCGACCGGGCGAGCGAGACGGGCCTCTCCGAGCACGGGCGCGGTAGCGCCATCGACGTCGGCGCCTTCGAGTTCGAAGGCCGCGAGCCTGTCCGCGTCGAGGAACAGGCGCCCGGCTCGCCCGAGGACCGGTTCCTGGCGAGCGTCCGCCGCGCGGCCTGCGGACCGTTCCAGACCGTCATCGGCCCGGGCACCGACGCCGACCATTCCGACCATTTCCACCTCGACATCGCCGCGCGATCGAACGGCTCGACCTACTGCCGGTGAGCGGGCGCCTTCCGTTCGAGCGACTCCGTCCGGCGTCGCTGCAAACAACGGAGCGACCCGCATTCGCAGGGATCGGCGCCGAGATCGGCGGCCGACGGCGGGCCGCACGAGGCGTCCACCGGGCCAAGGGGCGTCACCGGCCTTCGGCGAAGGCCTTGAAGCGCTCGGAAAAATCCGGGTGCCAGCGCGACAGCGGCGGGCGGTTCTCCACGAGGTCTCCCGCCGCCCAGGCGATGCGCTTCTCGTCCATCTGCCGCGTCACCTCGCCGTCCGGGCACAGGATGTAGAAGTCGCCCGCCTCCAGCCGCTCCAGCATGAAGTCCACCGTCTCCTCAGGCGTCCAGGCGCCGGCCGGCTTTTCCGTCCGCCCGCCCCGGGTCAGGCCGGTGAAGACGAAGCCCGGAATGAGGAGCGCCGCCGAGACCCGCCCGCCCTCGCGGTTTCGCAGCTCGTGCTCCAGCGCCTCGGTGAAGGCCTTCACCCCGGCCTTCGAGACGTTGTAGGCGGGGTCGCCCGGCGGCGTCGTGATGCCCTGCTTGGAGCCGGTGTTGACGATGAGCCCCGGCTCGCCGTGCGCCAGCATGGCCGGGCCGAAGGCGCGCGTGCCGTTGATGATGCCGCCGAGATTGACCGAAAGGACCGCGTCCCAGTTCTCCTGCGCGCCGAAGATCGAGGAGCCCGGCTGGATGCCGGCGTTGTTCATGAGAACGTGCACCTTGCCGAGCCGCTCGGCGACATGGGCGGCCGTGCGCTCCATGCCGACCCGGTCGGTCACGTCGCAGGCGGCGGCGACGACGAGGTCGTCGGAGCCCGCGATCTCCGCCAGCTCGTCGCGCGCCACCGTCAGGGCGTCCATGGTGCGATCGACGATCGCGACCTTCAGCCCGGCGCGCGCGAAGGCGCGTGCCGCGGCGAGGCCGATGCCGTCCGCCCCTCCGGTGACGACGGCGGTGTGCTGGGGTCGGATTGCGGGGTGGTTCATCGGATCTGTCCTTCGGGTCCTGCCCGGCGGGACATAGGGGCCGGGCGCCGGCCAGCCATCCGGCGGGACGATTGAAAGGGGTGCGCCGCGCGTCTATGCTCGCTTCCGGATGGTTCCCCGGAGCGCGCCATGCGCCTCGGGGCCAAGAGGGAATGCGAAAGGACGGACCCAAGCCGGGCGTCCCCATCGCAGCCGACCCCGCGACTGTAGAGCGGCGAGGTGCCAGCCTGCCGGCCCGTGAGACGGGGCGGACAAGCCACTGGACGGAGCATTCCGACCGGGAAGGCGAGGGCGGCACCGGCGACCCGCGAGCCAGGAGACCTGCCATCCGCCGCATGACGTCGCCGGGACGGGGTGTTCCGGGCACGAAGCTTCGCCTTCCGTGCCGCCCCGGTCGTCGTGCCGGGCGCGCGGCCAGCCGACGCGTCGTGGCCGCTCCCGCCCATCCGAACCTTCAGGACACGGGAGCTTGTCCTTCGATGAACCGCACACTCCGCCCCACACTCGCGGGCGCCCTCACGCTTCTTCCGACCCTCGCCTTCGCCCATCATCCGGGCGGCGGGGAGGCCCCGCAGACCCTTTTCGAGGGCCTCCTGTCGGGCCTCGCCCATCCGGTGATCGGACTCGACCATCTCGCCTTCGTCGTCGGCGTCGGCCTGCTGGCCGCCGTCACGCCCCACCGCCTCGCCGCGCCGCTCGTCTTCGTCGTCGCGACCGTCCTCGGCACGCTCCTGCATCTGATGGCGCTCGACCTTCCGGCCGCCGAATTCGTCATCGCGCTCTCGGTCGCCGCGATCGGCGTTCTGGCGCTGTCCGGCCGCCCGGTGGCCTTTCCAGGTGTGGCCGCGCTCTTTGCCGTCGCCGGTCTCTTCCACGGCTACGCCTATGGCGAGGCGGTGGTCGGTGCGCGCACCGACGCGGTCCTTGCCTATCTCGTCGGCTTCGCGGCCATCCAGTACGCGGTGGCCGTCGCCGCCGGCCATGTCGCCGTGACGCTTCTCGGCCGGAACCGCAGCCCGCGCGACAATTTCGGCCTGCGCGTCACCGGGGGAATGGTCGCGGGCGCCGGCGGCATCATCCTCGGCGAACAGCTGCTCGGGCTCGTCGGCCTTGGCTGAGGGCGTCCGGACCAAGGGCCTTCGCTTCGTCCTCGGGGGCACGCGCTCGGGCAAGAGCCGCTTCGCCGAGGGCCTGGTCGAGGCGAGCGGGCTCGCGCCCGTCTATCTCGCCACCGGCCAGGCCTTCGACGAGGAGATGACGGCCCGCATCGCCGAGCACCGGGAGCGGCGGGTCGGCCTTCCCCTGGGCAGGCCCTGGCGCACGGTGGAGGCGCCGCTCGACCTCGTCGAGGCGATCGGCCAGGAGGCGCGGGAGGATCGCGCGATCCTGATCGACTGCCTGACGCTCTGGGTCTCCAACCTCATGCTCGCCGAACGAGACGTCGAAGGGCAATCGCGGCGCCTGACGGAGACGCTCGCAGCCCGCCCGCCCGGCCTGATCGTCCTCGTCTCCAACGAGGTCGGGCTCTCCATCGTCCCGGCCAACGCCATGGCGCGGCGCTTCGCCGACCATTCCGGCCGGCTCCACCAAATGGTCGCAGAGGCCTGCGACCACGTCACGCTCATTGCGGCAGGCCTGCCGCTGACACTGAAAGGGTGAGAACCCGAATGCACAAGATTCCCGCCACCGTCGTCACAGGCTTCCTCGGGGCCGGCAAGACCACGCTGATCCGCAACCTCCTCCAGAACGCCGGCGGCCGGCGCATCGCGCTCATCATCAACGAGTTCGGCGATCTCGGCGTCGACGGCGACCTCCTGAAGGGCTGCGGGGTCGAGACCTGCCGCGAGGAGGACGTCGTCGAACTGACCAACGGCTGCATCTGCTGCACGGTCGCCGACGACTTCATCCCGACGATGGAAAAGCTCCTGGAGCGCGCCGACCGGCTCGACCACATCGTCATCGAGACCTCGGGCCTGGCGCTGCCGCAGCCCCTCGTCGCGGCCTTCAACTGGCCGCAGGTGAAGGCGCAGGTGACGGTGGACGGCGTCGTGACCGTGATCGACGCGGCGGCGGTCGCCGCCGGTCGCTTCGCCGAGGACGAGGCACGCGTGCAGGCGGCGCGCGAGGCGGACGAGAGCCTCGACCACGAAAACCCGCTGGAGGAGCTGTTCGAGGACCAGATCCGCGCCGCCGACCTCCTGATTCTCAACAAGGCCGACCTTGTCTCCTCGGAGGATCTGGAGCGCGTGAAGGGCGAGATCACCGATCATGCCGGCCGCACCCTGCCGATCCTGACCGCGCAGAACGGCGAGCTTCCCGCCGATGTGCTGCTCGGCCTCAAGGCCGGCACCGAGGACCTCATCGCCTCGCGCCAGTCACATCACGAGATGGAGCACGAGGGCGGCGCGGATCACGACCACGACGAGTTCGAATCGATCGTCGTCGAATGCGGTCCGGTCGCCAACGTGGAGGCCTTCGTCGAGGGCCTGAAGACCATCGTCCAGCACCACGACATCCTGCGCGCCAAGGGCTTCGCGGCGGTGGAGGGCAAGCCCTCCCGCCTCGTCGTGCAGGGCGTCGGCACGCGTTTCTCGACCTATTTCGACCGGCCCTTCGCCAAGGACGAGGCTCGGACGACGCGCCTCGTCCTGATCGCGCTGCACGAGGTCTTCGACGACGGCGCCGAGGACCGGATCCGGATGCAGGTCGAGGCGCTGGCGGCGCGCCTCAGTGAGGCGGCCGAGTAGGTGCATCTGCTCCTCGCCGCCAAGGGGACCATCACTGACGACGGCGAGGCGATCGATCTCGGCCAGACGCCGGGCGATCTCCTCGTCCTCTCGGCGGCGGACACCGAATTGTCGAGCCTTGCCTTCGCCGTGCGCCGGCTGGGCGAGGCCGCGCCCAGAACGCGGCTGGCGAGCTTCCTGAAGCTCACCCATCCCCTGTCGATCGACACCTATGCCGAGCGCACGGCGCGGCACGCCAGGCTGATCGTCCTTCGCATCATCGGCGGGGCGACCTACTGGCCCTACGGGCTGGAGGCGCTCCTGTCTCAGGCGCAGGCCCACGGCATCGCGCTCGCCGTCATGCCGGGCGACGACAAGCCCGACCCCGGCCTCGACCGGTTCAACACCGTGCCGCTCGACGTGCGGGACCGCCTCTGGCGGCACCTCGCCTCCGGCGGGCCGGACAATGCCGAGGGGTTCCTGCACGCGGCGAAGGCGGTCATGGAGGGCGGCGAATGGCCGCCCGAGCCGAGGCCGCTGCCCAAGGCCGGCCGTCTCGTCTCACGTGAGACATCTTCCGAGGACCGCCCCGTCGCGGCCGTCGTCTTCTATCGCGCCCTCGTCCAGAGCGGTCAGACGCAGGCGGTGGACGCCCTGTGCGAGGCGCTGGAGGCCGAGGGGCTCGCGCCGCTCCCGGTCTTCGTCGCGAGCCTCAAGGATGCCGACTGCGAGGCGGCCGTCCGCGCGATCTTCGCGCAAACGCCGCCCTCGGTCGTCGTGAACTGCACGGGCTTCGCCGTCTCCTCGCCGGGCGCGCCCAAGCCCACCGTGCTCGACGAGGGCGGCGCCGTCGTCCTCCAAGCGGTGCTCGCCGGCATCAGCCAAGCGGCGTGGGCGGCGAACCCGCGCGGGCTCACCGCGCGCGACCTCGCCATGAATGTCGGCCTGCCGGAACTCGACGGCCGCGTGCTCGCCCGCGCCATCGCCTTCAAGTCGGCGGGCGAATGGGACGAGATGTGCCAGATCGACATCGTCGCCCACGAGCCGGTGCCGGACCGAATCGCCTTCACGGCCAAGCTCGCCGCAGCCTGGGCGCGGCTGCGGGAGACGGCGGCGCGCGAGCGCCGCATCGCCATCGTCCTTGCCAACTATCCCGGCCGCGACGACCGGATCGGCAACGGCGTCGGCCTCGACACGCCGGCCGGCACGGTCGAGGTG
Organism: Pseudomonadota bacterium; assembly: GCA_023419535.1. Classification (GTDB taxonomy): domain Bacteria; phylum Pseudomonadota; class Alphaproteobacteria; order Rhizobiales; family Rhizobiaceae; genus Aureimonas. Next base: position 22,180 of record JAEZXX010000072.1, on the reverse strand, counting down.
CTGGGAGCCCTCAGCCGGGCGGGCTACGACGTCGGCGACGCGCCCCGGACCGGCGCGGCTCTGATGGCGCATCTTCTGGACGGCCCGACGCCGGCCGGATGGAAGGGTCGCACGATCCGCGAGATGCTGCCGCTCGACGCCTATCGCCCCTTCTTCGACGCGCTGCCGGCCACGATCCGAGAGGCCGTGACCGCCCGCTGGGGCGCGCCGGAGGAGGACCCGTTCTTCACCGGGCAGGGCTTCGCGCTGCCCGTCTCGCGCTTCGGGACAATTCTCGTCGGCATCCAGCCGGCGCGCGGCCGGGCCGTGGACCCTAGGGACGACTATCACGACCCGGAGCTCTATCCCCCGCACCACTACATCGCCTTCCACGCCTTCCTGCGGGAGGAATTCGGCGCGCACGCCGTGGTGCACATGGGCAAGCACGGCAATCTGGAATGGCTGCCCGGCAAGGCGATGGCGCTGTCGGAGAATTGCGTGCCCGAGGCGCTTCTCGGCCCCCTGCCGCATCTCTACCCCTTCATCGTCAACGATCCGGGCGAGGGCACGCAGGCCAAGCGCCGGACCTCGGCCGTCATCGTCTCGCATCTGACCCCGCCCCTGACCCGCGCCGAGACCTACGGGCCGCTCGCCGACCTGGAGGCGCTCGTCGACGAATATTACGAGGCGGCCGGCTCCGACGCGCGCCGCACCGCGAAGCTCGAACGGCAGATCCTCGATCTGGTCCGCGACAGCGGCATCGGAAAGGACGCCGGGATCACGGACGGGGCCGACGAGGCGCAGGCGCTGCAGACCATCGACGCTTGGCTCTGCGACCTGAAGGAGCTGCAGATCCGCGACGGCCTGCACGTCTTCGGCCGCGCGCCGCAGGGCGAACTCCTGACCAGCCTGACGCTCGCGCTCGCACGGCTGCCGCGCGGGCTGGAGGCAGGCGAGGGGTCGCTTCTGCGGGCGCTCGCGGCGGACGTGCTGTCGGGGAACACAACGGACGATGCGCCCTGCAGGCCCTCATCCCCCTGCCGGGACCTTCTCCCCACAGGGGAGAAGTGGGCAGCGTCCGCCTATTCGCCTTCTCCCTCGGCTTCGCCTGCGACGGAGGGTTCGATGGTCCAAGATAAGGCGCCCCCTTCTCCCGTCCCGGGAGAAGGTGCCCGAAGGGCGGATGAGGGCTTGAAGGCCGCGACCTTCGACCCCCTCGACTGCGTCTTCTCGACACCCTGGACCAGCGCCCGTCCCCATCTACTCCAGAGCCTGTCCACCGCCCCGTGGCGCTCGACGGGCGATACGGTGGAGCGCCTCGAAGCCCTCGCGCGCGGGCTGATCGACGGCACGATCGCGCCCGATCCCGCCTGGTCCTCCACAGCCGCAGTCCTTGCCGACGTCGAAACGCGTCTCCGTCCCTCGATCCTCGCCTGCGGGCGTGCCGAGATCGACGGGCTGCTCGCGGGCCTGTCAGGCCGCTTCGTGCCGCCCTCGCCCTCCGGCGCGCCGACGCGCGGGCGCCCGGACGTGCTGCCGACCGGGCGCAACTTCTATTCGGTCGACACCCGCGCCGTGCCGACCCAGACCGCCTGGAACCTGGGCAAGAAATCCGCCGAGCTCCTGGTGCGCCGTCACCTGCAGGACCACGGCGAATGGCCCCGCGCCATCGGCCTCTCGGTCTGGGGCACGTCCAACATGCGAACCGGTGGGGACGATCTGGCGCAGGCGCTCGCGCTGATCGGCGCCAAACCCGTCTGGGACCCGGCGTCCCGGCGCGTCACCGGCTTCGAGATCGTGCCGCCCGCGGCCCTCGGCCGCCCGCGCGTCGACGTCACCCTGCGCATCTCCGGCTTCTTCCGCGACGCCTTTCCCGAGCAGATCGCCTTCTTCGACAAGGCCATGCGCGCGATCGGCGCGCTCGACGAGGACGAGGAGGACAATCCGATCGCCGCCCGCATGCGGGAGGAGGCCGCCGCGCTGGTCGCCGCGGGCCGGAGCGAGGCGCAGGCACGGGCGCAGGCCGGCACGCGCATCTTCGGCGCGCGGGCCGGCGGCTACGGCGCGGGCCTGGAGGCGGTGCTGGAAACCGGACGCTGGAGCACCCGCGCCGATCTCGCCGAGGCCTATCTGGCGACCGGCGCCCACGCCTACGGGAATGGCGCGGAGGGCACGCCGGCGCGCGCAGCCTTCGAAACGCGCCTCGCCGGGCTCGACGCCGTCGTCCAGAACCAGGACAACCGCGAGCACGACATCCTCGATTCCGACGAGTACTGGCAGTTCGAGGGCGGCATGGCCGCCGCCGTGGAAGCGCTCGCGGGCACCGCGCCCTCGCTCTACCACAACGACCATTCTCGGCCCGAGAGCCCGAGGATCGGCACGCTGTCGGACGAGGTCGCGCGCATCGTCCGCGGCCGCGTGGTGAACCCGAAATGGATCGCCGGCGCCATGCGCCACGGCTACAAGGGGGCCTTTGAGATCGCCGCCAGCGTCGACATGCTCTTCGGCTTCGCCGCGACGACCGACGCGGTGGCCAGCCACCATTTCGACCTCGTCCACGCGGCCTTCGTCGAGGACGAGGCGGTGGCCACCTTCCTGCGCGAGGCCAATCCGCGGGCCTTCGAGGCGCTGCGCGCGCGCCTCGCCGAGGCTGTCGCGCGCGGCTTCTGGCATCCCCGCTCCAACTCGGCCCGCATGGGCCTCACTCTCGAGGAATCCGCCTGATGGCCGAGAAAAGCCCCCTTCTGCTCAACATGACCGAGGCGGAGATGGACGCGCGTCACGCCGAGAAGATGCGCAAGAAGAAGGCCGCGCGCGACAAGATCGTGGCGACCAAGACCCGCGAGAAGGGCCTGGTGATGGTCCACACGGGCAAGGGCAAGGGCAAGTCCACCGCCGCCTTCGGCCTCGTGTTCCGCGCGCTCGGCAACGGCATGAAGGTCGGCATCGTCCAGTTCGTGAAGGGCAAGTGGGACACCGGCGAGCGCCATGCGCTGGACCGCTTCCCCGGCGAGGTGACGATCAGCGCCATGGGCGACGGCTTCACCTGGGAGACGCAGGACCGGCAGCGCGATCTGGCGGCCGCCCGGCAGGCCTGGGACATGGCCAAGGCGCTGATTCTCGACGAGGAGCACCAGCTCGTCGTCTTGGACGAGCTGAACATCGTGCTGCGCTACGACTATCTGCCGATCGAGGAGGTGGTCGCCTTCCTGCGCGACGAGAAGCCGGAGATGAAGCACGTCGTCGTCACCGGGCGCAACGCCAAGGACGAACTGATCGAGATCGCCGATCTGGTGACCGAGATGGAGGCGGTCAAGCACCCGTTCCGCTCGGGCGTGAAGGCCCAGAAGGGCATCGAGTTTTGAGGTCCGCCGGGCCCGGCGCAGGACCTCAGCCGGGCGTTGCGGCTTCGGTGAGGTCGGAGACGCTCGCCTGCACCGCCTCGGCCAGCATCGCCGGACGGGCCTCGAAGACGTGGTAGGGCGAGCCGGCGGCCGCCCAGACGACCTCCTCCTCGAGAAGGCCGGCGTCGATCGCGATCCGGAGCGGCTTCAACGAGCCCAGCGGCGAGACGCCGCCGATGGCGAAGCCCGTCGCCTCGCGCACGAAGGCGGCATCGGGCCGCTCGATCGGCTCGCCCGCGAAAGCCGCCGCCTTGCGCTCGTCGACGCGCCGGTCGCCCGCGATCAGGAGGAGGATCGCGTCGCCGCTGGTCCGCCCCCGGAAGACGAGGCTCTTGACGATCTGGGAGACCTGCGCCCCGACCGCCTGCGCCGCCTCCTGCGCCGTGCGAGCGATGGTCTCGGTCCGCACGATGCGAACCGGCAGGCCCTTCGTCGCCGCGTCGATCTCGACGCGGCGCACGGAATCGGGAAGCAGCGGCTCGGACATGGACCGTCCCGATCCCGGTCAGGTGTTCATGGAATCGAAGAAGTCGGAATTGGACTTCGTCTGCTTGAGCTTGTCGATGAGGAACTCGATCGCGTCGGTGGTGCCCATCGGCGAGAGGATGCGGCGAAGGACGAAGATCTTCTGCAGATCGGCGCGCGGGACCAGGAGGTCCTCCTTGCGCGTGCCGGACTTGAGGATGTCCATCGAAGGGTAGGTCCGCTTGTCGGCGACCTTGCGGTCGAGGACGATCTCGGAATTGCCCGTGCCCTTGAACTCCTCGAAGATCACCTCGTCCATGCGGCTGCCGGTGTAGATCAGGGCCGTCGCGATGATGGTGAGGGACCCGCCCTCCTCGATGTTGCGCGCCGCGCCGAAGAAGCGCTTGGGGCGCTGCAGCGCGTTGGCGTCGACGCCGCCCGTCAGCACCTTGCCGGAGGAGGGGACGGTCGTGTTGTAGGCGCGGCCGAGGCGGGTGATGGAATCCAGCAGGATGACGACGTCGCGCCCGTGCTCGACGAGACGCTTGGCCTTCTCGATCACCATCTCGGCGACCTGCACGTGGCGCGTGGCCGGCTCGTCGAAGGTGGAGGAGACGACCTCGCCCTTCACCGAGCGCTGCATGTCGGTCACCTCCTCGGGGCGCTCGTCGATGAGGAGCACGATGAGGTAGCACTCGGGGTGGTTGGTGGTGATCGACTGCGCGATGTTCTGCAGGAGCACCGTCTTGCCGGTGCGCGGCGGCGCGACGATCAGCGCGCGCTGGCCCTTGCCGATCGGCGCGACCAGATCGATGACGCGGGCCGACATGTCCTTCTTCGTCGGGTCCGGGTTCTCCATCTTGAACCGCTCGTTCGGGTAGAGCGGCGTCAGATTGTCGAAATGGCTCTTGTGCCGGATCTTCTCCGGGTCGTCGAAATTGATCGTGTTGACCTTGAGGAGGGCGAAGTAGCGCTCGCCGTCCTTGGGGGAGCGGATCTGCCCCTCGACCGTGTCGCCGGTCTTCAGCTGGAAGCGGCGGAGCTGGGAGGGGGAGATGTAGATGTCGTCCGGGCCGGGCAGGTAGTTGGCCTCGGGCGAGCGCAGGAAGCCGAAGCCGTCCTGCAGGATCTCCACCACGCCTTCGCCGATGATGTCGACGTCCTGCGCGGCGAGGCGCTTCAGGATCGCGAAGAGCAGCTCCTGCTTGCGCAGGACGCTGGCGTTCTCGACCTCGTTCTCCTCGGCGAAGGCGACGAGCTCGGCCGCGGTCTTGTTCTTGAGGTCCTGGAGCTTGATCTCGGGCATCTTTTCACGTGCGGGCTGGCGTCCCGCACGGCCCGGCACGGGGCCCGGGGACACGGGAAACATTCGGGGGAGGGACTGCAGGCCTGAAGCTCTAAAGACGTTCGGCGATGCGGTGGATGCGGCAGACCGATGATCGGTCCTGGCAGCATCCGAGAGGCGGGAATGGCTGACGATATAACGCCGCCTCGCGCAGGGCGCAAGGCGGCGTCGTCTTCTGTGGCGGTTGGGTCGTTGCGATCAGAACAGCCAGAAGAGCAGGCCCGAGAAGGCGAAGCCGAGGAGGCCGACCAGGGTCTGCATCACCGTCCAGGTCTTGAAGGTCGTCTTCACGTCCATCTCGAAGAAGCGGCCGACCAGCCAGAAGCCGGAATCGTTGACGTGGGAGAGCATCACCGAGCCGGCCGCGAGAGCGAGCACGATGGCCGCCAGATCGACGCCGCCGTAGCCCGCCGCCATCACCGCCGGCTGGACGAGCCCGGCCGCCGTGATGAGCGCGACCGTGGCCGAGCCCTGCGCGACGCGCAGCGCGGTGGCGATCAGGAAGCCGGCGACGAAGATCGGCACGCCGATCCCGTCCAGCGCGTCGGCCAGCGCGTCGCCGATGCCGGAGGCCCGCAGCACGCCGCCGAACATGCCGCCCGCGCCGGTGATGAGGATGATCGCGCAGACCGGGCCGAGGGCGGAATCGACGATCGATTCCACGCGCTTGGCGTCCTGTCCGCGCCTGGTGCCGAGGACGACCATGGCGATCAGGACGGAGATGAGCAGCGCCACCGGCGTCGCGCCGAGCGTGCGGCCGGCCTCGTAGAGGAAGGCGTCCTCGGCGATCCAGCCTTGAGCCCGCGCGAAGTTCATGCCGGTGTTCAGGAAGATCAGGAGAAGCGGGATCAGGAGAAGCCAGATCACCGTCGAGGGACGCGGCGGGTCGGCCCGGTCGGCCACCTGCGGTCCGCCCGACAGGATGTCGGGAACGGCGAGCACGATGCGCCTGCCGATCCAGGTGCCGAAGAGCTGGCCGGCGACGAGCCAGGTCGGGACCGCGACGAGGATGCCCAAAAGCACGAGCAGCCCGACATCGGCGCCGAGCAGCTCGGCCGCGGCCACGGGACCGGGATGGGGCGGCACGAAGACGTGCATGACGGAGAAGGCCGTCGCCACCGGAATGCCGTAGCGCAGGAGCCCGCCGCCCAGGCGCCGCGCGACGGTGAAGACCACCGGCAGCATGACGACGAGGCCGGCGTCGAAGAAGATCGGAAAGCCGAAGATCAGCGAGGCGACGCCCAGCGCGAAGGGCGCGTTGCGCTCGCCGAAGCGGCGCACGAGATCGTCGGCGAGCGCCTGTGCGCCGCCCGAAGTCTCGACCAGCCGGCCGAGCATGGCGCCGAGGCCGACGAGGAGCGCGACGCCGCCGAGCGTCGATCCGAAGGCCTCCGTCAGCACCGGCACGATCTGCGCGACCGGAATGCCGGCGGCGACCGCCGTCAGGAGGCTGACGAGGATCAGCGCCAGGAAGGCGTGGACGCGGAACTGGATGATGAGGACGAGGAGCGCGACGATCGCGACCCCCGCGATGGAGAGAAGCGCGCCGGCGCCCAGCGTCTGTTCGAAGCCGTCCATGGGGATCAGGAGCCTTTCAGGCCGAGGGCCGTCAGAGAATGGTCGAGCACCGCGTCCGGCGACGGACCGACATCGACCTTCACGCCGTCTTCGTCGGCGTCGAGTTCCTCGAGATCGGCGAACTGGGAATCGAGCAGCGAGGTCGGCATGTAGTGGCCCTTGCGCTGGGCCATCCGCTCCGCAACGAGCTCCTTGGAGGCCACCAGCTCCAGGAAGCGCACGCGCGCATCCGCCCCGCGCAGCGTGTCGCGGTAACGGCGCTTGAGCGCCGAGCAGGTGAGGACGACCGAGCGGCCTTCGCGGGCCTGCCCCGAGATCCAGTCGCGGATCGTCTCCAGCCAGGGCTGGCGGTCCTGATCGTTCAGCGCGATGCCGGCCGACATCTTCTCGATGTTCTCCGGCGGGTGGAACTCGTCGGCCTCCGCGAAGGGCCAGTCGAGTTCGGCGGCGATCATTTTGGCCGTCGTCGTCTTGCCGATGGAGGACGGGCCCATCACGATGATCGCGACGGGGGCGGCGGAACGGGGCTCTGCCATGGGTGGGCTCCGGGACGGCGCGCGTTCCGTGTTTCAAGGTCCGTCGGCGCCGGGGTGTGGGTCTGCGGGGCCTATCCGGCAATGGGTGCGGGTGGCAAGCCTCGTCTCAGAGCGGCCCGCGAAAAATGAAGACGGCGCCGGCGAAGATCAGCGTGAAGCCGACCAGATGGTTGATCGTGAGCTTCTCTCCGAGAAACCAGACCGAGAAGCCGGCGAAGACGATCAGGGTGATGACTTCCTGCATGGTCTTCAGTTCGGCCGCCGAATAGACCTGATGGCCGATGCGGTTGGCCGGCACCGCCAGGCAGTACTCGAAGAGCGCGATGCCCCAGGAGGCGAGGACCACGATCGTCAGCGGCGCCGACGGGAACTTCAGATGCCCGTACCAGGCGAAGGTCATGAAGACGTTCGAGGCGAGAAGCAGAAGGATCGGCGCAAGATAGGGCAAGGAGAGCGCGGGCATCGGTGAGCCTCGGAGTGCGGGACGAGGGCGGCTTACGCCTCCCGCCTTGCGCCGCCAAGCGGTCCGAGTCCCAAATGGAGCCGTCAGAAGGGCTTCACGATCACCATCACGACGATGAGGACGAGGAGCACGGTCGGGATCTCGTTGACGATCCGCCAGTGGCGGGCCGACTTGGTGTTGGCGTCGTTCGCAAAGCGCCGCGTCGAGGCGGACAGATAGCCGTGCAGACCGGACAGCAGGATCACGAAGGTGATCTTGGCGTGCAGCCAGCCGCCCTGGAAGGCGAAGACGGTCCAGGCGAGCCAGAGACCGGAGACCCAGACGACGATCATCGCCGGATTGACGATCGCCTTGAGCAGCCGCAGTTCCATCACCTTGAAGGTCTCGGACTGCGGCGTGCCGGGCCCGACCTGCGCGTGGTAGACGAAGAGGCGCGGCAGATAGAGCATCCCGGCCATCCAGGCGATCACCGCGACGACGTGCAGCGCGGTGACCCACAGCGACAGGGACAGCGGCGTGAAGCCGAACAGGACGACCGCCAGCGCCAGACCGGTACCGAGCGCGATCATCGAGGAGCGGTCCTTCGCGGTGGCAGGCGTCATCGGGCGGTCTCTCGGCGTTGGCTGTGCCTGGCACGCTTATTGGAAAGGCTCCAGCCTGGGAAGCGGACAAAGGGTCCGCGAGCGGGCGGTGGCGGAGCCTCTTCCGCTTCATGGCCATCGAGCTCGTTTCGCCGGCGATCCCGAAGAGTCGTCATCCTCGAGACTATCAGCCTCGTCACCCTCGGGCTCGACCCGAGGATCGTTCAGACCTCGCGCGACCTGTCCGAACGCTCCGACCCGTTGCCCGATCCTCGGGTCAAGCCCTAGGATGACGAACGTTCGAACCCGAAGTGGCGAGCGCCGGGCAACGAGCCGTCCGACGCCTCACCGCCAGCCGAGAGCGGGCGCGACATGGGTCAGCACGCTCTCGATCACGTGGGCGTTGTAGTCGACGCCGAGCTGGTTCGGCACGGTCAGGAGCAGCGTGTCGGCCTCGGCCACCGCCTCGTCCGCGCGCAGCTCCTCGATCAGCCGGTCCGGCTCGGCGGCGTAGCCCCGGCCGAAGACCGCCCGCATGTTGTCGATGATGCCGACCTGATCGGCCTCCTTGCCGCGGCCGAAATACATCCGGTCGGTGTCGTTCATCAGCGGGAAGATCGAGCGCGAGACCGAGACGCGCGGCTCGCGGGCATGGCCGGCCGCCGTCCACGCCTCGCGATAGGCGCGGATCTGCCGGGCCTGCTGCACATGGAAGGCCTCGCCCGTCTCATCGGCCTTCAGCGTCGAGGACTGGAGGTTCATGCCCTGCCGTGCCGCCCAAACGGCCGTGGCGTTCGAGGCCGAGCCCCACCAGATGCGCTCCCGCAGCCCGTCCGAATGGGGCTCGAGGCGGAGCAGCCCCGGCGGGTTCGGGAACATCGGGCTCGGGTTGGGCTCGGCGAAGCCCTGGCCCTCGATCACCTGCAGGAAGACCTCGGCATGGCGCCGTCCCATGTCCGCGTCGCTCTCGCCGGCCGCGGGCGCATAGCCGAAGTGCCGCCAGCCCTCGATCACCTGCTCGGGCGAGCCGCGCGAGATCCCGAGCTGCAGCCGGCCGCCGGAGATGAGGTCCGCCGCGCCCGCGTCCTCGGCCATGTAGAGCGGGTTCTCGTAGCGCATGTCGATGACGCCGGTGCCGATCTCGATGCGGCTCGTCCGCGCCCCGACGGCGGCGAGAAGCGGAAAGGGCGAGGCCAGCTGGCGGGCGAAATGGTGAACGCGGAAATAGGCGCCGTCCGCTCCGAGCGCCTCGGCGGCGACCGCCAGATCGATCGACTGCAGGAGCACGTCGCGGGCCGAGCGCGTCGCCGAGCCGGCGGCCGGCGACCAGTGGCCGAAGGAGAGAAAGCCGATCGTCTTCATGGATGCGTCCTCGTCGACGGGCCCGGTGCGCTCCGCGCTCGAGACCCTTCCTGCGTTCGACGGGCATTAGGGAAGCGGGGCGGCGACGCACAAGACGTCATACGGGCGTGACCCTGCCTCGAACCGTCGAACGGTCCGTCTTCTTCCGATCCGCCCCGTCACCCGCCGCGGCCGATGGGGAGCGGACGCTCCAGCACGTCCGCGATGGCCGCCTCCCGCGCATCCTCGCCGAGAAGCGCGCGCATGGCCGGCGGCGCCTCGATCACCAGATGCGCCAGACCGTGGACGATCGACCAGGCGGCGGCAATATCGAGCGCGGCCTCCCGCTCCGGGCGTCCGGGCGCCGCTTGCGATGCGGCCAGGCGCAGGACCGCGAAGGCCTCGGCCCCCGCCTCGGCGAGCTCGGGCCCGGGCGGCTCGACCCGGCGCGCGGAGAACATCAGCTTGAAGAGCGACGGGTTTTCGCGCGCAAAGGCGACATAGCCCGTGCCCGAGGCGATGAGGCGCCGTTCGGGAACGGCTCGGGCCATGGCGTCTGTCATCGCCGCGGTCAGCCGGCGGAAGCCCATTGCGGCCAGCGCGTCGAGAAGCCCGTCGACGCTGCCGAAATGGTGCTTGGGCGCGGCGTGCGAGACGCCCGCGCGCCGGGCGCAGGCCCGCAGCGAGAAGCCGTGCGGTCCCGCCTGCGCCAGCTCCGCCTCCGCAGCCGAAAGGAGGGCCGCGCGCAGATCGCCGTGATGGTAGTTCGCCTTCTCGGTGTCGCTCAAGCCCAGCCTCCTACGCCGCCGCCTCCCTACGCCTCGATATTACCACCGTCAACATTGTTGACAGTGACAAGATAGAGGCGCAGTCTCGTGTTCGATCGAAGGGCGGGACGAGCGAGCGATGGATTTCGAGACGATCTTCTCCCTGGCCAATCTGGCCGCCTTGTCCGGGTGGCTGGTGCTTCTCTTCGGCCCGGTCCTTCCCGCCCGGGCCGCGACGATCCCGCGCCTGATCGTGCCGGCCCTGCTCGCCACGGCCTATGTCGCCCTGATCCTCGTCGGCTTCGGCGATGCGCAGGGAAGCTTCGCGACGCTCGCCGGGGTCGCCGCGCTCTTCGACGATCCGAGCGTTCTGCTCGCCGGCTGGCTGCACTTCCTGGCCTTCGACCTGCTCGTCGGAAGCTTCATCGCCCAGGACAGGGCGCGCACCGGCCTGCCCTTCTGGCTCGTCATCCCCTGCCTCGCGCTGACCTTCCTCCTCGGGCCGGCGGGCTTCCTTCTCTACCTCCTCCTGACCTTCGCCCTGCGGGCCCGCGCGAGCGGCGCGCAACCTTCGAACGGAACCGACCGATGACCCTGACGACCGACCTCGCCCGCCTTCCGCGCACCGCGTTCGTCGAGGATCTGGCGCGGCGCTCGCCCGCCTTGACGGCGACCGGCCTGTCGCTCCTCCTGCTCCTGGTGCCGCTGGCGCTCGCCGGCGCCCTCGATCCGCGGACCGTCTCCGGATACCCCGTCTGGGACAAGCCGATGCGCTTTGCGCTCGCCTTGGGGCTCTACGCCCTGACCCTTGCATTCTTCGCCGGCTGGGTGGACGAGCGGGCGCGCGCCGGCCGGACGTTTCGGCTGTCGATCGCGGCCGGCATCGCCTGCATCCTCTTCGAGCAGGTCTGGATCACCCTCCAGGCAGCGCGCGGCACCACGTCCCACTTCAACATGGGCACGCCCTTCGAGGCGGCGATGTGGGCCTTCATGGGGATCGGCGCGGTGGTCCTGACCGCGATGGCGGCCGTGATCGGCGGCCTCCTCTGGGCCCGGCCCCGAGCCGGCCTCGCGCCGGCCCTGCGGGCCTCGGCGGCCCTCGGCCTCGTCCTGACGCTGCCCTTGACGCTGTTGACCGCCGGCACGCTCGCCTCGATGGGCGGCTATCTGGTCGGCGAGGGATCCGCCGCCGGCGCCGGACTGGCCGTGATGGGCTGGTCGCGCGAGGCCGGCGACCTCCGCGTCCCCCACTTCTTCGCCACCCACGCGCTGCATGCCGTGCCGCTCATGGCCGCGGCGCTGATCCCGATCCTCGGACGCGAGCGCATCGCGCCGTCGGTCGGGATCGCGGTGGCCTATTCGGTGTTCGTGCTCGCGGTCTTCGCGCAGGCGCTGAACGGCCGGCCGTTCCTCCCGATCATCGGCTGATACCCTCGGGCCGGACCCGAAAATCCATGAGCGAGCCGCCCGTCCGGCGGTCGTTGGCGCGATCGAAGCCTGATCCTCGGTTCGAGACCGAGGATGCCAAGGGTCCAGGACCTCGCAGTCCTGGGGTTCAGCTGCCCCGCACCCGCTTCAGAAGCTGCTCGACATGGGCGATCGGCGCGTCCGGCGTGATGCCGTGGCCGAGATTGAAGATCAGCGGGCCCTGCCCCAGCGCCTCCAGGATCGCGTCGACGCCCTCCTCCAGCGCGCGTCCCCCCGCGATCAGGCGCAGCGGATCGAGATTGCCCTGGACGGGGCCGGTCTTCTGGAGGTCCGCCGCCTGCGTGAAGGGCACGGACCAGTCGAGGCCGATCGCGTCGACCCCGGTGCCCTCGCGATAGCCCGAAAGAAGGGCGCCGGCGCCCTTGGCGAAGCCGATGATCCTCGCGCCCGGCACGGCGGCGCGCACCCGGTCGACGATCAGCCGGGTCGGCGCCACCGAAAAGCGCTCGAAGGAGATCTCGTCGAGGACCCCCGCCCAGGAATCGAAGATCTGGACGCAGTCCGCCCCCGCCTGCAGCTGGCGGATCAGATAGTCCGCGCTCATCTCGGCGAGGAGATAGATCAGCCGCTCGAAGGCGGGCCGCTCGCGATAGGCGAAGAGGCGGGCCGGCGCCTGATCCGGCGTGCCGCGCCCCGCGATCATGTAGGTCGCCACCGTCCAGGGCGCGCCGCAGAAGCCGATCAGGGCGGTCTCGGCCGGCAGTTCGGCCCGCAGCCGCCCGACGGTCGCGATCACCGGCGCCAGGTGCGTCTCGGCCCGCGAGGGATCGAGCTCGTCGATCTCGCGCACCGTGATCGGGTCCATCCGCGGTCCCTCGCCGGCGACGAAGCGCACGTTGCGGGCCAGCGCATCCGGGATGACGAGGATGTCGGAGAAGAGGATCGCCGCGTCGAAGCCGAAGCGGCGGATCGGCTGGAGCGTCACCTCGGTGGCGAAGTCCGGGTTGTAGCACAAGTCGAGGAAGCCGCCCGCCTTCTCCCGCGTCGCGCGGTACTCCGGCAGATAGCGCCCCGCCTGCCGCATTAGCCAGACCGGGGGAGGAAAGACCGTCTCGCCCGACAGGACCTGGAGAAGCTTTCGATCGGTCATCTCGGTCTCGTGCGTCCCTTGGCTCTCGCAGGGCCCGATGACGGGCGAGGGCGCTTCTCGCACAGGCTCCCTCAGAAAAGAAATCTTCTAAGAAAGGAATTGATGATTCTTAGACTCGGTGGATCGCGGGAATTCACACCGGGGGTCCAAACGGCGCCCGAACGGTCGCGCCGTGTCGGCGGGCGCCGGAGGGCTCGGCCCGCCGCGTTGGGGACAAGGCCGAAAACGCCAATGGGACGAGCGGTTTGACGGGACGATCCTGAGCGCAGAACGGCGGGACGGGCTGTCGAGAAAAGGATGCTCGGCCCCGTCTCCATCCCCGTTGTCGACAGGGGCGCAGAACCGGCCGATCCGCGCCGCCGGATGTGGAGAAACGGCGGGTTTTACCCACCGGCCCCGTTCGGCCGGCGAAGCTCACGGCGCCACGCACCGATTCCCACAGGCGCCGCGAAACTGCGGGGGCGGCGTCAATCGCCGCTTGCCTCGACGACCACAATCGAGTCCGAACCGAATGGTTCCGATTCTTCGATCACCTTAAGATGAACGTCGAATTTGAATGATTCGTTAAACGGCTCGTCCGTTCCTTTCGGGGGCGTTCGTTAAAGGGTTAATGATGACCAAGCTGATCCTGGCCTCCGCGAGTGCACACCGCCTGGCGCTCCTCGCCAATGCGGGGCTGACGGTCGAAGCGGTGCCGTCGATGATCGACGAGCGCGCCGTCGAGGCGCCGCTTCTGGCCTCCGGCGCCGGTCCCGAGGACGTCGCGGAGGTTCTGGCCGAGGCCAAGGCGACCGAGGTCTCCGAGCGACTTCCCGAGGCCCTCGTCGTCAGCGCGGACCAGACGCTCGGCCTCGACGGCGACCTCCTGCACAAGCCGTCCGACATGGAGGCGGCGCGGCGCCAGCTGCTGGCCCTGTCCGGCCGCACCCACCGGCTGACGAGCGCGGTGGTCCTGGCGCAGGGCGGCACGGTGCTGTGGCGCCATTCCGCCCAGGCCGACATCACCTTCCGCGAGCTGACCCCGCCGGAGGTCGGGCGCTATCTCGCCAAGGCTGGTCCGGCCGCGCTCGGCAGCGTCGGCGCCTATCAGGTCGAAGGCCTCGGCATCCGCTTGATGTCGAAGATCGAGGGCGATTTCTTCACCATCGTCGGCCTGCCGCTTCTGCCGCTGCTGGGCGAACTCCGCAGCCGGGGCGTCCTCGATGAGTGAGGCGCGGACGGCCTTCGTCACCGGCTGGCCGATCGCCCACTCGCGCTCGCCGATGATCCATCGCACCTGGCTGCGCGAGCTCGGGATCGCCGGGTCCTACGACGCCATCGCCGTCGGGCCCGATGGGTTCGCGGCCTTTCTCGCTTCGCTCCGGAGGCAGGGGCTTGCAGGCGGCAACGTCACGATCCCGCACAAGGAGACCGCCTTCCGCCTCGTCGACCGGCGGGACGCGGCGGCCGAGGCGATCGGGGCGGTCAACACGCTCTGGTTCGAAGGCGACGCGCTGGTCGGGGGAAACACCGATTCCTACGGCTTCTCGGCCAATCTCGACGAGCGGCTGGAGGGATGGCGGGACGCGGAGCGGGCGCTGGTGCTGGGCGCGGGCGGGGCGGCGCGGGCGGTCGTCCACGCGCTTCTCTCGGCGGGCATCGGTCAGGTCGCGGTCGTCAACCGGACGCCGGCCCGCGCGAGGGCTCTCGCCGCCGATTTCGGAGCGGGCGTCGAGGGTCTGGGATCGGAGGACGAAGCGGCGGAGCTGGGTCGGGCCGACCTCGTCGTCAACACCCGGCCCACCGGCACGGCCGGCGGGTCGGACGGAGGGGCGCTTCCCGATCTGTCTCACGTGAGACAGGGCGCGCTCGCCACCGACATCGTCTACGTCCCGCTCCAGACGCCGTTCCTGTCGAGCGCGACGGCGAGGGGTCTGCGCACCGCGGACGGCCTCGGCATGCTCCTGCACCAGGCGGTGCCCGGCTTCGAACGCTGGTTCGGCCGGCGTCCGGTGGTCGGCCCGGCCTTGCGGGCGGCGGTCGAGCGCGACATCCTGACCCCGCAAGAGGACGCAGGGGCGGAGCGGGCATGAAGCTCGTCGGGCTGACCGGATCGATCGGCATGGGCAAGTCGACGGCCGCCAAGGCCTTCGCCGCGCTCGGCCTGCCGGTGCATTCGGCCGACGACGCGGTCCATGCGCTCTATGCGGGCCGCGCCGCGCCGCAGGTTGAGGCGCTCTTTCCCGGCACGGTGGAGAACGGGACCGTCGACCGCGGCCGGCTGTCGGCTCGCGTCCTGAACGATCCCGAGGCGCTGAGGGCGCTCGAGGCGCTGATCCATCCAATGGTGCGCGAGGAGGAGGAGGCGT
Source organism: Pseudomonadota bacterium (assembly GCA_023419535.1). Taxonomy (GTDB): domain Bacteria; phylum Pseudomonadota; class Alphaproteobacteria; order Rhizobiales; family Rhizobiaceae; genus Aureimonas. The sequence goes on along the minus strand of JAEZXX010000072.1, from coordinate 6,795 downwards.
TCCTGGCGCGGGCGCGCCGAAGCGGCGCACCGGCCGCGATCCTCGACATTCCGCTTCTGTTCGAGACGGGACGCGACAAGGAGATGGACGAGATCGTCGTCGTGTCGGCCCCATTCGAGGTCCAGCGCGAGCGCGTTCTGGCGCGGCCGGGGATGAGCGCGGAGAAGTTCGAGGCGATTCTCGCCCGGCAGGTCCCGGACGCCGAGAAACGGCGGGGCGCGATCCACGTCGTGTGGACGGACGGCCCGATCGGCGAGACGCGGGCGCGTCTGCACCAGATCGCGCGAACCTGGTCGACGAGCTAAAACAAAACAAGAACAAAGACTTGCCGCTGGGGAGAAGCGCGGGTCCATCCTTGATCGCATCCGCTCGCCGGGCCTATCCACGGAAGCCGGGCGGGCCCTGCGCCCGGAAAAAGGACCGACCCCATGCGCGAAATCGTCTTCGACACCGAGACCACCGGGCTCGATTTCGAGGCGGATCGCGTCATCGAGATCGGCGGCGTCGAGCTCTGGAACCACATCCCGACCGGGCGCGAATATCACACCTTCGTGCGGCCCGCCGGCCGCAAGGTCGACCCCGCCGCCTTCGACGTCCACGGCATCTCGGACGATGCCCTGCGCGACAAGCCGCTCTTCGAGGCGGTGGTGGACGGCTTCTGCGACTTCTTCGACGGCGCGGTCCTGATCGCCCACAACGCGACCTTCGACGTGCGCTTCCTGAACGCGGAACTGGCGCGGGTCGGGCGCCCGCCCATCGAGCCGCACCGGGTGATCGACACGCTGGCGATGGCGCGCCGCAAGTTCCCGATGGCGCCCGCGACGCTCGACGCGCTCTGCTCGCGCTTCTCCATCGACACCTCGCGGCGCGACAAGCACGGGGCCCTGGTCGACTCCCATCTTCTCGCCGAGGTCTATGTCGAGCTGATCGGCGGCAAGCAGGCGGCGCTCTTCTCGCTTCAGGCCGAGACCGGCCGCAGCGACGGCGGCGGCGCCGGCATCGTCCGCCGTCATGGCCCGCGTCCCGCGCCGCTCGCCCCCCGTCTGTCGCCGCAGGAGGCCGAACGCCACCGGCTCTTCGTCGAGACGCTCGGATCCGAGGCGCTCTGGCCGCTCTACGGGATCGGCGCCCCATCCCCATCCCCATCCCCATCGCTCGACGCGAAGGCCTGAGGACGGGCCACGGCGGCGGATCGACCCGGCGACGGCGCCCGTTCATTCGTCTTTTCTTATTCAAATGAAGCCTACCTTCCGCGTGTTGCGAGCGGAGGCCGCCTTCGTGAATGCGTCCATGCTGATGATCCCGATGCGGCCTTGCCCCGCCCGGCGGCTTCCCGCCGAGGCTCCGGCGGCGGCGCCGTCGCGTCCGGGCCTCGTGCGCCCATGAGCTGGATCCACGAACCGGGGGAGCCGTCCGAGCTCTCGGTCCGGCACACGGAACTGCTTCTGGAGCTGGAACGGCGGCTGAACGAGGAGCGCGCGGCGCGCTCGCAGGCCGAGGCGATGGCCGAGCGGGGCCTGCGCGAACTGTCCGAGCAGCAGCGGCGGTCGGCGCTTCTGGAACGCATCGTCACGCGCGCCAACGAATCCGCCTCGGTCGAGGACGTCCTCGGCTTCGCGGTCTCCGAGATCTGCGAGCACACCGGCTTCAGCGTCGGACACGCCCATATCGTCGAAGGCGGCCGCGTCTCGCCGACTCGCATCTGGCACCTGGCCGCCGATCTGCCGGCCGGCATCTCGACCTTCGTCGCGCACTCGCAGAACGAGTTCACGATGGAGAATTCCGGGCTCGTCTCCGCCGTCTGCGCCACGGGCCGCCCGGTCGTCGTCGCCGCCATCGCGTCGGCCTCGCCGGTGACGCGCCGCGACGCGGCGCTCGACTGCGGCCTTCGAAGCGCCTTCGCCTTTCCCGTCCTCGTCTGCCGCGAGGTCGTCTGCACGCTGGAGTTCTTCTCCACGCAGACGGGCGAGCCGGACGGGGGTCTCCTCGCCTGCCTCGCGCAGGTCGGCACCGCCCTCGGGCGCGTCGTCGAGCGCCAGCGCACGGCCGAGCGGCTCCTGCACGAGGCGACCCACGACGCGCTCACCGGACTGCCCAACCGGCTCCTGTTCAGCCGCCGGCTCGACGGGGCCGTGGCTCGCCGGCTGGCCGATCCGACCGCCGCCTACGCGGTCATGTTCCTCGATCTCGACCGGTTCAAGATCGTCAACGACAGTCTCGGCCACGTCGCCGGCGACCGCCTGCTCGTCGGGGTCGCGGACCGGCTGTCGCGCGCGCTGGACGAGGTGGCGGGGAGCGCCGGCCTGCTGGCGCGCCTGGGCGGCGACGAGTTCACGGTGCTCATCGAGGACCCCTTCTCCGAGAGCCTGGCCGCGGCCTGCGCCGCGGCGCTCCAGGAGGCGCTGTCCGAGCCCTTCGAGATCGGCGGCCGACGCGTCTACACCTCGGCGAGCATCGGCGTCGTGGCGCAGACCGGCGACCGCGAGGCGTCGGCGGACGTCCTGCGCTCGGCCGACATCGCGATGTACCAGGCCAAGGTGGGCGGTCGCTCGCGCACCGAACTCTTCTCGCAGGAGATGCACCAAAGGGCGATGAAGCGGCTGGAGACCGAGACGGCGCTTCGCGAGGCGCTGCGCAGCCGGCAATTCGAGCTCCATTACCAGCCGATCGTCGAGCTCTCCACGCGCCGCGTCGCCGGCTTCGAGGCGCTGATCCGCTGGCGCCGCGCCGACGGCCGGCTCGTGTCCCCGGCCGACTTCCTGGAGATCGCAGAGGAGACCGGCCTCATCGTGCCCATCGGGCGCTGGGTGCTGAACGAGGCCTGCGCGGCTGCCGGCCGGCTCGCCGCGGTGCACGGGGGTCGGCCGCTGGCGGTCAACGTCAACGTCTCGCCGCGCCAGTTCGTCCAGCCGGACTTCATGGAGGACGTGCGCCGCGCGGTGGAGTCGGCCGGCGTCGCGCCCTCGCTTCTGAAACTGGAGATCACCGAGGCGACGACCATTCGAGACCGCGAGCTCGCGGTCGAGGTCCTCTCGGCGCTGCGCGCCTTCGGCGTCGAGGTGTCGATCGACGATTTCGGGACGGGCTACTCCTCGCTCAGCTACCTCCACCGCCTGCCGGTGGACACGCTGAAGATCGACCGCGCCTTCATCGCGCGACTGGGCGATTCCCCGCAGGCCCACGCCATGGTCCGCGCCATCGTCGATCTGGCCCAGACGCTCGGTCTGACCGTCGTCGCCGAGGGCACCGAGCAGGAGAGCCATGTCAGCGCCGTGCGCGACATGGGCTGCGACTACGCGCAGGGCTACTTCTTCGCGCGGCCGATGCCCGAGGCCGAGGCGATCGCCAGCCTCTCGCGCACCCGCGCGGCCTGACGCGGATTCACCCAATGAAAAGGGCCGCTCGCGCGGCCCTTTCGTCGAGTGCGATCCGGGGGTCGGATCAGGCGTTGGCGGTCGGCTGGACCTGCGCGCGGGCGCGCTCCTCGGCCAGGCGCTGCTGGAACAGCGCGGTGAAGTCGATCGGATCGATCATCAGCGGCGGGAAGCCGGCGTTGCGCGTCGCGTCCGCCAGGATCTGGCGCGCGAAGGGGAAGATCAGGCGGGGGCACTCGACGAAGAGGACCGGGAGCACGTGCTCCTTGGGAAGGTTCGCCAGCCGGAACACGCCGCCATAGACGAGCTCGGCGTGGAAGAGCGTGTCCTGCCCCTCGCCGGCGCGCGCGTTCAGCGTCAGGCGGACGTCGTACTCGTTCTCCGTCTCCGGAATCTGGTTCGCACCGACATTGACGCCGATGTTGATGGCCGGCGCGCGCGTCTGCTGGCGCAGCGAGGCGGGGGCGCGCGGGCTCTCGAAGGAGAGGTCCTTGATGTACTGCGCCAGGATGTTGATGGCCGGCGGGGTCTTCTGCGCGTTGGCCGGAGAGCCGCCGTTCACGCCGTTCCCGTTGGTCTGCGTCTCGGTGTCGGACATCGCGTTCGTTCTCTCTTGCCGCTGTGGGGGATCGGGCGCGAGCTAACATGGGCGTGTCCGGCAGACAAGTTTGGCCCGCCCGGGCCGCGCCCGGCCCGGCCTGCCGAGGTTCAGGGCCGCCGCGGCTCGTCGCCGGCGCCGCGCGCCCCGATCTCCCGCCACGGGCTGTCCGGATCGGCCCGGCCGCCGTGCCCGTCGTCACGGCGCTCGAACTCCTCGTCGGTCAGGTCGAGGACGTCGGGCCGCACGGGGCGTGCGCCCGGCCCGTAGCCGGGCCCGTAGGCGGCGCGCGTGCGCACGCTCACGCGACCGCGCAGCGAGCGCCAGGCGGCCTCGCGCAGCGGGGGCAGGAGCAGGAGAAGGCCCAGCGTGTCGGTGATGAAACCCGGGAGGATGAGGAGGAGACCGGCGAAGGCGATGAGGGCGCCGTGGACGATCTCGCGCCCGGGCATCGCGCCGGTCCTCGCCTGCGCCTGGGCCGATCGCAGGTTCGCCAGGCTCTGGCGCCGGACGGTCGCCACGCCCAGGATCGTGGTCGCGACGATCAGGGCGAGGGTCCAGCCGACGCCGATCTGCGACCCGACCGCGATGAAGACCGCGATCTCGGCGAGCGGCAGCACCAGGAAGACGAGCGCCAGGACGATGCGCATGCGGTCAGGCTCCTTCGCGGCCGGGCAGGAGAAGGCCGCATGCCGTTTTCGGTCCGGGCGGGCGCCTTTTCGGCGCTCACGGCCCGTCGCGGCCTTGTCGGCGCCGCTCTTGTCCGAAATAGGATAGGGCAGGCCGAATTTGAATGCGCGCGGCGCCCTATCTATATGCCGCGCGACGGCCGATGACGGCGCTCTGGATCATCGAAAGACGACGCGGATGGGTTTCGGCACCATACTGTTCATAGTGATCACGGTGATCGTGCTCTACCAGCTGCGCAGCGTGCTGGGCCGCCGCACCGGGAACGAACGGCCGCCCTTCGATCCCTATTCGCGCTCGGAGACCCCCGGCGGAGCGCAGCAGACCGGCAATGTCGTGACCCTGCCGAACCGACGCGCGCCCCGGCCCGACGAGCCCCAGCGCGACCACTATGCGGCGATCGACGCGCTCGCCCAGCCCGGAACGCCGGTGAACGCCGAGCTGCGCCGCATCCGCGACGCGGATCCGAGCTTCGACGTCGCCGAGTTCGTGGACGGCGCCAAGATCGCCTACGAGATGATCGTGACGGCCTTCGCCGACGGCGACCGTCAGGTGCTGCGCAACCTTCTGTCGGCCGACGTCTACCAGGGCTTCGAGGCGGCCATCGCCGGCCGCGAGGAGCGCGGCGAGCGCATGCAGTCCTCCTTCGTGGGCATCGACGACGCCAAGATCGTCTCCGCCGAGCTGAAGGATCGCGAGGCCCTCGTTACCGTCCGGATCGTCTCGCAGCTGATCTCGGCGGTGGTGAAGCCGTCGGGCGAGGTGGTGGAAGGCGATCCGGAGACGGTGGTCGAGGTCCGCGACGTGTGGACCTTCGCGCGCGACACCCGCTCGCGCGATCCGAACTGGAAGCTGGTCGAGACCGAATCCGAAGACGAGTAGGGGCGTCTCCGGTCCTGCGGGCTCCGATGCCGGGGGCCGGGGAGGCTCCGCACCAAGCGTTGCGGTCCGATGCGTGAGACGCCGTTCCTGGAGATCGAGTTCGACCGCCTGCCCGGATGGGGCGTGGTCGACGCCGCACCGGCGCTCGACGCGTTCCGGCGCTCCGCGCCGCGGCTTCTGGCGGGGCAGGTCCGCGCCGGCTCGCTCGGGCCCGCCCCCGCGGCCTTCGAGGCGGCCGCCCGCGCCGCCGCCCGCGCCGGCGAGCCGAAGGCCTTCTTCGAGACCTTCTTCCGCCCGGCGCTGATCCGCCCCGGCCCGGACCGGTCGCAGGGCTTCGTGACCGGCTATTACGAGCCGGTCCTTCCGGCGTCCCGCACGCGCAGCGCGCGCTTCGCCGCACCGCTCCACCGCCGTCCGCCCGACCTCGTCGCGATCGACGGAGCGACCCGGCCAGCCGGCCTGCCCGACGCCTTCGCCTTTGCCCGGGCATTGCCCGGCGGCCGGCTCGTCGAGCATCCCGACCGGGCCGCCATCGCGCGCGGCGCTCTCGACGGACAAGGCCTGGAGCTCGTCTGGCTGGAAAGCGAGGTCGAGGCCTTCTTCGTCCACGTGCAGGGCTCGGCGCGGCTGGCGCTCGACGAGGGCGGCGAGGTGCGCGTCGGCTACGCGGCCAAGAGCGGCCACCCCTATTCCTCGATCGGCCGCGCCCTCGTGGAAGCGGGCGAGCTGAGCCTCGGCGAGGCCGACATGGAGGGGCTGCGGCGATGGCTCGCCGCCCACCCCGGACGCGTCCGCGAGGTTCTCGACCGCAACCGCTCCTACATTTTCTTCCAGGCGAGCGACGTCGCGGACGGGGCGACCGGACCGGTCGGTGCCGCACAGCTGCCGCTGACGCCGCTCGGGTCGATCGCGCTCGACCACCACTTCCACACCTTCGGCCTGCCGGTCCTGATCGAGGCGCGCGGGCTGGGCGAGGTGGGGCTTGCCGAGCAGCTGCTCCTCGTCGCGCAGGACACCGGCTCGGCGATCGTCGGCCCGGCGCGCGGCGACGTCTTCGTCGGCTCGGGGCCGGCCGCGGGGCGCATCGCGGGCCGCATCCGCCACGCGGCGGACGTCTACGCGCTGCTGCCGAGGGCCCCGCGATGAGGCGCCGGCGGATCCTCTCGGCGGAGGAGGCGCGGCTGTGGAGCGAGGTCGCGGCCACCGCGCGCCCGCTTCCCGGCCGCTCGCCGGTCGCCCCGCCCGCTCGCGCCG
>JAEZXX010000122.1 GCA_023419535.1 Pseudomonadota bacterium | reverse complement strand
GTAGTAACGAATAAGCAGATTCGCGCGGCAGCGGGGAAGAAAATTGTTGAAAACCCGCTATTCTGCGCAGGGCGCTTCTGTGAAAGCAGATCGAGCGTAGAGAAACCGACTCAGTTCAGCTTCTTCTTCACGTCCTCGATGCCCCGGGCAATCAGCGTATCCGCCACCTTGCCCTTGGCCGCCTGGACCAGGATTTTCTCGGCCGCGCTGGTCGCCGCGTCCGCCGCGGCGCTGCGCACATCCGCAAGTGCCTGCGCCTCGGCCTGCGCGATCTTGGTCTCAGCCATCTTGGTACGGCGGGCGACGAATTCCTCAAGCCGTGTATGCGCTTCCTGGGCAAGGCGCTCGGCTTCGGCCTTGGCGCCGGCGACAATCTCGTCCGCCTCCCGCTGGGCGTTGGCGGTCTTCTGCTTGTATTCGGCGAGCAGCTTCGCCGCCTCGTCCTTCAAGCGACGCGCCTCGTCGAGTTCGGACTTGATACGCGCCGAACGCTGATCCAGGGCGCCGATGATGGTCTTGTGCACACCGGCATAGATCACAATGGCGAAGAAGAGGACGAACGCCACGGCGACCCAGAACTCAGCCTCCATCAGGATGTGCATAGTCGTTCTCTCACTGCTTGAGGCTGTCAGCCACCGCGTCGGCGACAACCTTCTCGGCCGGCGCCGTGCCAATCAGGCGTTCCACGATGCTGGACGCCGCTTCGGTGGCAATGCTGCGGACATTACTCATCGCGGCGGCCTTGGTCGCAGCGATCGACTTCTCCGCCTCTTCGAGCTTGCGATGCAGGCCCGCCTCCAGCGTCTTGCGGCGCTCCTCGGCTTCCGCCATCAGGCTGTCACGGGTCTTGGCCGCGATCGCCTGCGCATTGGCGCGGGCTTCCGCCAACGTCTTCTCGTAGGCGGCGATTGCCAATTCGGTCTCGTCCTTCAGCCTTTGGGCTTCGGCAAGATCGCCTTCGATGCGGCCCGCGCGCGCCTCGATGATTCCGCCGACGCGCGGCAGCGCGAGACGCGACATCAGCAGATAGAGCAGGACAAAGGTGATCGCGAGCCAGACCAGCTGGGACGCGAAAGTCTCCTTGTTGAAGGGAGGAAATTGCGGCTTCCCCCCACCTGGCACTTCCGTATGCGCGTTCGTCGCCATGATTCCCGTAACCTTGCTTCACTTAAGTCCGACCGCGGACGGAAAAGCCGCCCGCGCAGACGTCAGCGTCTCTGCTCAGAGAGCGAACAGCAGCAGCAGCGCGATCAGCAGCGAGAAGATGCCGAGCGCTTCGGTCACGGCGAAGCCGAAGATCAGGCGGCCGAACTGACCGTCCGCAGCCGAGGGGTTGCGCAGCGCGCCGGCCAGGAACTGGCCGAAGATGTTGCCGAGGCCGAGAGCCGTGCCGGCCATGCCGAAGCAGGCCAGACCCGCGCCAATGTAACGTGCAGCTTCCGCGTCCATGTCAAACTCCTTCGATGGGATCGTGCGGTGAAGAGGGCGCGAACGTGAAGCCCGCGCGGCGTGAAGGGTCAGTGATGCGTGTGAACCGCATCGTTGAGATACATGCAGGTCAGGATCGCGAAGACATAGGCCTGCAGCGTGGAGACGAGGAACTCGAGCGCGGTGATCGCGACGGTCATGATGAGCGGCAGGATCGCGCCGAGGATGCCGACGGCGCCGAGGCTGCCGAGGGAGACGACGAAGCCCGCGAACACCTTCAGCGTGATGTGCCCCGCCAGCATGTTGGCGAAGAGACGAACCGAGAGCGAGATGGGCCGCGAGAGGAACGAGATGGCCTCGATGACGACGACGAAGGGCAGCACCGCGGCGGGCACGCCCTCCGGCACGAAGAGCTTGAACCAGCCGAGGCCGTGTTTGGAGATGCCGGCGATCACGACCGTCAGGATGACCAGCATCGCCAGACAGAAGGTGACGATGATGTGGCTCGTGACCGTGAACCAGTACGGGTACATCCCGAAATAGTTCGCCACCAGGATGAAGAGGAACAGCGAGAAGACGAGCGGGAAGAACTTCATCCCTTCCTGCCCGGTCGCGTCGCGCAGCATCTTGGCGACGAACTCGTACAGGACCTCGGAGACCGACTGCGCGCCGCTCGGCACGAGGCCGCGGCCGCGCGTCGACCAGTAGAGGAAACCCGTGGTCACGGCGACGGTCGCCACCATGAACAGCGAGGAATTGGTGAAGGACAGATCCAGTCCGCCGACCTGGATGGGGACGAGCCTGTTGATCTCGAACTGATAAAGCGGGTCGGTCGCCAAAAAACTCGTCCTCGATGATTGTCACCCCGCGAGGGCGCCACTCCCTTAGCCTCCCGAAACCCGCTTCGCAACACCCGCGCGGGCAACAATTCAGGGCTTTTGCCCGCTTTCGGGCGGCGTCTTCGATCCGCGGATGACGTTGAGCACCCCGGCGGCGAAGCCGAACATCAGGAACACGATCAGGCCGAAGGGGCGCGTTCCCAGGAAATAGTCGATGCCGTAGCCGATGAGGGCGCCGACCGCGATTCCCGCGACGAATTCGCTGGCGATCTTCAGGCCCTGCGCCATGCCCTGCATGCCGCTGCGCTTGGTGATTCCCGCGGCCTCCTCGGCCCGTTCGCGGGCGCGGTGCTCGCCGAGACGCGCGTCGAGCCTAGCGCGTCGCTGATCCCAGTTCTCGGGCGGACGCTCGTCGGCCATGCATGCGCTTTCTGAAAGGACGACAGCGGCGGGACGCTTCACCCGATGGCGAAGCCTAGTTCCAGCCACCGCCGAAGGTGCGGTAGAAGATGTGGAGGCCGATCTTGTCGACCCGCTCCATGGCGCGCGCCCAGCGCGGCCGCACGTAGGTCGCATGATAATGCGTCGCCGAGCCGACCTCGGGCAACCAGATCTCGCCCTTGGTCACTTCGAGCGCGATGCGCTCGGCCTTCTCGTAGGCGCTCCGGTTGGTGATCCGGTCCGGAATGCCGTCGCAGGCGAAGGAGAACTGGCACCGGTTTCGCATGTGCTTGTTCTGGTAGACGACGCCGCAGATCGTGTCCGGATAGGACGGTGCGCGCACGCGATTCAGAATGACCTGCGCGACGGCTTCCTGCCCGCGCGCCACCTCGCCGCGGGCCTCGAAATAGATGCCGGTCGCCAGACAGGTCTGCTCTTCCTTCGAGAACACGGAAGCGGGCAGGGGAGTCGCGGCCCAGGCGTGGTCCTTGTCGCCGATCGGCGGGACGAAGCCCTCCTCGCGGTCGCGCAGGATGTCGTTGAAGCGGGAGGAAGCGGAAAGGCCGGAGGCGGGCGCGAAGGCCATCTCGGTTCCCGGGGAATCGCTCGCCGTCGCGCCCGGACGGACGGTGGGCGCCAGCGAGGCGGTCTGGACGCTTTCGGCCACGCCGAGTTGCGGGTCGCGCGAGCGAAGGCTGGCGGCGATCGACATGTTGGAGGCGAAGTTCTGGGGGCCGGCCAGAGCCGTGCGCATCTCGGCGTCGCCGCTGGCGAGCCCGGGGGTCAGGAGCGGCGCGCGTTCGCCGAGCCGGCCCGCCGCGAAGGCGCGCAGCGCCTCGGTGGCGTCGGGGGCGACGCGGGGCGCGTACACGCGCCCGCCGCGCTCGGCCATCTCGCTCGGCGGACGGCTTTCCCAGACGGCGCGGGCTTCGGCGTACAGCGATTCGGCGAGGAGCGCGGCTTTGGCCTCCTCCACGAAAGCCGGGCGACCGGAGTCGGAGAGGGACGTCGCCATCAGGGGCGTGAGGGTCAGCGCTATGGCGGACAGAACAACGGTACGCGCGCAGCCGCGCGCAATCGATCCAACGTCTCGCCGCACGAAGTCCCCCAATAGACCGTCCCTCATGCGATGTGCCCGCCCCATTCTATTAACAGGAGCACATCGTCGGGCATTAACCTTGTATCTTGGTTAACAACCCGGAAATGAGGCGATCTGCGGGCGTCTGGCCCGCTTCTCGCGAATGGTTCCCTCAGTGTGCTCTTTTTTTCCTAGACGCGTAGGGATTCGCCGGCTTGCGCAGATGAAGGCGAATCGGCACGCCGGGCAGATCGAAATCCTGCCGCAACCCGTTGACGAGATAGCGCGTGTAGGAGGCGCCGAGGGCGTCGGGACGCGTCGTCGAGACAACGAAGGTCGGCGGGCGCGTCTTCACCTGCGTCATGTACTTCACGTTGACGCGACGTCCCGCGACGGCCGGGGGCGGGTGATGGCTGACGGTGCGCTCCAGCCATTGGTTCAGCTTGGCCGTCGAGATCCGGCGGTTCCAGGTGGCGTGGGTCTTGGCGATCGACTGCATCAGCCGGTCGAGCCCCGACCCCGTCTCGCCCGAGATCGGCACGGCCTCGATGCCCCGCATCTGCGGCAGCAGGCGCTCGGTGCGCTCGCGAAGGTCGGCCAGCACCGCCTGGCGGTCCTCGATCATGTCCCACTTGTTGAAGGCGATCACAGGCGCGCGGCCTTCGCGCTCGATGAGGTCGGCGATCTGCAGGTCCTGCCGCTCGAAGGGCACCGTCGCATCCAGGACAACGACGACGACCTCGGCGAACTTGATGGCGCGCAGGGCGTCCGCCACGGAGAGCTTCTCGAGCTTCTCCTGCACCTTTGCCTTCCGCCGCAGGCCCGCCGTGTCGAACATCTTCACGCGGCGGCCGCGCCACTCCCATTCGACGGAGATCGAATCGCGGGTGATCCCGGCCTCGGGGCCCGTCAGCAGGCGGTCCTGGCCGAGGAAGCGGTTGACCAGCGTCGACTTGCCGGCGTTCGGTCGGCCGACGATCGCGATCCGCAGCGGCTTGGTGTCGTCGTAGGTCTCGACCGGCTCGCCGTCCTCGTCGAGCACGACGTCGATCGCGGTCTCGGCCGGCTCGACCTCGTCTTCGAAGACGGCTTGTCCGAGCGCGTCGACGATGGCGTCGCGCAGGTCGCCCATGCCTTCGCCGTGTTCGGCCGAGATGGCGACCGGCTCGCCGAGCCCGAGCGAGAAGGCGTCGTAGAAGCCCTCGTCGGAGCCGCGTGCCTCGGCCTTGTTGGCGACGAGGACGACCGGCCGCCCGCGGCGGCGCAGCAAATCGCCGAAGACCGCGTCGTCCGAGGTGATGCCCGTCTTGGAATCGACGACGAAGAGGGAGAGGTCGGCCGCGTCGATCGCCGCTTCCGTCTGCGCCTTCATCCGGCCCTCCAGCGTCTCGGCGCCGGCGTCCTCGAGGCCCGCAGTGTCGACCACGGTGAAGGCGATGTCGAGCAGCGTCGCCTCGCCCTCGCGGCGGTCGCGCGTCACGCCCGGTCGGTCGTCGACGAGCGCGAGCCGCTTGCCGACGAGCCGGTTGAAGAGCGTCGACTTGCCGACATTGGGGCGGCCGATGATGGCGATGGTGGCCATGGGTGGGGTTCGACCTTCGATCAGGAGGGCGGTGCGGCGCCCGGCGCGGCGACGGGAGCGCCCGTCGCCGTCGGAGCGGGCGGCGTTGCGCTCTCTCCGGCAGCCGGCTCGGCCGGTGCGGGCGCGTCGGCCGGAGCTTCGGGTGCGGCGTCGGGCAGGTCGAGCTGTTCGGACAGCGGCGTCGTCATCGCCGGGTCGGTCGGCGCGGTTTCGGCCGGTACGTCCACCGGGCCGGCGGGAGCCTCCGCAGGCGCCGAGACGACGGGTTCCACGGCACCCGGCACAGGCTGGATGGCGGCAGGCTCAGCAGGTTCCGGGGCCGGCTCGGCGGGCGGAGTGCCGGGTTCGGGCAGAGCCGAGCCGCCGTCGATGACGTCGAGCATGAGCCCGGCACGCTGAACGATGCCGGACGGCGCGCTCAGATCATCGCTGATCTGCTGGAAGAAGGATCGCGCGGCCTCGCCGTCCCCGGCGCGCCAGAGCGACAGGCCGAGCGCCTCGCGGGCCGGATGGCGGAGGGCCGAGGACTCGTTCGTCAGCCGCTCCACGCGCTGGCGCACGTCGTCAGGCGTCCCGTCGTCCACCAGGAGATAGCCCGCACGCACCGCCGCGACGTCGCGCAGGGGCTGAGGCGCGGAGGAGTTCGCGACCTCGTCGAGCGCCGCGAGTGCACCCGCGCGGTCGCCCGCATCCGCCAGCGTCGCGGCGATGCGCAGGCGGGCCAGATGCGGATAGGCGCCGACACCGTCGGCGGCCAGCTCCTGGAAGGCCGCGACCGCGCCCGGCGTGTCGCCTGCGGCCGCGAGGTCGACGGCCGCGAAGTAGCGGTCGCCGTCGGCGGCAGCGCGCGCCGACTGCTGGCGTTCCCAGACGACATAACCGATCGTGGCGACGATCACGAGCACGACACCGGCGATGACGAACTTGCCGAAGCGCTTCCAGACGCCTTCCATGCGCTCGCGGCGCATCTGCTCGTTCACTTCGCGGATGAAGGTATCGTCGCTCATGGGCCGGCTGAACCTGTGAATCGATGCGCGACCGCCCGGAAGGGGCGGCGCGCGATGTCTGACCTTCCCGGCGTTCTAACGATTTTCGGGCGAAACGATAGGTCCCGGCGCGCATGCGTCGGAGGGCGGGCCGGGTGGCCGCCCCTCTCACGGTGCGAAGGCCGCCCGTCGGATGATCGCCCGTCCTGCCGCGTGAGGGGACACGCGTGGCCTGGCAGCAGAGGGAGACGAGGCGGGCGAGGGCGGGCCCTTCGACCGCGAATCCGGCTCAGACCCGCCGGCCGTACCTTCGGAACGCACCGGTCCCGACCCCGTCACGAAAGACGCCGTCGCAACGAGCTGCCGGACGGCGTGTCCGTTCGGGGTCCGACGACGCCGGCCTTCGATGAAATGCTCCGCCTCGTTCCGACCGCGGACACGGACCTCCGCGTCGAGGCCGAGACCTAGAGCGCGGCCTCGATCCGCTCGGCGACTTCGGGCGACACCCAGGCCTTCCAGACGTCGGGCTGGGTCTCGAAGAAGTGGAACGCCGTGTCCTCGCCCGTCGCCTGATTCTCGTCCTTCCAGGCGAGAACGGCGTTCACGACATCGTTCGACCAGGCGCGGGTCGTCAGATACTCCGCCGCCTCCGGGGCCCGCTCCGCGATGCCGGGGGTCAGCAGCGTGTAGACCTCGCCCGGCGTCCAGGCGTTGGGCTTGGGATCGGGGCAATCGGGCTGCGTCGTGCAGTTCTCCCATTCCGCCTGATCGAACGGCACGCCGAAGTCGAGCAGCTTCATCGGGTAGCGGCCGACGATCGGGGTCGGAGACCAGTAATAGCCGAGCCAGCCGCGCTCGTTCTCGAACGCGTTGGCGATCGAGCCGTCGAGCCCGGCAGACGACCCGGTGTCGACCAGGACGAAGCCGTTCTCCTCGCCGTCATAGGCGCGGAAATAGTTCCGCAGCATGATCTGGCAGCCCCAACCGGCGGGGCAGTCGTAGATCGCGCCCTGTTCGGGGTTCTCGGGCGACGGAAACAGGTCCGGGCGCGCGAAGGCGTCGGCCACGGTCTGGATCTCGGGATGGGCGTCGGCGACGTATTGCGGGATCCAGAACCCCTCCTGCGGCCCGTCGGAGAGGACCATCGCGCCGTACTCGATCCGGCCTTCCGCCACGGCCGCGTCGATCTGCTCGCGGAACTGGTTCACGAACATCTCAGGGGCCACGTCGGGCTCCCCGCGCTCGGTCATGGAGGTGAAGGTCGGCATGGTGTCGCCCGGCACGAGCTGCGCGTCGCAGCCGAAACCGTTCTCCAGGATGAACTGGTCGATCGCCGCCATGGTCTCGGCCGAGGCCCAGTTCATCGTCGCGATGCGGATCGTGCCGCATTCGCCCGATCCCGAACCCTGCGCCAGGGCTCCTCCGGTTCCCAGAGCGAAGAGAGCGGTCGAAGCCAGCAGAAGCACACGCATGGGGACTCTCGATCTTTCGAAGGGCGCGGGTCGCGCCGGATGACTCGCAGCCGAGGGTGGCGCAACGAGGGGCCGAATCATAGCCCCCCGTTTTCGGCCTGCGACCGGGTGCCGCGGATCCCCATCAGAGAAGCGCGAGCTGCACGCCCGACCCGCGCGGGGCGCGGAACAGGTCGGTGCGCAGCGCGGACCGCGTCTCGTTCAGGCCCAGCCGACGGGCCGCGAGCTCGAAGCGCCGGCGGATCTGCATGGCGTAGGGACCGCTGCCGCGCATCCGCTTGCCCCATTCGGCGTCGTAATCCTTGCCGTCGCGCATGGAGCGCAGGAGCGAAAGGACGTGGCGGTAGCGATCCGGGAAGTGCTGGAGCAGCCAGTCCTTGAAGATCGGCGAGACCTCCAGCGGCAGGCGCAGGAGCACGTAACCCGCCTCTCTGGCGCCGGCCTCGTGCGCGCCCTCCAGCAGCCGCTCGATTTCGCTGTCGGTCAGGCCCGGAATGATCGGCGCCGTCATCACCATGGTCGGCACGCCCGCCGCGCTGAGCGTCTTCACCGCCTCCAGCCGCTTGGCCGGCGTCGCCGCCCGGGGCTCCATCGTTCGGGCGAGCTTGCGGTCGAGCGTCGTCACGGACATCGCGACCTTGACCAGGCCCTTGACCGCCATGCGCTCGAGAATGTCGATGTCTCGGAGAACGAGCGCCGACTTCGTCACGATGCCGACCGGATGGTTGGCGGCCTCCAGCACCTCCAGAATACGCCGCATCAGCCGCCATTCCTTCTCGATCGGCTGGTAGGGGTCGGTGTTCGTGCCGATCGCGATCGTGCGGACATCGTAACCTGGCTTCGACAGCTCCGCTTCCAGGAGATCCGGCGCGTCGGGCTTGGCGAAGAGCTTCGATTCGAAGTCGAGGCCGGGCGACAGGCCCATATAGGCGTGGCTCGGGCGTGCGAAGCAGTAGACGCAGCCGTGCTCGCAGCCGCGATAAGGGTTGACGGACCTGTCGAAGGAGATGTCCGGCGAGGAGTTGCGCGTCACGATGGTCTTCGGCTTTTCGACCTGCACCTGCGTCCGGAAGGGCGGCAGGTCCTCGAGGCTGTCCCACCCGTCGTCGAAGCTCGTCCTGGCGAAGGGCTCGAACCGTCCGGTCGGGTTGATCCCGGCGCCACGCCCGCGCCGGCGGGCATCGCCCACGCGCACGCCCGAGCGCGCGACCAGCTGCGATGCGATCTCGACTCCTGCGTTTCGCGAGAACGCCAGACGGTCCGCGGTCCTGATCTCCTGCATGGCTCGCTCACTCCATGGTGTGGAGAAAGAATTAATGTCAAAACGAGAACAATACAAGAACAAAACGCGACGCCGGCGCCGCGGCGCTGGCGCGATCGCGCTGGAGCGGTCTATCTGGGGCCGATGATCACCGTCCTGATCGAGATGCGAGACGACCGCGCGGCCGCCCTGCAGGCGACGCTCGCCTGTCTCGTGCCGGCGGCGGTGGACGGTCTGGTGCGCGACGTCGTCGTCTTCGACCATGGGATCGGTCCGAACGCCCGGCGGATTGCCGACGATGCGGGCTGCGCGTTGCGCGGCTCCCAAGAGGTCGGGGACGTCGTCCAGGCCGGCGCCAGCGAGTGGCTGCTGCTCCTGGAAGCCGGCGGCGTCCTGTCGAGGGGGTGGATCGAAGCGGTGACGGCACACATGCGGTGTCACCCGGGACGCGGGCGGTCGGCCCGTTTCAGCTTCAGCCGGCTCGACCGCTGGGGCCTGCCGATCCTGTCGCGCGGACGGCGCATCGGCCGGGGCGTGCTGGCGCCCCGCCGGCTTCTGGCGGAGCGCTTCCGGATCGGGATGCGGCTGGCCGATCTGGCCGCGACGGTCCCGACCGGCGTGCTCGACGCCAGGATCGTGCCGGCGCCGCGCTCCGAAACGTTCTGATCAGGCCGACCGGCCCCCGCGGCGCAGATGCTCGTCGAGCCGCGGCATGATCTCGACGAAGTTGCAGGGCCGGTGGCGATAGTCGAGCTGCGGCTGGAGGATCTGGTCCCAGCCGTCCCGGCAGGCGCCGGGCGAGCCGGGCAGGGCGAAGACGAAGGTCGCGTCGACCACGCCCGCCGTCGCGCGCGACTGGATGGTCGAGACGCCGATCTTGTCGAAGGAGATGCGGTGGAAGACGGCCGAGAAGCCCTCCATCCGCTTCTGGAAGATCGGCTCCAGCGCCTCCGGGGTCACGTCGCGGCCCGTGAAGCCGGTTCCCCCCGTCGTGATCACGACGTCGATCACGGGGTCGCTTGCCCAGCCCAGCACGGCCGTCCGGATCGCCTCGACGTCGTCCGGAACGATGCGACGGTCCGCCAGCCGATGGCCGGCGGCCTCCAGCCGGTCGACGAGCGTCTGCCCGGACCGGTCGTCCTCCAGCCGCCGCGTGTCGGAGACGGTGAGGATCGCGATCGACAGCGGCACGAACGGCCGTTCGGTCTGGCTCATGCGCTCACCCTTCCGTTCCCGGCGCCGAAGCTGCGCGTCGCCGCCACCCACCAGTCCGGGTGTTCGGTCGCGATCGCCGCTGCGGCTGAGGCTGCCGCATCTGCGGTTTCGAAGACGCCGAACACGGTCGCGCCCGATCCGGACATGCGGGAGAGAGCCGCGCCCCGGTCCGACAGCAGGGCTCTGACCTCAACCACGACAGTCGCCATGTTTTCAGTGGGTTCGGCGAGATCGTTGCGGCATTGGACGAGGAAGCGGAGCAGAGGGGCGAGACCGTCGAACCCGGCCGCGGGGACCGCGGGCGGGGGCGGATTGTCGGCCTTGCGCAGCCGCGAGAACACCGCCGGCGTCGAGACCGCGACCCCCGGGTTGACGAGCACGAGATGCAGCGGCGGCATGGCGGCGAGAGGTTCCACGCCGTCGCCCACGCCGAAGATGCGGGCCGGCGATCCGGCCAGACACATGGGAATGTCGGAGCCGAGCGATGCGGCGGCCTGCGCGATTGGCGCGCGAAGCGCCGGCCACCGGTCGCCGAGGTGACGAAGCAGAGCCGCCGCGTCCGCCGAGCCACCGCCGATGCCCGCCGCCGCCGGCAGGTTCTTGGTGAGCCGAATTTCAAGGGTCGGGACGACGAGCCCGTGCTCCGCGGCGATCCGGCGCGCGAGCACGAGCGCGCGGGCCACGATATTCCCCTCGACCGGCACGCCGCCCGCCAGGGGCCCGTCGACGATAAGCCGATCCGACGGAGCCTCCACGATCGAGAGCCGGTCGCCGATCTCGGCGAACACGACCAGACCGTCGAGGAGATGGTAGCCGTCGTCCCGCCGCCCGACGACGTGGAGCGACAGATTGATCTTGGCCGGCGCAGACACGGTGACCGTCCGTGCGCCGCCGTGGGGCAGGCCGTCCATGCCGGTCAGTTTGGAAGCGCGGCGGGCTCGTCGGCCGATGATGCGTTGGACGCGCGCTCCTGCGGCGCTTCCTCTTCGTGCGCGACGTCCGAACCGACGGGGCCGAGGCCCTCTTCCAGCTTCACCCGGATCTTGGCGGCGGCCTCCGGCTCGGGCGCAGGCGTCGCGTTCAGGGCACGCTCCCACTGGAAGCGGGCCTCGCGCTCGCGGCCGACGCGCCAGTAGGCATCCCCCAGATGATCGTTGATGGTGGGATCGGTCGGCGAGATCAGGATCGCGCGCTCCAGCTGCTCCACCGCCTCGTCGAAACGCTCCAGCCGGTAATAGGCCCAGCCGAGCGAATCGATGATGTAGCCCTCGTTCGGGCGAAGGTCGACGGCGGTCCGGATCATGTCCAGGCCCTCGTCGAGGTTCCGGTTCATGTCGACCAGCGAATAGCCAAGATAGTTCAGCACCTGCGGCTGGTCGGGCGAGAGCTCCAGGGCGCGTCGGAAGTTCGGCTCGGCCTCGTCCCACCGTTTCATGCGCTCGTGGGCGATCCCGAGCTGGTAGTAGATGCTCCAGTTGTTCGCGCCCCCTTCCGGGGCGATCTCGAGCGCCCGGTCGAGGATGCGCGCGGCCTCCTCGTACTCCTTGTCGGCGGAGAGCACGTCGGCGTAGGCGAGGTGGGTCTGGAGGTCGTCCGGATAGGCCTCGACGGCCTTGGCCAGCTTCTCGCGGGCCTCCGCCTTCCGGTCGGCGTACCAGAGGTCGAGGCCCATCTGGAGGTCCGCGGTCCGCCGGAAGGCCGAGTCCTCGGGGATCTGTTCGTAGAAGTCGATGGCCCGATCGATGCGCGAGGATCGCTCGGCGGCCCCGGCGAGCGCGGTCAGGAGCTTCGGCGAGCTCGTCTGCGACACCGCGTCGGCGAACTGGAAGTAGATCAGGGCCACGTCCTGCCCGTCGCCGCGGTTGATCGCCTGCCCGAGCGTGTAGAGCGCCTCGGCGGCGCCGTCGCGTGCGTTGGCGATCGGCGCCTCCACGGGCGTGCCGTCCCCGATCTGAAGACGCGCGCGCAGGTGCACGAGCGGGTCGTAGGTCGGCGCGAGTTCGAGCCCCCGGTCGAGCGTGGCGATCGCGGCTTCGACATCCCCGGCACGCGCCTCGATGCGGGCGAGCGCCTCGACGCCGGCCAGATAGGCGTCCGGCGAACTCTGCACGGAGGCGGGATCGGCGATCAGGGCGGCGAGCACGCGGCGCGCTTCGGCGTCGTCGCCCTCCAGCGAGGCGATCAGCCCCTTCTGGTAGAGGTTGAAGATCGGGAACCAAGCCGGTCCGGTGGTCTCGTCGATCCTGGCGAGCGCGTCGTCGAAGCGTCCGGCGTCCGCTTCCGCCCAAGCCGAGAGATGGCCGACCAGAAGGCTGTCGAACTCGCTGGTGTCGGTGATGTCGAGCCGGTCGAGCGCCTCCTCGGCCTCGCCCTGCCGTATGGCGTCGAGCCCGAGCGCGATGCGGGCGACCTTCCCGGCGTCGATGTCGGAGGCCAGGTCGCGGGCGAGCTCGATGCCGTCCTCGAAACGCCCTTCGGCGAAAAAGGCGAACATCGCCTCCTGCCGCAGGACCTGGGAGGTGCGGTCAAGTTCGAGCGCCTTCTCGAAATAGTCGGCCGCGACGTCGAGCGCGCCACCGGCCTGGGCCGCCTTGGCGGCGAGGTAGGCACCGGAGACCGTCTCGGCGTTCACCGCCGGGCGCTCCGCGGCCAGAGCCTGCGGAAGGGCGGCCTGAACCGCGAGAGCGGCAACCGCGGCCAGAAGCGCGGAACGGGCGATGCTCGGGATCGGCACGGGCAGGTTCATCCTTTCGCGAACCGGCGGCCGTCCGGCCGCGTCGCAGGCAATCGTCGAAGACCCGTCCGAGGCGACCGAACGGAGACGCGCATGATAGCGCAGCTCCAAGTCGTCGGGAATCAGCTTGGCCGTTTTGCGGCCGTCCGACGGCTCGGTCGCCCGTTCGAGCCTCTAGTTGATGCGGTCGATGCAGAAGGCGACGACGTCCGTCAGCGCGTCCCGCGCCGACGAGGGCGGCAGGATGTCCAGCGCGTCGAGGGCCGTGTCGCCGTAGCGCAGCGCCGTCCGCCGTGCGATTTCGAGCGCGCCGTGCCGGTCGAGCAGGCGGCGGGCCTCCGCGAAGGCGTCGTCGCCGTTCTCGCCGTGTTCGAAGGCCCGGCTCCAGAAGGCGCGCTCGGCCTCGTCCGCCCGTTCGACGGCGAGAATCACCGGCAGCGTGATCTTGCCCTCGCGAAAATCGTCGCCGGCGTTCTTGCCGAGCGCGTCGGCGCTGGAGCCGTAGTCGAGGATGTCGTCCACGAGCTGGAAGGCGATGCCGAGGTCGCGCCCGTAGCGGCGCATCGCCTCGCGCTCGGCCTCGCCTGCGCCGGCGATCACCGGTCCGACCTCGCAGGCCGCCGCGAAGAGCGCCGCGGTCTTGGCGTCGATCACGGCGAGATAGTCCGCCTCGTTGGTCGTCAGTCGCTTGGCCGCGGACAGCTGCCAGACCTCGCCCTCGGCGATGACGGCGGAGGCATGCGAGAGGATCGCCAGCGCCGGCATGGACCCGACCTCGACCATCTTCTTGAACGCCTGGCCGAGGAGATAGTCGCCCACGAGGACGCTCGCCTGGTTGCCCCAGATGCGCCGCGCCGTGCTCTTGCCGCGCCGAAGGTCGCTTTCGTCCACCACGTCGTCGTGCAGGAGCGTCGCGGTGTGCAGGAACTCGACGCTCGAGGCGAGCTTCACATGCGCTTCGCCCCGGTAGCCGAAGGCGAGGGAGGAGGCGATCGTCAGCATCGGACGCAGGCGCTTGCCGCCCGACGAGATGAGGTGTTCGGCGATCTCGGGGATCAGCGCGACGTTCGATCCGGCCATCGACAGGATGAGCGCGTTGACGCGGTCCATGTCGTCGCGTGTGAGGTCGACGATCGCGGCGATGGAAGGCCGCGCGGTCCCCTCGGCTTGGGGTTTGGCAAGGCTCAAGACGAACTCCGACTGTTGCGGCGGGCATAGACCGGCGGCGAAGCGCGGGCAAGCGCCGATCATGCGCCGCATCCGGCCCGCGCTTGCGGCGCATCGGCTTTTATCGGACACCTCGCCCCATGCTGGAGCTTCTGCGAACCACCGACCCGGTCCTCATCTCCTTCGTGGACGCGCTCCTGAAGGATGGCGGCGTGCCGCACATGGTGGCCGACAGCCACATGAGCATCCTCGACGGGTCGATCGGGATCCTGCCGAGGCGCATCCTCGTGGAGGAGAGCTGGATCGACCAGGCCCGGCGCATCCTGCGCGACGCCGAGCTCGGCCATGAGCTCTCCTGATCGCGTCGACGGCGCCTCGCGCCTCGACGCCTTCTTCTCGGGGCGCTTCCGTCTCCATCAGCCGGAGAAAGGCGGGTTCCGTGCGGGCCTCGACGCGTTGCTCCTCGCCGCCTGCGTTCCGGTGGACGCGAGCGGCGCCTGTGCGGATATCGGGGCGGGAACGGGCGCGGTCGGGTTCGGCGCCGCCCTTCGGGCTCCGGGTCTCGCGGTCTCGCTCGTCGAGAAGGATCCTGCGGCCGTCGAACTCCTGCAACGGTCGGTGGCGGAGGCCGGCAACGCGCCGCTCGCCGCGCGACTGACGGTCGCACAGGCGGACATCCTCGCGGGACGATCGGCGCGAGAAGCCGCGGGTCTCGCCGACAACGGCTTCCGCTGGGTCCTGACCAACCCACCCTTCTTCCCCGGCGATCATCGCCGCTCGCCGGACGCTTCACGGGACGCGGCCCTGTTCACGCAGGGCCCGGACTTCCTCCGGCGCTGGCTCCGTGCCTGCGCCGCGCTCCTCGAACTGCGCGGGCGGCTCTGCCTGATCGCTCGCCCGGCCGATCTTCCGGCCATCGCCGATGCCCTGGAAAGGCGGCTCGGCGGGCTGGCGGTTCTGCCCGTCCACACGCGCCCCGGCGCGGCCCGCCGCATCCTCGTCGGCGCCCGAGCCGGATCGCGCGAAGGTCTTTCGATCCTGCCGGGGCTGATCCTCCACGGGGAGGCCGCGCAGCCGGCGCTGCAGGCGGTCTCCGACGGGACCCGTGCGATCGACCTGTTCCCGCGCTGAGGCGGCCGCGCTTTTCGGCGAAGCGGACCGCGCCTACATGCCGGTCGTCATCGAATGTCAGCGAAAGACCCCCGCGCGTGCCCCATCCTCTGAAGCGACTTCTTCCCAAGCGGTACCGGAAAGACGAGACGGTGATCCCCGTCGTGCGGATCAACGGCGCGATCATGGCCGGCGGCGGTCCGCTGCGCCAGACCGTCTCGATGTCGACCGTCGCGCCCCTTCTCGACAAGGCCTTCGGGAACAGACACGCACCGGCCGTCGCCATCCAGATCAACTCGCCGGGCGGCTCGCCTGTCCAGTCGCGGCTGATCCATCGTCGCATCCGCGACCTCGCCGCGGAGAAGGACAAGGAAGTCATCGTCTTCTGCGAGGACGTCGCGGCCTCCGGCGGCTACATGATCGCCTGCGCGGGCGACACCATCGTCGCCGACCCGTCCTCGATCGTCGGCTCGATCGGCGTCGTCTCGGGCGGCTTCGGCTTCGTCGATCTCCTGGAGAAGATCGGCGTGGAGCGCCGGGTCCACACCGCCGGCACCAACAAGGCGATCCTCGACCCCTTCCGCCCGGAACGGCCGGACGACGTGGAGCATCTGAAGCGCCTTCAGCTGGAGATCCACGCCACCTTCATCGAGCTCGTGCGTGCCAGCCGGGGCGCACGCCTGAAGGACGATCCGGACTTGTTCACCGGCCTGTTCTGGACGGGCGCGAAGGCGCGAGAGCTCGGCCTCGTCGACCGGGTGGGCGACCTGCGCACCGTCCTGCGCGAGCGGTTCGGACCCGAGGTCAGGCCGGTGATGATGCAGGCCAAGCGCAGCTTGTTCGGCGCCCGCCCGCGCGGCTTCGGCATCGTCGCGGGGG
This sequence comes from Pseudomonadota bacterium, assembly GCA_023419535.1. Classification (GTDB taxonomy): domain Bacteria; phylum Pseudomonadota; class Alphaproteobacteria; order Rhizobiales; family Rhizobiaceae; genus Aureimonas. The sequence goes on along the minus strand of JAEZXX010000122.1, from coordinate 23,984 downwards.
AGGCGGTCGAGGCCGCCCTGGCGCTGGCCGAGGAGCGCGCGCTCTACGCCCGCTACGGCCTTTGAGGGCAGGGGTTCCATCGTCGTGCGGGGGCGGGTCGCCTTTACTTCGCCCCGGTGCCGAAAGATAAAGGCGGGGAAGGTCTCAGATGGTCGAACTCATGCCCCCGCTCGTACTTCTCGGCATCGTCGGTGCAGCCGCCTATTACGGCTTCCAGCAGTTCAAGCGGGACGCGGTGAAGGTCGTGGAGCGCCGCAAGCGCCACGAGGCCGAGCAGCGCACCCGCGCGCACGGGACGCTGGTGCGCGGGGCCGACGGCGTCTACCGGATCGAGAAGGACTGACCGCCGCTCAGACGGTGGTCGCCGCATGTTGCGGGGCGGAGGGAAGGGCGGTCTCGCCGGAGTTCTGGAACATCCGGTCGGAGACGAGCCGGAGGAAGTAGAACCCGAATTCCGGGTTCTGGAAGTAGAGCTGCTTGAAGTCGTCGTAGGACAGGCACAGCATCTCCCCGTCCTCGACGCATTCCAGCCCCAGCGTGCGCTTGTTGTCGGGGGAGAGGAAGCCCAGTTCGCCGACGAGATCGCCCTCCGCCAGCGTCACGTCCTTGCCGATCAGCCGAAAGCGCCCGGACTGGATGGCGTACATCTCGCTCGCATCGTCGCCCTTTCGGAAGAGAACCTCTCCGGCACGGTAGCGTCGCGCCTTGGCGAAGGGCTTGATCCAGTCGCTGTCGAAGCCGTCGGCCCGCGCCGCCTTCACGTCCTTCACGAGGCGGATCATCTGGTAGAGCCGCCAGCCGTTCAGCGGGATGAGGAGAAGCTCCATCGCCATGATGGGAATGCTTCCGAGCAGGTAGCCGTAGATCACGAAGGCGACGCTGCTCATCAGGCTGATGATGCGCAGGGGAATGATGGTGCTGACCGCGTAGCTCAGAACCGTGAACGCCATCCCGAGATAGCCGATCGCCTCGATCCACATTCCGCCCCTCCGTTCGATGCCGAAGCGACGGCGGGGCGTCGCACGCGTTGAAAGGCCGCCGCCGGGACCGGCCCGGTCCCGCTCGCTCTGCGACGACGGCGCAAAGCTTGCCCCGGCGTCGCGGGCATGGCAACGAGCGCCGACGTCTTCAGCCCCGCCCGAGAGTGTCCGATGTCCGACCTGAAGCCCCACATGCGGCCCGAACGCTCGTTCCAGGGGCTGATCCTCGCGCTCCACCGCTACTGGGCCGACTATGGCTGCGTCGTGCTCCAGCCTTACGACATGGAGGTGGGGGCGGGCACCTTCCATCCGGCGACGACGCTGCGCGCGCTCGGGCCCAGGCCCTGGAACGCGGCCTACGTCCAGCCGTCGCGCCGTCCGAAGGACGGGCGATACGGCGAGAACCCGAACCGCCTCCAGCACTACTACCAGTATCAGGTCATCCTGAAGCCGAACCCCTCGAACCTGCAGGAGCTCTATCTCGGCTCGCTGAAGGCGATCGGCATCGACACCTTGCTGCACGACGTGCGCTTCGTCGAGGACGACTGGGAGAGCCCGACGCTCGGTGCCTGGGGCCTCGGCTGGGAGTGCTGGTGCGACGGGATGGAGGTCTCGCAGTTCACCTACTTCCAGCAGGTCTGCGGCATCGAGTGCGCGCCGGTCGCGGGCGAGCTGACCTACGGGCTGGAACGCCTCGCCATGTACGTCCAGAACGTCGACAACGTCTACGACCTCAATTTCAACGGCCGCGAGGGCGCGGAGAAGGTCACCTATGGCGACGTCTTCCTGCAGGCCGAGCAGGAATATTCGCGCTTCAACTTCGAGATCGCCGACACGAAGCTGCTGCTGACGCATTTCGACGACGCGGAAGCCGAATGCGCCGCGATCCTGAAGGCGGGCGATCCGGGCGACGCCGGCGGGCTGCACCGCTGCGTCCTGCCGGCCTACGATCAGGCGATCAAGGCGAGCCACGTCTTCAACCTTCTCGACGCGCGCGGCGTCATCTCGGTCACCGAGCGCCAGAGCTACATCCTGCGCGTGCGCACCCTCGCCAAGGCCTGCGGCGAGGCATTCCTGAAAACGGATGCGGGCGGCGCGAAGCTCGCCGCCTGACCGGGCGCTTCAGCTTCCCCGAGGTTGCCTTTGCCGATCGACGCTGCCCGGCTTATCTTTCTCTCGGAAGAAGGGGGGAGAACGCCGGGATGTCGCTCGGCAAGGTCGAACGGGTGACGGTGGACGAGTTTGTGCCCTGGGCGATGCGCCAGCGCGAGCGCTACGAGCTCGTCGACGGACGGATCGTGCGCGCGATGACCGGCGTGCGGCAATCCCACAACGTCGTCATCAGCAATATTGTCATGTCGATCGGGCCGCAGCTGAAGCGAAGCCGCTGCCGGACGACGGCGAGCGACATGGCGGTTCGCACAAGCAAGCAGGGCATCCGCTACCCCGACGTCGTCGTCGACTGCGGACCTCCCGATCCATCGGCTCTCACGGCCAGCGAACCGCGGATCATCGTCGAGGTGACGTCGCGCAGCACCTCCGCGATCGACGCATCCGACAAGCTCGACGAGTACAAGTCGCTCGCCAGCGTGCAGGCGATCGTCCTCGTCGAGCCGAACGTCGTCTCGGTGAAGGTCTATCGCCGCGACGGCGAGGGCTGGGCGGCCGAATGGTACGCGTCGCTCGGCGACAGCATGCCGTTTCCCGAGGTCGGAGCCGTACTGTCGCTCGCCGATCTCTACGAGACGCTCGAACCCGGCGATCGCTCGCCGCTGCGACCGCTCTGACAGGACGCCCGTTCGCCGCTCGCCATCCGCTCCGCCTCCGCTAACTCTTTCGTGAAACGAACCGGAGCGCTCCCATGCAGTGGAGAGGACGTCGCCAGAGCACCAACATCGCGGATCGCCGCGGGTCCGGCGGAAGGGGCGGCTTCGGGCGGGGCGGCGGCATGCGCATCCCGATCAGGGCCGGCGGTGGCGGCGGGATCGGCATCATCCTCGTCGCGCTCGCGCTGTGGCTGTTCTTTGGAATCAATCCGCTGGCGCTGTTCGGACTCGCGGACGGCGGCACCGAACAGACCCAGACCACGCGGACCGCACAGGGGCCCGGCGTCCAGGGCACCGCCGACGAGACGGACGATTTCGTCGCCGTCGTCCTCGCCGATACAGAGGACGTCTGGAACGCCCGCTTCCAGGCGGCGGGCTCGACCTATCCCGAGCCGACCCTGGTGCTGTTCGAGAACCGGGTGTCTTCCGGCTGCGGCCTGGCGGGCATGGCGACCGGCCCGTTCTACTGCCCCGCCGACGACAGCCTCTACCTCGACCTCTCCTTCTTCCGGCAGCTGTCCGAGCAGCTCGGCGTGCCCGGCGATTTCGCGCAGGCCTACGTGATCGCGCACGAAGTCGGCCACCACGTCCAGAACGTCACCGGTATCCTGTCGCAGACGCAGGAGATGCGCCGCCGGTTGCCCGAGGCGGAAGCGAACCGCATTTCCGTCGCGACCGAACTCCAAGCGGACTGCTATGCCGGCATCTTCGCCCACGACGTCTATGAGGCCGGCTACGTCGAGCCGGACGACGTCGCCGAAGCGATGAACGCCGCCGCGCAGATCGGCGACGACCGGCTCCAGCAGGCGAGCCAGGGCACGGTCGTGCCGGATTCGTTCACGCACGGCTCCTCCGCTCAGCGCCAGGAGTGGTTCCAGCGCGGCTACGAGACCGGTGATACCGACGCCTGCGACACATTCGACGGTCAACTCTGAGGGTCTTGGCGGGTGCCGGTGCCAACGGAGACGACCCTCGTCGTCGGACGCCGAATCCTCGTCATCGGGGCGCCGGGAAGTGGAAAGTCGACCCTTTCCCGAACGTTGGGCGAGGGCCTGGGACTGCGCGTGATCCATTTCGATCAGCTCTATTGGACGCCGGGCTGGACAGCGCGTCGGTCGGAGGACATGGGGCCCATCGTCGCCGGGGTGGTCGCCGGCGACGACTGGATCTTCGACGGCAACAATTCCCGGACACTCCCCCTCCGCGCCGCGAGGGCCGACACGCTGATCTGGCTCGATCTTCCCAGAAGTCTCTGCTTTACGCGGGTGCTCCGACGGACGGCGGCATCCTACGGGCGAGTGCGCCCCGACATGGCCGCCGGGTGCCCCGAGCGTTTCGATCTGACGTTCCTGCGCTGGGCCTGGACCTTCCCGCATCACTCCCGGCCGGCGCAGGCCGACTTCTTCGCGACGAGCCTGATCCCCTTCAAGCACCGGCTCAGACGACCGAGCGAGGTCCGCGCTCTCCTCTCGTCCGTGGAACGCGCGTCACCTTTACGCTTTGCGGAGGAGCGCATAGGAGAGGCGCCGACCGAACGCCCTTGAACTGAGCCCGCGCCCATGCCCGATCTTCTTCTCGAATTGCGCTCCGAAGAGATTCCGGCCCGCATGCAGCGCAAGGCGGCGGGCGATCTGAAGTCGCTCGTCACCAACGCGCTCGTCGAGGCGGGCCTGACCTACGAGGGCGCGCGCGAATATTGGACGCCGCGGCGCCTGACGCTCGACATCCGGGGCCTCGAGGCCCGGTCGAAGGACGCGCGCGAAGAGCGCAAGGGTCCGAAGGTCGGCGCGCCGCAGCCCGCGATCGACGGCTTCCTGCGGGCGAGCGGACTCGCCTCGATCGACGAGGCGACGATCCAGTCGGACAAGAAGGGCGACTTCTACGTCGCCGTCACGACGCGGCCCGGCCGCCCGGCCGAGGAGATCGTCGCCGAGATCGTTCCGGCGGTGGTGCGAGACTTTCCGTGGCCGAAGTCGATGCGCTGGGGACCCGCGTCGGCCCAGCCCGGTTCGATGCGCTGGGTGCGCCCGCTCCAGTCGATCCTGTGCCTCTTCGGCCCGGAGAACGGCGAGACGGTCGTCGTCGACTTCGAGGTGAACGGCATCCCCTCCGGCAACCGGACGGTGGGCCACCGCTTCCATGCACCGGAGGAATTCGCCGTCCGCCGCTTCGACGACTACGTCGCCAAGCTCGAGGCGGCCAAGGTCGTGCTCGACGCGGAGCGCCGCAAGGAGATCATCCGCGCCGACGCGCAGAATCTCGCCTTCGCGCAAGGGCTGGAGGTCGTCGAGGACGAGGGGCTTCTGGAAGAGGTGTCCGGCCTCGTCGAATGGCCGGTCGTCCTGATGGGCGAGTTCGAGGAGGCCTTCCTCGGCATTCCGCCGGAGATGATCCGGCTGACGATCCGCGCCAACCAGAAATGCTTCGTCCTGCGCGCCCAGGGCGGGGAGGGGCTGACGAACCGGTTCCTGCTCGTCTCCAACATCGAGGCGAGCGACGGCGGCGCCGAGATCGCGCGCGGCAACGGCAAGGTGGTTCGCGCCCGCCTGTCGGACGCGCTCTACTTCTGGAACACGGACCAGGGAAATCTCCCGGACCTCGAAAGCCTGCGCGCGGCCGGATCCGATCTCGGGCTCGAGCTTTCCCGGCCGCTCGACCAGCGCATGGCCAAGCTCGACGCGCTCGGCGTCACCTTCCACGCCAAGCTGGGCACGCAAGGGGCACGCGTTCGCCGCATCGCGGCTCTGGGCGAGACGCTGGCGCCCATCGTCGGGGCCGACCCGGCCTTGGCGAAGCGCGCGGCGCTGCTGGCCAAGGCTGACCTGACGACGGAGGCCGTCGGCGAGTTCCCCGAGCTTCAAGGACTGATGGGCCGGACCTATGCCGGCCTGCAGGGCGAGCCGGAGAGCGTGCAGGCGGCGATCGAGGACCACTACAAGCCGCTCGGCCCCGGCGACCGCGTGCCGACCGATCCCGTCGCCGTCGCCGTCGCGCTCGCCGACAAGCTCGACACGCTCGTCGGCTTCTGGGCGATCGACGAGAAGCCGACCGGCTCGAAGGACCCCTACGCGCTGCGCCGTGCCGCGCTCGGTGTCATCCGCATCGTTCTCGAGCGCCGGCTGCGGCTGAAGCTCGGCACGCTCGTTCCCTCCGGCGACCTTCTCTCCTTCTTCCACGACCGCCTGAAGGTGCAGCTCCGCGACGAGGGTGCGCGGCACGATCTGGTCGACGCGGTTCTGTCAGGCGGAACGGACGGCGCGGCCAAGGACGACCTTCTCGACATCTCCTCGCGGGTGTCCGCGCTCGGGTCGCTCCTGTCGTCCGAAGACGGGCGCAATCTTCTCTCCGCCTATCGCCGGGCGGCCAACATCCTCGCCGCAGAGGAGAAGAAGGGCACGCGGATCGCCGAGGCGGTCGATGGCTCCGGTCTCCTCGAACCCGAGGAACTCGCGCTTCTTTCGGCCGTCGAGACCGCGGAGGCCGAACTGGCGGCCGCGCTCGGCACCGAGGATTACGAGCAGGCGATGGCGGCGCTCGCGCGCCTTCGCCAGCCGGCCGACGCCTTCTTCGAGAAGGTGCTCGTCAACGCCGAGGACGAGGCGCTGCGCGCCAACCGCCTCGCGCTCCTCGCGCGCATACGAGCGGCCACGGAACGCGTCGCGGACTTCTCGAAGATCACGGGCGCGTGACGCACCGCGCGGCTTAAGCGTCGCGTAACCATTCGAGCAGGTAATGGTGGGGTCGGTCGATACGGGGCCGGCCACCCATTGGCCCCGTATATTCACGACATCGTGATGAAACGGCCCGGAACCTGCCAGAAATTGATGGTCAACCGTTGCCGCAGTGCAACGGGCGGCCCCTCCGCGGAGTCCGGCCTGCATTTCGAACCCCGCTTCCCCCTGTGGAGCGGACTGCAAGGCATGGGGCAGATCGCCCGACCCCACGGTCCTGTCTCAAGACGGAACCATGTGGGAACCGGGCGGGCAACGAGGGGAATATCCCGGATGCTGAACCTGAGCGCGGCCGTTTCGGCCGCCGGCCGACTATCGTTGGGTCTTGCCGCGATCTCCTGGATCGCGGGCGCCGCTCCGGCGGCGGCGATGTGGAACCAGCCCTGGAAGGACGAGAGCCGCGCGCTCGTCATCGACGCCTACGAGTTCAATCCCATCAACTGGACCGCGATGACGCAGGACGAGCGGATCGCCGCCTTCGTCTCCAAGGCGTCCGACGGCCTGCCGCCGTCCTGGACCTGCCGCGGTCTCGACGGCGACGACCGGCGCCTCTGCCAGAACCGCTGGTGGAAGTACTCGGTGACGCAGGAGCTGTACTTCACCCGCCGCGAGATGGCGAAGATGCTGGGCCTCAAATGGGGCGCCTACCATCTCGGACGGCCGGGAAACCCGCGCGAGCAGGCCGACCATTTCATCGACTTCGCCAAGCCCGAGCCCGACGAGATGATCGCCCTCGACATCGAGGACAACGATCCGGACGAGTGGATGTCGCTTGCCGAGGCCGAAGTCTTCGCCGAGCAGATCAACATCCGGCTCGGCCGCTATCCGGTGCTCTACACCAACGGCAACACCGCCGAATACATCTCGCGCAACGCCGAGAAGTATCCGCTCCTGTCGCGTCTGCCGCTCTGGTACGCGCGCTACCGCGACGACATCACGGGGCGCTTCCCGGAAGAGACCTGGCCGCAATACGCGCTCTGGCAGTTCGCCTCCATGCACAATTGCACGGAGAACCGCTGCCCGTACCGGGTCGACGGCACCAAGACCGACATCGACGTGAACGTCTCGCCGCTCACCGTTGCGGAACTCAAGGAGGCCTGGCCCTTCAAAGAGCTGGTGGGAGACGCGCCGACGCCGTCGGTCGGCCCGGAGGCGGAGATGCTGATCGCCGAACTCGACGGCACGGTCCCGGAAGCGGAGCCGGCGGACGAGCTGACGACGCTCGCCGCCTACGGACCCGACGAGGGCGCCCGTAAGCCCCTCGACCCGCTGCAGCTCCTGACGGAGGCGGCGCGCGAGGAGCAGCGGGGCGCGACCCGCAGCCCCCTCCTGAAGGCGGTGACCTCCAGCGCGACACGGGTCGAGCCGGACATTCCGGGAGACGCGCTGGTGCGCCGTCCCCCTCCCATGCGGACGCAGGACGTCTCCGCCGGCCTTCTCGACGCGGCCGGCCAGCTCGGCGACGAGATGGCGAGCGTCCGCTCGATCCTGCGCTCGCCCGAGGGGAACGGCGATCGGGCGCAAGGGGAAAGTCTCGCCCGCGCCGTCGACCACACCGCGATCGCCCGCTCCAAGATCGCGGCTCAGCTTCGGGATCTGGCGCGCCGGCAGCACCCTCCGGGCCCCGAAGCGCCGTCCACCGGCGAGCCGGAGCGCCGATCGTCGCTGGACCGGGGGGCGCAGGACGTCGCCCTCGCTTCTGCGGACGACCGCGTGTCCAGCGCCTTCCGCGCCACGCGCTGACCACGGCGGACGGGCAAACCGTCGCAAACGGGTTGGCCCGAGCGCCGCTTCGGCCTATGCGTTCGGCCGATGGAAACGCAGACTCTCGCCCTCGAAGACCCGGGTGCGCTCGACGCCGTATCGCGATGTCTGATCGAGGGCGGCCTCGCGGCGGTGCCCACCGAGACCGTCTACGGCCTGGCGGCGGACGCGACGAATGGCGTCGCCGTCGCGCGCATCTACGAGGCGAAGGGCCGCCCGAGCTTCAACCCGCTGATCGCCCACGTCGCCGACATGGCGATGGCGCGCCAGCATGCCGCCTTCTTTGATCTCTCCGAGCGTCTGGCCCAGGCCTTCTGGCCCGGTCCGATGACGCTGGTCCTGCCGGCGATTCCCCACTCGACGGTGCATCCGCTGGTGCGGGCCGGTCTTCCCACCATCGCGCTGCGGATGCCACGCGGCCCCTTGCGCGAGATCGTGGGGCGGATCGGCCGTCCGTTGGCCGCGCCGAGCGCCAACCCGTCCGGACGGGTCAGCGCGACGAACGCAAGACATGTGGTGCGGGGACTCGGCGGGCGCATCGAAATGGTCCTCGACGGCGGCCCGTGCCCGCTCGGGCTGGAATCGACGATCCTGAAGCCGGAGGATGGACGGGTCGCTCTGCTTCGCCCGGGAGCGTTGCCGGTCGAGGAGATCGCGGCGTCGATCGGCGTCGAGGTGACGAAGGCGGGCGCCGGCGTCCAGTCGCCCGGCCAGCTCGCATCCCACTACGCCCCCTTCGGCCGCCTCCGCCTGAACGCGGGTCGGGTCGAGCCGGGTGAGCATCTGATCGCCTTCGGCCCGACCCCGCTGCCGGGCCAGGACGACGCCGGGGCCGTCCTGAACCTGAGCCCCGGCGGCGATCTGAGGGAGGCGGCCGCGGGCCTCTTCGACGCGCTCGCCCGCTTCGACGCGCCGGACATCGAACGCATCGCGGTCGCGCCCATTCCCGAGACCGGGCTGGGCGCTGCCATCAACGACAGGCTGAGGCGCGCCGCGGCGCCGCGAGACCATCTGGAGGACTGACCATGGACGAGATGACGACGACGGGCGCCCCCCTTTCGGACGATCTCCTGGCCCGCTTCGCCGCGCTCGTCGGCCCCGGAGGCGCGCTGCGCGAGCCGGACATGATCGCGCCCCATCTCGTCGAGGAGCGCGGCCTCTACCAGGGCGCCAGCCGCCTCGTCCTGCGGCCGTCCTCGGTGGAGGAGGTGTCCGCCATCCTCAAGCTGGCGAGCGAGACCCGGACCGCCATCGTCCCGCAGGGCGGCAACACCGGCCTCGTGGGCGCGCAGGTGCCGCGCTCGCTGGCGGAGATCGTCGTCTCGACCTCGAGAATGAACAGGATCCGCGAGGTCGACGCCGTCGGTCGCACGATGACGGTCGACGCCGGCGTGGTGCTCGCCTCCGTCCAGGAGGCCGCCGACGAGGCCGGACTCTACTTTCCGCTCTCGCTCGGCGCTCAGGGCTCCTGCCAGATCGGCGGGAACCTCTCGTCCAATGCCGGGGGTACGGGCGTGCTCGCCTACGGCAATGCGCGCGAACTCTGCCTCGGGGTCGAGGCGGTGTTGCCGTCCGGTGCGATCCTTCACGGGCTGCGCCGGCTGAAGAAGGACAATCGCGGCTACGACTGGCGCCATCTCCTGATCGGCGCGGAGGGCACGCTCGGCATCATCACGGGTGCGGTGCTGAAGCTCTTCCCCAAGCCCGCGGGCCGGGAGGTCGCCTATGTCGGGCTCGCCACGCCCGACGACGCGCTGAAGCTCCTGAAGCGCGCCGAAGCCTTGGCCGGCGGGCAGCTGACCGCGTTCGAATTCATGCCGCGCATCGGCATCGAGTTCACGCTGCGGCACACGCAAGGGGCCCGCGACCCGATGGGCGAGCCGCACGAATGGTACGTCCTGATGGAGATCTCCTCGGCGCGTTCGGGCGAGGATGCCCGCGAGACGCTGGAGACGATTCTGGGAGAGGCGTTCGAGGCGGGCGAGGTCGCGGATGCGGCCATCGCCCAGTCGCAGCGCGAGGCCGAGGACTTCTGGCGCATGCGCGAGGAGCTCTCCTGGGCCCAGAAGCCCGAGGGCGGCTCGATCAAGCACGACGTGTCGGTGCCCGTGGCGAGGGTGCCGGAGTTCCTGGCGAAGGCGGGCGAGGCGGTGCATGCCGTCATGCCGGAAGCGCGCATCGTCGCCTTCGGGCATCTGGGCGACGGCAACGTCCACTACAACATCTCCCAGCCCGTGGGAGCGGACACCAAGGCCTTCCTCGACCGGTGGACGGAGATGAACGGGATCGTCCACGCCATCGTGGCGGAGCTGGACGGCTCGTTCTCGGCCGAGCACGGCATCGGGATGCTGAAGCGAAGCGAACTCGCCCGCACCAAGCCGGCCGCCGAGATGGAGCTGATGCGGGCCATCAAGCAGACGATCGATCCTTACTCGATCATGAACCCCGGCAAGCTACTTTAACTGAAGACGAACGCTTATCGTCTCAGTAACCGCAAGCAAGACAGAAAGACTTAACCGCACTTCTTAGGCGCTGGGCAACAGGCTCTACCGTATAGCTGTCGCATACCGGTCCGGACCGAACCCGGACGGAGAGACAGGCTCGACCGCGAGGTCGAGAGCACGGGAAGGCTCCGATCATGACTTCAGCGTCCAGCACCGCTCCGCACCGCCCCGACTGGGCCAACGTGCCGCTGCGCGTCGACCCGGCGTTCAGCGATCGTCGTCAGCAGTTCGAGATGACCGACGCGGGCGAAGTCGTCTCCTACCGCGTCGACCATCGCGGCGCGGTCGTGCGCCGCCGCCTGCAGGAATGCGGCCTGCCGGTCGCCATCGCCCTGCCGGCCAAGGCCTTCGCGGGGGTTGCGGCCCGCGCCATGGAGGACGGCGGCGGCAAGGTCACGGTGACGCTGGAGCTGCACCATGCGGATCCGAAGCTCTGCGTGCCGCTGCTGGTCGCCTGCGACCTCTTCGACGTCGCGGCCGACTGGCGCGGCTGGTCCGAGCTTTTCGGCATTCCCATGCTGATGGTCGAGGCCGACGGCACGGTCACGCCGCTGGAGGAATCGCTCGGCAAGGTCCGCGCGAGCGAGCCGATCGAGCGCCGCCGCAAGGCCCATCGCGGCCGCCGCCCGCGCTTCCTCGCGCGTCGCAAGCCGGGCGGGCTCGGCATGCGTCTTCGCATCGACGGCGAAGAGATCATCGCCCGGAACTAGGAGGCGCGTCGCCTCAGGCCGGGAACGCCAGCGTCCAAAGGGCCGAAGCGACGAGGCCCGAGAAGACGATCCAGCCGAAGCTCGAGTTCGACTTGAACAGCGTGAGGCACTGGTCCGGATCGTCGATGTCGAGAACGCGGATCTGCCAGCCCATCTGGAGGGCACCGGCGGCGAGACCGGCATAGGCCGGCCAGGCCGGGCCTGCGCCGCCGCCGCCCGTCAGGAGGCACGCGGCCAGGAAACAGACGAGCGCCCCGCCGTACAGGATGACGAGGGCCGGCTTGGTCCGCCGGCCGAAGAGCCGCGCGGTGGACCGCACCCCGACCAGCGCGTCGTCTTCGCGGTCCTGATGGGCGTAGATCGTGTCGTAGCCGATCGTCCAGAGGATCGATCCGACGTAGAGCATGACGGCGGCCGATGTCAGCTCGCCCCAGTAGCCCGCCCAGCCCATGAGTGCCCCCCAGGAGAAGGCGAAGCCGAGCCCGAGCTGCGGCCAGTCGGTCACGCGCTTGAGGAAGGGATAGACCGCGACGATTCCGAGCGAGAGGATGCCGAGCAGGATCGCGAAGAGATTGAACTGGATCAGCACCGCGAAGCCCACGAGCGCCTGCAGTACCAGGAAGATCTTCGCCTGGCGGCGCGTGACGCGGCCCGAGGGTAGGGGGCGCGAGCGCGTGCGGGCGACCTTGTCGTCGATCTCCTGGTCGACGAGGTCGTTGTAGGTGCAGCCGGCCCCGCGCATGGCGATGGCGCCCATCATGAAGAGCGCGAGGTGCCAGAGGCTCGGCAGGCCGGTGTGGACGGCCGTCGGGGACGCCCATTGCGGAGCCAGCGCGGCCGACCACCAGCAGGGCCAGAGCAGCAGCCACCAGCCGATCGGCCGGTCCCAGCGCGCCAGCTGCGCGTAGGGCCAGAGCGTGCGCGGAAGCGCGCGGTAGACGAATGTCTGCGAGGGCGCGTCCGCGACGCGCTCGCCGGGCGCAACGGCCGAATCGAGCCAGTTCTTCATCATGGGAGGAGAAAAGCCGGTTCGCGCCCCCGGTCAAGCCGGGAGGAGGCCGGCTCGCCTTGACCCGCCGGGACGGCATCCGTAACTCGGTCCGCTCCTGTCGCAACGCTTGTCCGGACGATCCATGGCCCTCAACATTCTCCTGATCGGCAGCGGCGGCCGCGAACATGCGCTGGCCTGGAAGCTGAGGCGCTCGCCGGAGACCGGCCGCCTGTTCGCCGCGCCGGGCAATCCGGGCATCGCCAAGGAGGCCGAGATCGTCGCGCTCGCCGTCGACGACCATGCCGCCGTGGTGGAGTTCTGCCGGACGAACGCGGTGGAGTTCGTCGTCGTCGGGCCCGAGGCGCCGCTCGTCGCGGGTCTCGCCGACGCCTTGGAGGCGGCCGGTCTCGACGTCTTCGGCCCGAGCGCGGCGGCCGCGCGCCTCGAAGGGTCCAAGGGCTTCACCAAGGACCTGTGCGCCCGCAAGGGTATTCCGACCGCCGCCTATGCCCGCTTCGACGCCCTCGGATCGGCGAAGGCCTATGTCGAGGCGCAGCGTGTTCCGATCGTCGTGAAAGCCGACGGCCTCGCCGCCGGCAAGGGCGTCACCGTCGCCGCGACCGTCGAGGCGGCGCTGGAGGCGCTGGAGGCGTGCTTTTCCGAGGAGGGCGCCTCGGTCGTCGTCGAGGAGTGCCTGACGGGTCCTGAAGCGAGCCTCTTCTGTCTCTGCGACGGCGCGATCGCGATCCCCTTCGGCACCGCGGAGGACCACAAGCGCGCCTATGACGGGGACGAGGGACCCAACACCGGCGGAATGGGCGCCTATTCGCCCTCGGTCGAGATGACGCCGGAGCTCGTCGAACGGGCGATGGCCGAGATCGTCCGCCCGACGCTGGAGGGGATGGCGGAGGCCGGCACCCCCTTCAAGGGCGTCCTCTACGCAGGGCTGATGCTGACGGAGGACGGTCCGAAGCTCATCGAATACAATGTCCGCTTCGGTGATCCCGAGTGCCAGGTCCTGATGATGCGGCTGGACGGCGACCTCGTGCCGCTGCTGCGCGCGGCGGCCCGAGGCGACCTGTCCGGGGCCGAGCCGCGTTGGAGCGACGACGCGGCGGTGACCGTCGTGCTCGCCGCCAAAGGCTACCCCGGAGCCTATCGCAAGGGCACGGTGATCGAGGCGCTGCCGGACGATACCTCCGACGCGGTCGTCTTCCATGCCGGAACGGCCTCGCGCGGGACGGTCCTGACGGCGATCGGCGGCCGGGTCCTGGCGGCGACCGCACGTGCGCCGAGCCTGGAGGCCGCGGTGCTCAAGGCCTACGATGCGGTCGGGCAGGTGAACTGGCCGGACGGATTCCACCGAACCGACATCGCGCGGCGCGCGGTGAAGACGCAGCAGGGCCGGTAGGCGCGCGCCGGCAGGAGCCCCGCGCCCCGTAGCCCGCCCGGCCCGTTCGCGTGGTGAAGGGCGTTCGCCCGATCCTGTCGGTCGGGGTGCCCGCGCGCATTCGCCATACGAATAACGCTGGGAAACTCCTCAATCCGTCTTACGTTAACGTCGCAGTTGATCGGGAGAGCCATGCCATGTCGTTTCGCAAGGAGAAGCTGACGAAGCCCATCTACAAATGGGCCAAGGGCGTGCTGCCCTCGATCTCGGAGACCGAGGAGAAGGCGATCGGCGCCGGCACCGTCTGGTGGGACGGCGAACTGTTCTCCGGTTCGCCCGATTGGGACCGGCTCCTCGCCATGCCGCCCGCCAAGCTGACGGCGGAGGAACAGGCCTTCTTGGACGGCCCCGTGGAGGAACTCTGCGGGATGGTGGACGACTGGAAGATCGCGCAGGTCGACCACGATCTGCCGCCCGAGGTCTGGACCTTCCTCAAGGAGAAGAAGTTCTTCGGGATGATCATTCCGAAGGAGTATGGCGGCCTCGGCTTCTCCAACACCGCCCATTCGGAAGTCGTTCGGAAGGTCTCCTCCACGAGCGTCGTCGCGGGCGTCACCGTCATGGTGCCGAACTCGCTCGGCCCCGGCGAGCTGATGCTGCATTTCGGCACGCAGGAGCAGCGGGACTACTGGATGCCGCGCCTCGCCGACGGCCGCGAGATCCCGTGCTTCGGCCTGACCTCGCCGGAGGCGGGCTCGGACGCCGCGGCGATGACCGATGTCGGCGTCGTCGAGTACGGCGAGCACGAGGGGCAACGCGTTCTCGGCATCCGCCTGAACTTCGAGAAGCGCTACATCACGCTCGGCCCGGTCGCGACGGTCATGGGCCTCGCCTTCAAGATGCGCGACCCGGAGAACCATCTCGGCCGAGGCGAGGAGCTCGGCATCACCGTCGCGCTCATTCCCACCGACACCAAGGGCGTGACCACCGGCGACCGGCACGTGCCGCTCGGCACCTATTTCCAGAACGGACCGCTCTACGGGCGCGACGTCTTCATCCCGATGGACTGGATCCTCGGCGGGAGCGCGCAGATCGGCGAAGGCTGGACCATGCTGATGACGGCGCTGGCCGCCGGCCGCGGCATTTCGCTGCCCTCCCAGGCCGCCGCTGCCTGCGCCATGGCGGCGCGCGTCACCGGCGCCTACGCGCGGGTGCGCACGCAGTTCAACATGCCGATCGGCCTCTTCGAGGGCATCCAGGAGCCGCTCGCAGAGATCGCCGCCAACGCCTATCAGGTGGACGCGGCCCGCCGCCTCACGGTCGCCGCCCTCGACGAGGGTCACCGCCCGTCCGTCGTCTCCGCGATCATGAAGTACAACGCGACGACGCGCATGCGCGAGACGATCGAACTCGCGATGGACGTTCATGGCGGCAAGGGCATCATCGACGGGCCGAAGAACTTCCTGGGTCCGCAGTACAAGTCGGTCCCCATCGGCATCACGGTGGAGGGCGCGAACATCCTGACGCGCTCGCTGATGATCTTCGGCCAGGGCGCGATCCGCGCCCATCCCTACATGCTGAAGGAGATGAAGGCGCTGACCGAGCCCGACCACGAGAAGGGGCTCGACGCGTTCGACAAGCACTTCTGGGCGCATGTCGGCCACGCGCTGACGAACGCCGGACGCTCCTTCGTTCGTGGCTGGACGGGCGGGCTCGCCGCGCCCGCGCCCAAGGACGCGGCCTTCACCAGCCACTGGCGGCAGCTCTCGCGCTATTCGGCCGCCTTCGCGCTCCTCGCCGACCTGTCGCTGCTGACGCTGGGCGGTTCGCTCAAGCGCCGCGAGATGATCTCCGGACGCCTCGGCGACATTCTTTCCGAAATGTACCTCCTCGCCGCGACGCTGAAGCGCTTCGAGACGGAGGGGCGGCCCGAGGTCGACCGTCCGATCGTCGAATACGTCATGCAGCGCGGCTACAACCGGATCGGCGCGGCCTTCGACGGGGTGATGGCCAATCTCCCGGCGCGCTGGGCGGCCATCCTGACGCGTGTCATCGCCTTCCCCTTCGGCACGCCGCGCACCGCACCGGTGGACGAGCTGATCTCCGAGGTGGCCGACATCCTGATGCGTCCGTCATCGCAGCGCGACCGCCTGACGCCAGACCTCTATCTCGGCACCCGCCATTCCGAGCATCCCATCGCCGATCTCGAGGCCGCGTTCGAGCTGGTGACGCGGGCCGCGCCCGCCGCCAAGAAGATGCGCGAGGCCAAGATCCGAGACCGGGACGAAGCGCTCGCCGCCGGCACGATCACGGCCGAGGAGGCCGATCTCCTCGCGCGGGCGCAGGAGGCCGTCGCCAAGGTGGTGGCGGTGGACGCCTTCCCGGCAAAGGACGTGTCGCCGCTCTTCGAACAGCACCGCCACAAGCCGAGCGACGACCGCAACGAGCCTGAACCCCGCGCGGAGGCCGCCGAATGAGCCGGCCCGTCTACATCGTCGACGGCGCCCGCACGCCCTTCATCAAGGCACGCGGCAAGCCCGGTCCGTTCACGCCGGTCGATCTTGCGGTGCAGTGCGGACGCCCGCTGCTGCTGCGGCAGGAGTTCGACCTTTCGGCGATCGACCTCGTCGTTCTCGGCTGCGTCAACGTCGTGGCCGAGGAGATGAACCCGGCGCGCGTCGCCACGCTTCGGCTCGGGCTTCCCGACACCGTCCCGGCCTATACGGTTCAGGTCAATTGCGGGTCCGGCATGCTGTCGATCGACACCGCGATGCGCCAGATCTCGGACGGACAGGCGGAGATCGCGCTGGCCGGGGGAGCCGAGGCGCTCAGCCATTCGCCGCTCGTGCTCTCGCGCGGCGCGGTCGACTGGTTCGCCAAGCTGAACGGTGCCCGGACGACGGGCGACCGCGTGAAGGCGGCGACGGGCTGGCGGCCCGAGTTCCTGAAACCCATCGTCGGGCTGGAGCGCGGCCTCACCGATCCGATCACTGACCTCAATATGGGTCAGACGGCGGAGAAGGTCGCGCATCTCTTCGGCGTCACGCGCGAGGAGGCCGACGCCTACGCCGCCGAAAGCCACCGCCGCCTGGCCGCCGCGCACGCGGACGGCCGCCTGACGGGCGAACTGATCCCCGCCTTTTCGCGCGACGGACAGGTCTTCGACCATGACGACGGCGTGCGGCCGGACTCCTCCGCCGCCAAGCTCGGTCAGCTGAAGCCCGTCTTCGAGCGGCCCTACGGTCGAGTCACGGCCGGCAATTCCTCGCAGATCACCGACGGAGCCTCCTGGACGCTGCTGGCCTCGGAGGAGGCGGTCGAGAAGCACGGCCTGACGCCGATCGCGCGGATCATCGATTCGCACTGGGACGCGCTCGATCCGTCGATCATGGGGCTCGGCCCGGCGCTGTCGATCGCCTCGCTCCTCAAGCGCAACGCCACTTCGCTCGATAAGATCGATCTCGTCGAGCTGAACGAGGCCTTCGCCGTCCAGGTGCTGGCTTGCGTCCGCGCGCTGGAGGACGAGACGGTCTGCCGAGAGGCGATGGGCCTCGACGGCGCCGCGGGGACGATCGGCCCCGAGAAGCTGAACGTCGACGGCGGCGCCATCGCGCTCGGCCATCCGGTCGGCACGAGCGGCAACCGCATCACGCTGCATCTGGCGCGCCAGCTGAAGGATCGCGGCTTGAAGCGCGGCATCGCCACGCAGTGCGTCGGCGGCGGCCTCGGCGGCGCCCTTCTGCTCGAAGCGGCCTGATCCAATCCAGACGGGAGAGACGTCCATGAGCGGAATGCTCGAAGCCCTGTCCGATCGCCTGATCGAACTCGGACCCGTCCGCGACGTGGAGGCGGTAGGCAACTGGCGGGCGGGCAGGGACGGGGAGGGCGCCCTCTGGCTCGTTCTCGACCGTCCGGGCCGTTCGGTGAACACGATCGACCGGAGCGTCCTGGAGGAGCTGAACGCCCATCTCGATCGGATCGAGACGGAGCGTCCGTCCCGCGTGATCATCCGTTCGGCCAAGCCCGCCGGCTTCGCCGCGGGTGCCGACATCAACCAGTTCGTGGGCGCGACGACCGCGCAGATCTCCGCGATGCTCGACGAAGGACATGCCGTCCTCGACCGGCTGGCGAACTGCCCCGTACCGACCGTCGCCGTGATCCACGGCCACTGCCTCGGCGGCGGCCTGGAACTCGCGCTCGCCTGCCGTCGGCGCATCGCGACGCCGGACGCCAGCCTCGGCTTTCCCGAGGTGATGCTCGGCCTTCATCCCGGCCTCGGGGGCACCTTCCGCTCGCTCGAGATCGCCGACCCGGTCGAAGCCATGACCATGATGCTGACCGGCAAGACCGCCCGCGGCAAGAAAGCGAAGGCCGTCGGCCTCGTCGACGAGATCGTCGAGGAGCGGCATGTCCTGCGCGCCGTCGCGGCCGGCCCCCGAAACGGGCGGACAGCCGGCCTCAAGTCGCGCGCCCTGTCGTTCAAGCCTGCCCGGACGCTGGTCGCACGCCAGATGCGCAAGAGTGCCGAGGAGAAGGCGCCGCAACGCCATTATCCCGCGCCCTACCGACTGATCGACAATTGGGAGGCGCACGGCGCCGACTCCAAGGCCATGCGGCGGGCCGAGCAGAAGAGCTTCGCCGATCTGGTCGAGACCGAGACCTCGCGGAACCTCGTGCGGGTCTTCTTCCTGCGCGAGGCGATGCGCGGTCTCCGGGAGGGCAAGTCCGGCATCCGGCACGTCCATGTGATCGGCGCGGGCGCGATGGGCGGCGACATCGCGGCCTGGGCGGCGCGCGAGGGCTTCGCCGTCACGCTTGCCGACATCGACCCCAAGCCCATCGGCCGCGCCATCAAGGCCGCGGCGAAAATGCTGGAGAAGACGGTCCGGGATCCGCTCAAGATCCGCGACGCGTTCGACCGGCTGGTGCCGGACCTCGACGGCTCGGGCGTGCGACACGCCGACCTCGTCATCGAGGCCGCGCCCGAGAAGCTGGACCTGAAGCGCCGGATCTACGCCGAGGTGGAGCCGAAGCTGAAGGACGGCGCGATCCTGGCCACCAACACCTCCGCGCTGCCGCTGGAGACGCTGACGGAAGGCCTTGCCGATCCCTCGCGCTTCCTCGGCCTCCACTTCTTCAATCCCGTGTCGCGCATGCAGCTCGTGGAGATCGTGCGCCACCCGGGCACGAGCGCCGAGGCGCTGCGCCGCGCCACCGCCTTCACCGTTGAAATCTCGCGGCTTCCCGCACCGGTCACCTCCGCCCCCGGCTTCCTCGTGAACCGCGCCCTGACGCCCTACATGGCCGAAGCCCTCCTGATGGTCGACGAAGGGATCGCCAAGGAACGGATCGACCGCGTCGCGGAAGAGTTCGGCATGCCGATGGGCCCGATCGAACTGACAGATCAAGTCGGCCTCGACATCGCCGTGGACGTGTCGGCCAGCCTCCGCGAACGCCTCGACACGGCGTTCCCCGACACGCCCGCCTGGCTCATGCGGATGGTCGAGGAGAAGCGGCTCGGTCGCAAGACCGGGCGCGGCCTCTACGACTACGAGGACGGCAAGCCCAAGAAGGCGGACCTCACCGACGAGGCCAAGAGCAAGGGCGGCTCGGATGCCGACATCCTCGACCGCATGCTCCTGCCGATGCTGAACGCCGTCGTCGCGTGCCTTCGCGAAGGCGTCGTCATGGACGAGACGATCGCCGACGGGGCGATGATCTTCGGCACGGGATTCGCGCCCTTCCGGGGCGGCCCGCTCCACTATGCCCGCGAGCGCGGCGTCGACGAGATCGTGGCCCGTCTGAGTGCGCTGGAGGAAAAGCACGGGCCCCGCTTCCGGCCCGACCCCGGCTGGGAGACGATGAAGGCCGCACCGGCCGACGGTCCGGAGCCGCCTTCGTCGCGTTGACGTTAACGTCAACGACGGTTACGTCAGGACCATTGGCAGGACGGGAGGAACGGCGATGTATACGGCACCGGTGAAGGACATCTCGTTCGCGCTCGGCAAGGTCGCCGGGCTCGAGGCGGCGATCCAGGGCGGCCTGATGGGCGACCTCAGCCAGGACGTCGTGGATGCGATCCTCGAGGAAGCCGGCAAGTTCGCGGCCGAGGAGATCGCACCGCTCGGAGAGGCCGGCGAGCGCGAGGGCGCGCGCTTCGCCAACGGCTCCGTCACCATGCCCGCGGGCTGGAAAGACCTCTACGCCCGCTGGTCCGGCGCCGGCTGGAACGCGCTGACCGGGCCGGAGAGCCATGGCGGGCAGGGGCTCCCGACCGCGCTGTCGGCTGCCGTGACCGAGATGTGGAACGGCGCCTCCATGGCCTTCGCCATCGGCCCGACGCTGACGATCGGCGCGGTGGACGCGCTGGAGAAGCACGGGTCGGACCATCTAAAGGCGACCTATCTGGACAAGCTCGTCTCCGGCGAATGGATGGGCACGATGAACCTGACCGAGCCGCAGGCCGGCTCGGACCTCTCGGCGCTGCGCACTCGCGCCGAGCGCGCCGATGACGGCACCTACCGCATCTTCGGCCAGAAGATCTTCATCACCTATGGCGAGCACGACCTCACCGAGAACATCGTGCATCTCGTCCTCGCGCGCCTGCCGGACGCACCGGCGGGCGTGAAGGGCATCTCGCTCTTCCTCGTGCCGAAGTTCCTCGTGAACGAGGACGGGTCGCTGGGAGCCCGCAACGACGCGCGCTGCCATTCCATCGAGCACAAGATGGGCATCCACGGCTCGCCGACCTGCACGATGATCTACGGCGACGATGGGGACGGCGCGATCGGCTGGCTCGTCGGCGAGGAGAACAAGGGCCTCGCCTGCATGTTCACCATGATGAACTCCGCCCGGCTCTACGTCGGCATCCAGGGCCTCGGCGTCGCGGAAGCGGCGACGCAGAAGGCTCTGGCCTACGCGAAGGACCGCCGGCAGGGCCGCTCCACGCTTCTGGCCAAGAACCCCGAGCCCTCGAACCAGATGTCGCCGATCGTCGAGCATGCCGACGTCGCGCGCATGCTCCTGACGATGAAGGCGCTGACGGGCTCGGCCCGGGCGATCGCCTATGCCTGCGGCCACGCGATCGACATGGCGCGCGTTCACGACGGCGACGACGCCAGGCTTTGGAGCGAGCGCGCGAGCCTTCTGACGCCGCTCGCCAAGGCCTTCCCGACCGATGTCGGGGTCGAGGTGGCCTCGCTCGGCATCCAGGTGCACGGCGGCATGGGCTACATCGAGGAGACGGGCGCGGCGCGCTACCTGCGCGATGCGCGCATCGCGACGATCTACGAGGGGACGAACGGCATCCAGTCGATCGACCTCGTCACCCGAAAGCTGCCGCTTTCCGACGGCGCGGCGGCGACCGCCTATATCGACGAACTGGCGGCGATCGCCGAGGACGTGCGCGCCTCGAACCGCGACGGCCTCGGCCGCACGGCCGAACGCCTGCAGGCGGCCCTCTCGGACCTACGCGAGACGACCGATTTCCTGCTCGAGGCGCTGAGAACCAAGCGGATGGACGAGGCGCTGTCCGGCGCGACGGCCTATCTGCGGCTGTTCTCGCTCGTCGCGGGCGCCAGCTACCTCGCCAAGGGGGCGATCGTGGACGCGGAGGGCGAGGCTCGGACGGCGCTCGCGCGCTTCGCCGCCGAAAACCTTCTCGCCGAAGTCGCCGCGCTCAAGGATCAGGTGCTGACCGGGTCGGCGAGTCTCGCGGCCGCCCGCGTCGCGCTCGCCTGAGGAGAGGTCGATGACCCAGACGATCGAGACCGCGCGCGCCGACGGCGTGCTGACCATCCGCATGAAACGGCCCGAGAAGAAGAACGCGCTCGACCGCGCGATGTACCGCGCGATGTCGGAGGCGCTCCGGTCGGCCGAGGAGGACGCGTCCGTGCGTGCCGTCCTGATCGCCGGAGCGCCCGGCGCCTTCACCGCCGGCAACGACATCGCGGACTTCGTCGCCTTCGCCCAAGGCGGGCTCCGGCCGGACGAGGTCGAAGGCTTCCTCCTGGCGCTGGTGCGTTCGGGAAAGCCGCTGGTGGCTGCGGTCGACGGTCTGGCGATCGGCATCGGTACGACGATGCTGATGCACTGCGACCTCGTTTACGCCTCGCCCCGCTCGGTCTTCCGCACGCCCTTCGTCGACCTCGGCCTCGTTCCGGAGGCCGCGTCCAGCCTCATCGCACCGCGCCTCATGGGTCATCAGCGCGCCTTCGCGCTTCTGGCCGCAGGCGAGACGTTCGACGCGGAGGGCGCGCGCGCCGCGAACCTCGTCACCCGGGTCGTGGACGATGCCGATACGGCGGCCTTCGCCGCGGCGAGCGCGCTGGCGACGAAGCCGCCCGAGGCGCTCCGCATCTCGCGCGAGCTGATCCGGGGCGAGCGGGCGCCGATCGAGGAGCGAATCCGGGTCGAGATCGACCTCTTCGCGGAGCGTCTTCGCTCGAAGGAAGCTCAGGCCGCTTTCATGGCCTTCATGGCGCGCGCCAAGTCCTGAGCCGGCCTCCGGGGGCGCCGGAGGGCCGCGTTCATCCCTTTCCCGCCGGCTCGCGCCGGTCAGAGACCGTAGCGCTTGAGGGCCGACAGATCGGGGGCCTGCGTCCAGAGCGGACGGACCGCCGAGGCCGCGATCTTGTCGCCTGCGCCCACGCGCGATCCGACGAGGTAGGCGCTGCGGAAGGCGTGCAGGCTGTTCGGCGGCGAGGCGTGGGCCTTTGGGCCGTAGAGCTTGGCCGGGGTCAGCAGCTCGGAAAGGGAGGCCATGTCCTTGACGGTGCCGATGAGGTGGATCTCCCGGCCCGTCACGATCGTCGAATGTGCGCCCTGACCTTCCAGCCAGTTCGCCAGCACGACGAAGACCTCGTCGCCCTCCTCGTCGAGGCGGTCCCGGATGGTTTCGCCGTTGTTGCGAAGCCAGCTCTTGAGCCAGACAGTCAGACCCTGGTGGTTCAGGGCCACCGACGCACTGAGCAGCGCATGCGCGACGCTCGATCCGACGGCCGATCGCGCGCCGAATCGGCGAACGGCCGGATTGCGGCTGCTGACATGCTCGAAGGTCTGGAGGTCCCCGACATGGCATCCCAGTGCCGCCAGGTCCTGGTCGGCGACCGCGCGAAGGTTCAGGCCCCCGACGCTGACGTTGAAGTTCGCCATCTTCCGCTTCTCCTCTTGCGTCGCCCTTCTGGCGGGGCGCCTCTCGCCGATGGGAGTCCGGGCGCCGCGCGGGGTGGCGCGGCGCCCGGTCGTTTCGGCGTTCGCCTTATCCGGCGCGGGTGGTCGCCAGATCGTAGGAGGCGATCATCGGCGACTGCGGGCGGTTGGTGTCGTCGTAGGGGATGTACTTCAGCTCGAGCTTGGTGAAGTTCAGCTTGAGCGTCTCCAGCGGCCGGTCGCCGGAGGAATCGACCGTGTAGCTGGCGATCAGCGTGTTGGTCAGGATGTACTCGATATAGGTCTCGCCGGGGCTGCCGGTGGAGACGAGGTGGATCGTCGCGGTCTTGCCCTGCGTGCCCGAGACCGCCTCCTGGAACAGGCTGGTGGTGGAACTGTCGCTGATCTTGGTCAGCACCACCTCGGAGATGGTCGGCTCGGTGGCCTCGCGGTTGGCGGCCTTGCCGGCCACCGTGTTCAGATTGCGCGAGACGTTCCAGTGCAGCGCCTCGATGTCCATCCACTTGCGGTGCTGCTCCTGGGTGGCGTCGCCCTGGATGCCGTCGATCTGCAGGTAAATCGGCATGGAACCTCTCTTTGTTTGGGTCGGTCTCGTCAGCTGAACGTCGTGCGATGTCCGCTCGCCCCCGGCGCCGGCTCGCGCTGCGCCGCCGGGGCGGCGAAGCTCATGAGGCGGGCGCCGGGCCGCATGCGCCGGACGCGCCTCCGATCGGCCCGCCCGGTCGCCGCCGACACGACCGCCTGCGCGGCGGGACGCCGGACCGGACGATGCGGGTGGCCGAGGAGCGGGGCGAGGGGCGGCACGTGATCCTGATCTCCACTGATCCTGATCGTCTGGTCGGGCGGCGCGTTCGACTAACTTTCGGGGAAGTATGGCGACACGGAGGCAAGAACAGACGCATTCACGTTCGTGTCAT
>JAEZXX010000098.1 GCA_023419535.1 Pseudomonadota bacterium | reverse complement strand
CAGGACCAGGCCGGCGCCGGCCGGCGGGGGGGGGGGGTGGGCGGGCGGCGGCGGGCCGGGTCCGAGGCGGGCCTCGACACGGACGAGCCGAGAATCGAGTTCGAAAGCCGCACGGGGCGGATCAACGCGGATCTGACGGTCGGCGCAGACGTTCAGGCTGCATCGGGTCTGCTGGCCAACGACCTCCTCTGCTACCGCGGAGTCCAGCTGATGGGCAGCGGCTTCATCGTCTCGCGCGAGGAGGCCCGCGACCTCGGGTTGGGTTCGCGGCCCGGCCTCGACCGGCATTTGCGGCCCTACCGGAACGGCAAGGACCTGACCGGACGTTCGCGCGACGCGCTCGTGATCGATGTCTTCGGACTCGGCGAGGAGGAGGTCCGACGGGCGTTTCCGGAGATTTATCAACATCTCCTGCGCACGGTCCGTCCGGAGCGGGAGCAGAACGCGCGGGCGAGCTATCGCGATCGCTGGTGGGTCTTCGGGGAGCCTCGAAAGGACCTGAGGGCAGCAACCGACGGACTGCCGCGCTACATCGCCACCGTCGAGACGGCCAAGCACCGCCTCTTCCAGTTCCTCGACGGTTCGATCTTGCCGGACAACATGATCGTCGCCATCGCGTGCGACGATCCATTCGTCCTCGGCGTTCTGTCGTCGGCTGCCCACGGCGCCTGGGCAAGGTCCGCCGGGGGCACGCTGGAGGATCGCCCGCGCTACACCAAGTCCCGCTGCTTCGATCCCTTTCCGTTTCCCGAGGCGAGCCGCACGCTCCGATCGCAGATCGCGGCGCTCGCCGAGGAGATCGACGCCACGCGAAAACTCGTGCTCGCCGAGCATCCGGACCTGACGCTCACCGCGCTCTACAATTCCGTCGAGGCCTCGAGGGCCGGCCTTACGTCTTCGGGTCAGGCGCGCGATCTGGAGCGCCGCGGCAGGACGCTGATCCTGAAGGAACTGCACGACCGGCTGGATGCGGCCGTCGCATCCGCCTACGGCTGGCCGGCAGGTCTCGACGCGGAGGCGATGCTGGAGCGTCTGGTCGCGCTCAACGCGGAACGGACGGTCGAGGAAGGCCGCGGCCTCGTGCGGTGGCTCCGCCAGGACTATCAGGTCGCGCGCCTCGGTCCTCTCGCCCACCGCGCGGCCCGGTTCCGCTCGCTCGGCTCGGCCCTGTCGGCCTCGGGCCCCAGGCCGTTGCCGCAGGCGCCCGCCGAGCGCGCTGGGGCGGTCTACGACCTTCTGCGGCATGCGGGAGAGCCGCGGACGGCGCGCGAGATCGCGCAGGCCTTCGAAAGGCCGGACGAGGCCCTGGCGCCCGTCGCGCAGGCCCTCGCCTCCATCGCCGCCGTCGGGGCGGCCGAGCTGGCCGGCGGCGACCGCTTTCGCGCCGCCGGCTGCCGGGGCCTCATCCTGCGGCGGGCAATCGCTCGCGACCGTGCGGCACGTCGAGGTCCTGATCGGGACCGCGGGGCACGATCCCGGTCGGATTGATGGTGCCGTGGCTCTCGTAATAGTGGTGCTTGATGTGGTGGAAGTTGACCGTCTCGCGGACCCCCGGCCACTGGTAGAGCTCCAGCATGTAGGCGAAGAGGTTCGGATAGTCGGCGATCTGGCGCCGGTTGCACTTGAAGTGCCCGTGATAGACGGCGTCGAAGCGGATCAGCGTCGTAAACAGGCGCCAGTCCGCCTCCGTCACCCGCCCGCCGACGAGATAGCGCTCGCGCGACAGATGGTCCTCCAGCCTGTCGAGCCGGGCGAACAGAACCTCGAACGCCTCGTCATAGGCCTTCTGCTTCGTGGCGAAGCCGCATTTGTAGACGCCGTTGTTGACGCTCTCGTAGATGCTCTCGTTCATCGCGTCGATCTCGGCGCGCAGCTCGGGCGGCGAGAGGTCGACCGAGGCGTCGCCGAAGGCGTCGAAGGCGCGGTTGAAGATCCGCAGGATCTCGGCCGACTCGTTGTTGACGATGGTCTGCGTCTCCCGGTCCCACAGGACGGGGACGGTGACGCGGCCTGTGATGTCGGGCTTGGCCTTCAGATAGATCTGGTAGAGCTTCGAGGCGCCGTTCACGGTGTCGGGGATCGTGCCCTCGCGGTCCGAGAACACCCAGCCGTGCTCGCCCATGTGCCAGTCGACCACGGAGAGCGAGATCGCGTCCTCCAGCCTTTTGAGCTTGCGGGCGATGAGCGTGCGATGCGCCCAGGGACAGGCGAGCGAGACGTAGAGGTGGTAGCGGCCCGCTTCGGCCGGCAGGGCGTCCTGCCCGTCCGGACCCGGCGTTCCGTCGGGCGTGATCCAGCGACGGAACTGGGTCGTGGTCCGCTGGAAGGCTCCGCCGGTCTGTTCGGTGTCGTACCAGCGGTCCTGCCACTGTCCGTCGACCAGAAGTCCCATCGCCCGTTTTCCTTCTGTTTGTTGGTAGGGTCAAAGGCCGGTAGGGGCGAGGATGTTCCGACAGAGGGGCAGTCGCGCCCGCCCGGCCACTGCAGCATTGGTGCGACGATCGGGATCGATCTTCGCAAGGCGCGATGCGCGTTTTGGATAGGATAGAGCGACCGTGGGGGGGGGGGGCGCGGCCCCCCCGCCGAGGTCTGGCTCGCGGCTCTCGAACGCCCGGAGGACGCGGTGCTCCATCTTCGCGAGATCGGCGACCGTGCGATCGATGCCGCCGGTGGAGGAGCCGTCGAGGATGTGCATGGTGAGCATCTGCCGGCCGCGGTCGATGTCGGTGACGATGCCGCCCGGCTGCAGGTTGATGAGCGCCACCGCCGACGCCAGGGTGATGTCGTCGTTGGTGCGCATGGGCACCTGGATGACGGCCGACGGCGGAGGGTCCGCGGGGCGCACCGCCAGCC
>JAEZXX010000052.1 GCA_023419535.1 Pseudomonadota bacterium | reverse complement strand
CGCGCGGGGGGCGCCCGGACAGGTGCGCCGGCGCCAGGGGAGGCGCCTCGACCACGGCACGCCGCGGTCCGGGCGAGGCGGCACCGACCGCGTCGAGCCCGCGGGCCCGACGGCCGGCCAGGATCTTCTCGATCCGCTCGTCGCCGCGCGCGGCGAGTCGCCCCAGATGGGCGGGCGACAGGCTCGGCGTCGAGACGAGGAAGGGCGCGGCGATCTCGACCGCCGAATCCACGACGAGGTCGACGATCTCGAGCGGCACGCGGGAGGAATGCGACAGGGAGGCGGCGAGGGCGCGGCGCGTCTCGGGACGGGTCCGCTCGAAGAGAGGGGCGACGAGCCGCCCGAATTCGAGCGACTGCGCCTCGGTGGGGGCGCGCAGCGAACCGTAGGCCGCGACGGCGGCGGTGACGATGGCGTCGAATTCGGCGCGGCCACGGGGGCTTTCGAGCGAGCGGAAGATCCGAGGGGCGACGTCCTTCATGGGATCCTTCGAGCGTCTCGCGTAACGACATGACAATCTTTTCGCAAAATACGCCGCAAATCTTAGCAAGCTGTTAACCTTGGCGGTGCTCTTGTGACCTCAAGTTAGAAGCTCGGCCCGTTTGTGCGCCTTGCGCGCATCGGGCCCGGAGGGGCGCAGCGTTCATGTCTCTGGCAACGCAAGTGACGTATTTGGCCATCCCGCAGCTCAAGAGCCGGGGACTGCCCCCGCGGCGGCGGGAGGGGACGGCGGAGATCGTGATCCTGCCGTGCATCCGCTACGAGCGGATCGGCGACATCGAAGCCGCGCGCCCCGAAGCGTCGTAAGGCGAGGCGGGCGGCCGTCGGGCAGTTCGACGGGACGTCGGCCGTCCTCGGCGTTCCCTGCCGGTTCGACCCCCCTTTCACAAAGGCATCCCCTCCCAGCCTCGTCATCCTCGGGCTCGACCCGAGGATCGGGTTACGGGGCAGAACGCCCGGAATGGCTCGCGCCAGCGGAGGACGATCCTCGGGTCAAGCCCGAGGATGACGAACGCAAGTGGTATAGAGCGGCAGACGCTCGAGTTTCACGGCGTGCGGCCGAGCCGTCAGCCGTCAGCGACTTGAGCTTTGCCCTCAGCCGTCGCTCGCGTCCGGTTCGGCCGCAGCGGCGTCGGTGGGCAGGGGCAGGGGGGCGCAGGCCAGCGAGTTGACGAGGCCTTCCACCGAAGGGCGCAGGCTCTCGGCTTCGACGAGCGCGCGGAACGTCAGATAGAGCTCGCTCTGGCCGACGACGACGGGGATCGAATCCTCCTCGCCCAGAAGGCCGGCAAGGCGCGCCTCGTCGAGCTGGTCGGCGGTGCCGACGAGAAGGTCGAGCCGGGCCTCGGGCGCGAGACGCTCGTTGATCGAATACAGATTGTCGCCCGAGCGCGCCACGATGGAGGCGGACCAGAAAGCGTCGGCGCGTTCGGCCGACAGGCGGACCGGCGCCTGGCCGACCGAAAAGCGGCAGGCGGCCGTGACGAAGGCCGGGTCCATGAAGCCGAAGCGCTCCGCCACCCCCGGTTCGACCCGCAGCGAGGGGCCGTCTCCGGCCACCAGCGTCGGCTGGAAGCTCGGCATGATGGCCGTCAGGCGCGCCCAGGCGTTGTCCTCCGACAGGCGCGGCATGGCGAAGATCACGCCGATATGGACGATGAGCGCGCCGACGATCCCGACGAGGAGGGCGAGGAGGAGCCTACCCATCGACCGCGCATCCCGTCCGCTCGATGAGGGGCATGGCGACGTCGGTCGCCCCGCCGGCGGTGGAGGCCGGCGTGTCGTAGAGGGTGAGGGCGAGGACGAAGCCGCCGCTTCCCGAGAGCGCCAGCCAGTTGCCGGGCTGGGCGCGCGCGGAGACGGCGACGACTGCGGCATTGTCGTCGTCGCGCATGAGGGCGGAGGAGACGAGCCAGCCGGGGCGACCGGCGGCGGGCCGGATCGCCCGCCCGACCTCGTCGAAGGCGGAGAGGGTCCAGACGCGTGCGGGGGGCAGGGCGCCGGCGATCCTGTAGGTGCAGTCGCGGCGCAGCGCCCGGCCGGCGCCGTCCACGCGGGCGCGGAACGCCATGCCCTCGGCGAGCCCCAGCGTGAGGTTGCCGTCGCGCGCGGCCTGGGCGCGCGAATAGGGGTCGGCCGCCGGCGAGCCGGCGAGCCGGTCGGCCTGCCAGGGGCCGACGTCGAGCGTGCCGGTGCCCTCGTAGCGGTCGAGCATGGTGGAGGCCGACCATGCGCCGCCGGAAATGGCGATGGCCAGCGCCAGGATGGTCAGGACGACGAAGCGCATCGAGAACGGACGGCCCTCAGCGGGCCGTCGGCGCCCCGGCGGCGTCGGCCCGCGCGGCGGCGAACTCCTCCGGCGCGGCGGGAAGCTGGCGGCTCATCCGCTCGGCGATGTCGGACAGGACCTTCTGCGCCTCCGCGTTGATGCTGACGGGACGCGAGATGCGCGGACGGCCCTCCTCGTCGGCGGTCTCGGCGACCTCGACGGGCGCGCCGCCCTGCAGGGGATCGTCGACGCCGGGGATGGGCAGGAGTTCGATGCCCTGGTGGGCGGCCTCCATGAAGCGCTGCCACGTCATGGCCGGGAGCGAGCCGCCGGTCAGCTCCTTGGTCGGCCGGAACGTGTCGTTGCCGTACCAGACGGCGGCGGAGAAGTTGCCGGTGTAGCCGACGAACCAGGCGTCGCGGTAGCCCTGCGTGGTGCCGGTCTTGCCGGCGGCGCGCGTCATCGACAGAGCGGCGCGGCGCGCGGTGCCGCGGACCGGGATCTCGGCCATCATCCGGTTCATGTCGAGCGCGGCCTGCCGCGAGAGGACGCGCTTGCGCGGCGGCAGGTCGCGCGCGGCGGTCCACAGGACGTCGCCGTTGGTGTCCTGCAGCGTCAGGATCGAATGGCGGTTCGATTCCATGCCTTCGGCCGGGAAGACCGCGATGGCGGTCGCCTGGTCCATGACGGTGACCTCGCTGGTGCCGAGCGCCATGGTCTTGTCGCCCCGCAGCGGGCTCGCGATGCCCATCGCATGGGCGAGATCGACCACCTTGCCCATACCGATCGACTGCGAGAGGCGCACGGGCACGGTGTTGTAGGAGCGGGCCAGCGCGTCCGTCAGAGAGACGCGGCCGGCGAAGGAGCGGCCGTAATTGCGCGGCGACCAGCCGGCGACCGTGATCGGGGCGTCGGAGACGATTTCGTCCGCCCGGTGACCGGCTTCCAGATAGGCCGCGTAGATGTAGGGCTTGAAGGAGGAGCCCGGCTGGCGGAGCGCGCGGGTGGCGCGGTTGAACTGCGACAGGCCGTAGTCCCGCCCGCCGACGAGGGCCCGCACGCCGCCGTCGTCGTCGAGGACGACCATGGCGCTCTCCTCGACATTGTAGGCCCGGCCGAACTGGCGCAGGTGGAAGTCGATCGATTCGTCGGCGAGCGCCTGCAGGCCCATGTCGATCGTGGTCTGCGCGATGAAGTTGCGCCGGCCCATGTCGGCGGTCAGGCGCTGGACGTCCTCGAAGGCGAAGTCGAGGAAGTAGTCGGGCGAGCGGATGGAGGACCGGTCGACGGCGGTGGCGGGAGCGCGGCGCGCCGCGACGACCTGCCCCTCGGTCATGAAGCCCGAATCGACCATGGCCGAGAGGACGACGTTGGCTCTGGCGCGCGCCGCCGGCAGGTTGATGTGGGGGGCGTAGTTGGCCGGCGCCTTGAAGAGGCCGGCGAGCATCGCGGCCTCCGCGATCGTGACCTGCCGCAGGTCCTTGCCGAAGTAGAATTCGGACGCGGCGGCCGCGCCGAAGGTGCCGCCGCCCATATAGGCGCGGTCGAGATACATCGCGAGGATCTGGCGCTTGGTGAGGTTGGTCTCCAGCCAGAGGGCGATGAAGGCCTCGTTGATCTTGCGGTCGATCGAGCGCTCGTTGGACAGATAGAGGTTCTTGGCGAGCTGCTGGGTGAGCGTGGAGCCGCCCTGGACGACCCCGCCGGCGCGCGCGTTCTGGCCCATAGCGCGGGCGAGGCCGATGAAGTCGATGCCCCAGTGCTCGAAGAAGCGCCGGTCCTCGGTGGCGAGCACCGCCTTGATCAGATGGTCGGGCATCTCGTCGATCGGGACCGCGTCCGAGCGCATGACGCCGCGCCGGCCGATCTCGTTGCCGTGCCGGTCGAGGAAGAGGACGGAATAGTCGGTCTGCTCGGGCAGGCCGCCGGCGGTGTGGCGCATCGCCGGCTGGGCGAGCGCCAGAAGCAGGACGAAACCGGCCAGACCGAGCGTCAGCCCCTCGCAGGAAAGTTCGACGACGGCGCGGTTGAAGCCCTTCACCCGCAGGCGCCGCGAAAAGATCGTCGTCGTCTCCCAGGCCGAGCCGATCTTGCGGAAGACGCGGTACATCGTCGAATCGAGCCAGGCATCCAGCTCGATCAGAAAGGTGGGGCGCCGTCGGATCGTTCGGCGTGCCGGCAGGAGCTTCCAGAAAGGCAAGACCGAAGACCTTCCATCACGGCGGACGAATGCGCAGGCGCGGGCCGGGATGCGGCCACCCGTGCTGTCATACTATATGCCCCTTGCGACCATCTAGGTGTCAATTTCGTGTGGTGGGACAAGTGCGTGGACGAAGATCGAACGACGGCCGGACCCGACATGCGTGATTTCGGCAACGCCTTCTGGCGCGAGAAGCCGCTGGAGGCGCTCGATCCGGCCGAATGGGAATCGCTGTGTGACGGCTGCGGGCGCTGCTGCCTGAACAAGCTCGAGGACTGGGACACCGGCGAGATCCACTGGACGAACGTCGCCTGCCGGCTGCTCGACGGGGACAGCTGCGCCTGCTCGAACTACGAGCGGCGCCGCGACTTCGTGCCGGACTGTGTGCAGCTGACGCCCCAGACCGTGCGCGAGATCGACTGGCTGCCGCCGACCTGCGCCTACCGGCTCGTGGCGGAGGGGCGCGACCTCTACTGGTGGCACCACCTCCTCTCGGGGGACCGCGAGACGGTCCATCAGGCGGGCATCTCGGCGAAGGGCCGCACGATCAGCGACGAGGGGCTGGAGCCGGAGGACTACGAGGACCACCTCGTCGCCTGGCCGGGAGAGGCGCCGGACGTCTCGCCACCGGACATAAGAAAATAATCCTTGACACCGTGACGGTGGTCGGATAGGGTTCAGGCACAGTCGAAGAATTGCGAGACGAGGGGCGCTTCCGGAAGGGGCGCCTTTCTTCGTTCAAAATGTAGGCGGGGGGCGGGATGGCGAAGAAGCTGATGGCCGATCGTCTGTCGCGGCTGCTCCAGTCCGATCTGCTGGCGCTGGAGCGGCACTTCAAGGAATGCGATCCTGACGGCGGGCCGGGGGGCGCGACGGCGATCAAGGGGCGGGTCGAGGCGGTCTCGCAGATCACGCGCACTTTGGAAAAGCTGCTCGAGTTGCGCCGGCTGGAGGCGCTGATCCTGGAGGAGGCGAGCGCGGAGGACGAGGCGGAGACGCAGCGGCTGCGCGAGGAGCTGCTGCGCCGGTTGCGCGCGGTGGACGAGCGTCGTGCGGACGGGCCGGGGCTGTTTGCGAAGGCCGAGGCGTGAGCGAGACCGCGAGCCTTTCGGCGGAGGCGTTCTGGCGGGCGGTCGGCGAGGAGATCGCAGCGAGCGGATCGCGCGCGGTGCGGGCCGCGATGCCGCCTTGGACCCGGTTCGCGCGCCGGTCGCAACTCCCGCCGCCGGGCGACTGGCGGCAATGGGTGATGATCGGCGGGCGGGGCTCCGGCAAGACGCGGGCCGGCGCCGAATGGGTGCGGGCGATGGCGCTGGGGCAGGCGCTGATCGCGGCGCGTGCCCACGGCCGGATCGCGCTCGTCGCCGAGACGCTGGGCGACGCACGCGAGGTGATGATCGAGGGCGAGAGCGGGCTGCGGCGGCTGGACTTCGCGGCCAAGCCCGTCTTCGAGGCGACGCGGCGCCGGCTGGTGTTTCCCAACGGCGCGGTGGCGCAGATCTTCTCGTCCGAAGACCCGGAGGCGCTGCGCGGCTACCAGTTCGACGCGGCCTGGGGCGACGAGTTCGCCAAGTGGAAGCACGGCGAGGCCTGCTTCGACAATCTGCAGCTGGGGCTTCGGCTCGGCCGCGACCCGAAGGCGCTGTTCACGACGACGCCGCGCGCGATGCCCCTTCTCAGGCGCCTGATGGCCGAGGAGGGGACGGTGGTGACGCATATGCGCACCGTGGAGAACGCGGTGAACCTCGCGCCGGGCTTCGTCGCGGCGATGGAGGCGCGCTACGGAGGCTCGCGGCTGGGACGGCAGGAGCTCGACGGCGAGATGCTGGAGGCGCGCGAGGACGCGCTGTTCGACCGGGCCGCGATCGACGGGGCCCGCGTGCGGGCGGCGCCCGACCTTCGCCGCGTCGTGGTCGCGGTCGACCCGCCGGCCTCCTCGGGCGCGCGCTCCGACGCCTGCGGCATCGTGGCGGCGGGCGTGGCCGCCGACGGGACGATCTACGTCCTCGCCGATGCCAGCAGGCGCGGCGCCAAGCCGCCCGAATGGGCCAGGGCCGCGGTGTCGCTCTACGAGCAGCTGGCGGCGGACCGGATCGTGGCGGAGGTGAACCAGGGCGGCGAGATGGTGGAGGCCGTGATCCGGGCGGTGGCGTCGGACGTGCCGGTCCGCTCGGTGCGGGCGAGCCGGGGCAAATGGGTGCGGGCCGAGCCGGTGGCGGCGCTCTACGAGCAGGGCCGGGTGCGCCATGCCGGGAGCTTCCCCGCACTCGAGGACGAGATGACGGATTTCGGCCCAGACGGGCTTTCGGGTGGCCGCTCGCCGGACCGGCTCGATGCCCTCGTCTGGGCGGTGACGGCGCTGGTCCAGCCGGCCGCCGAGCCGCGGGTGCGCGGGTTGTGAGGACGATAGCGAGGCGATACGGTTCGCCGTTAACGTGTGGCGGGAGGATGGATGTTTCGTTGTGCGTTGGCGGAACTCGACGAGATCAGCCTTTCCGTCACGACGTTCGGTTCGAGTGTCGTCGTTCAGTTCCCGGTCGGTTATGATGAGAGCACCGGGTTTCGATATTCCATCGCGGCAGCGTTCGACGCGGTCCCCGGTTACGGCGACGACGTCAAGGAGTTGGCGTTCTGGATGACCGAGTACGATCCGGAAGAGGATGTCGTTTACGACCTTCGTGATAGCCTGGTCGTCAAGGCCAAGATTCCGGCGCAGTCGGACCGGCTGGCGATCCTCGGTGCGCTGCGGCAGATGGTCGGGGTCTTGATTGACGAGACTTCACCGCGTGTTGTAACGATGATCACTTACGATGCGAACCTGCCCTTCCAGGCGATGAGACGCTATCGAGCGATCGCCAGCGTCTTCGCGGAGAACGGGTACAGAGTCGGGACGTCGGACCCTTATCATGGTCGGCAGACGTGGATGATGGAACGCTCGGCATGATGTGGCGATTGAAGATCAAGGCTTCCTGTTCCATATAGTTTGCAACCTCCCTGCGAGGATTTTGCCATGAAGCCCATCGATCGTGATACCCAGATCAAGCTGATGACCGACGCTCAAGCCCGCCTGGGAGAGCGCGTTCGCGGTTACCTCGAAATTCCTGAAGTGGCCCTCGCCGCCAAGCGGTGCGCTTTCGATGGCGCGCCGTTGGCCGTCAGCGTCAAGCAGGTGCGTGTCGCCCGACGCGCCTAAGCCATTCTTCGAAGGTTCGAACTTCAAGGCCTCGCGAAAGCGGGGCCTTTTTCGTTTCAGGGCCTGACCTCCTTCGGCATCGGAGACATCGATGGGACTGATCGCGACGCTGCGCCAGTGGGCGCGCGCAGAGGAGAACGTGCGCGCGGATGCGCCGGGCGAGGCGAGGGGATATGCGGGCGGGACGCTCGTCTTTTCGGGGGCGGGAACGGGGCCGGGGACCGAGCGGACCTATGGCGGGCTGGCGCGATCCGGCTTCATGGGAAACCCGGTCGTCTACCGATCGGTGCGGCTGATCGCGGAGAACGCGGCCGCCGTTCCGCTCCTCCTTTACAACGGCGCGAAGGAGGTGGAGACCCACCC
Source organism: Pseudomonadota bacterium (assembly GCA_023419535.1). Lineage (GTDB taxonomy): Bacteria > Pseudomonadota > Alphaproteobacteria > Rhizobiales > Rhizobiaceae > Aureimonas. Next base: position 24,703 of record JAEZXX010000052.1, on the reverse strand, counting down.
GATCCTCACACTCCTGCGCCGCCCCAACGGTTTCGAGGACGGTGCGGCGCTCGTGGAGGCGCTGTGCGGGCATCTGCTCCTGTCGGGCAATGCGTTCATCGAGGCGGGCGGCGAGGGGACGCCCCGCGCGCTCTATGCGCTGAGGCCCGACCGGGTGCGGGTGGTGGAGGGACGCGACGGCTGGCCGGAGGGCTACGAGCACCGCGCGGGCGGGACCGTTCGACGGCTGCCGGCCGAGGGCGAGGGCGCACGGGCCGGGCCGCTGCTCCACATCCGACTGTTCCATCCGCTGGCCGACACCGACGGCTTCGCGCCGCTGGCGGCGGCGCGAGGGGCGCTCGACCTGCACAATTCGGCGGGGCGCTGGAACCAGGCGCTTCTGGAGAATTCCGCGCGGCCCTCCGGCGCGCTCGTCTACCAGCCCGGCGACGGAGGCAATCTCTCGCCCGACCAGTTCGACCGGCTGAAGGCTGAGCTGGAGAGCGGCTACACCGGCGCACGGGCCGGACGGCCGATGCTCCTGGAAGGCGGCCTCGACTGGAAGGCGATGGCGCTCAGCCCCCGCGAGATGGACTTCATCGAGGCGAAGAATCAGGCGGCGCGCGACATCGCCGTCGCCTTCGGCGTGCCGCCGATGCTGCTCGGCATTCCGGGCGACAACACCTACGCCAACTACGCGGAGGCGAACCGGGCGCTGTTCCGCCTGACGGTGCTGCCGCTCCTGAACCGGCTGACGCGCACCATCGGCGACTGGCTGGCCGACCTGCACGGCGAAGCCGGACGGCTGAGGCTGGGCTTCGACGCCGACCGGATCGAGGGGCTGTCGGCCGAACGCGAGGCGCTCTGGTCCCGCGTCGGGGCGGCCGGGTTCCTGACCGAGGACGAAAAGCGCGAGGCGGTGGGCTACGGCCCGCGCGGCTGACGTCCCGACAATGTCTTCGACACTTTGGACATGGAAGGGGGCGGCCATGGACGCCGATCCGATCTCTCCGCTGGGGCTTCTGGGCTTCAAGCTCGCCGGGGCCGTCGCCGGCTCGGCGATCTCCGTCGCCTATCTCCTGCCGCCGGGCCGGCGCGAGGCCGCCGTGCGGTTCCTCGCCGGCGTCGTCACCGGGCTAGTCTTCGGCGGGCCGGCGGGGCTCGTCGTCGCCGAGCATCTCGACCTCGACACGCGGCTCTCGCTCGTCGAGCTGACGGTGATCGGCTCGGCGACGGCGAGCCTGTGCGCCTGGGGGGCGCTCGGCGTGCTCTCGCGTTTCGCCGACGGGCTCTTCGCCCGGCCGGAGACGCGCCGATGAGCCCGGCCCCGAAGGCTACGGTCGCGGTTGCGGCCGAGGGGACGGTGCGGGGCTATGCCAGCCTTTTCGGCAGGCTCGACACCTCCGGCGACATCGTGGAGCGCGGGGCCTTCGCCCGGACGCTGCGCGAGCGCGGGGCGGGAGGCATCCGCATGCTCTGGCAGCACGACCCGAAGGCACCCATCGGCGTCTGGACGCGCATCGCCGAGGACGAGCGGGGGCTCCTCGTCGAGGGGCGGCTGGCGCTCTCCTCGGCGCGGGGGCGCGAGGCATTCGAACTGGTGCGCGCCGGGGCCGTCGACGGGCTCTCGATCGGCTTCAGGACGCGCAAGGCGCGGCGCGAGGCGGGCGGCGCCCGGCGCGTCCTCGACGTCGATCTCTGGGAGGTCTCGATCGTGACCTTCCCCATGCAGTCGCTGGCGCGGCTGTCCACGCGCAGCAAGCGCGCGATGGCCGAAACGCTGCGCGAGCGCCTGCTGGCGGCGGCCCGCACCATGGCCGGCGCGCCGGCCACCGCCTGAACCCTCAACAGCTTCACGACAAGGAGACGACATGAACGCCAACACCCATTCGGCGCCGGAGACGCGCGCGGAGACGAACGAGTTCAACGGCGCCGTCGGCGAGTTCATCGACGCCTTCGAGGGCTTTCGCGAGCGCAGCGACGAGCGGCTCGCCGCCATCGAGAAGCGCATGGGCGGGGAGGGCGGGGAGGACCGCCTGGAGACGCTCGGCCGCGCGCTGGCCGAGCAGGAGAAGCGGCTCGAACGGCTGACCCTCAAGCAGTCGCGCCCGCCGCTCGGCGGCGGGACCGAGCGCGCCGACGAGCGCCCGAGCGAGCACCGCTCGGCCTTCGAGGCCTATGTGCGCGGCGGCGACGAGCAGCGCCTGCGGCGGCTGGAAGAGAAGGCGATGAACGGGCTGACGGGCGCCGACGGGGGCTTCCTGGTTCCGCCCGAGACCGAGACCGAGATCGGCCGGCGTCTCGCCTCCATCTCGCCGATCCGCTCGGTGGCAAGCGTGCGCACCGTCTCCTCGGCGGTCCTGAAGAAGCCCTTCGCGACGGGCGGGGCGCAGACGGGCTGGGTCTCGGAGGTCGCGACGCGGCCGAGGACCGACGCCCCGGTGCTCGCCGAACTCTCCTTCCCGACGATGGAGCTCTACGCCATGCCGGCGGCCTCTGCGGCGCTCCTCGACGACGCGGCCGTCGACATCGACCGCTGGATCGGCGAGGAGGTGGAGCAGGCCTTCGCGGCCCAGGAAGGCGCCGCCTTCGTCAACGGCGACGGCGTCGCCAAGCCGCGCGGCTTCATGACCTATCCGACCGTCCACGAGGCGGACTGGAGCTGGGGCCGGATCGGCACCGTGCCGACGGGCGCCGCCGGCGCGTTCAAGGAGGGGGCGGGGGCGAGCGACTGCCTGATCGACCTGATCTACGCGCTGAAGGCGGGCTACCGGCAGAACGCCTCCTTCGTGATGAACCGGCGCACGCAGTCGACCATCCGCAAGCTGAAGGACGCCGACGGCAACTATCTCTGGGCGCCGCCGGCGGGCGCGGGCGGGCGCGCCACGCTGATGGGCTTCCCGGTGGTCGAGGCCGAGGAGATGCCGGACATCGCGCCGGGCGCCAACGCCATCGCCTTCGGCGACTTCCAGCGGTTCTACCTCGTGGTCGACCGGCAGGGGGTGCGCGTCCTGCGCGACCCGTACTCCGCCAAGCCCTACGTCCTGTTCTACACCACCAAGCGCGTCGGCGGCGGCGTGCAGGACTTCGACGCGGCGAAGTTCCTCAGCTTCGCGGTGTGATCGGGAGGGGGGGCGAGGCTGCGGCCGAAAGCCCTCATCCGCCTGCCGGCCCCTTCTCCCCGTCGGGGAGAAGGACGCGGCTTCGATGACGGCACCCTCGACGATGCCGCCGCGCCTTCCATTCCGTGACAAGAGACCGGGCGATGATTCTGATCGAACTGGAGAAACCCGTCGCCGAGCCGGTGTCGGTGGCGCAGGCGAAGGCCTGGGCGCGCATCGAGCGCGAGGACGAGGACGCCATCGTGGCCGCCCTCGTCTCGGCGGCGCGCGAGACCGTCGAGCAGCGGACCGGGCTGGTGCTGGGGCAGCGGGCGTTCCGGCTGGTGCTGGGCGAGGTGCCCGGCCACGGGCAGGTGGTCGTGCCGCGCCGCCCGGTCGGGCGAGTGACCGGGGTGCGGACCTTCGATGCGGACGGCGCCGAGACGGTTCGGGTCGTGGGGACGGTGCGGGTCGCCGGCGAGGGGCTCGTGGTGGATCCGCAGCTTGCCGGCGAAGGCGGGATCGAGATCGAGTTCACGGCCGGCGACGACCGGGTGCCGGAGGCGGTGCGGCAGGCGATCCTGCGGATCGTCGCCGCATCCTACGAAACGCGCGGGATCGTCTCGGACGCGATGCAGCCGGCGATCGTACCGGCCTTCGCGGAGGCGCTGCTCGCGCCCTTCCGGCGGGTGACGCTGTGAGCGGCGTGACCTTCCTCGACCCCGGCCTTCTCGACCGCCGCGCGGTGCTGGAGGAGACGGCGGGCGAGACGGACGCGATGGGCGGGCGTCCGCTTCAATGGCGGGAGATCGGCGACCTCTCGGCCCATCTGGAGCCGGTGCGAGCGGAAGCGGGCGAGCGCTTCGACCGGCGCGAGACGCGCCTGACGCACCGCGTGACGATCCGCCATCGCGAGGGGGTGCGGCACGGGATGGCGCTACGCTTCGGCCAGCGACGGCTTTTGATCCGGGAAGTGCGCGATCCGGACGAGCGGCGCCGCTATCTCGTCTGCCGCTGCGAGGAGGAGGCGTGAAAGCCGCCGGATCGGGGCTCGCGGCAAGGCTCCGCAGGACCGCGCTGGCGATCGCCCAGCGGCGGCTCGACGAGCGCTGGGCGGCCGGCGAGAAGACCGGCACCGATGACGAAACAGTCATGCGTCCGCCTGGACCCGATCGCCGGATCACGCCACATTTCGTTCCCATATCATCCGTGAACGACGAGACACGAGGACCATGGTCATGACCCATTCGAGCGCGGACCTTCAGGCCGGCATCGTGCGGGCCCTTTCGACGGACACGGCGCTGGTGAACCTTCTCGGCGGGCCGAAGATCTTCGATCACGCGCCGGAGCGCGTGCGGTTTCCCTATCTGACGCTCGGGCGCTCGGCCGTCATCGACTGGTCGACGGGAACGGAGGACGGGGACGAGCACGTGCTGACGCTGCACGTCTGGTCGCGCGGCGGCTCCAAGGCCGAGACCTACGAGATCATGGACAAGGTCTCGACGCGGCTGCAGGGCGAGACGCTGACGCTGGAGAGCCACCGGCTGGTGAACCTTCAGCTGCAGTTCGCCGAGGCGCGGCGAGAGCCGGGCGAGCCCGTCTATCACGGCATCCTGCGGTTCCGCGCCGTGACGGAGCCGCTGGCGTCCTGAGCCTTCCTCATCACAGATCGACGCGACAGGGCGGCCCGGCGGGCCGCCCTTCTTCGTTTCAGGGACCGGAGACACGACATGGGCGCGCAGCGCGGCAAGGATCTTCTCCTCAAGGTGGACCCTGCGGGGGGAACCGCCTTTCGAACGGTCGCGGGCCTTCGCTCGCGGCGGATCGCCTTCAATGCCGAGACCGTGGACGTGACGGACTCCGAGAGCGCCGGACGCTGGCGCGAGCTCCTGGGCGGCGCCGGCGTGCAGCGGGCCTCGCTGTCGGGCTCGGGCATCTTCAAGGACGCGGAGTCGGACGCGGCGATCCGCCAGCTCTTCTTCCAGGGGCGCATCGGCGCCTTCCAGGCGGTGATCCCGGATTTCGGGGCGGTGAGCGGCCCGTTCCAGGTGACCGCGCTCGAATATGCAGGCGAGCACGACGGCGAGGTCGCCTTCGAGATGACGCTGGAATCGGCCGGCGCGCTCGCCTTCGAGGCGATCTGACGATGGCGGCGAACCGCAGGCGCGGAGAGGTGTCGGGCACGATCGGCGGGCAGGAGCGCAGGCTGTGCCTGACGCTCGGCGCGCTCGCCGAACTGGAGGACGCCTTCTCGGTCGACGATCTCGGCGCGCTGGCGCAGCGCTTTTCGGCCGGATCGCTCTCGGCGCGGGACCTGACGCGCATCATCGGGGCCGGCCTTCGCGGCGCGGGGGCGACGATCGACGACGAGGAGGTCGCCCGGATGGAGGTCGAGGGCGGGGCGGCGGGCGCGGCGCGCCTCGCGGCCGAGCTCCTGTCGGCCGCCTTCGGGGAGGCGCCCGCAAACCCTTGAGGGCCGCCGCGCCGCGAGACGCCGAAGGCGCGGCGGTCTTCCCGTGGGACGAGGCGATGACGCTCGGCCTCGGGCGCCTCGGCCTTTCGCCCGCGGCCTTCTGGGCGATGACCCCGCGCGAGTTCGTCCGCGCGATCGCACCGCTCGTTCCATCGCGCGGCGGCGCGATCGCGCGGGCCGACATGGACGCGCTGATGGCGCGCTTTCCCGACGCTCGATGAGGTTCGAACATGGACGAGACGCTCCGCTTCAGCGTCGACGCGGACACGAGCGCGCTCGACCGCTCGCTCGGCGATCTGACGACGAAGGCCAACGCCTTCGGCACGGCGATGACGAACGCGCTGAAGGGCGCAGCGCTCGGCGGGCGCTCGCTCGACGGCGTGATGCGGGGGCTGGCGCTTCGCATCTCCTCCATCGCGCTCGACGCGGCGCTCAAGCCGCTCGGGAATCTGGCCGGCAGCCTCGTCTCCGCCGCGCTCGGCGGCATCGGGGGGATCGGCGGCGGGGCGCCGACGCAACGGATCGTGCCCTTCGCCAAGGGCGGGGTCGTGCGCGCGCCGACCTTCTTTCCGACCGGTCGGCAGATGGGGCTGATGGGGGAGGCGGGCGCCGAGGCGATCCTGCCGCTGAAGCGGGGGCCGGGCGGCGAGCTCGGCGTCGCGGCGAATGCCGGGGCGGGCGCGCGGGCGGCGCCCTCGATCGTCTTCAACGTGACGAGCCCGGACGCGACGAGCTTCCGGCGCTCCGAGGTGCAGATCCAGGCGATGCTGGCGCGGGCCGCTGCGCGCGGACAGAGGGGGCTCTGACATGAAGGCCTTCAGCGAAGAGCGCTTTCCGCTCGCCGTCGGGTTCGGCACGAGCGGCGGGCCGGAGCGCACGACCGAGATCGTGCGCCTGACCAACGGGCACGAGACCCGCAACCAGCGCCGCCGCCATTCGCAGCGCCGCTACGACGCCGGATCGGGGGTGAAGAGCCTGCGGGACCTGGCCGCCGTGGTCGCCTTCTTCGAGGCGCGGCGCGGGCGGCTCGTCGCCTTCCGCTTCCGCGACCCGCTCGACTGGCGCTCGGGCGGGCACGGCACGCCGCCCACGCCGTTCGACCAGGCCATCGGCATCGGCGACGGGGCGCGGCGCGACTTCGCGCTGACCAAGACCTACGGCACGGGCGAGGAGGCCTATGTGCGGCCGATCGACAAGCCGGTGGCCGGGACGGTGCGCGTCGCGGTGGGCGGAGCGGCGGTGCCCTTCGAGGTGGAGGCCGGCACGGGGCGGGTGACGCTGGCGGCGCCGGCGCCCGCCGGAGCGCTGGTCACGGCGGGGTTCGAGTTCGACGTGCCGGTGCGCTTCGACATCGACCATCTGTCGGTGAATCTGGCGAACTTCGAGGCGGGCGACATTCCGACCATTCCGCTCGTGGAGGTGCGGCCGTGAGGGCGCTCGCGGACGGGATGAAGGCGAGCCTCGAGGGGCCCGCCACGACGCTGGCGCGCGCCTGGCGTCTGACTCGGGCCGACGGGCGCGTGCTCGGCTTCACCGACCACGACGAGGCGCTTCTTCTGGACGGGACGCGTTTCGAGGCGGCGACGGGTCTGGCGGCGGGCGAGGCCGAGACGACGCTCGGCCTCTCCGCCGGCACGCAGGAGGTGGAGGGCGCGCTGTTCGCGGAGGCGATCGGCGAGGCGGACATCGCCGCCGGCCTCTACGACGGAGCGCGGGTGGAGAGCTTCGTCGTCGATTGGGCGCAGCCGGAGCGCCACTTCAGACTTTCGGTCTCGACCGTCGGCGAAATCCGCCGGACGGGCGAGGCCTTCACGGCCGAACTGCGCGGCCCGGAGGCGGCGCTCGACGCCGAGCGCGGCCGGACCTACCGCCGCCGCTGCGACGCCGACCTCGGCGATGCGCGATGCGGGGTCGACCTCGCCGCGGGGGGCCTCCTTCGCACGGGAACGGTGGTGGTGGCGGACGGCGCCGCCATCGTCATGGGCGGACTCGGCGATCTCGATCCGGCGCTGTACGAGCGCGGCCGCCTGACCTTCGCCGATGGGCGCAATGCCGGCGCGTCGCGCGAGATCGCCGGGTTCGAGGCGGGCGGGGGCGGGGGCGGTGCGGTGCGGCTGTCGCTCGCCCCGCCCCCCCCCATAGCGGCGTCGCCGGGCGAGCGGGTCCGGCTGCGGGCGGGCTGCGACAGGAGCTTCGCCACCTGCCGCGCCCGCTTCGCGAACACGGTCAACTTCCGCGGCTTCCCGCATCTGCCGGGGCTCGACGCCGTGCTCTCCGTCGCCAAGCGCGACGATCTGCACGACGGCTCGGTGCTGGTGTCGTGATGCGTGAACGCGCGCTCGCCGAGGCGCGGGGCTGGATCGGTACGCCCTATCGGCACCAGGGCACGCGGCGGGGGGTCGGCTGCGACTGCCTGGGGCTCGTACGCGGCGTCTGGCGCGCGCTCTACGGGACGGAGCCGGAGGCGCCGGGACCCTATTCGCCGGACTGGGCGGAGGTGACGGGCGCGGATTCGATGACGCTCGCCGCCCGCCGGCATTTCGTCGAGATCGCACCCGCCGAGGCGCGTCCCGGCGATCTCGTGCTCTTCCGCTGGCGCGAGGGCCGACCGGCCAAGCATTGCGGCATCCTTGACGAGGGCGGACGGGTGATCCACGCCTACGAGGGCGCCTGCGTCGTCTCCTCGCCCCTGACGCCGGGCTGGGCGCGACGGATCTCCAGCGCCTTTTCCTTTCCGGAGTAGACCCATGGCCACCATCCTTCTGCAGGCGGCGGGCGGGGCGCTCGGCGGCCTCGTCGGCGGGCCGGTGGGCGCGATGCTCGGACGCGGGCTCGGGGCCCTCGCCGGCGGCGTCGTCGACCAGCGCCTGTTCTCGCGCACGCGCTCGGTGGAGGGCGCGCGGCTGCGCGGCGGCCGCGTGCTGGAGGCCGACGAGGGCGCCGGGATCGCGCGGCTCTACGGGACCGCGCGGATCGCCGGGCAGGCGATCTGGGCGACGCGCTTCGAGGAGACGCGCACGACCGAGCGGCAGGGCGGCAAGGGCCGGCCGGCGGGCGCGAAGGTCACCACCTATTCCTACCACGGCAACCTCGCCATCGGGCTCTGCGAGGGGCCGATCGCGGGCGTGCGCCGCGTCTGGGCGGACGGGGAGGAACTCGATCTGACCACGGTCGAGATGCGGGTGCATCGCGGGACCGAGGACCAGATGCCCGACCCGCTGATCGAGGCGCGGCAGGGTGCGGGCAACGCGCCGGCCTATCGCGGGCTCGCCTATGTCGTGTTCGAGCGGCTGGCGCTGGAGCGCTGGGGCAACCGGCTGCCGCAGATCGCCTGCGAGGTGATCCGCCCGATCGGCGAGATGGAAGAGGAGATGCGCGCCGTCACCATCATCCCGGGCGCCTCGGAGCACGGGCTCGATCCGGTGACGGTGCGCGAGAGGCTCGGACCGGGCACGGACCGGCTCGCCAACCGCAACGTCTCCCATTCGGGCAACGACTTCGCGGCCTCGCTCGACGAACTGACCGCGCTGTGCCCGAAGCTGGAGCGCGCGGCGCTGATCGTCGCCTGGTTCGCCGACGACCTGCGCTGCGGCCGGGCCAGCGTGCGCCCCGGCGTGGAGGTAGCGAGCCGCGCCGAGACGGTGCGCTGGTCGGTGGACGGCATCGGGCGCGGCGCGGCGCGGCTGGTGAGCCGCTCGGCCGGCGGGCCGGCCTATGGCGGCACGCCCTCCGACGAGGGGGTCGTCCGCTCCATCCGGGCGCTGAAGGCGCGCGGGCTGAAGGTGACGCACTACCCGTTCCTCCTGATGGACGTGCCGGCGGGCAACGGCCTGCCCGATCCGCATGGCGACGGGCACCAGCCGGCCTATCCCTGGCGCGGGCGCATGAGCCTCGATGTGGCGGAGAACCGGCCGGGGACGGCGGACCGCACTGCGACGGCGCGGGCCGACATCGAGCGCTTCGTCTTCGGGCAGGAATGGTCCTACCGGCGTATGGTGCTGCACCAAGCCGCGCTCTGCGCGTTCGCCGGCGGGGTGGACGCCTTCGTGATCGGCTCCGAGATGCGCGGTCTGACCCGCCTGCGCGACGAGGAGGGACGCTTCCCCTTCGTCGAGGCGCTGATCGCGCTCGCCCGCGAGGTGAAGGCGATCCTGCCCGGCGCGACGATCACCTACGCCGCCGACTGGAGCGAGTATTTCGGCTACCAGCCGGCCGACGGATCGGGCGACGTCTTCTACAACCTCGATCCGCTCTGGGCCGAGCCGGCGATCGGCGTCGTCGGCATCGATTCCTACCTGCCGTTGACGGACTGGCGCGGCGCGGACCGGGAGGACGGGGGGCCGGACGGGCTCGCCAGCCCCTACGACCGCGTCGGGCTCGCAGCCGGGATCGAGAGCGGCGAGCACTACGACTGGTACTATGCGAGCGAGGAGGACCGAAGGGCGAGGCGGCGTACGCCGATCACCGACGGGGCCGCCGGCAAGCCCTGGATCTACCGCGCCAAGGACCTGCGCTCCTGGTGGGAGAACGAGCACCGCGAGCGCCGCGGCGGTGTGGAGGTCGGCGGCCCGAGCCCCTGGGTGCCGCGCGGCAAGCCGATCTGGCTGACCGAACTCGGCTGCCCGGCGATCGACAAGGGCGCGAACCAGCCGAACGTCTTCGTCGACCCGAAGAGCTCCGAAAGCTTCGTGCCGCACTTCTCGACCGGTGCGCGCGACGACCACCAGCAGCGCCGCTTCATCGAGGCGCATCTGCGCCACTGGGCGGGCGCGGCGAACCCGGTCTCGCCGGTCTACGGCGGGCCGATGGTGGAGCCGGGCGCGGTGCATCTGTGGACCTGGGACGCGCGGCCCTATCCGGCCTTTCCCGAGCGCCGCGACGTGTGGAGCGACGGCGGCAACTGGGCGCTCGGCCACTGGCTGACCGGGCGCCTCGGCAAGGCCCCGCTCGCCCGGCTGATCCAAGCGATCTGCCGGGACCACGGCTTTACGGATGTCGACACGGACGCGGTGGACGGGGAGGTCGGCGGCTTCGTGCTCGCAGGTCCCGGATCGGCGCGCGGCGAGATCGAGGCGCTGATGCGGCTCGGCGGGCTGACCGCGACGACGCGGGACGGGCGCCTGACCTTCGCGTCGACGCGCCGGTCCGCACGGCCGCACGCGCTGGCCGTCCTCGCGCAGGAGGACGTGGGCGCGCCGGTGGAACTGCGCCGGGCCGAGGCGAGCGAGGGCGTCGACGAGGCGGCCTTGCGCTTCTCCGACCGGGCGCGCGCCTACCAGAGCGGCACGGCTTCGGCCGGTGGCGCGACGGCGGGACGGTCCTCGCGGCGCGTCACGCTCGACCTGCCGGTGACGCTCGACGAAGCGGAAGCGCGGCGGTTCGCCGCGAACCTCCTGGCGGACAGCGCCGGCGGCCGGGAGACGGCCCGCTTCGCACTGTCGCCGACCGAGCTCGCGATCGAGCCCGGCGACGTGGTGACCATCCCTGACGTCGCGGGACGCTGGCGGGTGGAGCGGATCGAGGACGGGGCGGTGCGCCGGATCGAGGCGCGCATCCTCGCGCGCCCCGGCGTCGAGCCGGGCCGGAGCGGCGAAGGTGCGGCCCCGGTCCTGCGGGCCCCGCCCGTCGCGTCCCGGCCGGCGGTGGAACTGATGGACCTGCCGCCGCTCGGCCCGGATGCCGGCGGACCCTCGATCGCCGTCTTCGCCAGGCCCTTCGTGCCCTACGCCGCCTTCGCCGCGACGGAGGACGGCGAGCTGACCCTGCGCGCGGTCATCGATCGGGCGGCCCGCCTGGGCCAGCTCGCCGAGCCGCTCGCGCCAGGGCCGGAAGGGCGGCTGGACCGGGCGAACGCGATCCTCGTCGACCTGCCGTCCGGCGGGCTCGCCTCGATCGGTCGGCCGGCGCTGCTCGCGGGCGGGAACCTCGCGGCGGTCCGCTCCGCCGGCGGCATCTGGGAGGTCCTCCAGTTCGAGACCGCCGAGGAGGTGGCGCGGGGGCGCTTCCGGCTCACCGGGCTGCTGCGCGGGCAGGCCGGAACCGAGGATGCGAGCACGGCCGGTGCGCCGGCCGGCGCGGCTTTCGTGCTCCTCGACGAGGCGGTGGTGCCCGCCGGACTGGCGCCGTCCGAGACCGGACAGGCGCTGCGCTGGCGCGTGACCCCGGCCGGCCGGCCGCTCGACGACGACGCCGCCGTCGACGCCACGCAGGCGCTGGGCGCACGCGCGCTGCTGCCCCTTTCGCCGGTGCATCTGCGGGCCCGCTTCGAGGCCTCGGGCGCGCTGGGGCTCCGGTGGGTCCGGCGCTCGCGCGTGGAAGCCGACCGCTGGGAGGCGATCGAGATTCCGATCGGCGAGGAGGTGGAACGCTACGGCGTCGACATCCGCGGCGCGAACGGGGCGCGGATCGCGATCGAGACGGGCGAGCCCGCCGTGAGCGTGCCGGGCTCCCGTCTCGACGAGGCCTTCGGCCCCGGATTTTCCGGCCTCGACATCGCCGTCGCGCAGATCTCGCTCGGCGCGGGCCCGGGAACGCCGCGGCGGCTGCGGCTGGCCCGCGACCTTTGATCAACAGGAGAAGGAGAAGAAAATGACCAAGGAATGGTACCGGTCCAAGACGATCTGGGGCGCGAGCGTGGCGCTGGCCGCCGCCGTCGCCGGCCTCTTCGGAATCGAGACGAGCGCGGAGGCGAGCGAGGCGACGGTCTCTGCCCTGACCGATCTCGCGGCGGCGATCGGCGCGCTCGTCGCCATTTTCGGCCGTTTCCAGGCGGTGGCGCCGATCCGCTAGAGGCCCGGAGCGCCGCCCGGGCGACAGGGTCCGGGCGGCGTCATTCATTCGACATTCAGCGGCCGGGCGCTACTAGACAAAGGGCAATCGACGAACGGGCCTGCCATGACCGCTCTTTCTCTTTTCAGAACGCTCCTGACATGCGCCCTTCTCGCCGGAGGCGCCAGCTCCGCCGCGGCCTCGACCGGAGTGGATCCGCTCCGCGCCCAGCCGGTGCAGACGGAGCCGGACGCGGGAGCCGAGACGAGCGAGCCGATGCGCCTGGCGCAGGCCGACTGCAGCGCCGCCGCCGCGCAGGCCGCCGCGCAGACCGGCGGGCAGGTCCTGTCCGTCTCGGCCTCGAACCAGGGCGGGCAGACCGTGTGCGTGGTCACCGTGCTGATCCCGGGGCAGGGCGGGGAGCGGCCGCGCCGCACCACCATCACGCTGCCGGGCTGAAGCGGCCCGGACGAACGAGACGAGATCGGCAAGGGACGGCCCGCATGCGCATTCTGATCGTCGAGGACGACCGCAACCTCAACCGCCAGCTCGACGAGGCGCTGACGGGGGCCGGCTACGTCGTGGACAAGGCCTTCGACGGCGAGGAGGGGCACTTCCTCGGCGACACCGAACCCTACGACGCGGTGATCCTCGACGTCGGCCTGCCCGAGATGGACGGCATCAGCGTCCTGGAGCGCTGGCGGCGCGACGGGCGGGCGATGCCCGTCCTCATCCTGACCGCGCGCGACCGATGGAGCGACAAGGTGGCCGGGATCGATGCCGGGGCCGACGACTACGTCGCCAAACCCTTCCACATCGAGGAGGTGCTGGCGCGCATCCGCGCGCTCATCCGCCGGGCGGCGGGTCACGCCTCCTCCGAGATCAATTGCGGGCCCCTGCGGCTCGACACCAAGGCCTCGCGGGCGACCCTCGACGGGGCGCCGCTGAAGCTGACCTCCCACGAGTTCCGGCTGCTCTCCTACCTGATGCACCACGCCGGGGAGATCGTCTCGCGCTCCGAGCTCATCGAGCACATGTACGACCAGGACTTCGACCGCGATTCGAACACGATCGAGGTTTTCGTCGGGCGGCTGCGGCGCAAGATCGGCAACGACATGATCGAGACGGTGCGCGGGCTCGGCTACCGCATGGCGACGGGCGGCTGAGGCTTTGGGCGAAGGCGCGGCCACAAGACCCATCGCCGCCGCGAAAAACGGCTGGCGCCGCTGGACGCAGAGTCTGGCCGTGCGCGTCGTCGCGCTGTCGAGCGTCTGGGCGCTCACCGCCTTCCTCGTCGTCGGAGGACTCATTTCGACGCTCTACGAGCGGGCCGTGACGGTGAGCTTCGAGGCGCTGGTCGACGCGCAGCTCTTCAACCTCGTCAACTCGGTCGGCGTCAACGAGGGCGGCTTCCTGACCGGCTCTCCGAACCTCGGCAATCTCGCCTTCTCGCGCCCGCTCTCCGGCTGGTACTGGGAGGTCGTGCCGGTCGACGGACAGACGCTCGGCCGGCTCTCCTCGGTCTCGCTCGGCGGCGGGCGCATCGACGCGCCGTCGGCCGAGGAGGAGCCCTTCGACGTCCAGTACCGCCGCTCCTACCGGGCCGAGGGGCTCGACGGCGAGATCGTGCATGTGGAGGAGATGGAGGTCGCGCTCGACCCCTCCGACCACGTGGCGCGGTTCCGCGCCATGGGCAACGCCAGCGCGGTCGATGCCGGCGTCTCGGACTTCAACCGGCAGCTGGCGCTCTATTTCGGGCTCTTCGGTCTCGGCTCCATCCTGTTGAACGCTCTGGCGATCCTCTACGGCCTGCGGCCGCTGACGCGCGTGCGACGCGCCCTCTTCGACGTGCGCTCGGGGCGCGCCGAGCGGCTGAACGGCCCGTTCCCGGCCGAGATCGCTCCGCTCGCGGCCGAGATGAACGCGCTGATCGAGAACAACCGGCGCGTGGTCGAGCGCGCCCGCACGCAGGTGGGCAATCTGGCGCATTCCCTGAAGACGCCGATCGCCGTCCTCACCAACGAGGCCGACGCCATCGGCGGCGAGAAGGGCCGGCTCGTCGCCGAGCAGGCCGAGGGCATGCGGGTGCAGGTCCAGCACTATCTCGACCGTGCGCGGGTCGCGGCCTCGAGCGAGGGCACCGTGTCGCGCACGCCCGTCGTCCCGTCGCTCGAGCGCCTGGCCAAGGTGATTCGGCGCCTGAACCCGGCGCTGGACCTCGATCTGCGGTTGCCGAAGGGGGCGGGGACGCTGGTCTTTGCGGGCGAGCGCGAGGACCTGGAGGAGATGGTCGGCAACCTTCTGGAGAACGCCGCCAAGTGGAGCGGCGGTCGCATCCTCGTGACGCTCGCGGCGTCGGGACCGGAGCGCTTCGGCCTCGCGGTCGAGGACGACGGGCCCGGCCTCAGCCCCGAGAAGATGGCCGAGGCGACCAAGCGCGGCCGGCGTTTCGACGAGGCCAAGGCCGGCAGCGGGCTCGGCCTCTCGATCGTCGCCGATACCGTGACGCAATACCGGGGCACATTTCGACTGGACCGCTCGGCTCTCGGGGGACTAAAGGCCGAACTGGACTTGCCGCAGGCGGCGGGCGAGACAATCTCGTAAGGGTCCAACGTCCGGAACCGCCATGTCGATCGTGCTTCGCAGCCTTCTCCTGCCTCTTCTCCTTCTCGGCCTGACGGGCTGCCTTTCGAGCCGGCCGGCGCTCCTGCCGGCCTCGGAGGGCGTCGAGGCTCTGCGCGGCGGGCTCGTCGGCCAGTCGAGCCGCGTCGACCTGCCCGAGGCGGCCCTGCGGCAGGCGCTGGAGGCCGAGTATCAGGCGCTGCAGTTCGGCCGCGTCGGCGTTCCGACCGCCTGGGAGGCGGACGGCTATCGCGGCGAGGTGATCCCGACGCAGCTCTACCGCATCGGCTCGCAGGACTGCCGGGGCTACACCCACCGCGTATCCGGCCGGTCCGGTTCCGCGCAGGAGGTCGGCAGCGCCTGCCGCAGCGGCGCGCTGTGGACGCCGGTCTGAGATCGCGGCCCCTCGCTTCTACCGCCGCTCTGTCGCCTTTCTTGCGTGACAGGGCCTCGGGGGCGTAATTCCTTCGAAGACCGCCGTCCGCGTCCCTGCCGAACAGCTGCGTGGACGATCGGTCGCCGAGCCCTGCCACTTGCGGAAGCGCCGGTCCGTCGGATCGTCGCCTCGACGACCCGGTGCCGATGTTCTGGATCCTTGCCCTTCTCCTGACCGCCCTCGTGACGGCCTCGGTCCTCTGGCCGCTGCTGCAGCGTGGCGACGGACGGGCGGCCGGCGGCCGTGACGTCGAGGTCTACGCGGCGCAGCTCGCCGAGCTCGACGCCGACGTGAGGCGCGGGGCGATCGCGCCCGAGGAGGCCGGGACGGCGCGGGCCGAGATCGGCCGGCGCCTGCTGCGCGCCGCGTCCGCCGCCGAGCCTCGTCGCGAGCGGAGCGATCGCGGGCGCGCCGTCGCCCTGGGCCTGGCGCTCGCGCTCGGCATTCCGGCGTCCGCGCTCGCGCTCTATGCGCAGACCGGCTCGCCGCAGCGGCCCGACATGCCGCTCGCGGCCCGACAGTCGGGCGAGCGCAACATCGAGGTCTCCGACGGCGGAAGCCTGTCCGCCATGATCGCGGCGGCCGAGGCGCGGCTGGCCGAGAACCCGCAGGACGGAAGGGGCTGGGAGGTGCTCGCGCCGATCTACGCCCGGGGCGGCGACTGGGCGCGCGCCGAGACCGCCTACCGCAACGCGCTGGCGCTGCTCGGCGAAAGCCCGGCTCGCCTGACGGGCTACGGCGAGATGCAGGTGCGCCGGGCCGAGGGCGAGGTGACGGAGAGCGCGCGGGCTCTGTTCGCCCGCGCGAACGAGATCGATGCGAGCCTCCTGACGCCGCGGCTGTACCTGGCGCTCGACGCGACGCAGGAGGGGCGATCGCAAGAGGCAACGACGCTCTGGAGCGCGCTCTTGGCGGATGCGCCGGCCGACGCGCCGTGGCGACCGATGGCCGAGGCCGCGCTGGCGCAGGTCGAAGGGCGGACGCCGGTCGCGAGCGGTCCTACGCAGGCCGAGATCGTGGAGCGGGCCGCGGCGACGCCGGCGGGGTCGCAGACCGACATGATCGAGGGCATGGTCGCCGGCCTCGCCAGCCGCCTCGAGGCCCAGCCGAACGACGCGGAAGGATGGGCGCGGCTGGTGCAGGCCTACGGCGTCCTCGGCGACGAGGCGGCGGGGCAGGCGGCGCTGGAGCGGGCGCGATCGGTCTTCGGACCGCAGACGGAGGAGTGGGCGCGCATCGCGGATGTGGGCGCGCGCTCCGGCTTCGTCGTCAGCTCGGAGCCCCGCCCGTGACGCGCAAGCAGAAGCGCCTCGCCGGCATCGGCGCGATGGTGGCGGTGGTCGGCATCGCGGCGGGGCTCGTGCTGACGGCGCTGTCGGATTCCGTCGCCTTCTTCAATTCGCCGACCGACCTCATGGCGGCGGAGGCCGCGACGCAGCAGCGCGTGCGGCTCGGCGGCATCGTGGAGGCCGGGTCGGTGGAGCGCGGGGCCGGCGAGACCGTGCGCTTCCGGGTGACGGATTCGGTGGAGAGCGTGCCCGTCGTCTACACCGGGCTTCTGCCGGACCTCTTCCGGGAAGGGCAGGGGGTGGTGACGGAGGGCAAGCTCGGCCCGGACCGCGTGTTCGCCGCCGACACCGTGCTCGCCAAGCACGACGAGACCTACATGCCGCGCGAGGTGGTGGACGACCTGAAGGCCCGCGGTCTCTGGCAGGAGGGCGAGGGCCTCGCTCCGCAGGCGCTGTCGCAGCCGCCTGCCGAGGATGCGCCGGAGAGCGGCTCGTGACGGTCGAGCTCGGCCATTTCGCGCTGGTGCTGGCGCTGGCGATCTCGCTGGTCCAGTCCGTCCTGCCGATCCTCGGCGCGCGGACCGGCTCGCTGCGCCTGATGGACACGGGGCCCGTGACGGCGGTGGCGACGCTCGCCCTCTTGGCGCTCTCCTTCGCGGCGCTGACGACGGCCTACGTGACCTCGGACTTCTCGGTCGCCAACGTCGTCCAGAACTCCCATTCGCTCAAACCGATGATCTACAAGATCACCGGCGTCTGGGGGAACCACGAGGGGTCGATGCTCCTCTGGGTGCTCATCCTGGCGCTGTTCGGGGCGATGGTCGCTCTGTTCGGGCGGGAGCTGCCCGCGACCCTGCGCGCCAACGTCCTTTCCGTGCAGGCCTGGATCACCGGCGCCTTCCTCCTCTTCATCCTGTTCACCTCGAACCCGTTCGTCCGGCTCGAGGTGCCGCCGCTGGAGGGGCGGGACCTCAACCCGATCCTTCAGGACATCGGCCTCGCGATCCATCCGCCGCTCCTCTATCTCGGCTATGTCGGCTTCTCGATCGCCTTCTCCTTCGCCGTCGCGGCGCTGATCGACGGGCGCATCGACGCGGCCTGGGCGCGCTGGGTGCGGCCCTGGACGCTGGCGGCCTGGGTGTTCCTGACGGCCGGCATCTCCATGGGCTCCTACTGGGCCTATTACGAGCTCGGCTGGGGCGGCTGGTGGTTCTGGGACCCGGTCGAGAACGCCTCCTTCATGCCGTGGCTGACGGGAACGGCGCTCCTGCACTCCGCTTTGGTGATGGAGAAGCGCTCGGCCCTGAAGATCTGGACGGTCCTGCTCGCGATCCTGACCTTCTCGCTGTCGCTGCTCGGCACGTTCCTGGTGCGCTCCGGCGTCCTGACGTCGGTGCATTCCTTCGCGGTCGATCCGGAGCGCGGCGTCTTCATCCTCGCCATTCTCTGCGTCTTCATCGGGGGTTCGCTCGCGCTCTTCGCGTGGCGCTCGAGCGAGCTGGAGCCCGGCGGGCTCTTCGCGCCGATCTCCAAGGAAGGCTCGCTGGTCTTCAACAACCTCTTCCTGACGACGGCGACGGCGACGGTCCTCATCGGCACGCTCTATCCGCTGGTGCTGGAGACGATCACCGGCACGAAGATCTCCGTCGGCCCGCCCTTCTTCGACATGACCTTCGGCCCGCTGATGGTGCCGCTGCTCCTCGCCGTGCCCTTCGGCCCGCTGCTCGCCTGGAAGCGCGGGGACCTTTTAGCGGCGGCGCAGCGGCTCTACTTCGCCATCGGGCTCGCGCTTTCCGCCATGCTGGTGACGCTCGCGATCATGGAGGGCACCCGCGTCCTCGCGGCCTTCGGCTTCGGCCTCGCGGTCTGGCTGCTCGTCGGCAGCCTCGTCGATCTCTGGGGCAAGGCCGCCTTCGCCAAAGTCGGCTTCTCCACCGGGTTCAAGCGTCTCGCCGGCCTGCCGCGCTCGGCCTTCGGGACGGCGCTCGCCCATTTCGGGCTGGGCGTGACGGTGCTGGGTGTCGTCGCGGTGTCGAGCTTCGAAACCGAGACCGTGCTGGTGATGGAGCCGGGGCAGGTGATGGAGGCCGGCGGCTACGCCGTGCGCTTCGACGGGATCGCGCCGCGCGAAGGCCCGAACTACGTGGAGGACGCCGCCGCCTTCACCGTCCTCGACGACGGGCGCGAGCGCGGGCGGATCGAGAGCGCCCGGCGCTTCTACCCCTCGCGGCAGGTGCCGACGACCGAGGCCGGCATCCACACCGAGATCTTCACGCAGGTCTACGTCGCGCTGGGCGATCCGGTCGCCAACGACGGGCAGAACGTCGTGCGCGTCTGGACCAAGCCGCTGGTGACGCTGATCTGGTACGGCACGGTCCTGATGTCGCTCGGCGGGATCGTCTCGCTCTGCGACCGGCGCCTGCGGGTCGGCGCCCCGAGCCGCCGGGCGCGGCCCGTGAAGGCGCCCGGACGCGAGGTGCCCGCGTGAAGGCGCTGCGGCTGGCGCTCGTCGCCCTGGCGTTGAGCGTTGCCGCTCCGGCGCAGGCCGTGCAGCCGGACGAGGTTCTGCCCGACCCGGTGCTGGAAAGCCGTGCCCGCGATCTCTCGGCGGGCCTGCGCTGCATGGTCTGCCAGAACGAATCGATCGACGCGTCCGCCGCCCCGCTCGCGCGCGACCTTCGACTGCTGGTCCGCGAGCGGCTCGTGGCCGGCGACACGGACGAAGAGGTCGAGGCCTATCTCGTCTCGCGCTACGGGGAGTTCGTGCTGCTGCGCCCGCGCGTGACGTGGGAGACGATCGCGCTTTGGACGGCGCCGGCCGCGATCCTGCTCGCCGCCCTCGTCTTCCTGGCGATGTCGGTTCGACGGCGGTCCCGGCCGGCGCCCGCCGGCCTCAGCGCCGACGAAGAGCGGCGGATCGCCGAACTGCTAGACCGCCGCTGAGACGCGGGGCAGATCGCCGGTCAGGGCATCCTGCGCGATCTCGCCGAACACCTCGCCGACGCCGATGAGGATCGGCCGATCGTAGCCGATGCGCGCGACGATCGCTTCGAGATCCGCCAGCATCCCGGCCTCGCGCGTCTCGTCGGCGCGCGAGAGGTGGGCGGCCACCGCGACGGGCGTCCTTGGCGAGGCGCCCTCGGCGATCAGGCGGGCCGCGATCGCGCCGGCGGTGCGCCCGCCCATGTAGAAGATCGTGGTGGCGCGCGGGGCGGCGAGCGCCGTCCAGTCGAGGTCTTCGGGCAGGATGCCTTTGCGCGAATGACCCGTGACGAGCCGCAGCGCCTGCGCGTGGTCGCGGTGGGTCAGCGAGACGCCGAAGGCCGCCGCGAGCGCCGAGGCCGCCGTGATGCCCGGCACGATCGCGACCGGGATGGCGTGGCGGCGCAGCTCCGCCAGCTCCTCGCCGGCCCGGCCGAACACCGCGACGTCGCCCGATTTCAGCCGCACCACGTGCTTGCCGGCCTTGGCGAGGCGCACCATCGTGGCGTTGATGTCCTCCTGCCGGCAGCTCTCCCGCCCGCCGCGCTTTCCGACCAGCATGCGCTTGGCCTCGCGGCGCGCCAGCTCCAGGATCTCGTCGGAGACGAGGTCGTCGAAGAGGATGACGTCGGCGGACTGGAGCGCGCGCACGGCTTTCAGGGTGAGGAGCTCGGCCTCGCCGGGACCGGCGCCGACGAGCGTGACGCGGCCGCCGGCGGCGACAGGGGAGGCGGCGTCCGTCTCGACCTGCGAGAGAAGGGCCGTCGCCTTGGCGCGCTCGGGATGGCGGTCGGAGAGGGCGAGGTCGGAGAAGCGCTCCCAGAAGGCCCGGCGCGCGGGACCGGGGGCGAGGCGCTCGATCAACTGCGCGCGGATCGAGGCGGCAAGGCCCGCCCAGTCCTTGAGCGAGGGCGGCAGCAGCGTCTCGATGCGGCGTCGCACGGCCTGGCCGAGGATGGGCGCGGCGCCGTCGGTGGCGATGCCGACGACGAGCGGCGATCGGTTGACGATCGTGCCGAACCTGAAGGCGCAGAAGGCCGGCTTGTCGATGACGTTGTGGGGCACGCCGGCGGCGCGCGCCGCGCAGGCGAAGGCGTAAGCCTGCGCCTCGCTCTCGCAGTCCGCGACCGCGATCGCGGCGCCCTCGAAGGCGTCGAGGCTCCAGGGTCGGTCGTGGTGGCGCAAGGCGCCGGTGCTGCGCGGCGCGGCGATCAGCTCGGCCATCTCGTCCGACAATTCGCCCAAAGGCGCGTAGACCTCGACATCGGCACCGGCGGCGGCGAGCAGCTCGGCCTTCCAGGCGGCCGCCTCCGACCCGCCGGCCAGAACCGCGCGCTTGCCCGCAAGGTCTAAGAACACCGGCAGCGTCGCGAGCGGAGCGACGCGCGGCGTGCGCTCGATTGCCTTCGGCGGCAAAATGGGCTGGTCGGTCATGGCGGAGAATGGCTGCCGATCGGTTTGCGCCGGACAATGCGGCGCGGGCGGGAGGCACGCAAGGACCGCGGATCGTCCCGCTCCCGGTTTCGCGCAAAATTATTCCGCTGGCCAGGGACGCGCAGACGATAACGCTCCGTCCTTCTCCCGCTTGCGGGAGAAGGTGCCGGCAGGCGGATGGGGGCATGACGGGCGCAAGCTTTGGCGAGAAGGAAAACCGACCGCAAATCAGAGTCGGCGCCCTACGAAGCCCTCACCCGGCCGCTTCGCGGCCACCCTCTCCCGCAAGCGGGAGAGGAATGGCGCCCTTCCTGAAGGGCCGATCAAAGCCCGGCCAGTGCGACGTACTTGATCTCGAGATACCCCTCGATGCCGTACTTCGATCCTTCCCGGCCGAGGCCGGACTGCTTGACCCCGCCGAAGGGCGCCATCTCGTTGGCGAGGGCGGCCGTGTTGACGCCGACCATGCCCGACTCCAGCCCTTCCGCGACCTTGAAGATCCGGCTGACGTCGCGGGCGTAGAAATAGGAGGCGAGGCCGAACTCCGAAGCGTTGGCCATGGCCAGCACCTCGTCCTCGTCCTTGAAGGCGATGATCGGGGCGAGCGGCGCGAAGGTCTCCTCTCGCGCCACCAGCATGTCCTGCGTCGCGCCGGAGACGACCGTCGGCTCGAAGAAGGTGGAGCCGAGATCGGAGCGCTTGCCGCCCGTCTCCACCTTGGCGCCCTTGGCCTTGGCGTCGGCGAGGTGCTCCTCCATCTTCTTCACCGCGTTCTCGTCGATGAGCGGGCCCATGGTGACGCCGCCCTCCGTGCCGCGCCCGAGCTTGAGCGTGGCGACGCGCTCCAGAAGCTTCTGCGTGAAGGCCTCGACGACGCTCTCCTGCACGTAGATGCGGTTGGCGCACACGCAGGTCTGGCCGGCGTTGCGGAACTTGGAGGCGAGCGCTCCGTCCGCGGCGGCGTCGAGATCGGCGTCGTCGAAGACGATGAAGGGCGCGTTGCCGCCGAGTTCGAGGGACAGCCGCGCGATCTTCTCGGCGCCCTCGCGCATCAGCCATTTGCCGACGCCGGTCGAACCGGTGAAGGTGATCTTAGCGACGGTCGGATTCCTGCAGATCTCGGTGCCGAAGGCCTTGGCGTCGGTGGTGGTGATCACCGAGAAGAGCCCCTTCGGCACGCCTGCGCGCTCCGCCAGCACGGCGAGCGACAGCGCGGAGAGCGGCGTCTGCGCGGCGGGCTTCAGCACCATCGAGCAGCCGGCGGCGAGCGCCGGGCCGACCTTTCGGGTGATCATCCCGTTCGGAAAGTTCCAGGGCGTGACGGCCGCACACACGCCGACGGGCTGCTTCATGACGAGGATGCGCTGGCCGGCGTTCGGGCCGGGGATGATGTCGCCGTCGATGCGCTTGGCCTCTTCGGCGAACCATTCCAGATAGGCGGCGTTCGAGACGATCTCGGCCTTGGCCTCGGCCAGCGGCTTGCCCTGCTCGGCTGTGAGGATGGCAGCAAGGTCGTCGACGTTCTCGTGGATCAGCCGGAACCAGGCCATCAGGACGCCGGCGCGCTCCTTGGCGGTCTTCTTCGCCCAGTCCTTCTGCGCCTTGGCGGCGGCACCGATGGCGCGGCGCGCGTCCTCCACGCCCAGATCCGGCACGGAGGCGACGACCGAGCCGTCATAGGGGTCGGTGACGTCGAAGGTCTTCGATCCCGCCACCCATTCGCCGGCGACCAGCGCACGGCTTTCCAGGAGGGAATGGTCCTTCAGGCGGATCGGGTGGTCGTTTGCGGGCGCGGCCCGGCGCACGGTGCTCATCGTCTCGTCTCCCATGGATGTAAACGGCGGCGCGCCTCCGGGCTCCGGAAAGCCGTTGCACCGCCTCGAAAGGTCGAGCGGCACCTTACGAAGATTTCACCCGCCCGCAAAGCTGCCGTAAGCTGAAGCGTCCTATCTTCGCCTTCGACGATGGGCGTGCGGGCATGGAGTTCCGCCGCGTTCGCCGAACGAATTCCTGAGCGAGGATCTCGATGCGCAATCTTCTCAAGACCCGTGGCAAGCGTCTGACCGCCGCGGTGTTCGCGGCCGGCCTTGCCGGCGTCGCCTTCGCCGGCGGGACGATGACCCAGATCGGCCCCAGCTTCGCCGAACCGGTCGCCGTCGAGGCGCCGCAGCAGAATTTCGGCTTCGCCGACGTCGTCGAGCGCGTCTCGCCCGCCGTCGTCTCGGTGCGCGTGCGCGGTGCCGAGGGCGGCCCCGCCGCCATGGCGGGCCGTGGCGGCCCGGGCGCGGAAAGCCCCTTCGACAGCCTGCCGCAGGACCACCCGCTGCGCCGCTTCTTCGACTTCGGCAATCCGGACGGCTCGCCCTTCGGCCAGGGCGGACCGCGCCGCGAGCGGCAGCCCCGTCCGTCCATGGCGCAGGGTTCGGGCTTCTTCGTCTCGGCGGACGGCTACGTCGTCACCAACAACCACGTGGTCGAGGACGGCGAGGCCTACACGGTCATCCTTGACGACGGCACGGAGTTCGAGGCCTCGCTCGTCGGGACCGATCCGCGCACCGATCTGGCGGTCCTCAAGGTCGATTCCGACACCCGCGAATTCACCTATGTCGAGTTCGCCGACGACAGCGCGGTGCGCGTCGGCGAGTGGGTCGTGGCGGTCGGCAATCCGTTCGGCCTCGGCGGCTCGGTGACGGCGGGCATCGTCTCGGCCCGCGGCCGCGACATCGGCGCCGGCCCGGACTACGACTTCATCCAGATCGACGCGGCGGTGAACCGCGGCAATTCCGGCGGCCCGGCCTTCGACCTCGAGGGCCGCGTGATCGGCGTCAACACGGCGATCTTCTCGCCGTCGGGCGGCAATGTCGGCATCGCCTTCGCCATTCCCGCCTCGACGGTGGAGAACGTCGTCGCCTCGCTGCGCGAGGGCGGCACCGTCCAGCGCGGCTGGCTCGGCGTCTCGATCCAGCCGGTCAGCGAGGAGATCGCGGAAGCGGTGGGCCTGGAAAGCGACGCGGGCGCGCTCGTGACGCTGCCGGAGGAGGAGACCCCGGCCTCGCAGGCCGGCATCCGCGACGGCGACGTCATCACGGCGGTGAACGGCACGGCGGTCGAGACGCCGCGCGACCTCTCGCGCACCATCGCCGGCTTCCGGCCGGGCAGCGAGGTCGAGATCGGTCTCTGGCGCAACGGAGCGCAGGAGACGATCCAGGTCACGCTCGGCGATCTCGCCTCGATCGACGGCAGCGCCGCGCCGGCGGCGCCGGGCTCGCGCTCGATCCCGACCGACCCGTCCTCGCTGCCGGGCTACGGGCTGACGCTGACCCCGTCCGAGGACGGCGAGGGGGTGGTCGTCACCGACGTCGACCCGGACTCCGAGGCCGCGACCCGGGGCCTCGCCGCCGGCGACGTGATCGTCGCGGTCAACGGCGTCGAGGTGACCGATCAGGCGAGCGTCGAGGCCGCGCTGACGCAGGCCTCCGAGGCCGGGCGGCGCGCCGCCCTCCTGCAGATCCGCTCGGGCGAGGGCAACCGCTTCGTCGCGCTGCCGATCTCGGAAGGCTGACCTTCGACCGGGCGGAGCGCCCGAGGTGAAGTCGAAGATGGGGGCGGCGCGGCAGGG
>JAEZXX010000043.1 GCA_023419535.1 Pseudomonadota bacterium | reverse complement strand
GGCGCGGGGGGGGGGCCCGCCGGCGCGGGGCCCCCCCGCCCCCCCCCCACGGCCCCGTGATCGCCGGAGGAGAGGACGGGCGGAATCTCGCGCCCCTCGAAGACCGCCGGCCGGGTGTAGTGCGGGTGCTCGAGCAGCCCGCCCTCGAAGCTCTCGGTCTCGCCCGACAGCGCGTTGCCCATGACGCCCGGCAGGAGCCGCACGGCCGCGTCGAGAAGGACGAGGGCCGCCATCTCGCCGCCGGACAGGATGTAGTCCCCGATCGAGACCTCGGTCAGGCCCCGCGCCTCGATCACCCGCTCGTCGACGCCCTCGAAGCGCCCGCAGACGATCACCGCGCCGGGGCCTTCTGCGAGCTCGCGCACGAAGCGCTGGCCGAGCGGGCGGCCGCGCGGGCTCATCAGGAGGCGCGGGCGCGGATCGCCCTCGGGCGAGGCCGCGTCGATCGCGCGCGCCAGAACGTCGGCGCGCATCACCATGCCCGGCGAGCCGCCGGAGGGCGTGTCGTCCACCGTGCGGTGCCGACCCTCGCCGAACTCGCGGATGAATGTCGTCTCCAGCGCCCAGTCGCCGCGCTCCAGCGCGCGGCCCGCGAGCGAGACGCCCAAGGGGCCGGGAAACATCTCCGGATAGAGCGTGAGAACGGAAGCGCGGAACATCGGCGACAGCGTCAGTCGAGCGGCGCCGTCGCGCCCGCCTCGACGGTCTTCAGCTCGCGGCCGAGCGGGCCCTCAGCGCCCACCGCCTTGCGCCACGCCTCGATGTGCGTCGTGCGGCCGTGGGCGTCGAGGTCCGCCATCGTCTCCCACTCCTCGTAGATCCGGATCAGGCCCGGCTCCAGGAGGTCTTCGGCGAAGGAGTAGACGATGCAGCCCTTCTCCCGCCGCGTCTCGCGCAGCGTGGTTTGAGCGATCTCACGCAAGGCGGCGACCGATTCCGGCCGCAGCGTCAGCGTTCCCGAGACGATGATCATGGCTTGTGCTCCTCCTCGATGTCGCCCTCGCGGACCTCGACCGCGTCCTTCAGACCGGCGGCGACCGGCTCGACGACGATGTGGCCCAGATCGAGGTCGATCTCCGGCACCGCCTCCTGCGTGAAGGGGATCAT
The DNA here is from genome assembly GCA_023419535.1 of Pseudomonadota bacterium. Taxonomy (GTDB): domain Bacteria; phylum Pseudomonadota; class Alphaproteobacteria; order Rhizobiales; family Rhizobiaceae; genus Aureimonas. The sequence goes on along the minus strand of JAEZXX010000043.1, from coordinate 53,485 downwards.
CACCGATCGTCCGCCGTCCGGTGCAATCTCCAGGATGTCGCCCGCGCCGAAATCGTGGAAGGCGACGACCTCGCCGATCACCTCGCCGTCCGCCGTCCGGGCGACGAGACCGACGAGATCGGCCTGGTAGAACTCGTCCTCGCCCTCGGCGGGAAGGCTGTCGCGCGGCACGAAGAGCTCGGTGCCGTTCAGCGCTTCCGCGGCGTTGCGGTCGCCGATCTCGGCGAAGCGCACGACGACGACGGTTTTCTGCGCGCGGGCGGACTTCACCGTGTAGCGGTTGCCGCGCGCGTCGAAGAGCGGCCCGTAGGCGCCGACGTCCTCGGGATCTTCGGTGAAGCTCTTCACCCGCACCTCGCCCCGGATGCCGTGCGCGCCGCCGATCGTGGCGATGAGGACGGGATCGTCGATGGGAAGCTTGGGGGGCATGGAAGGCGGGGCACCGGTTGAGTCTGATAGGGCGCTTCTAGCGCATCGCGGGCTCCCCCGGAACCAGCTTGCCAGATCGGTCGATCGAGCCGGCCGATGACGACCCGGGACCGCTCTCTGCAGGCGCTCCGTCGGCCAGACCGGGCGGAACACACGCCCCGGCAACTATCGCCGGCCGTGCGGAAGCCGATATCCGAACACCGACGCCAAGCCGAGTTCTCCGGCCACCGTGACCCGCAGCGCCCGGCTGTCGCGAGCGCGCTCGATCCATTTCAGTTCGAGCAGTCGAGCCAGAAGCGCGGCTCCCAGCTTGCCGGCGATGTGGGGGCGCCGCTCGCTCCAGTCGAGACAGGTGCGGCACAAGGGCCGTTTCGACCTGCTTTCGAGTGCGGCCAGATCGATTCCAAACTCCTTGAAGAAGCGTTCTCCTTCGAGGCTGATCAAACCCGCGCCGTCCGCCAGCGTCAGATGACCTCGTTCGCAGAGGGCGTCGGCCAGCGCGAGCGCCAGCTTGCCCGCCAGATGATCGTAGCAGGTGCGCGCATTGCGTAAGGCTTCGTCGCGCGGACCGATCGGGTGATGACGCTTCGGACCGCTCGCCGCGACGGCCATGAGCGCATGGATCGCATGGGCCACGTCCGGTGTCGCCAGCCGGTAGTATCGATGGCGTCCCTGCTTGTCCAAGGCGATGAGCTCGGCGTCCGCCAGTTTGGCGAGATGACCGCTGGTCGTCTGCGCCGTCACGCCCGCATGGCGCGCGAGTTCGCCGGCGGTGAGGGCCTGCCCGCCCATCAGTGCCGCCAGGATGTTGGCGCGGGCCGTGTCCCCGATCAACGCGGCGACCGCTGCGATGGTGTTGCCCGAGGCCATGTTGCCCATGCCCGATCCTAGAGCATCGACCCCAGGACCGGAATCGATTTTCGGAAAGCTGAGGCGTCGTTCCATAGGATCGAGCGCCCTTCCTGCGTCCGAACGGACGCACGGCATCTTTAGGCCACGCAAGCGAGCGTCGTCATCACGGAACAGTTCGGCCGCGGGCGAAGCATTCGGGGCGTCGGCCGCGCTATAGATCGGGGCGGCAAGCCGTTCTGGCCTTCATGCGAGGAGCCGCCGATGATCACCTGCTTCATCCGCTACGAGATCGATCCGTTCAGGCGCGACGCCTTCGAGACCTACGCGCGGAACTGGGGAGAGGCCATTCCGCGCTGCGGGGCGGATCTCGTCGGCTACTTCGCGCCTCACGAAGGCTCCAACACGGTCGCCTACGGGGTCTACCACGTCGAGAATCTCGCAGCCTACGAAACCTACCGGGCGCGGCTCGCGGAGGATCCTGTGGGACGGGTGAACTACGAGTTCGCGAAACGGGAGCGGTTCATCCGCAGGGAAGATCGGATGTTCCTGAAACTCGCCTCTGCGCCGCACGGTCCGCTGGTACGTCGATGATCGCCGTGATCTTCGAGGTCTGGCCGGCCGAGGGCCAGAAGGACACCTACCTGGCGCTTGCCGCCAAGCTGCGGGCCGAATTGTCCAAGGTCGACGGCTTCATCTCGGTCGAACGCTTCGAGAGCCTGTCCGAACCGGGCAAGCTCCTCTCGCTGTCCTTCTTCCGGGACGAGGCTGCGGTCGAGAACTGGCGGAACAGATCCGCTCACCGCGCGACCCAGGCGCGCGGACGGGCGGGCGTCTTTCGCGATTACCGCCTCCGTATCGCGGCGGTCGCCCGCGACTACGGCCTGACGGACCGGACCGAGGCGCCGGCCGACAGCCGGTCGGCCCACCCCGTTCGGCCGACGTCGACGGCCACCGCCGGTCATTGAGCGCGTCCCGTTCCCCGGCCCCGGTGGCGCAGCCAGACGGCGCGCGAGCTTCGCCGGCGCGTCTTCGAGCCGACCGTCCGTTCGCCACCCGCGACGCCGGAGACGAGCGTCGGGGACACAAGCGCGTCCCCATGCCCCGAAACGCGAAAAGGGGAGCGCCTGACGCTCCCCCCACCTGCGATCGTTTCAGCGTCCGATCAGTTGTAGACCTCGATCACCGTGCGGGTCGACGGGTCGAGGATCACGCGGCGGTCGTTGACGATGGCGTAGCCGAAGCTCGGCTGGTCGGGGATCGCGATGACCTCGACGGTCTCGGGGAGCACCTCGCCGACGACGAGTTCGCCTTCGAGCACGACGGACGGAGCGGTCTGCTCGGTCACGTAGGTGCGGACCGTCGACGGCACCTCGACGGTCGTCGTCTCGGTCACCGTCGTCGTGGTGGTCGTCTGGGCGGCCGCCGGCAGCGCGAAGGCGAGCGTCGTGGTGGCGCAGAGAGCAACGAGAAGCTTCACTTGAAATCTCCAAACAGGATCGTCCCTGGCGGAAGAACAAGCGTGACGCGCAACCGGTTCCCGCGCGCCTCGCGCCGGCGCGCAGGCGCGCCGTGCTCCGCCCGTCCTTCCGCCGTCCGCTCCGGCCTTTGCGCGGGCCGCCTCTCCGGTCAGAGCGGGCGCCCGGCACCGCGGGGCTCCGCCCGCCCGGCATGCTGGCGGTAGAACTCCTGCTTGGCGGCGTACATGCGAAGATCGGCCCGCTTGACCGCATCCTCCAGCCGGTCGCCCTTCTCGGCGAAGGCGGTCCCGAAGGAGAGCGAGAGCGGCGTGCCCGTCGAGAAGGCGTTGTTGATCTCGACGAGCTTCTCGATCTCGGTCGCGAGAATCTGCGCGTCCTCCTCGAGGGCGGCCGGCAGAAGGACGACGAACTCGTCGCCGCCGATGCGCGCCGCCGTCGCCGGCCGTCGCACCGCCTCGCTCAAGACCTCGCCGGCGCGGCGCAGCATCTCGTCGCCCGCCGCGTGGCCGAGCCCGTCATTGACCTCCTTGAGGCCGTTGAGGTCGGCGACCAGCACGGCGACCGGCCACGGGCCCTTGCGCTCCAGCCGGTTCATCTCGTCGACGAAGAAGGAGCGGTTGTTCAGCTTGGTCAGGACATCGTGCTGGCCGAGATATTCCAGATAGGCCTCGGCCTTCTTGCGCGCGGTGATGTCGGTCATCGCCACCTGGACGAGCGACCAGTCCGCCTCGCGGCCCGGCAGCACCGAGAACTGCATGTGGAGGTGCAGCTCCTCGCCGCCGAGCGCGTAGTTCACCACTTCTCGCACCTGGAAGAGCTTGCCGTCCCACAGATCCACCAGCTGCTCGCGGAAATGGCCGTGCATGCGGTCGCGGAAGATCTCGCCGAGGCGGGCGAGGAGCACGTCCTTGGACGGGGCGCCGAAGAGCTCCAGCGTGTGCGAGTTCACGTCGACGACGCGAATCTCGCTCATGCAGCGGTCGACGAAGTCGGGGGTGACGTCGGTAAAGGTGCGGAAGTCGACGATGCCGCGTGCGCGCAGATCGTCGAGCAGCCGCTTGACGTCGGAAAAGTCCTCGACCCAGAGCGAGATGGGCGAATGTTCGAACAGCCCCTTGGCGTAGGCGGTTGACGAGGCGAGGTCGCGGCGCGCCTGCTCGCGGGCGCTCACGTCTTCGGTGGAGACGAGGAAGCGCGACCAGTCCTCTTCGTGGCCGGGCAGAACGCGGCCGCGGATCTGGATGTCGAGGCGGCGCCCGTCGATCGCGTGGTTGACCGCCGAGCCCTCGAAGGACGCGCCGTTCCCCCAGAGCTGGACGAGTTCCTCCAGATGCGTCTCCAGCATGGCCTCGGCGAAGACGACGCCGAGATTGTCCCGCAGATGGTCGACGTCGCGCGCACCGAAGAGACGCAGCGTCGCCGCGTTGACCGACAGGACCCGGATCGCCGTCGAGCACTGCGCGATCCGGCCCGGGTCTTCGGCCAGGAAGGCCCGCAGATCGAGAACCCCGTCGGCCCGCCAGTGGTCGAACAGCGCCTTGATGCCGCTGTAGTCCTCCAGCCAGAGGGGAACGGGCGCCAGCTCGAACATGTCGCCCGGAACCGCCCCGACGCTCTCGCTCGGGGCGGGCTGTCGCTCGGAGAGTGAGGTGGGCATGGCAGGCTCCAGCGTCGCGCGGGGTCTCCTTCACTATCCTATATTCATTAAGATGCGAACGATGCGCGAATGCCACTTTCCGTCGGTTGCATGTTTTCGATGAGGCGTCGGTCGCCGGACATGAGGGCACACCCGACCTTCGACGGCCCACCCTTACGCTGCGGCACGATACTCCTTGCTGACGAGGCGCCCATGGAATGGACCGAAACCTTCGACGACCGACTGCGCGGCGAACTGAAGGCCTTGTACGCCGTCGAATGGTGGACGGAGCACCGGACCCGCGCCGACGTCGATGACGTGCTGGACCATTCCCAGCTGGCCGTCGGGCTCTGCGACGACGCCGGTGCGCTGATCGCGTTCGCGCGCGTTCTGACCGACTTCCGCTTCAAGGCCGTCGTCTTCGACGTGATCGTGCGCGGCGACCGGCGTGGCGAAGGCCTCGGGGAGGCGATCATGGCGCGGATCGAGGCGCATCCCGCCTTGAGCCGGGTGGAGAGCATCGAACTCTACTGTCCCGAGCAGACGGTCGGCTTCTACCGGCGTCTCGGCTACGAGCCGGGCACGGCGACACGGCTCTACAAGAGCCGCCAGCCGGAAAGTAGATCGTCGGCCGACGTACGCCCGACGTGAGAACGGCGCCCGGAGGCGCCGTTCGTCTCTCTGCCAGGGCCGGAGCCTAGAACGCCGTTCGTCCTGCCGAAACGCCGCATCGGGCTTTCCGAAGATCGGTTCCGATGTTCGGGCCGATGCCGCGATCAGGCCGAAGCGTCGTCGCCGGCCGTCTCGTCCGCAGGCGCCTCGGCGGCCTTCGCGGCGGCCTCGGCGGCGTCTTCCTCGCGCTGCTTGCGCTCGGCCTCGCGCTCCTGCGCCTTCTTGCCCGGCAGGGCCTTGGTCGGGTTCTTGCGCTCGGCGCGGTTGGCGATGCCCGCCTTGTCGAGGAAGCGCAGCACGCGGTCGGTCGGCTGGACGCCTTCGCCGAGCCAATGCTTGATGCGGTCCTCCTTCAGGGTGACGCGCTCGGCGTCCTTGGGCAGCATCGGGTTCCAGGAGCCGACCGTCTCGACGAAGCGGCCGTCGCGGGGCGAGCGGGCGTCGGCGACGACGATGTGGTAGTAGGGGCGCTTCTTGGAGCCGGCGCGCGCGAGGCGAAGCTTCAGGGGCATGTCAGTCTTCCTTGTTGGTTGGCCGCGGGCGGCCGATCGGTTGTCGAGGTCTGGGGTGAGAGGGTGCCGGTCGGGCGCCCTATTTCTTCTTGCCGGGCAGGCCCGGAAGTCCTGGAAAGCCGCCGCCGGGCAGACCCGGCATGCCGGCGCCGAAGCCGGGCGGCAGCGGCGGCAGGCCGCCTCCGCCGGGACCCCCGCCGCCCTGCATGGCCTTCGCCATCGCTTCCAGCTGCTTGGGGTCCATCTTCGACAGGTCGGGCATGCCGCCCGGCATCCCGCCAATGCCGCCGGGCAGGCCGAGCTTGCCGCCGAGCCCGCCCATGAGCTTGCCCATGATGCCGGCGCCCTTGCCGCCCTTGCCGCCCATCGCCTTCATCATGTCCGCCATCTGGCGGTGCATCTTCAGGAGCTTGTTGAGGTCGGCGGCGGTGGTGCCCGACCCCGCCGCGATCCGCTTCTTGCGCGAATGCTTCAAGGCGTCCGGGTTGGCGCGCTCGAAAGGCGTCATGGAGGAGATGATCGCCAGTTGGCGCTTGAGCAGCCGGTCGTCGAGGCCGGCGCCCGCGATCTGGTCCTTCATCTTGGCGACGCCCGGCATCATGCCCATGATGCCGCCGAGACCGCCCATCTTCTGCATCTGGCCGATCTGCGCGGCGAGGTCGTTCAGGTCGAACTTCCCCGACTGCATCTTCTTGGCCATCTCGGCCGCGCGGGTCGCGTCGATGTTCTCGGCGGCCCGCTCGACGAGGCTGACGATGTCCCCCATGCCGAGGATGCGGTCGGCGATGCGCGAGGGGTGGAAGTCCTCCAGCGCGTCCATCTTCTCGCCGGTGCCGATCAGCTTGATCGGCTTGCCGGTGACGGCGCGCATGGAGAGCGCGGCGCCGCCGCGCCCGTCGCCGTCGACGCGGGTGAGCACGATGCCGGTGATGCCCACGCGCTCGTCGAAGGAACGGGCCAGATTCACCGCGTCCTGGCCGGTCAGCGAGTCGGCGACGAGGAGGATCTCGTGCGGCACGGCCCGAGCCTTGATCTCGGCCATCTCGACCATCAGCGGCTCGTCGATATGCGTGCGGCCGGCGGTGTCGAGGATGAGGATGTCGTAGCCGCCGAGCCGGGCGGCCTGGGCGGCGCGGGCGGCGATCTCGACCGGGCCCTGCCCGGCGACGATCGGCAGCGTCGAGACACCCGTCTGCTCGCCGAGGACGCGCAGCTGCTCCTGCGCGGCCGGGCGGCGCGTGTCGAGCGAGGCCATCAGGACCCGCTTCTTCTGGCGCTCGGTGAAGCGCTTGGCGATCTTGCCGGTCGTCGTCGTCTTGCCCGAGCCCTGCAGGCCGACCATCATGATGGTGACGGGCGCGGGCGCGTTCAGGTCGATGGCGACCTGCTCGGAGCCGAGCGTGGCGACCAGCTCGTCGTGGACGATCTTGACGACCATCTGGCCGGGCTTGATCGACTTGACGATCTCGGCGCCGACGGCCTTCTCACGCACCCGGTCAGTGAAGGAGCGCACGACCTCGAGGGCAACGTCGGCCTCCAGCAGCGCCCGGCGGACCTCGCGCAGCGCGGCCTGGACGTCGGCGTCGGACAGCGCCCCGCGGCCGGTGAGGCCGTTCAGGATGGAGCCGAGGCGGTCCTGCAGGGACTGGAACATGACGCTTCACCTTTCCATTCGTTCGGGCGGCCGCCCGTCGCAAATGGGGACCCTCCGGCGCTCCTTCGACCACGACGCGCAAAGCGCTGCGTCCTCCGCGGGCGAAACTCGCTGGCGGAGGGTGACCTCCCCGCGGCTCGGCCTTTCGGCGAGGGACGGGGTCGGCGGGTCGCGGACAGAAGGAACGCGGATATCGGCGCCGCTTGAAGACCATCTTCGCCGGCAAGTCAAGGTTCGGCGCCCTGCGCCGGCCGGAGCGGCCTCGCGCGCCGTCGAACGGATCGCACGGGCGGCGAACGCGTTGTCGCTCGCGCGAGACATGCGGCGGTGTATGGTCGGAGCGGCGGAAGAGGTTAAGAGGGCGCGATGACGACGACGATCCTGGCGGTGCTGACCGCGCTTCTGGCGGCCGCGACCGCGATCTCCTTCCTGCGCATCGCCCACGGCTTCGTGCGCGTCTTCTCCTTCCCCCGCATCCAGATCATCATCCTGGCGGCGATCGTCCTTGTCGCGGTCCTGGTGTTCGTCGAGCCGGGATGGCTGGATTCGCTGATGGTCGCCTCGCTCATCGCGGTGATCGTGGCGCAGGCCGCGACGATCCTCCAGTTCACCCCCGTCCGCCGGCCCGAGACGGCGATCTACGAGGGCGACCCGGACGGGGAGAACACGCTCTCGCTGGTCTCCTTCAACATCAAGGAGTCGAACCGCAACTACGAGGGGGCGATGGAGAGCGCCCGCTCCCTCGATCCCGACCTCATGCTCTTCATGGAGACCGACCGCCCCTGGGTCGAGGCGCTCCAGCCCCTGGGGAAGACGCACCCGAACGTCGTCTCCCACCCGCTCGACAACGCCTACGGCATGATTCTCTTCTCGCGGCTGGAGATCGCCGATTCCAGGGTCGAGTACCTGATCATGGACGAAATCCCCTCGATCCACGCGACCATCGTCCTGCGCGACGGCCAGCGCTTCAAGCTCATCTGCGTCCATCCCGAGCCGCCGGTGCCGCATGTCGATTCGCTCGGCCGCGACGCGGAGCTGATCACGGTCGCGCGGATGGTGACGGAGGAGCCCCTGCCCTGCCTCGTCACGGGCGATCTCAACGACGTCGCCTGGTCGAACACCACGCGCATGTTCCAGCGCCTCTCGCGCCTGCTCGATCCGCGTGTCGGTCGCGGCTTCTACAACACCTTCGACGCGCGCTTCTTCTTCATGCGCTGGCCGCTCGACCACCTCTTCCACGACCGCCGCTTCCAGCTCATCGCCATGCGGCGGCTCGACCCGGCGGGCTCGGACCATTTTCCGATGTATTTCAAGCTCGCGCTGACGCGGCACGAGGGATCGGAGGTCGAGATGCCGGCGCGGGCGGACGCGCAGGACCGGGAAGAGGCCGCCGAGATCGTCGAGGAGGGCCGCAGGCTCGACCGCGACCCGATCGGCACCGACTGGGAGAACTGACCGCCTCCTCTCCGATCGCCTCTTGATCGCCCGGACCCACACGCGACATGAAGGCGCGTTTCACGAAGGACACGTCCATGAGCCGCCTGTTCGAGCCGATGACCATCGGCACGCTCGCCCTTCCCAACCGCATCGTCGTCGCCCCGATGTGCCAGTATTCGGCCAAGGACGGCGTGCCGGGCGACTGGCACCGCGCCCATCTGGGGCAGCTCGCCATGTCGGGCGCGGGGCTCCTGATCGTCGAGGCGACGGGCGTCTCGCCGGAGGCCCGGATCACGCCCGGCGACACCGGCCTCTACGACGACGCCACCGAAGCCGGCTTCGCCGACCTCATCCGCGGCATCCGGACCTTTTCGGGCATGCCGCTCGCGATCCAGCTCGCCCATGCCGGACGCAAGGCCTCCAGCCGTGCGCCGTGGGAGGGCGGCGCGCAGATCGCGCCCGGCGAGCCGAACGGCTGGGCGACCGTCGCGCCCTCGAGCCTTCCCCACGGCGAGGGCGAGATCGCCCCGCACGAGCTCGACGCGGACGGGCTGGAGAAGGTCCGGCACGATTTCGCGCAGGCCGCGCGGCGGGCGGACCGGCTCGGCTTCCAGGGCATCGAGGTGCACGGCGCGCACGGCTACCTCCTGCACCAGTTCCTCTCGCCCATCGCCAACAGGCGCACCGACGACTACGGCGGGAGCCTGGAGAACCGGATGCGCTTCCCGCTGGAGGTCTTCGACGCGGTGCGCGGCGCCTTCGCGGCCGACAAGCCCGTCTGGATCCGGCTCTCGGCCAGCGACTGGGTGGAGGGCGGCTGGGACGTCGAGAGCACCGTCGCCCTCTCGAAGGCGCTGGAGGCGCGCGGCTGCGCGGCGATCCACGTCTCGTCCGGCGGCGTCGCGGCCCATCAGAAGATCGCCCTCGGCCCGAACTATCAGGTGCCCTTCGCCAGGGCCGTGAAGGCCGAGGTCTCGATCCCGGTCATCGCCGTCGGCCTCATCACCGAGCCGCGCCAGGCCGAGGCGATCGTGGCAAGCGGCGAGGCCGACGCGGTCGCTCTGGCCCGCGGCATCCTCTACGATCCGCGCTGGCCCTGGCACGCGGCCGTCGAGCTCGGCGCCCAGGTGGACGCGCCGCCGCAATACTGGCGCTCCCAGCCGCGCGAGGCCAAGGACCTGTTCCGCTCGGCCCGGTTCGGGCAGCGCTGAGTCTCGGCCCCACGGGTGGCGCCGCGGCGTCACCTTTGCCATATAGGCGCCCATGACGGACAGGGCGGATCAGAACCGGGGCGGCGGCGTGCCCTTCGCGCGCATGAACGGGCTCGGCAACGAGATCCTCGTGGCGGACCTTCGCGGGCGCGGCGACCGGATCACGCCGGAGGCCGCCCGAGCGCTCGCCGGCCGGCCCGAGACCCGGTTCGACCAGATCATGGCCGTCCACGATCCGGTGACGGACGGCACGCACGCCTTCATCCGCATCCTCAACTCCGACGGCTCGGAGGCCGGCGCCTGCGGCAACGGCACCCGCTGCGTGGTCCAGGCCCTGGCCGCCGAGACCGGCCGGCGCGACTTCACCTTCGAGACGCGCGCCGGGCTCCTCTTCGCGCAGGAGCACGAGGACGGGCTCGTCTCGGTCGACATGGGTGCCCCCTGTTTCACGTGGGACAAAATCCCGCTCTCGGAAGAGTTCGCCGACACGCGCGCGATCGAACTCCAGATCGGCCCGATCGACGCGCCGGTCCTGCATTCGCCCGCGGTCGTCTCCATGGGCAATCCGCATGCGGTGTTCTGGGTGAAGGAGGACGTCTGGTCCTACGCGCTCGACCGGTTCGGCCCGATCCTGGAGAACCATCCGCTCTTCCCCGAGCGCTGCAACATCACGATCGCGGACGTGACCGGGAGCGAGACGATGGTCATCCGCACCTGGGAGCGCGGCGCCGGGCTGACGCGCGCCTGCGGCACCGCAGCCTGCGCGGCCGCCGTCTCCGCTGCCCGCACGGGCCGCACCCAGCGCCGCGTCACCGTCACCGTGCCGGGCGGCGACCTCCTGATCGACTGGCGGGACGACGGCCACGTCGTCATGACCGGTCCGTCGCAATGGGAATGGTCCGGCCGCCTCGATCCCGCGAGCGGCGATTTCGTGCGCGACGCGGCCGAGGCGTCGGCATGAGCGGCGTCGAGATCGTCTCCTTCGGCTGCCGCCTCAACACCTACGAGGGCGAGGTGATGCGCGCGCAAGCCGAGGCCGCCGGCCTCGGGCGCCAGGAAAAGGCCGTCATCATCAACTCCTGCGCCGTCACCGCCGAGGCCGTGCGGCAGGCGCGCCAGGCGGTGCGCCGCGCGCGCCGCGAGAACCCGCAGGCCCGCATCGTCGTCACGGGCTGCGCGGCGCAGACGGACCCGGACGCCTTCGCCGGCATGGCCGAAGTGGACGCGGTCCTCGGCAACGAGGAGAAGCTGCGCGCCGAGAGCTACCGGCGCCTGCCCGATTTCGGGGTCGCCGCCTCGGAGAAGATTCTCGTCAACGACATCATGAGCGTCGCCGAGACCGCCGGCCACATGGTCGACGCCATCGAGGGGCGGGCGCGGGCCATCGTCCAGATTCAGAACGGCTGCGACCACCGCTGCACCTTCTGCATCATCCCCTATGGGCGCGGGAACTCGCGCTCCGTGCCGATGGGCGCGGCGGTGGACCAGATCCGCCGCCTCGTCGCCAACGGCTATCGCGAGGTCGTCTTGTCCGGCGTCGACATGACGAGCTGGGGCGCCGACCTGCCGGGCGCGCCCAAGCTCGGGATCCTCGTCCAGTCCATCCTGCGCCACGTGCCGGATCTGGAACGCCTGCGCCTCTCCTCGATCGACTCCATCGAGGCCGACGAGGCGCTGGTCGAGGCGGTCGCGTCCGAGACCCGCGTGATGCCGCATCTGCACCTGTCGCTGCAGGCGGGCGACGACATGATCCTGAAGCGCATGAAGCGCCGGCACCTTCGTGCCGATTCCATCCGCTTCTGCCAGGACATGCGACGGGCCCGGCCCGACATCGTCTTCGGCGCCGACCTCATCGCCGGCTTCCCGACCGAGACCGAGGCGATGTTTGAGAACACCGCCGCCCTCGTCGATGAGTGCGGGCTCACGCATCTCCACGTCTTCCCCTTCTCCCCGCGCGAGGGCACGCCCGCCGCGCGCATGCCGCAGGTGGAGAAGTCCGTCGCCAAGGCGCGCGCCGCGCGGCTGCGCGAGGCCGGCGCCCGTGCGGTCGAGCGTCACCTCCACGGCCGCATCGGCACCGTCCAGCGCGTCCTGGTGGAGCGCGAGGGATTGGGTCGCGCCGAGGATTTCACCCTCGTCGCCGTGCCGCACGGCCTCCCCGGCGAGGTCGTCGGCACTATGATCACCGGGGTGGGCGACGGCCGGCTGGTCGGCGCGCCCCTCGCCGCCTGACGCCGCCCGATCGAAGAAGACATCAAGAAGGAACCGAACCCATGGCCGAGCAGGGAGGCTTCTTCCGCCGCATCTTCTCCTTCGGGCAGAAGCCCGAACCGCATCCGGGCGGCACGCAGCCGGATATCGATCGTCGCGCCGAGACCCAGGACCTCGTCGCCGCGCCCGACATCGCGACCAAGGCGCCGGAAGCGCCGGACAACGACGCGCACCAGCTGGCGGCGGCCTCCTCCCATGCCGACACCGAGGCGGGAGCCGACCCGCGTGCGTCCGACCAAGGCGGGATCACGCCCCTGACCCCCGCACCGCCGTCGACGGACGGCTCGGCGGAAAAAAAAACTCCGAATTCCTGAGTGACGACGGCGCGGCCTCGGCCGGTTCGAAATGGACCGTAGGGGGCGAAGCGCGCGCGCCATTCGAACCGAGCGCCGTCGCGGAGCCAACTGAACCCGTCGTCTCCGGCACCGCCTTCCTCGACGAGCCTCTGCCGCCCGAGGGCGCCGACGACGTCGCCTCCGAGCCGATCCCGGAGGGCGGCTCCGACGAATTCTCCTTCCTCGACGAGCCGACCGTGCCGGAAGAGGAGCCGAGGGCGGACTTCTCCTTCCTCGACGAACCCGCGACGGGCGATGCCGTCGACCCCGCCTCGATCGGGGAGGCGGACACGCGGGATGCCGAGCGCGAGATGATCCTCGCCGATGGCGGGGTTCCCGCCACCGAAGAGCCGACCGCATCCGAAACGACCCCCGCGCCGCCTCTGCCCGACGACAGCCGGGACGAGTTCGCCTGGCTCGACGCGCCTCTGCCGCCCGAGGACGACGAGGCGCCGCTCGCCGAGGCGACGCCCTCGGCCGATCCGCTGGCGGGGGAGCCGGACCGGATCGACGCCGGCGCGGCGAGCCCGCTGTCCGGGGTTCCTGGCGTCACCCCGATCCCGGCGCCGCCGCCCGCCACGGCCTCCGGCGAAGGCTGGCGCGTTCGCGACACGGGCGGCGAGACCATCGCCTCCCCGGCAGCCGTCACGCAGACCAGCTGGTTCCAGCGCCTGCGCGAGGGCCTGTCGCGCTCCTCCGGCCAGCTCTCCGGCCAGATCACCTCGATCTTCACCAAGCGCCGCCTCGACGAGGAGACGCTGCAGGATTTCGAGGACGTGCTGATCCAGGCCGATCTCGGCGTCGAGACCGCGACGCGCATCACCGACCGCCTGTCGGAGGGTCGCTTCGGCAAGGAGGTCTCGGGCGCCGAGGTCCGCCGCGTGCTCGCCGACGAGGTGGAGAAGACGCTGGCGCCGGTCGCGATGCCCCTGGAGCTCGACCTGTCGCACACGCCGCACGTCATCCTCGTCGTCGGCGTCAACGGCACGGGCAAGACGACGACGATCGGCAAGCTCGCCGCCAAGCTCGTCGCGGGCGGCATGAAAGTGACGCTGGCGGCGGGCGACACCTTCCGCGCCGCCGCCGTCGAGCAGCTGAAGATCTGGGGCGAGCGTACGGGCTCCACCGTCGTCGCCAAGGCCATCGGCGCGGACGCGGCGGGCCTCGCCTTCGAGGCCTATGACGAGGCCGTCGCCAACGGCTCCGACGTCCTGATCGTCGACACGGCCGGGCGGCTGCAGAACAAGGCCGAGCTGATGGCGGAGCTGGAGAAGATCGTGCGTGTCTTGAAGAAGCGCGAGCCCTCCGCCCCGCACACCGTGCTCCAGACGCTGGATGCCACGACCGGGCAGAACGCCCTCCAACAAGTCGAGATCTTCCGCAACGTGGCGGGCGTCAACGGCCTCGTCATGACCAAGCTCGACGGCACGGCGCGCGGCGGCATCCTCGTCGCCATCGCGGCCCGCCACAAGCTGCCGGTCTTCTTCGTGGGCGTCGGCGAAGGCATCGACGACCTCGAGCCCTTCCGCGCCCGCGACTTCGCAGAGGCCATCGCGGGAAGCGCGGCCGCCTGACGGGTGCTATGACGGCGCGCGGCGCGCTTCTATAAGGAGGCCTGACCGGAAGGGAGAACGGCATGGCGCGCGTGGTGACGACGATCGAGGATCTGCGGGTGAAGGCGAGGCGCCGCGTCCCGAAGATGTTCTACGACTACGCCGATTCCGGCTCCTGGACCGAGACGACCTACCGGGCGAACGAGACGGACTTCGCCGCCATCCGGCTGCGCCAGCGCGTCGCCGTCGACATGCGCGACCGCTCGCTCCGCACCACCATGGCCGGGCAGGACGTGGCGCTGCCGATCGCGCTCGCCCCGACGGGCCTGACGGGCATGCAGCACGCCGACGGTGAGATCCTCGCGGCCAAGGCGGCCGAGAAGGCCGGCATCCCCTTCACCCTGTCCACCATGAGCATCTGCTCCATCGAGGACGTGGCCGAGCACACGGACAAGCCCTTCTGGTTCCAGCTCTACGTGATGCGCGACCGCGCCTTCGCGCGCTCGCTGATGGACCGCGCCAAGGCCGCGGGCTGCTCTGCCCTCATGCTGACGCTCGATCTGCAGATCCTCGGCCAGCGGCACAAGGACGTCGTCAACGGGCTGACGACGCCGCCCAAGCCGACGCTCGCCAACCTTCTGAATCTGGCCACCAAGCCGCACTGGTGCCTCGGCATGGCGAAGACCGAGCGCCGCACCTTCCGCAACATCGCCGGCCACGCCAAGGGCGTCTCCGACATGTCCTCGCTCTCGGCCTGGACGGCCGAGCAGTTCGACCCGGCTCTCTCCTGGGACGACGTCGCCGAGATCAAGGACTATTGGGGCGGCAAGCTGATCCTGAAGGGCATTCTGGACGCGCAGGACGCGGTGAAGGCGGCCGAGTGCGGCGCCGACGCCATCATCGTCTCCAACCATGGCGGGCGCCAGCTCGACGGGGCCCTGTCCTCCATCGCCGCGCTGCCCGCCATCGTCGAGGCCGTCGGCGACCGAATCGAGATCTGGATGGACGGGGGCGTGCGCACCGGCCAGGACGTTCTGAAGGCCGTGGCGCTCGGCGCGCGCGGCGTGCTCATCGGCCGCGCCTTTCTCTACGGGCTCGGCGCGGGCGGCGAGGCCGGCGTCTCGAAGGCCATCGAGATCATCGCCAAGGAGCTCGACGTCACCATGGCGCTCTGCGGCCATCGCGACATCCGCAGTGTCGGGCGTGACGTCCTGGTGCCCGGCACCTATCCGCTTGCCGATCCGGCGCCCTTTCTCGGTTTCGCCGCCGCACCGGGCACAACCTGAAATTCGGCGCTTTCGGCGCCCATATCGGGTGGGACGATAAGACGAGAGACCTTGAGACGATGAGCGAGCGCATTCTCGAACAGGGCCCGAACGCGTCGGCCAAGCCCGAGATCAATCCGATCCTGAAGTTCGCGCTCGAACTCGGGCCGCTGCTCGTCTTCTTCTTCGCCAACAACCGGGCCGAATGGATCGTCGAGACCGTTCCGGCGCTCGGGGCCATGGGAGGCCCGCTCTTCGTGGCGACCGGCCTCTTCATGGCCGCCACAGTGGTCGCGCTCGCCGTCTCCTACGCGCTGACGCGCACCCTTCCCGTCATGCCGCTCGTCTCGGGCGTCTTTGTCGTCGTCTTCGGCCTCCTGACGCTCTGGCTGCAGGACGAGCTCTTCATCAAGATGAAGCCGACCATCGTGAACGGCATCTTCGCCGCCATCCTTCTCGGCGGCCTCGCCTTCGGCAAGTCGCTGCTCGGCTACGTGTTCGACCAGGCCTTCAAGCTCGACGCCGAGGGCTGGCGCAGGCTCACCCTGCGCTGGGGCCTGTTCTTCATCTTTCTCGCCGTCCTCAACGAGGTCGTCTGGCGCTTCACCTCGACCGACTTCTGGGTGGCCTTCAAGGTCTGGGGCACGATGCCGATCACCATCGCCTTCATGCTGGCGCAGGTGCCGCTCCTCAAGCGCCATTCGCTGGAGCCGCTCTTCGAGGACAAGCGCTGACCGGCGTCTTGCCTTCGCAGGGGTCGGACCCCAACTGCGCAACGACCGACGAGCAGGATCCCGCACCCATGATCGACGCACAGCGACTTCTCGACCAGTTCCTCGGCTCCGGCGCCGCGCGCCAGGGCGTGGGAACGCCCGAAGCCGGCACCGGCCGGGCTTCCACCGGCAACACGCTCCAGGAGGGCCTCGGACAGCTCCTCGGCGGCGCGCTCGGCGGTACGGGCGCGGCCGGGCAGGGCGGCGGCGGCTTCTCCGGCGGCCTCTCGGACATCGCCGGCAAGCTCGGCGGGGGCGGAGGCGGCGGTCTCACCCGCCATGTCCCCGGGGCGCTGGCCGGCGGTCTCGCCGGTTATCTCCTGCGCGACAAGGGCATGAAGAAGATGGGCGGCACGGCGTTGAAGGTCGGCGGCCTCGCCCTCGTCGCGGGCCTCGGCTACAAGGCCTGGACCAACTATCAGGCGCAGCAGCAGGCCGGCGCTGCCGGCAGCGCCCACACAGCGCCGACCGGCGCGCCTGCGCCCCGCGCCCTGCCCCGTCCTGTCGAAGAACCCGTCCCCTCCGCCGAGGGCACGAAATTCCTCCCGGCTCCGAACGAGGCCGACGAGCGCGCCCGTCTTCTGCTCTCGGCCATGATCGCGGCGGCCAAGGCCGACGGCTACATCGACGCGGAGGAGGAGAAGGCGATCTTCGGCCGCGTCGACGATCTGCAGCTCGATTCGGAGGCCAAGGGCCTCCTGATGGACGAGATGCGGCGTCCGAAGACGATCGACGACCTCGTCGCGCAGGCCCGCACGCCGGAGGTTGCCGTCGAGGTCTACGTCGCCTCCATGATCGCGGTCGATTCCGACCATCCGGCCGAACGCGCCTATCTCGACATGCTCGCCGCCCGCCTCGGCCTCGAGCCCGACCTCGTCGCCGAGGTCAAGCGCACCGCCGACGAGGCCCGCGCCGCGGGCTGATCCCCGTCCGGCATGCCGAAACCGCTTCCTTCTCCCTCCGGGGAGGCGGTGCCGGCAGGCGGATGGGGGCCTCACAGGGCGCCGACACCGCCCGTCCCCTCACAACGCCTCGTCGCTCATCCGCGTGCCGTCCGGCAGTTCGTTGGCGTCCGCCCCGAGCGGATTGGCGAACGGGATCGCCGCCCCCGCCTCGGCGAGCCCGTCGTGCTCCAGCGCCCAGTGGACGGACGGAAAGGCCAGTTCCCCGTGCGGGATGTCCTCCGGCGCGAAGAACGCGATCTCCAGGCTCTCCACGCCCGCCGCGATTTCCGGCGACGCCAGCGTCGCGCGGTAGATCAACTGAACCTGGCTCAAGCGCGTGACGCTGTAGACGGCGAGCAGAGGCCCAAGCCGCAGGTCGGCCCCCGCCTCTTCCCGCGCCTCCCGGCGCGCGCCGGTCTCCGGGCTCTCGTTCAGCTCCAGATAGCCCGCAGGAATGGTCCAGAAGCCGCGGCGCGGCTCGATGGCGCGGCGGCAGAGCAGGATGCGGCCCTCGTGGCGCACCACCGAGCCGACCACGATCTTGGGGTTCTGGTAGTCGGTGAAGCCGCAATGGTCGCAGACGCGACGTTCCATGGTGTCGCCGGGCGGGACGCGACGGGAGAAGGACGGTTCGGTCATCCCCCGTCAAATGGGCCCGCAGTGCCGAACGGCCAGCGCCGCGCGGTTCTATCGAACGGCGAAGGCCCGACGGTCGCACGCGACCATCGGGCCTTCGTCATTCCATCGAAGAGCGTTCGCGGCGGCGGCGCTCAGGCCCCGGACCCCGCCTCAGGCGCGAAGCGCGTCCCGGGCGTTGACGAGGTCGTTCAGGCGCTGCTCGGCACGCACCTTCGGGTCGCCCTCGGCGGCCGAGGCGGCATCCTCGCGGGCCGTCTCGATGCGGCGGTCGAGGTCGGCGGCGTCCATGTCGGCGACGTCGGCGGCCTGCTCGGCGAGCAACGTGAAGCCCTGGGGGTTGATGTCGGCGAAGCCGCCCTGGATGAAGATGCGCTGGGTGGCGCCGCCGGCGAGCGTGACCTCGACGATGCCGGCCTTCAGCGTCGCCATCAGCGGCGCGTGGTGGGCCATCACCGTCATGTAGCCTTCCGTCCCCGGCGCGACCACCGCGGTCACGTCCTGCGACACGACCAGCCGCTCGGGGGACACCAGTTCGAACTTGAAGCTGTCAGCCACTGTGGTTTGCCTTGGTTGGCTCCGAAAGGTGGAGCTCCGCCTGAAGCGCGGCCTCGAAATGGCGGACCGCGATCTCGAACTTGTCGCGGCAGCCGGTGTTGCAGAACCCGACCACGCGCTCCCTGTAGAGCGTCAACGCCTCGCCCGAGATCGGCTGTCCCGACCAGGGGCAGGTGGCGTTGACGGCGTCCTCGATCCGCAGAGGTTCGGACGCCGTCATGTCGCTCAGGCCTCGGAGGCCATCTTCTGGGCCTTCTCGACGGCCATCTCGATGGAGCCGACCATGTAGAAGGCGGCTTCCGGCAGATGGTCGTACTCGCCCTCGACCAGACCCTTGAAGGACTTGATCGTGTCCTCGAGCGGCACCAGCTGGCCCGGCGCGCCGGTGAAGACCTCGGCGACGAAGAAGGGCTGCGAGAGGAAGCGCTCGATCTTGCGGGCGCGCGCGACCGTCAGCTTGTCGTCTTCCGACAGCTCGTCCATGCCCAGGATCGCGATGATGTCCTGCAGCGACTTGTACTTCTGCAGGATCTGCTGGACGCGGTTCGCCACCGAGTAGTGCTCCTCGCCGACGATCATCGGCTGCAGCATGCGCGAGGTGGAATCGAGCGGGTCGACCGCCGGGTAGATGCCCTTCTCGGAGATCGCGCGGTTGAGAACCGTGCGGGCGTCGAGGTGGGCGAAGGAGGTGGCCGGCGCCGGGTCGGTCAGATCGTCGGCCGGCACGTAGATGGCCTGCACCGAGGTGATCGAACCCTTGGTCGTCGTCGTGATGCGCTCCTGCATCGCGCCCATGTCGGTGGCCAGCGTCGGCTGGTAGCCCACCGCGGAGGGGATGCGGCCGAGCAGCGCCGACACCTCGGCGCCCGCCTGCGTGAAGCGGAAGATGTTGTCGACGAAGAAGAGCACGTCCTGGCCCTGGTCGCGGAAGTGCTCCGCGATGGTCAGGCCGGTCAGGGCGACGCGGGCGCGCGCACCCGGGGGCTCGTTCATCTGGCCGTAGACCAGCGCGGCCTTGGAGCCGGCGGCCGAGCCGTTGTTCTCGTGCGGGTCCTTGTTCACGCCCGACTCGATCATCTCGTGATAGAGATCGTTGCCCTCGCGGGTGCGCTCGCCGACGCCGGCGAAGACGGAGTAGCCGCCGTGCGCCTTCGCGACGTTGTTGATCAGCTCCTGGATCAGCACCGTCTTGCCGACGCCCGCGCCGCCGAACAGGCCGACCTTGCCGCCGCGCGCATAGGGCGCGAGCAGGTCGATGACCTTGATGCCGGTGACGAGGATCTGGCTCTCGGTCGACTGCTCGATGTAGGGCGGGGCCTCCTGGTGGATGCCGCGCTTCAGGCTGGAGGCGATCGGGCCGACCTCGTCGATCGGCTCGCCGATGACGTTCATGATGCGGCCGAGCGTCTCGTCGCCGACCGGAACCTGGATCGGGGCGCCGGTGTCCCTGACCGCCTGGCCGCGGACGAGGCCTTCGGTCAGGTCCATCGCGATGGTGCGGACCGTGTTCTCGCCGAGATGCTGGGCGACCTCGAGGACGAGACGGATCCCGTTGTTGTCGGTCTCCAGCGCGTTCAGGATCTCGGGCAGCTGCCCGTCGAACTCGACGTCGACGACGGCGCCGATGACCTGCGCGACGCGGCCCGTGCCGCTCTGAACTAGTGTGTCAGCCATCGAAGGCCTCCTCTGAAACTTAAGGCTGGCGCCGGTCGGCCTTCGCGCCGCGGCCGTCGCCCGTTCATTCCATGCGGCGGGCGGCCGGCGGCCGCCCTCTCAATCCATCAGAGCGCTTCGGCGCCCGCGATGATCTCGATCAGCTCGGTCGTGATCTGCGCCTGGCGCTGGCGGTTGTAGGTGATCGACAGCTTGTCGATCATGTCGCCCGCGTTGCGCGTCGCCGAGTCCATGGCGCTCATGCGCGCGCCCTGCTCGGAGGCCGCGTTCTCCAGCAGCGCCCGGAACATCTGGACCTTGATGTTGCGCGGCAGGAGATCCTCCAGGATCGCCTCCGGCTCCGGCTCGTACTCGTAGATCGCGTCGCCGGCGCCGGCGCCGGCGGGCGCAGCCTCGGCCTCGCCGGCCCCCTCGACCACGGCCGGGATGATCTGCTGGGCCGTCGGCTTCTGGGTGATGACGTTGACGAACTCGGAGTAGAAGATCGTCGCGACGTCGAACTCCTGCCTGGCGAAGAGGGCCATGACCTTGTCGGCCACCTCCTCGGCGTTCGAGAAGCCGATCGCCTTGGCGTCCTTGAAGTCCAGCCGCTCGACGACCTTCGAGCCGTGCTCGCGGCGCAGCGCGTCGTAGCCCTTCTTTCCGACGGTGATGATCTTCACCGTCTTGCTCTCGGACTCCAGCCGCCGGATGTGCTCGCGCACGAGGCGCGCGATCTGGCTGTTGAAGCCGCCGCACAGGCCCCGGTCGGAGGAGAAGACGATCAGGAGATGCGTCTTGTCCTGCCCGGTGCCGGTCATCAGCGCCGGCGCCTCGCCGGTGTCCATCGCCTGCGCGATGTTCGCCATCACCGCGGCCATGCGCTCCGAATAGGGGCGCGCGGCCTCGGCGGCGTCCTGCGCACGGCGGAGCTTCGCCGCCGCGACCATCTGCATGGCCTTGGTGATCTTCTGCGTCGCCTTCACCGAAGCGATGCGATTGCGCAGATCCTTGAGCGAAGCCATCTCTGGGGCCGTCTCCGGTCGTTACGAGAAGGACTTGGCGAACTGGTCGATCGCGGCCTTGAGCTTGGAGCGCGTGTCGTCCGACAGGCTCTTCTCGGTCGCGATGGTCGACAGGATCTCCGGGTGGTTGGAGCGCAGCGAGGTGAGGAGACCCTCCTCGAAGCGTCCGACGTCCGTGACCTTCAGCTTGTCGAGATAGCCCTGCGTGCCCGCGAAGATCACCGCGACCTGCTCTTCGGTCTTCAGCGGCGAGAACTGCGGCTGCTTCAGGAGCTCGGTCAGGCGTGCGCCGCGGTTGAGCAGGCGCTGCGTCGAGGCGTCGAGGTCGGAGCCGAACTGCGCGAAGGCGGCCATCTCGCGATACTGCGCGAGCTCGCCCTTGATGGAGCCGGCGACCTGCTTCATCGCCTTGATCTGAGCGGAGGAGCCGACGCGCGAGACCGAGAGGCCGACGTTCACCGCCGGGCGGATGCCCTGGTAGAACAGGTTGGTCTCCAGGAAGATCTGCCCGTCCGTGATCGAGATCACGTTGGTCGGGATGTAGGCCGACACGTCGTTCGCCTGCGTCTCGATCACGGGGAGCGCGGTCAGCGAACCGGCGCCCATGTGGTCGTTGAGCTTGGCCGCGCGCTCCAGGAGGCGGGAGTGCAGGTAGAAGACGTCGCCCGGATAGGCCTCGCGGCCGGGCGGGCGGCGCAGCAGGAGCGACATCTGGCGATAGGAGACGGCCTGCTTGGACAGATCGTCATAGGCGATCACGGCGTGCATGCCGTTGTCGCGGAAGTACTCGCCCATCGCGCAGCCGGTGAAGGGCGCGATGTACTGCATCGGCGCGGGGTCCGAGGCGGTGGCGGCGACGACGATCGAGTACTGGAGCGCGCCGCGCTCCTCGAGCGTGCGCACGAACTGGGCGACGGTCGAACGCTTCTGGCCGATGGCGACGTAGATGCAGAAGAGCTGGTCGCCCGTGCGACCCTCGTCGTGCGCCGGCTTCTGGTTCAGGAAGGTGTCGAGCAGGATGGCGGTCTTGCCGGTCTGGCGGTCGCCGATGACGAGCTCGCGCTGGCCGCGGCCGATCGGGATCAGCGCGTCGATGGCCTTGATGCCGGTCGACATCGGCTCGTGCACCGACTTGCGCGGGATGATGCCCGGCGCCTTGACGTCGACGCGCGCTCTCGTCGCGCCCTCGATCGGGCCCTTGCCGTCGATCGGGTTGCCGAGACCGTCGACGACGCGGCCGAGAAGGCCCTTGCCGACGGGCACGTCCACGATCGCGCCGGTGCGGCGGACGGTGTCGCCTTCCTTGATCTCGCGGTCGGAGCCGAAGATGACGACGCCGACATTGTCGGATTCCAGATTCAGCGCCATGCCCCGGACGCCGCCCGGGAACTCGACCATCTCGCCGGCCTGGCACTGGTCCAGGCCGTAGACGCGGGCGATGCCGTCGCCGACCGAGAGAACCGTCCCGACTTCGGAGACTTCCGCTTCCGAGCCGAAATTCTGGATCTGGTTCTTGAGGATTGCGGAAATTTCCGCGGCGCGGATGTCCATCAGCCGACCTCTTTCAGAGCGAGCTTGAGCGAATTGAGTTTGGAGCGGAGCGAGGTATCGACCTGCCGCGAGCCGATCTTGACGACGAGGCCGCCGAGGATCGCGGGGTCCACGCTCTCGCGCATGGAAACGGTCTTGCCCGAATAGGTGCCGAGCGCACGCTTGAGCTCGGCGCGCTGCTCGTCGGTGAGCGCCGTGGCGCTGGTCACCTCGGCCTCGGTCTCGCCGCGATGCTCGGCGGCGAGCTGGGCGAAGTGCCGGACGATCTGCGGCAGGGCGAAGAGCCGGCGGTTCTGGGCGACCACCTTCAGGAAGTTGCCGGTGAGCGGCGAGGGCTTCGCCGACTCGACGATCGCGGCGATGGCGCGGGTCTGCTCGGCGGAGGTGAAGGCGGGGCTTTCCACCAGATGGCGGAAGTCGGCGTTCTCGGAGGCCAGATCACGGAAGCCGTTCAGCTCCCTCTCCGTCTCCTCGACCGAGCCTGCATCGCGGGCGAGCTCGAACAGGGACTGGGCGTAGCGTTCTGCGACCCCGGATACCGGGGAGGATGAATGTGCCACGGACGAGTCGCTTCTCTGGCTGGCTCAACTCCGGCGTCCCCCGGGAAGGGGCGTCGGACCTTCGCGCAATTCGTTGAATTCATGAGGCGGGCAGGACCGGAACGGCACCCGCCGCGCCGATCGGGGTTCGTCTAGCATAGCGATCCGGGCCCGACAACCGCGCTTTCGGCGCGATTTCCGCCGGCTTCGCCCGTCCGCCCGCGCCCCTTGCGAAGCGCTCAGCCGAGGCCGAGGAGCCCGGCCACCGGGTTCAGGAAGAGGAAGGCCAGGACGAGGTTCAGGATGAGGAGGAGGAAGTTGGAAGCCGTGGCGCCCGCATCCGACAGGATGGAGACGACGCGCCCGAAGGCGGCGAAGAGCCAGCCGGCGCCCACCACCATCTGCACGAAGGGCTGGTCGTAGAAGAGCAGCGCGACGAGCCCCGTGCCGAGCCAGTAGCCCCCGATCGTGCCGCGCACCTCGGCCACCGCCTCCGGATGGGCCGGCGCGGTGTCGAGCCGCAGGGCCCGCAGGACGAGGCGGGGCGCGAAGAGCGCCAGGAGCCCGAAGAGCACGGTGCAGCCCGCGGCGGCGAAGGGCAGCCAGTCGGCGGGATAGAGGGGAAGGGAAAACTGCATGGGCGCGGAAGTCCGTGTTCGGCCGGGGCGCATCCCGGAGGAACGGCGACGATAGGGGGCAAAGCTTGGTTCAGGCCTTACCGTTCGAAGATCGGCCGGATCCGCGCCAGAACCTGATCCATCACTGCATCGGGGACGCGCTCGCGAAAACGCCCGTGGCGGGCGTTCAGATCGACGACGCGGAGCTGATCGCAGAGGACGAAACCTCTCGTTGCCGTTCCATGCTCATCGAGCGAGATCGCAAAACCGCGCGTTTGCGAAAAGGCGCCGCGCGTCGTGATGGGAACGATGACCGCTCGACCGACGAGCTCGTTAAACGCGTTGGCGGAGACAATCAGGACGTAACGGTGCCCAGCCTGCTCGCTTCCGGCGATCGGATCGAGATTGGCCCGCCAAATTTCCCCGCGACGCATTCGTTCAGATGATTTCGCTGCCGACAGGTCGGTCGGACAGCCATCGGGCGGTCTCCTCGGCATCCTCAAGGCTGGGATCGACCTCCGCGAGAAGCTCCGCGAGGGTGTAGCGGGGAACGGTGGACTTCAGCGCGATCACACCGGTGGCGGCGTCCACCGAAACATCGACGCTCGATCCCTCGGCGATCCGCGCCTCCTGCAGCACAGATGGGGGAAGTGCGACCATCACGGAGCCGCCGACCTTTCGCAATTTCGCAACGGGCATCGGGGCCGCTCCTGGTTATACCCTGATATAACGCAGCTCGACCATCATAGAAAGCT
The DNA here is from genome assembly GCA_023419535.1 of Pseudomonadota bacterium. Classification (GTDB taxonomy): domain Bacteria; phylum Pseudomonadota; class Alphaproteobacteria; order Rhizobiales; family Rhizobiaceae; genus Aureimonas. Next base: position 29,129 of record JAEZXX010000043.1, on the reverse strand, counting down.
CTGCGGGTCCACATCGATCTGCAGCTGGACCGAGCCCCTCGGCTTCGGACAGGCGCCGAGCCAGGCGCGCAGAAAATCCTGCATGCGGGCCGAGCGGGGACCCTGCGCCAGGAGGCGGAAGCGGTAGCGGCCGCGCAGCAGGGCGAGCGGCGCCTCGGCGGGCCCGAGCACCTCGACGTCGAAGCCCTGCGGGGCGCAGGCGCGCATCGCCCGACCGTGCTCCTCGGCCGTCCGGCGCTCGGCAGCCGAGACGACGACCGCCGCCAGCCGACCGAAGGGCGGCAGGCCCGCTTTTTCGCGCTCGAGCGTCTCGCGCTCGTAGAAGACCTCCGGCTCGCCGCTCGCGATGGCGCGCATCACCGGATGCTCGGGCTGGAAGGTCTGGATCAGTCCTCGGCTCCGGCGGCCCGTTCGGCCGGCCCGACCCGTCACCTGGTGCAGGAGCTGGAAGGTGCGCTCGGCCGCGCGCGGATCGCCGTTGGCGAGGCCGAGATCGGCGTCGAGGGCGCCGACCAGCGTCATCAGCGGGAAGTGGTGTCCCTTGGCCACGAGCTGCGTGCCGATGACGATGTCGGCCTCGCCCTCCGCCACCGCGTCGAGCTCGCGCCGCAGCCGCCGCGCGCCGCCGGGAAGGTCGGAGGAGAGGAGGATCGTGCGCGCGTCCGGAAACAGCTGCAGCATCTCTTCGGCGATGCGCTCCACGCCCGGTCCGCAGGGCACCAGATGGTCGAGCGTGCCGCACTCCGGGCAGGCCTCGGGCCGCCGCTCGGCATGGCCGCAATGGTGGCACTGCAGCGTGCCGCGCAGGCGATGGTCGACGAGCCAGGTCGAGCACTGCGTGCACTGGAAGCGATGGCCGCAGGCGCGGCAGAGCGTCAGCGGGGCGTAGCCCCGGCGGTTGAGGAAGAGCAGCGCCTGTTCGCCCTGCGCGATGGTGCGCTCGATCTCGCTCCGCAGAACCGGCGAGACGAAGCGGCCGCGCGGCGCGGGATGGCGGCGCATGTCGACCAGATGCAGGTCGGGCAGCGCCGCCGCCTCGAAGCGCGCCTCCAGCTTCACGTGGGCGTAGCGCCGGTCGGCCGCGTTGACGCGGCTTTCGAGCGAAGGGGTCGCGGAGGCCAGCACCGCGGCGCAGCGCGAGAGGCGCGCGCGCACCACCGCCATGTCGCGGGCGTGGTAGAAGGTGCGGTCCTCCTGCTTGTAGGCCGGGTCGTGTTCTTCGTCGACGACGACGAGCTTGAGGTCGCGGAAGGGCAGGAACAGGGCCGAGCGCGCGCCCGCCACGACCCGCACCCGCCCCTCCATCACCTGCCGCCAGACCTTTTCGCGGATGCGCGGCGGAAGGTCCGAGTGCCACTGCGCCGGCTCGGTTCCGAAGCGGGCGTGGAACCGGTCGATGAAGCTCTGGGTCAGCGCGATCTCGGGAAGCAGGATCAGCACCTGGCCTTGCGTCTCCAGCGCCCGCGCCACGGCCTCGAAATAGACCTCCGTCTTGCCGGAGCCCGTCACGCCTTCCAGAAGCGTCGCCGAGAAGGCGCCGGCATCCACCGCCTCGACCAGACGGTCGGCGGCCTCGCGCTGCTCGGCGCTGAGCTTGGCGCGCGCATAGGACGTGTCGGGCTCGGGCACGACGGGCGGCGGCGGCAGCCTCACCGCCTCGAAGGCGCCGGCCTTGGTGAGGCCGTCGACGACGGACGGCGTCACGCCGGCGGCGTGCGCCAGCCCCGAGCGCGTCCAGGCCGGCTGCTCCTGCGCCAGCGCCAGGACGCGGCGTCGCGCGTCCGTCAGGCGCGGAGGCGCGGTTCCGGTCGCGCGCAGCGCCTCCACCATCGGCTCGGGATCGAAGGCGACGGGCACGCGCAGCACCATCCGCGCGACGAGGCCCGGCGGGGACAGCGTGTAGGCCGCCACCCAATCGACGAAGCGGCGCATGGTCCCGTCGAGGGGCGGGCAGTCGAAGACGGTGGCGATCTCCTTCAGCTTCGACGGGTCCACGCGATCGGTCTCGCCGTCCCACACGACGCCCGGCACGAGGCGGGGCCCGAGCGGCACGGCGACGATCGAACCCGGCTCGACGACCATCCCTTCCGGCACGGCATAGGAATAGGCCCGGTCGGCGGGCAGCGGCACCAGCACCGGAACCTTGCGCCGGCCGAGGTCGAAGAGGTGACCCGTCACCATCCCGGCCGCCTTCCGGCCGCCCGCCGCCCCGCGCTATGAAGGCGGTGGGACCGCCCCACGGAACACGGGCACGAGCGAGGATGAGGCATGTCTGACAAGGTGGCGGTCGTGATCGGCGGCGGAAGCGGCATGGGGGCCGCTGCGGCGAAGAGGCTTCGGGAGGACGGCTTCGATATCGCCATTCTGTCCTCCAGCGGCAAGGGCGTGGCGCTTGCGGAGGCGCTCGGCGGCCTCGGACTGTCCGGCTCGAACCGCAGCGAGGACGATCTCGAGCGGCTCCGCGACGGCGTGCTGGAGCGCTTCGGCCGGGTGGACGCGCTGGTGAACTCCGCCGGCCACGGACCCAAGGGCGAGCTCCTGGCCCTGAGCGACGAAGACTGGCACGAGGGCATGGAGTTCTACCTGATGAACGTCGTGCGGGCGACCCGCGTCTTCGCGCCGGTGATGGAGCGGCAGGGCGCCGGCGCCATCGTCAACATCTCGACCTTCGCCACCTTCGAGCCCGACCCGGCCTTCCCGACGTCGGGCGTGTTCCGGGCCGGGCTCGCCGCTTTCGCCAAACTCTTTGCCGACCGATACGCCGCGGCCGGCGTGCGCATGAACAACGTCCTGCCGGGCTTCATCGACAGTCTGCCGGTGAAGGCCGAACGCCAGGGCACGATCCCGATGGGCCGCTACGGCACGGTCGAGGAGGTGGCGGAGCTCGTCCTGTTCCTCGCCTCCTCCCGCTCCTCCTACATGACGGGCCAGAACCTGCGGCTCGACGGCGGGCTGACGAGATCGGTGTAGCCTGCGGGATCGCCGAGGTTTAAGGAACGGCCAGTCATCTTCGGCCGAACAGGAGCGATCCCCATGAAATTCTTCGTCGACACGGCAGACCTCGCCGAGATCCAGGAGCTTCAGGACGCCGGCCTCATCGACGGCGTCACCACCAACCCGTCGCTGGTCCTCAAGGCCAACCGGCCGATCAAGGAGATCATCGCCGACATCTGCGGCGTGACGGACGGGCCGGTCTCGGCCGAGGTCGCCGCGACCGACTTCGACGGCATGATGCGCGAGGGCAAGATCCTCGCCGCCATCGCCTCCAACGTCGTCATCAAGCTGCCGCTGACGCTCGACGGCCTGAAGGCCTGCAAGCATCTGACGGAGGAGGGCTTCGAGACCAACGTCACGCTCTGCTTCTCGGCCAACCAGGCGCTGCTCGCGGCCAAGGCGGGCGCGACCTACATCTCGCCCTTCATCGGCCGTCTGGACGACACCAATATCGACGGCATGGCGCTGATCGCCGACATCCGGCGCATCTACGACAATTACGGCTTCGACACCGAGATCCTGGCGGCCTCGATCCGCACGTCGAACCACGTGCGCGAGGCCGCGCTGATCGGTGCCGACGTGGCCACCGTGCCCCCGGCGACGCTGAAGGGCCTCATCAAGCACCCGCTGACCGACAGCGGGCTGAAGAGCTTCGTCGCCGACTGGGCGAAGACGGGCCAGTCGATCGAGTAGTCGGTTCCTGGCCGTTTCACGTGTGACGTCGACGCGTCTCCTTCTCCCCAGCGGGGAGAAGGTGCCGGCAGGCGGATGAGGCCCTGGAGAGCTCGAACGTCCCCAGGCGATCCTTTGAAGCCGCCGAGCCCTACGAGGCCCTCACCCGTCCGCATCGCGTCCCGCGGTGCGTCCACCCTCTCCCGTTCCGGGAGAGGGATGGCGCTCTTCCTGGCGAACGCCGCCGCAACCCTGTCTTCGTTCACCGTCACGAAAAGGGCGCCCTCTCCGGGCGCCCTTTCGCATTCAAGACCAGTGGGTCAGCTCACTTCGACTGGAAGTGACTCTCCAGGAAGTACAGCGACTTGTCGACGCCGCGGCCGATGGCGGTGAAGAGGTCGGCGGTGAGGTCGTCGCCCGCCTCGTCCGATTCCTCGATCGCCTCGCGCAGCGCCGCGCCGTAGTCCGAATAGTTCTTCGCCAGGCGCTTGATGTGGTCCATCGAGTCCACGAGGTCGAGCGGATAGGGCTCGAGCACGGTCTCGGCCGACGCGGCCTGGACCGTGCCGCGGGCCTGGCCGCCGAGCGAGGTCAGGCGCTCGGCGATCTCGTCGACATAGCCCTCGGCCTCCTCGTGAAGCTGATCGAACAGAAGGTGAGTCTGGTAGAAGTTCGCGCCCTTGACGTTCCAGTGCGCCTGCTTGGCCGCGTAGGAGAGGTCGATCGCCGAGGCGAGGTGCTTCTGCAGCAGACCGACCATCGCGACGCGGACGTTGTCGTCGGTCGTGTTGCGGGTCGGATGCATGGTGTTCCCCGAACCGTTCGGGGTGCTGTCGTTCTTCTTGGCCATGGCGGCTACGGGTCCCTGTCTCGGCGGGCCGATCGCAGTGCCGATCGACCGAGGCGTGAAACCCGTTAAAGAGCGCGGATGCGCGGCTGGTTCCGCCGAACCGGCCTCAGTGGCCCGCGTCGGCCCGCTCGTCGCGGCGCTTCACCGCCGCCGACAGAAGGGCCTCCAGCCCCGCGCGCAGGCGCCCGAGTTCGGGATGGCCCGACGAGAAGCCGTGGCGGCTGACGAACATGGTGGGCGAGACGAAGCCGGCATAGGTGCTGCCGCCCTCCTCCCAGACGAGAATCCTCTGCGGCATGTCCATCGCCGCGCGCGGGTTCTGCGCGATGATCGGCGTCGCCGATTTCGGCTTGGCGAAGAGCACGACGGTCGATTGCGCGATGTCGAGCCCGACCTCCTGGGCCGCGGCGCGATGGTCGAAGACGGCGAGGACCTTGGAGCCCGAGCGGATGATCGCCTCCTCCAGCCGCGCGACGGTCTCCTCCACCCCGACCGAGCTTTCCCGCACCACCCAGTCGTCCGCCGCACGGGCGGAGGCGGCCGGCAGCATCAGAAGAAGCAGGAGCGGGAGAACGGCGGAGAGGCGGGTCGTCATCGGTCCGGTCTCCTCGGATCGTCGGTCAGCTGGGGTTGGCGTCGGCGAGCGTGCGACCGCCCCAGACCCGCGCGAGCGTCTCGTCGCGGCGGCAGCCGATGCGGTAGCGCTCGTAATGCGCGGGGTTCGTCAGGTGGAAGTTCTGGTGCTCCGGCCCGGCGGCGGTGAAGGGCGCCGCGTCCCGGATCTGCGTCGTCACCGGCGCCCCGAGGATCTCGGCGACGCGTGCCTTGGAGGCTTCCGCGGCCTGCCGCTCGGACGGCGACGAGACGAAGACGACGGCGCGGTAATGGTCGCCCTTGTCGCAGAACTGGCCGGCGGGGTCGGTCGGGTCGATCGACTGCCAGTAGGCGTTCAGCAGGTCCTCGTAGCTGACGCGCGAGGGATCGTAGGTGACCTGCACCGCCTCCGAATGGCCCGTGTCGCCGCGCACCACCTCGTAATAGGTCGGGTTCGCGGTCCGCCCGCCGGAAAACCCCGAGACGGTCCCGGTCACGCCGGGCACGCCGTCGAACATCTTCTCGACCGACCAGAAGCAGCCGCCGGCGAAGACGGCCGTCGCGGCGCTCGCCGCGGCGGGAAGCGCGAAGAGGCCGAGCGCGAGCGCGCCGGCGGTCAGAACGGATGCAAGGGCCCTGCGCATGCCGACACACTCCCCACGACGAACGGCGTGGGGAGATTGTGGCCGGTCATTGCGGGCGGAAACAAGGCGCACACGCGCATACGGGGCAGGACGCGCGAAAAATTCGCCCGCCATACGATCGATGTGTCCGGCGGGCCGCTCGCGGCCGCCCGGACCCAGACCCTTCGCGCGAGGTCAGACGCGGCGCTCGACCATCATCTGCTTGATCTCCGCGATCGCCTTGGCCGGGTTCAGGCCCTTCGGGCAGGTCTGCGTGCAGTTCATGATCGTGTGGCAGCGATAGAGCCTGAAGGGATCCTCCAGGTCGTCCAGGCGCTCGCCGGTCGCCTCGTCTCGGCTGTCGATCAGCCAGCGATAGGCCTGCAGCAGGACGGCCGGGCCGAGATAGCGCTCGCCGTTCCACCAGTAGCTCGGGCACGAGGTCTGGCAGCAGAAGCACAGGATGCACTCGTAGAGGCCGTCGAGCTTCTCGCGGTCCTCGTGGCTCTGGCGCCATTCCTTCTGCGGCTCGGGCGTCTCGGTCTTCAGCCAGGGCTCGATGGAGCGCAGCTGCGCGTAGGGCAGCGTCAGGTCCGGCACGAGGTCCTTGATGACCGGCATGTGCGGCAGCGGATAGACCTTCACCGCGCCCGACACCTCGTCCATGCCCTTGGTGCAGGCGAGCGTGTTGGTGCCGTCGATGTTCATGGCGCAGGAGCCGCAGATGCCCTCGCGGCACGAGCGGCGCAGCGTCAGCGTCGGATCGACCTTGTTCTTGATCCAGAGCAGGGCGTCGAGGACCATCGGCCCGCAATCGTCGAGGTCGACATAGTAGGTGTCGACGCGCGGGTTCTCGTCGTCGTCCGGCGACCAGCGGTAGATGCCGAATTCGCGGACGTTCTTGGCGCCCTCGGGCTTGGGCCAGCTCTTGCCCTTGGTGAGCCTGGAATTCTTCGGCAGCGCCAGTTCGACCATCGTCTTCGTCCCCGCGGGCCTGTCGCGCGACAACCGGCCGTCCCGGAGCCCGCAGGCGGGCTCGGGGCCGGTCCGCGCGGCCCAGTTCGTTCAGTCTGGAATGGACCTAATGTGAAAGGGCGTGCGGCGCAACAGAAGCGCGGGCGTGCCGGGCCGCCTCAATCGATTGTAATGGCTGCGGCGAATGGCCCGGGAAGGCGTCCTCAAGGCTGGACGATGATGGGAAAGCGGCCGTAGCGCGTCGCCTTGTCGTTCTCGGCCTCGACCTCGGCCTCGACCGCATCGTGGGTGCCCGCCTCGACGAGGCCCAGGCGTTCGGAGAGTTCGGCGGCCTTGCGGAGCGTGCGCCCCAGCGTCGTCGGCACGCCGTGGAGTTCGATCTCGGCCAGGTCGTTCTCGACATGGCTCGGCGCCTCGGAGGGGCGGACGTCGTGGATGTGGACGGCGAGCACCCGGCCGGGATGGCGCGCCACGGCCCCGGCATAGACCGAGGAGTCCTTCTGCCCGGAATCCCCGATCAGCACGAAGTCCAGATCGGGATAGGCCGCCATCAGCCGGTCGATCATCCGGTCCTTGTGGCCGAAATGGTCGCGCCGCAGCCAGGCGGCCGCGTCCTCGGACAGGTTGCGCAGGAGCATCGGCCCGCGCGGGATCGCCTTCAGCGCCATGAAGCGCTCGAAGATGTCGAAGAGGTTCCAAGGGCTGGACGAGACGTAGAAGATCGGGTTCGTCTCCGGCCCGTCCGCGCCGTCGGCGAGCGCGCGGTAGAAGTGCGAGACGCCGGGAAAGGCCGCCCGGGCCTCCGGCGAGTTGGCGGTGACGATGCGCCAGTGGCGCAGCATGCCGAAGGCGCCGGTGTGGATGATCGTGTCGTCGATGTCGGAGATCACGGCGAAGCGCGCGTTCGGCGTCACCAGCCGCACGCCCCCTTCGGCGCTCTTGGGCTCGAACTCGTAGTGCCGCGCCTTCACGAGGCGCAGCCGCACCGGCAGCCAGGGCGTGTCGCGGTGCGCCTGCGCTTCCTCGCCCTCGAACGGGTGGTCGATCTCGAAATAGCCGTCGTCGCGCGAGCGAACCTCGCCCGAGAAGCCGTTGACCTCCCACTCGACCTTGGCGTCGGCGATCTCGTCGGTCTCGTAGCGCTTGAAGGTCAGCCAGAGATTGCGGAGCGTGGAGTTCGAGTGCGGTGCGTCGAAGACGCCCTCGTCCTCCAGGACCCGGCCCTTCACCTTGAGGCGGCCGTTCTCGACGAAGCCGGAATAGGCGACCAGGGTCGGCCGGTCGGTCAGGCGGAGCTTGCGCTTGAGGGCGAAGCGCGCGGCCCGCAGCCGCCCGACCACGCCGTGCCCCTTCTTGGAGCCCAGCCTCACGATCGCGCCCTTGGCCGCCTCGCCCGCCGCTCTGCGCAGGCGATCATGGGCGATGGCTCCCCAGCCGGGGCCGGCGGGCAGATCCCTGACGCTCATCGGACATCCCCCGTCCGAGTTCGACCTCGGATGGGATCATGCCAGATGCGTTCGACGGTTGGATGAAGGCTGTGCGGGTCATGCGATCGGCTGATGGACGATGCGGATCATGAAGCGATCCGCCGCCCGTCTCAACCGTCTTTCCGTCTCGCGGCCCGCTCGACGGCGGGCATGAGGTCGTTCGCGTGACCGATCCGCGACACCGGAACATCGCGGATCGGCAGTCTACCGAGGTCTCCCCGACCTCAGTATACGCGCTTCTTCGGCTCGATGTACTCGATCTGGTTCGACAGCGTGTAGGTGTGGACCGGGCGGTCGTCGAGCGAGACGGTCTTGGCAGCTACGTCGCAGAAGGCGAGGGTGTGCTTCATCCAGTTCACGTCGTCGCGGTCGGGGAAGTCCTCGCGGGCGTGGGCGCCGCGCGATTCCTTGCGGGCGACCGCCGAGTCCATCGTCACGACCGCCTGGGAGATCAGGTTGTCGTATTCCAGCGTCTCGATGAGATCGGTGTTCCAGATCAGCGAGCGGTCGGTGACGCGGACGTCGTCCGACCCGCGCCAGACCTCGTGGATCTTGGTGTGGCCTTCCTCGAGGATCTCGCCGGTGCGGAAGACGGCGCAGTTGGACTGCATCGTCTGCTGCATGCGGTCGCGCAGCTCGGCCGTCGGCGTGCCGCCCTTGGCGTAGCGGAAGCGGTCGAGACGGGCGAGCGAGTTGTCGCCGGCGCCCGCCGGCAGCGGCGCCTGATCCTCGCCGGCCGCCACCGTGTCGGCGCAGCGCAGCGCCGCGGCGCGGCCGAAGACGACGAGGTCGATCAGCGAGTTGGAGCCGAGGCGGTTGGCGCCGTGGACCGAGACGCAGGCCGCCTCGCCCACCGCCATCAGGCCCGGCACGACGGCGTCGGGGTCGCCTTGTCTCTTCGTCAGCACCTCGCCGTGATAGTTCGTCGGGATGCCGCCCATGTTGTAGTGGACCGTCGGCAGGACCGGGATCGGCTCCTTGGTCACGTCGACGCCGGCGAAGATGCGCGCCGATTCGGAGATGCCCGGCAGGCGCTCGTGCAGGATCTTCGGGTCGAGATGGTCCAGATGCAGATGGATGTGGTCGCCGTTCTTGCCGACGCCGCGGCCGTCGCGGATCTCCATCGTCATGGAGCGCGAGACGACGTCGCGCGAGGCGAGGTCCTTGGCGGAAGGGGCGTAACGCTCCATGAAGCGCTCGCCCTCCGAGTTCGTCAGATAGCCGCCCTCGCCGCGCGCGCCCTCGGTGATGAGGCAGCCCGCGCCGTAGATGCCGGTCGGGTGGAACTGCACGAACTCCATGTCCTGCAGCGGCAGGCCGGCGCGCAGGACCATGGCGTTGCCGTCGCCCGTGCAGGTGTGGGCCGAGGTCGCCGAGAAGTAGGCGCGGCCGTAGCCGCCGGTCGCCAGGATCGTCTTCTTGGCGCGGAAGCGGTGGATCGTGCCGTCGTCCATGTTGATGGCGACGCAGCCCCGGCAGGCGCCCTCCTCGTCCATGATCAGGTCGATCGCGAAGTACTCGATGAAGAACTCCGAGGAGTAGCGAAGCGACTGGCCGTAGAGCGTGTGGAGGATGGCGTGGCCGGTGCGGTCGGCCGCCGCGCAGGTGCGCTGGGCCGGGGGGCCGTTGCCGAAATCGGTGGTCATGCCGCCGAAGGGCCGCTGGTAGATGCGCCCGTCGGTGGTGCGCGAGAAGGGCACGCCGAAATGTTCGAGCTCGTAGACGGCGGCGGGTGCCTCGCGCACGAGATACTCGATGGCGTCCTGATCGCCCAGCCAGTCCGACCCCTTCACGGTGTCGTACATGTGCCAGCGCCAGTTGTCCTCGCCCATGTTGCCGAGCGAGGCGGCGACGCCGCCCTGTGCGGCGACCGGGTGGGCCCGGGTCGGGAAGACCTTGGTGATGCAGGCGGTGCGGAGCCCGGCCTGCGCGGCGCCGAGCGTGGCGCGAAGGCCCGCGCCGCCGGCGCCCACCACGACGACGTCGAAGGTGTGGTCGACGAACTCGTAGGCCTTGCCGTTCTGGGCCGGTGCGGTGCGGTGCGGCTGGGCGGTTCCGTTGGTGGCCATCGCGTCAGGCTCCGAGGGTGAGGCGGACGACCGCGAACAGGCTCGCGCCGGCGATCAGCACCGCGAAGAAGGTGTTGAGGAGGATCAGGGCGACGCGCAGCCCGCCCTGGAAATAGTCCTCGATCGCGGTCTGCATGCCGAGGCGCATGTGGACGGCGAAGGAGAGCGGGAAGAGGCCGATCAGGAGCGCGACCAGCGGATTGGAGAAGGCCGCGCGAACGGTCTCGTAGCTCTCGTCGTGCATGGCGACGAGGAAGCCGAGGAAGAAGATCAGGAGGACGAGGTTGGAGATCGCGGTGACGCGCTTCACCCAGAAATGCTCGGTGCCCGACTTCGCCGAGCCGTAGCCGCGGACGCGGGCGAGGGGGGTGATCATCTTGGAGGTCTTGCTGCTCATGGGTGTATTCCTCAGACGATCCAGACGATGAGCCAGAGAAGGACGGTCAGCCCCAGCGAGACGACCGGCGTCAGCGTGGCGATCTTCGTCGCGGTCGCCTTGTCGAGCCCGGTGCCGGTGTCCCACACGAGGTGCCGCACGCCGCCGACCGCGTGATGCAGGATCACGAAGGAGTAGACGAAGAGGACGAGCCGCCCGACGATCGAGCCGAAGAAGGCCGAGGCGGTGGAGAAGGCCTCGGGACCGCTCGCGAGCGCCACCAGCCACCACACGAACAGGATCGTGCCGCCGTAGAGCGCCATGCCCGTCAGACGGTGGGCCACCGACATCGCCATGGTCGGGGCCCAGCGGTAGACCTGGAGGTGCGGCGAAAGGGGCCGCGCTCGTTTCACGTCGGACATGTTCGTTCCTTGCAGCTTCCGGCCCGTCCGGCGGCTCTGCCGCCACTCGGCTGGAGTGCTTCTAAAACAATGTTCGCAGGACCGAAAGCAAGGATGCGGCGCGAGGTTTTAGGCCCGCCGGACCGGGAAAATCGATTAGACCGGAGGTGGCGCGGTGTCGCGCCCCGTCAGGGCTGGCGGTCGACGAAGCGGATGACGTAGCTCGACCATTCGGCCCGTTCGGCGATCGCCTCGTAGAGGAGGCGTCCGGAATCGGCGTTGCGCGGCGCCTGCAGCGTCAGCCGCGACCAGCCGCGCGAGTCCGCCTCGTCGGCGAGCAGGTCGACCATGGCCTTGGCGATGCCCTTCCGGCGAAAGCCGTGATCGACATAGATGTGGTCTGCGAGCCCCGTGCGCATGCCCGTCCAGGGGTCGGGCAGGTCGTAGAAGACCAGGAAGGCGACGAGACGTCCGTCGAGGCGCGCGCCCAGGAGTTCGCCCGTGCGGTCCTGCAGCAGCTGCTCGGCGTAGTAGAGGTCCGGCGCCCCCGGCGCGCCGCGGAAGACCGACTGGTTGTAGGCCGAGATCAGCGGCGCCAGATCGCGCGCGTCCTTCAGGCGCAGCCGCGCGATCTCGATGTTGGGAACCGGCGTCTCCATGGCCCATGGCGATAGGCTTCGTGTCGTTGGCGGTCAAGCATTTCGCGGGGTTGACCGCATCCCGGGGGGCCACATCTCCCCGCTCATCCTCTCGCGCTCGTGAAGGCGTATCCCTTGTCCCATCCGACCGAGCCCCGCCCGAACCCGTCCCGAAGCAGCGCGTCCGGCTCGGGCGGCGACAGCGAGCGCGAGACCGTCGCGGAGATCCTGGACGAGCTGGACCGGGCCGCCGAAGGCGTCGTCCGCGTCTCCATCGGCGACGTGGTGGAGCGGCTCGGCGACCGCGGCTTCGGCCCCTTCCTCCTGATCCCGGCGCTGATCGAGGTCTCGCCGATCGGCGGCATTCCGGGTCTGCCGACGCTGCTGGCGATCATCATCGCCATCGTCGCGGTGCAGATGCTGATCGGGCGCGACCATCTCTGGCTGCCGCAGTTCATCCAGAAGCGCTCTGTGCGGGCCGGACGGCTGGAGAAGGCGGTGGAACGCCTGCGCCCGCTGCAGCGCTGGCTCGACCGCTGGTTCCACGGCCGCCTGTCGCTTCTCGTGCGCGGCCCGTTCCGGACGCTCGCCGCCGCGATCGTGGTCCTCGCCTGCCTGACCGTGCCGTTCCTGGAGGTCTTTCCCTTCGCCTCGACCATCCCGATGGCCGTGATCATCGCCTTCGGCCTCGCGATCACGGTCCGCGACGGCGCGCTCATGGCGTTCGCCTTCGCGGGCGTCGTGGGGGGCGCCTACGCGCTCTGGCGGATCGTCATGTAACCTGCGCGGCCCATTTCATGGCCGGAGAATACCATTGGTTGTGAAGCGATTTCGTCTCAGCGGTCGATGCGGTAGTCGTCCGCCCAGCTGAACAATCGGGAGCGGCCCTGTGGAGCTCATCCATTCGACGAACGCCCTGGACGAAGCGGGCCGACTTTCGGCGGTGGCGCGCTCGGGGCTCCTGGATCCCAACACCGACGAGGCCTATCGACCGATCACGACCCTGGTGCGCTCGGTCTTCGATGCGCCCATCGCCTTCGTGTCGTCCATCGACGCGACGCGGCAGCGCTACAAATGCGCCTTTGGGGTCGGCGTTACGGACCTGCCCCGCGAGACGACCTTCTGCAACGACGTCCTGCGAACGTCCGACATCGTCGTCATCGAGGATGCGCCGCACGATCCACGCTACCGCGCCCACGAACTCGTCGTCGGCCCCATGGCCATCCGCTCCTATCTCGGCGCGCCGCTGATCTCGCCGGACGGCTTCGTCGTGGGAACCGTCTGCGTGGCGGACGTGAAGCCGCGGCGTTTCGCCGATCACGAGGTGACGATCATCCGGCAGTTCGCCGACGTGGTGCTCGACCAGTCCGAGCTGCTGCAGATCGCGGACCACGATTCCCTGACCGGCGCATGGACGCGCCGGGCCTTCCTGCAGGCGGTCTCGCGCGAGATGGCGCGCGCCCGGCGCTACGGCGAGCCGGCCTCGATCGCGCTCTTCGATCTCGATCACTTCAAGCGCATCAACGACGGCTTCGGCCACCGCGTGGGGGATCTCGTCCTTCGGACCGCGGTGTCGGCCTGCCAGGCGCGCATGCGCGAGGAGGAGACGATCGGGCGGCTCGGCGGCGAGGAGTTCGCCGTTCTCTTCGTCGGCACGGGGCTGTCGGCCGCGACAGCGGCGGCCGAGCGCCTGCGTCTGGGCATGGAGGCCGCGCGGGTGCTCGAGCGCCCGGGCCTCGGCTTCACGTCGAGCTTCGGCGTCGCCGAGCTGCATCCGGCCATGGAGCGGCCGGAGGACTGGATCGAGGCCGCCGACCGCGCGCTCTACCGGGCGAAGGCCAACGGGCGCAACCGCATCGAGACGGCCTGACGGCGACGGATCGCACGCCGGCCGCGTGACGGGCGCGATCGGGAGGGCGCGGAACGCGTCAGTCCCGCCCGTCTCCCCCGGTTCCGCTCGCGCCCTCAGGCGGGCTCGGGGGATGCGGATGCCGGTGGATCGGGTCCACCCAATAGACCGCCTCGGGCGCCTCCACCGGGTCGATGTCGGTGATGTTGACGACGACCGCCTCGTTGTCGGAGCGCACCAGCACGCACTGGAGCGGGTTGTCCGGGTCGGCGTTGATCTCCTGGTGCGGCACGTAGGGCGGCACGTAGATGAAGTCCCCGGGCCCGGCCTCGGCGACGTATTCCAGGCGCTCGCCCCAGCGCATCCGCGCCTTGCCCGAGACGACGTAGATGACGCTCTCCAGGGCCCCGTGGTGATGGACCCCGGTCTTGGCGTTCGGCTCGATCGCCACCGTCCCCGCCCAGATCTTCTGCGCCCCGACGCGCGCATGGTCGATCGCGGCCTGCCGGAACATGCCGGGCGTCTGCGGCGTGTTCGCATCGAGGCGATCGCCCTTGATGACGCGGACGCCGTCCTCCTTCCAGCGGTTCTGCGACATCGGACCCTCTCCTCTCACGGCCGGCGAGCGAGTCTAGCCCGATCCGCCCTCAGGCGCCAAACGGGCGGGCGCTGCGGCCCTTGGTCATGCGGTCGAGCGTGCCGTCGCGGCGCACCAGACCGTGCCAGAGGGCGAAGGCGACGTGGCCGGCGATCAGGGCGAAGAGCACGAAGCCGAGCAGGCCGTGCACGGCGTTGGCCGGCGCCGTCAGCGCCGGGTTCGGCTCGCCGCCGGGCGCCACCAGCTGCAGCCCGTAGACCGAGAAGCCCCGCCCGTTGTTCGCCGCGCGAAGGATCGCCAGGACGGGCACCACGATCATCAGCGCGTACATGACGAGATGGCCGAGCGTCGCCGCCTGGCGCAGGATCGCCGGTCCCTCGTGCGAGGGGCGGTTGGAGAGGTTCGACAGGCCCCAGGCTCCGCGAAGGATCGCCAGGACGAAGATGGTGAAGCCGACCGAGTAGTGCGTGTCCCAGAAGAAGTTCGCGACGGCGGTCTCGTCCGCCAGGACGCGCGTCAGCACCGTCACGAGCTGCCAGACGATGAAGCCGGCCATGATCCAGTGGAAGGCGCGGCTGACGGCGCCGTATCCGGCGGGATGGTCTCGAAGGGTCGATGCACTCATGCGGGCGTTCTCCGAAGGGCCTCCCGAGACGCAAAGGTGCGGAGCTTTTCGCAGCTGCCAAGTGAATGTTTGGAAAGATTCTCGCGTGGCACGGTCCGTCAGCCGGCGCGCCGCGCGGCGGTCGCCAGCAGGCGGTCCGCATCGACCGCCGCCGCGAGGCCGTCGGCCACCGCGTCGAGCGCCGCCTCCACCCGCGCCCCATAGCCGGGACCTGCCGCGACCGCACAGCCGAGCGAGGCGAGGAACGCCCGGCGGAACGCGTCCCCGGCGAAGAGCCCGTGGAGATAGGTCCCCATCACGCGGCCATCGGCGCTCGACGCGCCTTCGGGCATTCCGCCCACATGGGCGAACGGACGGGCCCTGTCCGGCCCGTCGGTGCGCCCGAGATGGATCTCGTAGCCCTCGACCGGGACGCCGAGCGCAGCCCGGCCGGCGACCGGGCGGACCGTCTTGTCGCCGGACATCGTGGTCTCGACGTCCAGGAGCCCGAGGCCCTCGGCCTCCCCGGCCGTCCCGTCGTGGCCGGCGGGATCGCGGACGGCCCGTCCGAGGAGCTGGAAGCCGCCGCACAGGCCGAGGATCGCGCCGCCCGCGGCCCGGACGGCGCCAAGGTCGCGGTCCCAGCCATGGGCGCGGAAGGCGGCCAGATCGCCGAGCGTCGACTTGGTCCCGGGCAGGACCACGAGGTCGGCGCCCGCCGGAATGCGCGCGCCCGGCCGCACGAAATGGAGCGAGACGCCCGGCTCCTGCGCCAGCGGATCGAGATCGTCGAAATTGGCGATGCGATCGAGAAGCGGCACGCAGATGCGGAAGGGCCCCGAGCCCTGCTGCGACAGCCGCTCCAGCGCGACCGAATCCTCCGGCGGCAGGGTGCGTGCGGCCTTCAGATGCGGGACGAGCCCGAGCGCGGGCCAGCCCGTGAAGCGCGTCACCGCCGCCAGCCCCTCGTCGAAGAGCGAGGGATCGCCGCGGAACTTGTTGACGAGAAAGCCCCGAATCATCTTGGCGTCGGCGTCCTCCAGCACCGTGTGCGTGCCGACGAGCGAGGCGATCACCCCGCCCCGGTCGATGTCGCCCACGAGCACCACCGGCACGCCGGCCGCGCGCGCAAAGCCCATATTGGCGATGTCGCCCCGGCGCAGGTTGATCTCGGCCGGCGAGCCCGCGCCCTCGACGATCACGAGATCGGCCGTCTCGGCCACGTCCTCGAAGGCGTCGAGCACGTGGGTCAGGAGCCGCGGCTTCAGGCGCTGGTAGTCGCGCGCCTCCGCCGTGCCGAAGACGCGGCCGCGCACGACGATCTGCGAGCCGGTCGAGGATTGGGGCTTCAGGAGCACCGGGTTCATGTCGACGGTCGGGGGCGTGTGGCAGGCCAGCGCCTGCAGCCATTGCGCGCGGCCGATCTCCCCGAAGGCGCCTGTTCCGGGGATCGCGGCCACGGCGGCGTTGTTCGACATGTTCTGCGGCTTGAAGGGCCGCACCCTCAGCCCGCGCCTCGCGAAGAGCCGGCAGAGCCCGGCGACGAGGACGCTCTTGCCGACGTCCGAGCCCGTGCCCTGGAGCATGATCGCGGGCGTCGTCACGCGGTCCACAGCAGCCGGATCGCCAGCGCGATCGAGACGGTGACCAGAAGCGGCTTGATGAGCTTCGCCCCGAAGGCCATCGCCGAGCGCGCGCCGAGCTGGGCCCCCGCGAAGGCCGCACACCCCATGGCGAGGCCGAAGGTCCAGTGGACCGAGCCCGACAGGGCGAAGACGGCGAAGCCGCCGAGATTGGACGAGAGGTTCAGGAGCTTGGTGTGCGCCGTCGCCTTCAGGAGGCCGTAGCCGCAAAGGCCCACCAGCGCGATCATGTAGAAGGAGCCGGCGCCCGGCCCGAACAGCCCGTCATAGGCGCCGATCACCGGCACGAAGCCGAGCGCGAAGGCGATCGGGGGAATGCGGCGCGCCGAATCGATGTCGGAGGCGGCGGGCTTCAGCGCGAAATAGATCGCCACCGCGATGAGGAGATAGGGCAGGGCGTCGGCCAGCCAGCCGGTCGGGATCACCTGCGCGAAGAGGGCGCCGGCGACCGCCCCGGCGAAGGCGATGCCCATCGTCGGCAGGAGGGGCCCGAGCGGCACGTGCCCGCCGCGCACGAAGGCGAGCGAGGAGGAGGCCGTGCCGAACAGGCCCTGCACCTTGTTGGTGCCGATCGCGGTGAGCGGATCGACGCCGGCGATCAGAAGCGCGGGAATGGTGATCATGCCCCCGCCGCCGGCGATCGCGTCCATGTAGCCGGCGAGGAAGGCGGCGAGGACGAGGAGGATCAGGACGAGTTCGAAGGGCATGGGCAGCTCGGGCGGGTCGGACCGGAACTACGCCGCCCGCGGCCGGAAGGGAAGCGGGGCGGGTGCGCCAGCGCTTCCGCAAGGGCCCGAAACGCTCTATCGCCAACCCATGGAACCAGTTTCGACGGAGCCGATGACGAAGAGCCCCTGGATCAGCGTGATCGGCATCGGGGACGACGGCCTGTCCGGGCTGTCGGGGCGGGCGCGCCAGACGCTCGACGCGGCGCGTCTCGTCGTCGGCGGCCGGCGGCATCTGGCCATGGTCGGGCGCGCCGGCGACACCGGGGCGCGGGGTCTGGCCTGGACGAGCCCCATCGCGGACACGCTGCCGCTGATCGAGGCGGCGCGCCCCGGCCCCGTCGCGGTGCTGGCGAGCGGCGATCCCTCCTGGTTCGGCGCGGCGAAGATGCTCCGGTCCTATCTTGAGGCCGGCGAAGCCGAAATCCTGCCTGCGGTCTCCTCCCTGCAGCTCGCCGCCGCCCGGCTCGGCTGGCCGATGGAGGAGACGGCCTGCCTGTCGGCCTGCGGGCGACCGCTCGACGACGTCTGGGGGCATCTGTCCCCGGGTGCGCGGCTGATCGTCCTGTCGGCGGGCGCCCATACGCCGCGCGAACTGGCGGAGGGCCTCGCCGCGCGGGGCTTCGGCGCCTCGCGCCTGCACGTCATGGCGCATCTCGGCGGCGAGGCCGAACGGGTGCTCGCCGCGCGGGCCGACAGTTTGGCGGGCGAAGGCGTTCCGGCCCTCAATCTCGTCGCCGTCGAATGCGTGCCGGACGAGGGCGCCGTCGTCCATCCGCGCGTGCCGGGCCTGCCCGACGAGGCCTTCGCCACCGACGGCACCATGACCAAGCGCGTGCTGCGCGCTGCCGCCCTCTCCGCCCTCGCGCCTCGCCCCGGCGACCATCTGTGGGACGTCGGCGCAGGGTCGGGCTCGATCGCGGTCGAATGGCTGCGCGCCGCCGCCGGCGTCACGGCGAGCGCGATCGAACCGCGCGAGGACCGCCGCGCCCTGATCGCCGAGAACGCCCGCCGGCTCTGCGTCGGCGGCCTGTCGATCGTCGGGGCGCGGGCGCCGGACGGCCTGGAGGCCCTGCCGGAGCCGGACGCCGTCTTCTTCGGCGGCGGGCTTTCGGGCGAGGCGGCCGGGATCGCCGTCCGGCGGCTGCGGCCGGGTGGACGGCTCGTCGCCCACGGCGTGACGGTGGAGACGCAGGCGCTTCTTGCCCAGTTGCACGCCCGTCACGGCGGCGAACTCCTGCGCATCGGCGTCGAGAGCGTCGAGCCGCTCGGGCGATACAGAGGCTGGCGCCCGGCGATGCCGGTCGCCCATTGGCATTGGACCAAGGCATGAGCGAGCGTTACGTCCTGGGGCTCGGCGCCTCCTCAGCCGCCACGCGGGAGGACGTCGACGCGCTGTGCGACGCGATCCTTCAGGAGATGACGATCGACGCCTCCGCCCTAGCGGCGCTCGCCACGCTCGATCGGCGCACGGACCATCCGGCGCTCCTCGCGCTGGCGGACCGGCTGGGGCTGCCACTCACCGGGATCTCGCCGAAGCGGCTGGCGGAGGCGGAGGCGCGGCTGGAGACGCCCTCGGCCGTCGTCGCCGCGCGTGCCGGACTGGCGGGAATTGCGGAGGCCGCGGCGCTCGTCCTCGCCGGGGACGGCGCCCGGCTCGCCGTCTCCAAGCGCATGCGGGGCGGGGTGACGATGGCGCTGGCGAGGGCGGCGGAATGAGCGAGGGGGCCGGCCGGCCGCGCTTCCTCGTCTCCGCGCCCTCTTCGGGCGCCGGCAAGACCACCGTGACGCTCGGGCTGCTGCGCGCTCTGAAGCGCCGCGGCGTGCCCGTCTCCTCGGCCAAGGCCGGGCCGGACTACATCGACCCGGCCTTCCATGCCGCGGCGAGCGGGGCCGAGTGCGTCAACCTCGACCCCTTCGCCATGCGCCCCGGGCTGATCGCCGGTCTCGCGCCGTCGGGACCCCTCGTCGTCGAGGGCATGATGGGCCTCTTCGACGGCGCCGCGGACGGAACCGGCTCGGCGGCCGAGCTGGCGGCGCTTCTCGGCCTGCCGGTGGTCCTCGTCGTCGACTGCGCCCGCCAGTCCCATTCGGTCGCGGCCCTCGTGCGGGGCTTTGCCACCCACCGGCCCGACACGCCGCTGGCCGGACTCGTCCTCAACCGCGTCTCCACGCTCCGGCACGAGGCGATGCTGCGCGGGGCGCTGGAGGAGCTGGACCTGCCGATCCTCGGCGCCCTGCCGCCCCGGCCCGACCTCGCCCTGCCCGAGCGCCATCTCGGGCTGGTGCAGGCCGGCGAGCACGGCGATCTCGAAGCGTTCCTCGAGCGCGCAGCCAGCTGGATCGAAGCCGGAATCAACCTCGACACGCTGCCGAGCGGTTCGGCGCGCCCTGCCGGCGACGCCGCGCCGCTCAGCCCTCTCGGCGCCCGCATCGCGGTCGCGCGAGACACCGCCTTCGCCTTCGCCTACCCGCATCTTCTCGCCGGCTGGCGCAACCTGGGTGCCGAGCTTTCCTTCTTCTCCCCGCTCGCCGACGAGGGGCCGGACGCAAGCGCCGACGCGGTCTACCTACCCGGCGGCTACCCGGAACTCCACGCAGGCCGCCTCTCCGGCAATGCGGTCTTTCGCGGCGGTATGCAGCACGCCGCGACGCGCGGTGCGCTCGTCTACGGCGAATGCGGGGGCTACATGACGCTCGGGGAAACGATGGAGGACGCCGAGGGCACCACCCATCCCATGCTCGAGCTCCTGCCGCTGTCGACCTCGTTCCGGGTCCGGAACAGACATCTCGGCTATCGTCGCCTCCGTCCCGTCGGCCACCGTCCCTGGGCCGGCGCGCTCGTCGGCCACGAGTTCCACTATGCGACGGTGCTGCACGAGGGCGCGGCCGAGCCGCTGTTCGAGGCGCGGGACGCGCTCGGCGCCGATCTCGGATCCATGGGTCTGCGGGTCGGGCGCGTCATGGGCTCCTTCGCCCATGTGATCGACGGCGCGTCATGAGGGACGCGCTCGTACACGGCGGGGCGATCGCGGCGGCGATGGCACGCTATGGCGGCGCGCGCGCCGACTGGCTCGACCTGTCCACCGGCATCGCGCCGAGCGCGCCGGCCCTTCCCGAGATCGCCCGGGAGGCCTGGATGCGCCTGCCCGAGGCCGAAGCCGAAACCGCGCTGCGCCGGGCGGCCCGCGGCCGCTATGGGGCGCCGGAGGGCGCCGCGCTGGTGCTGGCGCCGGGCACGCAGAGCCTGATCTCGCTCTGGCCGCATCTCGTCGCGCCGGCAGAGGCCGCGATCGTCTCGCCCACCTATGCCGAGCACGAGGCGGCGCTCGTCGCGGCGGGACACCGCGTCCGGCGGATCGGGAAGCCGGAGGACATCGGCGCGGCGACGCGGCTCCT
Source organism: Pseudomonadota bacterium (assembly GCA_023419535.1). Taxonomy (GTDB): domain Bacteria; phylum Pseudomonadota; class Alphaproteobacteria; order Rhizobiales; family Rhizobiaceae; genus Aureimonas. The sequence continues at coordinate 8,632 of JAEZXX010000043.1, read as the reverse complement.
CGTCGTCGTCAACCCGAACAATCCGGACGGACGGCGGTTCGCGCGCGCCTCGCTCCTCGAGATCGCCGCCGAACTCGCCCGCAGGGACGGGCTCCTCGTGGTCGACGAGGCCTTCATGGATCCCGATCCGGCCGAGAGCCTCTGCGGCGAGGCCGGACGGCCGGGGCTGCTCGTCCTGCGCTCCTTCGGCAAGTTCTACGGCCTCGCCGGCCTGCGGCTCGGCGTCGCGCTGGCCGAACGGACGTTCGCGCGGCGGCTCGAAGCGCGGCTCGGCCCCTGGGCGGTCTCCGGCCCTGCGCTGGCCGTCGCCACCGCGCTGATCGCCGACGACGAGGCGACGCGTCTCCAGCGCGCGGCGATCGAGGCCCAGAGCCGCCTGCTGCTCTCCGCGCTGGAGGCGGCGGGCCTTCCGGTCCTCGGCTCGACGCCGCTCTTCGCGCTCGCCCGTCATCGCCGTGCCCACGATCTGTTCGAGGCGCTCGCCCGCCGGCACATCCTGACCCGACCCTTCGATTTCGAGCCGAGCTGGCTGCGCTTCGGCAATCCGTCGGACGGCGCCGAGGCCGCCCGTCTGCGCGACGCGCTATCGGCCGCGCTCGCCGAGGCCGCCGCTTGAGCGAGACCCTCCTCGTCCTCACGCTGGCGCTGCTCCTGGACCGGGCGATCGGCGACCCGCCGGCGCTCTGGGCGCGCCTGCCCCATCCCGTCGTCCTCTTCGGCCACGCGATCGAAGCCCTCGACCGGCGCTGGAACCGCGAGGGGGACGGGCCCCGGCGGCGGCGCTCGCTCGGCGTGGCGGCGATCGCCCTCCTCCTCGCGGGCGCCGCCGGCACCGGCTCGGCGATCCATCTCGCCTTCGCCGCCCTCGGGCCCGCCGGTTTCTTCGCGGAGGCCGCGATCGTCTCGGTCTTCCTCGCGCAGAAGAGCCTCGCTTCCCACGTCGCCGCCGTCGCCGAGGGGCTGAGGACGAGCCTGGCGGACGGGCGGCACGCCGTCTCCATGATCGTCGGGCGCGATCCCGACCGTCTCGACGAGGCCGGAATCTGCCGCGCCGCGATCGAAAGCCTCGCCGAGAACGCCTCCGACGGGGTCGTGGCGCCCGCGCTCGCCTTTCTGGCCTTCGGCCTGCCGGGCCTCCTCGCCTACAAGATGCTGAACACCGCCGATTCCATGATCGGCCATCTGTCCCGCCGTCACCGCGACTTCGGCTGGGCCGCCGCGCGTCTCGACGACGTCGCCAATTTCGTTCCGGCGCGGCTGACCGCCGCAGGCTTCGCGGCGCTCGGTGGGCGCGCCGGTCACGCCTGGCGCGTCGCGCGCCGCGACGGGCCGCGCCACCGCTCCGTCAATGCCGGCTGGCCGGAGGCGGCGATGGCGGCCTCGCTCGGCCTCGCGCTCGGCGGGCCGCGCCGCTACGGCGAGCTGGCGGTCGACGCGCCCTTCCTGAACGAAGAGGGCCGGCGCGCGGCCGGGCGCTGCGACATCGCGCGGGCGCTCCGCCTCTTCCGGCATCTGTGCACCGCGCTCCTCGTCCTCTCCGCCGTTTGCCTCCTCGCCGCCGCGCTCTGATCAGAGGACGAGCGCGAAGCCGAGGAGGATCGCGATCTCGACGATCTGCTGGTCGCAGCCGATCGTGTCGCCCGTCACCCCGCCGAGGCGGCGGTTCAGGACGCGGCGGAAGAGAAGATGGACCGCGAGCGCCAGCGCGGCGGGGATCAGCAGCCCCCCGGGACCTGCCGCGGCGGTTCCGAGGATCGCCGGGACCGCGAGCCCCAGTGCAAGGGCCGTGCGGCCTCCGGCCCGGTCCGGCGCGCCGACGCGCTCCGCGAGGCCCCCGGGCTCGGCGGCCGGCAGGCTCGACCAGAGATGGGCCATCGCGCCGCGGCTGGCGGAGGCGGCCGCGACGAGCGAAAGGGCCGCGGGAAGCGCCCCCCGCTGCAGAAGCTCCGCCAGGAGCGCGATCCGGGCCCCGAGCGTCAGGATCAGCGCCAGCGCCCCGTACACGCCGATGCGGCTGTCCTTCATGATGGCGAGCGCGCGCTCGCGCGCATGGTGGCCGAAAAGGCCGTCCGCCGTGTCGGCCAGCCCGTCCTCGTGCAGCGCGCCGGTGAGCGCCACCGTCAGGGCGACCGCCAGGATCGCCGCGACGGGCGCCGACAGGCCGAGCGCATGGCCGAGCGCGAGAAGCCCGGCGCCGGGGAGCGCGATCAGGAGACCCGCGAGCGGGAAGGCGTGCGCGTCGTCGCCGAGCCGGTGCGTCCCGTGGACGGCGCGGCCGAGCGGCGGCAGGCGGCTGAGGAAGGCGAGGGCGCGGGCGGTCGCGTCGAAAAGGCCGGTCATGGCCGCTCCTAGAGCATTTCCGTCCGGAGCGGAAACGCCCGGCGCCGGACCATCGGGACGGGACAGGCCGGACCGTTTTCCGGCGATCGCGCGGCCGACGCGAACGATCCGGCAGCGACGGCGCCCACGCCGTGTCCGCCCCGCCGTTTGCCATCGCCCCCGCCGCCGCCTAACAGGCGGGGGCCCACCGTCTCACGTGAAACGATCGAGTCCGTCCATGTCCGCCACCGGCCTTCCCTTCGACGACATCCGCGCGCTCCTTTCCCGCATGCCCGGGCCGGACGGCGCGGCGCTGCATGCCGTGCGGCACCGCGAGGCGACGCTCACCAAGCCCGAGGGTTCGCTCGGACGGCTGGAGGAGATCGCGGCCTGGCTCGCCGTCTGGCAGGGCCGCGCGAGCCCGGCGGTGAACCGCCCGGTCGTCGCCATCTTCGCCGGAAACCACGGCGTCGCCGCGCGCGGCGTCTCGGCCTTCCCCGCCTCCGTCACGCGGCAGATGGTGGAGAACTTCGCGGCCGGCGGCGCGGCGATCAACCAGATCTGCCAGACCTACGGCCTCGGCCTGAAGGTCTTCGACCTCGCGCTCGACCATCCGACCGCCGACATCAGCGCCGAGGCCGCCCTGTCGGAGAAGGCCTGCGCGGCGACCATGGCCTTCGGCATGGAGTGCCTGCACGACGAGCCCGACCTCCTGTGCATCGGCGAGATGGGGATCGGCAACACGGCGGTGGCCGCCGCGATCTTCGCCGCGCTCTTCGGCGGCACGGCTGCCGAATGGGTCGGGCCCGGCACGGGCCACGATGCGGACGGTATCCGCCGCAAGGCGGCCATCGTGCAGGAGGCGCTCGACCTCCACCGCGCCCATCTCGCCGATCCGCTGGAGGTGCTGCGGCGCCTCGGCGGGCGCGAGATCGCCGCGATGGCGGGCGCGATCCTCGCCGCCCGCGTCCAGCGCGTTCCGGTGATCGTCGACGGCTTCGCGGCGAGCGCGGCGGCGGCGGTCCTCCACGCGCTCGACCGCTCCGCGCTCGACCATTGCCTCTTCGGCCACGTCTCGGCCGAGCCGGGCCACAGACGAGCCTTGGAGGCGATGGGCAAGGTGCCGCTATTGGCGCTGGGCATGCGGCTGGGCGAGGGCACCGGCGCGGCCCTCGCCGCCGGCATCGTCAAGGCCGCGGCGGCCTGCCACACCGGCATGGCGACCTTCGAGCAGGCCGGGGTCTCGGGCAAGCTGTAGGGGAGGGTTCGCCGCCTTCGGGTCGCTCGCGGCCGAGCGCGGGGCTTCGGACGCTTCGGTGCGGGTCCGCGGAAGGGCGCGCCCTTTCAACTTCGTCATCCACGGGTCAAGCCCGAGGATGACGAAGCGGAGATGTCACCCCTCGGCATTCAAGCTCGGAGCCACGTCGCCGGTTCGGCATCTAGAACGTCCGTCCGCGCGCCGCCGGGCGCCAACCCCAAGTCCGCCAACGCGCGACGCCGGCCTCACGGCCGGCGGGGCGGCTCCGTGCCTTCGGGAGGGCCGTCGGGGTCGTACTTCACGAAGAAGACCCACACCGCGTAGACGGCGATGAGGAGCGTCATCACGCCCCAGACCGTCTCGCCGTTCCACCATTCGAAACCCGACCAGGCGAGCACCACCGCGAGGATGGCGACGCGCCGCCAGAGCGGCCGGAAGAAGGGATGCTTGTGATCGCTCGTCATGGCCGATCCTCTACAGCATCGGTCCGCGGGCGCAAATCGGCGGGCGGCCGGTCTCAGGCGGCGACCGCCTGCGGGGCCGGGGCGGGCGCCTCCAGGCGCTCGCGCCACTGGTGGGCGGCGCGGATCACCGGCTCGGGGTGCAGCTCGAACGGCGTCAGGAAGATGCCCAGGCGCCGCGCCAGCTCGCCGAAGGCCGGGCTCCCGGTCACGTAGATGAAGAGCGGCGCGATGAGGAGCGGCAGGCCGATGGGGGTCACCCAGAGGAACAGCTCCATCGCATAGGTGTAGGACGAGAAGAGCAGCACGCCCCCCGCGATCACCATCCACCAGGAGCTCTTCAGGGCTGCGGCGAAGGGCACGCCCTCGTCCTCGCGCTCCGTCGCCGGCCAGCCGGAATCGGCGCCGACGAGGATTTCGGCCACGGCCTTGGACTGGAACATCATCATGATCGGGGCGAGCGCGCTCGTCATGATCAGCTCGCAGGTCGCGCCGAGGAGGACCGGCACCGGTCCGCCGAAGCGGGCGCCGCGCCGGGCGAAGGCCGAACGGAAGGCGATCAGCGTCTTGGGCAGCAGGAGGAGGAGCCCGATGCCGAGGAGGAGGAGCAGCGCCCGGCCGGTCTCGGGGCGCGGGAAGACCGGGAAGAGCGAATCCGGCGGGAAGTAGTTCGGCGCCGGCGCGAAGACCGCATAGGCGAGGCTCACCGACAGGAAGAGGAGCCAGATCGGCGAGGCGGCGTAGGCCATGATGCCCGAGATCATCGAGATCCGGCTCCAGAAGCGCAGGCGCGGCGCGGCGAGCAGCCGGCCGTGCTGGAGATTGCCCTGGCACCAGCGGCGGTCGCGCTTGGCGTATTCGATGAGGTTGGCGGGGGCCTCCTCGTAGGAGCCTTCCAGGTCCGGATCGACGCGCACCGTCCAGCCTTCCTTGGCCAGAAGCGCGGCCTCCACGAAATCGTGGGAGAGGATGTGCCCGCCGAAGGGCGGGGGTCCGGAGAGGTCCGGCAGGCCGCAGCTGCCGGCGAAGGCGCGCACGCGGATCATCGCGTTGTGGCCCCAGAACGGGCCCTCCCGGCCCTGCAGGGCGGCGATGCCGCGCGAGAAGAAGGGCGAGTAGAGCGCGGCGGAGAACTGCAAGGCGCGGCCGAACAGGGTCTGGCGCCCGATGATCAGCGGCTGGGTCTGGAGGAGGGCGAGCTTGGGATCGGCGTCCATGCGCGAGCGCAGAGCCAGGATCGTCTCCGGCCGCATCAGGGAGTCGGCGTCGAGGACGAGCATATAGGCGTAGGCGCCGCCGCTCCGCGTCACGAAGTCCGCGATGTTGCCGGCCTTGCGCCCGACATTGTTCGCGCGGTGCCGATAGTAGAGGTGGCGGCCGGTCTCGAGATCCCCCGCCACGCGGTAGACGGCCCGGCGCTCGGCCGCGCGCGCCTCCTCCCTGGTGGAGTCCGACAGGATGTGGACATCGAAGTCGTCGAGCGCGTCGATGGCCGCCAGGCCCTCGATCATGGCGGCCACGCGCGACATCACCGCGTCCGCGTCCTCGTTGTAGACCGGCATCAGGATCGCGGTGCGACCCTCCGGCGAAGGTGCGATCCGCGGCATCTGCTTCGGCGCGCGGCGCGGCGTCAGGATGCCGACCGTGGCGGTGTTGAAGCCCCAGGCGAGCCACAGGCAGCAGACGACGAGGAGCAGCGTCTGGAAGACGTTCAGCGGGACCGCGCCGTTGACGGTGATGACCGTCCAGAACAGGACCCCGGCGAAGAGCGCCAGGACGAAGGCCGCGACGATGAAGAGGAACCGGGCCAGCGCCATGCGATGATCTTCGATTGATGGAGGAGCGGGGCTGTATCGCCGGTTGCCGACATTTGCACGTCCGTACCGGTTGATCAAATATCGGTGAACGGCCCCTCCCAGGCCGTTCCCCGTCCGTCAGCGGCCGGCCGCGGCCCGGATCTGCGAGCGCAGGATCGGGCGCACCGGCATGTCGAGCGCGGCCGCCGGCGGCGGCAGCACGAGCTTGCGCAGAAAGGCGAGCGCCTTGCGCTTGCCCAGCCGCGCGGCGTCGAGGACGATGTCGGGATCGATGCCCTCGCGTCCGTCCGCCGCCAAGCGCTCCACCACGGCGGCGCGCACGGTCCGGTCGTCGAGATCGGGCCGACCGATCAGGGCGCCGACATGGATCTGCGACCCCGGCTTCCTCACGCCTCGCCGCTCCACTGGTAGAGCCAGGTCTCGCTGATCGGACGTCCGGCGAAGGCGAGTCGGGCGCGCAGCTCGGCGGGCAGCGCGTCCGACTTCTCCAGCTCCAGCGACAGGCGCCAGCCGCCGTTCGGCAGCCGGTCGGTGCCGACATGGCGCACGAGCGCGTTCTGGGAGACGTCGATCAGCGTTTCGAGCTCCGCCCCGTCCGGCAGGTTCGCCGCCGTTCCGCCGACGAAGTTCACCTCGAAGCGCCAATAGGGGCTCGGGCCGCTTTCCGCCGCGTTGCCGCCCACGCCCGCATAGGTGTCGGCGACCATCGCGGTCTCGGCGTTCAGCTCCTGGAGGTCGCCCCAGCGCATGCGGTAGCGGAACTCGTAGGAGCTGCCGGGCTCGGGCCGCTCGTCGGGCACCCAGAAGGCGACGATGTTGTCGTTGCCTTCGGAATCGCTCGGGATCTCCACGAGCTGGACGACGCCGCGCCCCCAGTCGCCCGCGGGCTCGATGGTGAGAGAGGGCCGCGCCTCGTAGCGCGCCTCCACGTCCTGGTAGTTGTCGAAGGCGCGGTCGCGCTGCATCAGACCGAAGCTTCTCGGCGAGACCTCGCGGAAATAGCTGAGCGCCAGGGTCTGCGGATTGCGCAAGGGGCGCCAGAGCCGCTCGCCGTCGGCCCGCACGATGGCGAGGCCGTCGCTGTCGTGGACCTCCGGGCGGAAGTCCGGCCGCGAGCTGCGGGCGTTCTCGCCGTGCATGAACATGGAGGTGAGCGGCGCGATGCCGAGCCGCTCCACCGCCTCGCGGAAATAGAGGCGCTGCACGACGTCGATCACCGTGTGCGGTCCGGGCGTGACGGTGAAGGCGTAGGCGCCGGTCAGGCTCGGGCTGTCGAGCTCGGCGTAGAGGACGATGCGCTCGTCCTCGGGCGCCGGGCGCACGATGTAGAAGGCGGAGAAGCGCGGGAACTCCTCCGTCGCCGCGGTGGCGGTGTTGATCGCGACGCCGCGCGCCGAGAGGCCGTAGCGGTTGTCGCGCCCGAGCGCCCGGAAGTAACTGGCGCCGAGGAACGAGACGATCTCGTCGAAGACGTCCGGCCGATCGATCGGCGCGTTGATGCGAAAGCCCGCCACGCCCGGCAGCTCCACGCCCGCGAAGGCCTCCGCGTCCAGCGGCCCGAGGAACTCGAAGTCGCCTCCCGTGAAGGTGAGCGGCCGGAACTGCGTTCCGTCGCCGACATGGAGGCGGGTCGTCGCGCGGTAGAGGAAACCGGGAAAATAGGCCTGCAGATGGAACTGCCCCGGCTCCCCGGCCCAGACCGTGCGGTCGCGGCGATAGAGGATGCGGCGGTAGGAATCGTAGTCGAGGTCGCGGACGATGTCGGGCAGCTCGTCCACGGGCGCCTCGTAGGGCTGGCCCGCGCGCTGGCGCATGGCGGCCGACAGCGCGTCGAAGGAGAAGTTCGCGGGGTCGACATGGGTCGGCGGGGGGGCCGGAGCGGGCGCCTCGGGCGCGGCCGGCGCGCCGTCCACGGGCGGGGCTTCGCCCTCCTGCGCCAGCGCGTCCCTCAGAAGGACCGTGCCGAGGACTCCGCCGAGCCCGAGCTTGAGCGCGACGCGGCGGTTCGGGTGATGTTGGATCGTCAAGGCCGTGCGATGTCTGTTGTGCTGCGCTGCACCCTTAGCATACGCAAGCCGTCCCGTATCGCAAAGAGCGCCGGCCCCGGATGGACCGCCCGATCAGCGCAGGCGGCGCAGGCGTGTGGCGAGGATGGCGTCGATCTCGCTCAGGGCCCCGGCGAGACGCCGGCGGTCCTCCTCGCCCAGATTGTTGCCGATCTCGGATTCGAACCGGCACCAGACGGTGCGGATGCGTCCGCGCATCTCTTCGCCGGCCTCGGTCAGGTGCACCATGGTGCGGCGGGCGTCGCCCTCGAAGTTCAGACGGCGAACGAGATTCTTCTCGATCAGCCGGTCGAGCATCTTGGAGACGGTGGAGGGCCGCACCGACAACTGTTCGGCGAGAACCGAGACGCTGACGGGACGATCGAGCTCGAGCCGCTCCAGGAGATGATCCTGACCGGGGTAGAGGCCGATATCGGCCAGAAGCAGGGACAGGAACGCCCGGGTGGACTTCGAGATCGAGAGCAGACTGCCGGCCATGCCGGCGGAGCCTACGGAGACGTTCGGGGGAGCGAGGTCCTCCGGGGATCGTTTGGTAGCCGAAAGGTCTGTCATCAAAACGGTATGCCCGAACCAAGACAACCTGGCATTTAACTGCTTTATAGAAGTTCCGTCCTCGTTCGTGGGATCGGCCGTTCGCTTCAGCGCCGGTGGCACAACGCCTCGATTCGGACGGCCGACCGGCCGTCCCCGTCCCGGGTGGGCCAACCTCGC
>JAEZXX010000096.1 GCA_023419535.1 Pseudomonadota bacterium | reverse complement strand
CCTTCACCTCGACCTCGGTCGCACCGCCGACACGGATCACGGCAACACCGCCGGCGAGCTTCGCCAGACGCTCCTGCAGCTTCTCACGGTCGTAGTCCGACGTCGTCTCCTCGATCTGCGCCTTGATCTGACCGACGCGGGCCTCGATGTCCTTCTTCTTGCCGGCGCCGTCGACGATGGTCGTGTTGTCCTTGTCGACGGTAACACGCTTGGCGCGGCCCAGCAAGTCGAGCCTGACGTTCTCGAGCTTGATGCCGAGATCTTCGGAGATCGTCTGGCCGCCGGTGAGGACGGCGATGTCCTCCAGCATGGCCTTGCGGCGGTCGCCGAAGCCCGGAGCCTTCACGGCAGCAACCTTGAGGCCACCGCGGAGCTTGTTGACGACGAGCGTTGCGAGCGCCTCGCCCTCGACTTCCTCGGCGATGATGAGCAGCGGCCGGCCCGACTGCACAACGGCTTCGAGCACAGGCAGCATGGCCTGCAGCGAGGACAGCTTCTTCTCATGAATGAGAATGTAGGGCTCCTCGAGCTCGACCGTCATCTTTTCGGCATTGGTGACGAAGTAGGGCGAGAGATAGCCGCGATCGATCTGCATGCCCTCGACGACATCGAGCTCGGTATCGAGGCTCTTGGCCTCCTCGACCGTGATCACGCCGTCATTGCCGACCTTCTGCATAGCCTGGGCAATCATGCGGCCGATCTCGTCGTCGCCATTGGCCGAAATAGTGCCGACCTGGGCAATCTCGTCGTTGGAGGTGACTTTCTTCGCGTTGGAGCGCAGGTCCTCCACCACCGTCGAGACGGCAAGATCGATACCGCGCTTCACGTCCATCGGATTAGCACCGGCGACCACCGATTTAATGCCTTCGCGCACGATGGCGTGTGCCAGTACGGTCGCGGTGGTGGTGCCGTCACCCGCCTGGTCAGCGGTTTTCGAGGCCACCTCGCGCACCATCTGGGCGCCCATGTTCTCGAACTTGTCCTCGAGCTCGATCTCCTTGGCGACGGAGACGCCGTCCTTGGTGATGCGCGGAGCGCCGAAGGACTTGTCGATCACGACGTTGCGGCCCTTGGGGCCGAGCGTGACCTTCACCGCGTCGGCGAGGATGTCGACGCCGCGCAGCATGCGCTCGCGGGCATCACGGCCGAACTTGACTTCTTTGGCTGCCATTTTGGTTCTCTCCTGAAGCGTGGGTCCGAAAGGACCGCGTCACTCGTTAGGGTTTGAGAATGGAGGGGTGGAACGCTGTCCGAAGGATCAGCCGACGATCCCCAGGATGTCGGATTCCTTCATGATGAGGAGGTCCTCGCCGCCGAGCTTGATCTCGGTGCCCGACCACTTGCCGAACAGGATGCGGTCGCCGGCCTTGACCTCCAGCGGGTTGACCTTGCCGGTCTCGTCGCGCGCGCCCGCGCCGACGGCGACGATCTCGCCTTCCTGCGGCTTCTCCTTGGCGGTGTCCGGGATGATGATCCCGCCGGCCGTCTTCGACTCGGACTCGACGCGGCGAACCACGACGCGGTCGTGCAGGGGACGGAAATTCACGTTGGCCATCGATTGAAACCTTCGCTATTGGAACGCCGGGCAGGCCGGCGGAAGAGATTGGCACTCAACGAGGTCGAGTGCTAACGGCGCCGAGATAGGCGATAGAAGGGACCTGTGTCAAGGTTCGCGCCGGTTTCGAAGCGGCCGTCCCACCTTTCGTTTCGTGCGCCGAGGGGCCGCTCGCGGGGCCTCTCTTCCTTGACCGCGGAGCCCGTGCTGACTATCGGCTCGGAGCCGCCGACGGCTCCCGACAGCTCGGCGGACGTTCCGAGTGCGAAAGGATGAGAGTTCAGATGCGACCGGCCGAACTCGTCTCCCTCTCGTCCCTGTCCGAGGTCGCCGGCGACTACGATCTTCTCCTGTGCGACGTGTGGGGCGTCGTCCACGACGGGCGCGTGAAGTCGCCTCCCGCGGAAGCTGCGCTGCGTGCGGCCCGCGCGGCGGGGCCGAAGGTCGTCCTCGTCACCAATTCTCCGCGCCCCTTCGCCGGCGTCGTCGCCCAGCTCGACGCGCTGAACGTCTCGCGCGAGGCCTATGACGGGATCGTCACCTCGGGCGACGCGACGCGCGCGCTGATCGCCGCCGGGCCGAAGAAAATCCTTCATGTCGGCCTCGATCGCGACCTCGACCTCTACGAGGGGCTCGGCGTCGAGCCGGTCGGGGAAGACGAGGCGGAGGTCGTCGTCGTGACCGGCCTCGTGCGCGACGAGGAGGAGACCCCGGCCGACTACGCCGATCTCCTGTCGCGGCTCGCCGCACGCGGCCTGCCGATGATCTGCGCCAATCCCGACATCGTCGTCCATCGGGGCGAAAAGCTGATCTACTGCGCCGGGGCGCTCGGGCAGGCCTATGCCGCGCTCGGGGGCGAGGTCGCGCTCGCCGGCAAACCGCACGCGCCGATCTATCAGGTGGCGCTGGAGCGCTCCGGGCTCACCGACCCGCGCGTCTTGTGCATCGGCGACGGCCTCCACACGGACGTGAAGGGAGCCGCCACCATCGGTGCCGACGTCCTCTTCGTGCAGGAGGGCATCCACCGCGAGGAGCTCGCCGCCTTCCGGGAGGACGTCGCAGGCCTGTCGCGTGCGCTCGCCGACCTCGGGGTCGAAGCGCGCTACGTCATGCCGGAGCTTCGATGACGGCCACGCGGATCGTCCGGGTGCGCGACGACGGTCCGCTCGCCGAGCCGTTTCGCGGAGCCGTGGTCGCCATCGGCAATTTCGACGGCGTCCATCGCGGCCATCAGACGGTGCTGGGCGTTGCGCGGGACGAGGCCGAAGCCTCCGGTCGTCCGCTCGTGGTCCTGACCTTCGAGCCCCACCCACGCTCGGTCTTCTCGCCCGATCGCCCGGTGCCGCGGTTGACGCCGGCGCGACTCAAGGCGCGGCTGTTCGAGGCGCTCGGCGTCTCCGCCGTCGTCGAACAGGGCTTCGACCGCGCCTATGCGAGCCTGCCCGCCGAGGGCTTCGTGGCGAGGACGCTGGTCGAGCGCCTCGGCGCGGGTCATGTCGTGGTCGGCTTCGACTTCTGCTTCGGCGCGAAGCGCTCGGGCAATGCCGTCGTGCTGCGCGAGGCCGGCGAGCGGCACGGCTTCGGCGTGAGCGTCGTCGAGGCCTTCTCCGACGGGACGGCGGGGGTCGTCTCGTCGAGCCGGATCCGCGCCGCTCTTGGGGAGGGGGCCGTCGAGGACGCTGCCGCGCTCCTCGGCTACCGGTTCAGCGTCGAGGGACGCATCGGCCATGGCGCCAAGCTCGGGCGCACGCTCGGCTACCCGACCGCCAATATGGAACTGCCGTTTCCCGAGCTGCTCGCCCACGGCATCTACGCGGTGCGCCTTCGCCGCGCCGACGGGACCCTTTACGACGGCGTCGCGAGCTACGGCCGCCGCCCGACCTTCGACGACGGGGCGCCGCTGTTCGAGACCTATCTCTTCGACTTCTCCGGCGAACTCTACGGCGAGGACGTTCGCGTCTCGATCGTCTCGCGACTGCGCGGCGAGGAGCGCTTCGACAGCGCCGAGGCGCTGGTCGAGCAGATGGACCGCGACGCCGTCCGGGCGAGGGACGTCCTCGCCTCGGTCCGGCCGCTCTCCGCGCTCGACCGAGCCATCGCTTTCTGATGCCTCTTTATCCGCGTCCCCGCCGTTGGTAGAGAGACGCCATGCTCGCTCCCCCGATGTCTTGCGCCCTTCTTTGCGGACGAATTAGCCGCCCGGTCCGCCCGGCGCGCTGAACGGGCGCGCGGGCGGCACCGGGACGACGCCCGCCGCCGGACGCTGGGTCCCTCCTTCGTCCGCAACTCTTCCGCCGCCGCCCGACGAGGCGCGGCCCGTCCGCCGAAAGACGACCGCCGATCATGACGAAGACGCTTGAGCCCGCCGACTACTCGTCGACGCTGTATCTGCCGAAGACCGAGTTCCCGATGCGAGCCGGCCTCCCGCAGGCCGAGCCGCGCTGGATCGAGCGCTGGGACGAGATCGACCTCTACGGCAAGCTCCGCAAGGCGGGCGAGGGGCGCGCGAAATACGTCCTCCACGACGGCCCGCCCTACGCCAACGGCCGCCTGCACATCGGACACGCCTTGAACAAGGTGCTCAAGGACGTCGTCACGCGCTCCTTCCAGATGCGCGGGCGCGATTCCAACTACGTGCCCGGCTGGGACTGCCACGGTCTGCCGATCGAGTGGAAGATCGAGGAGGAGAACTACCGCGCCAAGGGCAAGTCCAAGCCGGACCTTTCCGACTCCACCGCCATGCTCGCCTTCCGCCGCGAGTGCCGGGACTATGCGGCCCATTGGGTCGGCGAGCAGTCGAAGGAGTTCCGGCGCCTCGGCGTCGAGGGCGACTTCAAGGACCCGTATCTGACCATGGCCTACGGGGCCGAGGCGACGATCGCGGGCGAGCTCCTGAAGTTCGCCATGTCCGGCCAGCTCTATCGCGGGTCGAAGCCGATCATGTGGTCGGTGGTTGAGAAGACGGCGCTCGCCGAGGCCGAGGTCGAGTACCACGATTACGAGTCGGACACGGTCTGGGTGAAGTTTCCGGTGCGCGGGAACGGCGCCCTTGCAGGCGCTTGCGTCGTCATCTGGACGACCACGCCTTGGACGCTGCCGGGCAACCGCGCCATCGCGTTCTCCGACCGCGTCGCCTACGGCCTCTACGAGGTCACCGCGCCGGACGACGCGGAGAACCCGCGCTGGGCCAAACATGGCGAGCGGCTGATCCTGGCGGACGCCCTGGCCGCCGACGTGTTCTCGAAGGCGCGCGTGCCGGAGGGCGGCTTCGCGCGCGTCTGCGACGTCACGGTCGGCGACCTCGACGGCCTCGTCTGCGACCATCCCCTCGCTGGCCTCTCCGGCGGCTACGCCTTCCCCGTGCCGCTTCTCGCCGGTGACCACGTCACCGACGATGCCGGCACGGGCTTCGTCCACACTGCGCCAAGCCACGGCCGCGAGGACTTCGACGTCTGGACGGCCTCGCGCCGCGCACTCGAGGAGCGCGGTATCGACACCGCGATCCCGTTCACCGTCGACGACGACGGCTTCTACACCAAGGACGCGCCGGGCTTCGGGCCTGACGCGGAGGGCGGGGCGGCGCGCGTCATCGACGACAAGGGCAAGAAGGGGGACGCCAATGCCCGCGTCATCGCGGCGCTGATCGAGCGCGGCATGCTGCTCGCGCGCGGGCGTCTGAAGCACTCCTACCCGCACTCCTGGCGCTCCAAGAAGCCGGTCATCTTCCGCAACACGCCGCAATGGTTCGTCCACATGGACAAGGACCTCGGCGGCTATGGTTTGGAAGGCGCTCAGCCGACGAGCAGCGATACGCTGCGCGCCCGCGCGCTCCGCGCCATCGAGGACACCCGCTTCGTGCCGTCGTCCGGCCAGAACCGCCTGCGCGGAATGATCGCCGAGAGGCCTGATTGGGTGCTGTCGCGCCAGCGCGCCTGGGGCGTGCCGATCTGCGTCTTTGTGGACGAAGATGGGCAGGTCCTGAAGGACGAGGCGGTGAACGCGCGCATCCTGGAAGCCTTCGAGGCCGAAGGCGCCGACGCCTGGTTCGCGGAAGGCGCCCGCGAGCGCTTCCTCGGCTCCCATTCGAACGAAGCTTGGACCATGGTCCGCGACATCCTCGACGTCTGGTTCGATTCCGGTTCGACCCACGCCTTCTGCCTGGAGAAGCGCCCCGACCTGAAGTGGCCGGCGGACCTCTATCTGGAGGGCTCCGACCAGCACCGCGGCTGGTTCCACTCCTCGCTGCTCGAAGCCTGCGGCACGCGCGGCCGCGCGCCCTACGACGCGGTGCTGACGCACGGCTTCGTCATGGACGAGGACGGGCGCAAGATGTCGAAGTCGCTCGGCAACGTCGTCACCCCTCAGGAGGTGATCCAGCAGTCGGGCGCCGACATCCTGCGGCTGTGGGTCGTCTCCTCCGACTATTCGGAGGATCTGCGCCTGGGCAAGACGATCCTGCAGACCAATGTCGACGCCTACCGTAAGATCCGCAACACGCTGCGATGGATGCTCGGCACGCTCGCCCACGACACGGGCGAGGCAGTCGCCCTCGAGGACATGCCCGAGCTGGAGCGCCTGATGCTGCACCGCCTCGCCGAAATCGGCGAGGTGGTGGAGAAGGGCTACGACGGCTTCGACTTCAAGCGCATCGCGCGGACGTTGGTCGACTTCATGGTGGTGGAGCTCTCCGCCTTCTATTTCGACGTGCGAAAGGACGCCCTCTACTGCGACGGCCCGTCGAGCGTGCGCCGCAAGGCCGCGCTCTACGTCGTGCGCCAGCTCTTCGACCGGCTCGTGACCTGGACCGCGCCGCTCCTGCCCTTCACGACGGAGGAGGCGTGGCTCTCGGCCTATCCCGACGCCGTGTCGGTGCATCTGGAGCAGTTCCGGGCGACGCCGGCCGAGTGGCGCGACGAGGCGTTGGCGGAGCGATGGCGCAAGCTGCGCCGGGTGCGCCGCGTCGTCATGGGCGCGCTGGAGGAGAAGCGGCGAACCAAGGAGATCGGCTCCTCGCTGGAGGCCGCGCCGATCGTCCACATCGAGGATACGGAGCTGCGTTCTCTGGTCGAGGCCCGCGACTTCGCCGAGATCGCCATCACCAGCGATCTGGCGGTCTCGGCCGAGCCGGCGCCGGACGGCGCATTCCGCCTGCCGGACGTGTCGGGCGTCGCGGTCGTCTTCCGCCGTGCCGAGGGCCGCAAATGCGCGCGCTCGTGGAAGATCTCGCCGGAGGTCGGGAGCGATCCGGACTATCCGGACGTCACGCCGCGCGACGCGGACGCTCTGCGCGAGCTCGCTGCCGCCGGCCTGCTGCCGGCCTGAGCCGCGCGCGGGCGGCGTTGCGGACGGCCCGGCACCGTCCTATAAGTCGCCCGCACGATACCGGCCCGCAATTCGCCGGATTGTGGTGCCAGTGGCGGGGAGCGCGCGTCCGGACCGGTGAAGGGCCGGACCGCGGAGATGGACGGGGGTTCCTGTGACGAACACCAATGCGCGCCGGCTGTCCGCCGGCCTCTTCCTCGGGGCGGCCGCCCTGACCCTCGCCGGCTGCTCCGCCGGCCCGACCTACGGCACCGGCACCTCGCAGTCCGAGCAGCTCTTCTCCGACATCGACGGAATCTTCTCGCTGGGCTCCGGCGGTCGCGACGGAGAGCAGATCTCCTACGCTCCGCGCCCCGAACTGGTGCGCCCGGCCGCGATCGGCGCGCTTCCCCCGCCGCGCCCGGCGAATGCGGCCGCGAACGATCCCAGCTGGCCGCAGTCGCCGGAGGTGATCCGCGCGCGCAATCTCGCCGCCGCCGAGGCGACGCGCGATGCGGCCACGCTGCCGGCCGACTTCAACCCCTCGACCGGGCCGCGCCGCCCCCGCGACCCGAACGCGATCCGACCCACCGACGATGCCGCGCTCGATCGCTCGACGCTGACCCCGGCGGAGCTGCGCGGACAGAGACGGGCGGTCGCCGCCCAGCGCGCTGCGACGGTCCAGGGCTCGCCCACGCAGCGCCGCTACCTCTCCGAGCCGCCGGTGAATTACCGCCAGCCGGTCGCCTCCGCGCCGGTCGGCGATCTCGGCGTCGACGAGGAGATCAAGCAGCGTCGCGCCGACGGTGTGCGCCCGCTCGGCGCGCGCATCCGCGACGCGATGCCGTTCTGATCCGATCGCGCCGGCGGCCGGCCTCCTCGTGGGACCGAGGTGTCAGCCGCGCCGCGTCGCGAAGAAGTCCCTGAGAAGCGTCGCGCTCTCGCCTTCGGCGATCCCCGAATAGACCTCCGGCGCATGATGGCAGGTCGGCTGGCCGTAGAAGCGGCTGCCGTGCTCGACCGCGCCGCCCTTCTCGTCGCCCACGCCGTAATAGAGCCGCCGCAGCCGCGCGAAGGAGATGGCGCCGGCGCACATCGCGCACGGCTCCAGCGTGACGTAGAGGTCGAGGCCCGTCAGCCGCTCCTGGCCCAGCGCCTCGCAGGCCCGGCGGATGGCGAGGATCTCGGCATGGGCCGTCGGGTCGTTCAGAAGCCGCGTCTCGTTGCCCGCCGTCGAGACCACACGGGCGCCGTCCGCCACGACCGCGCCGACCGGCACCTCGCCGCGTGCGGCGGCCGAGCGGGCCTCGGCCAAGGCCAGATCCATGAAATTGATCCGCGTCACCGGCTTTCCTCTCGTTCGGGGACGGGTCACCTGTTACAGAGCGCGCTTGGCGAGAGATAGACGATCATGAGCGACGAGAACGGCGGCAAGCGCGGTCCCGGCAAAGGCGGACGCGGGTTTTCCAAGGGCGGCGGGCGGCCGGGCGGCTTCAAGCCACGCACCGGCGCCGGACCGCGGCCCGGCGGCAAGCCGTTCCGCGCGCGCCCCGAGCGGGCCGACGGCGGCGACGGGCGGACCGAGCGTCCCCGCTTCGAACGTCCCGCCGAGGGCGCGGAGGGCGGCGAGAAAAAGCCGTTCCGCCCGCGCGGCCAGCGTGCGCCCGGCAAGGGCGGGGAGGAGCGACGTCCGTCCTTTTCGCGCGGCGAGGGCGCCAAGGGCGGGGATCGCGAGCGCAAGCCGTTCCGCCCGCGCGAGGAACGGGCCGAAGGCGGGGAGGGAAGGCCGTTCCGTTCCCGCGAGGAACGCCGCGAGGACGGCGAACGCAAGCCGTTCCGTCCGCGCTCGGATCGGGCGGAGGGCGCCGAAAAGAAGCCCTTCACGCCCAAGAGCCGCGGCATGTTCTCCCACGGCGGTCGCGACGAGAACGGCGAGCGGAAAGCTCCGCGCAGCTACGGCCGCCTGAACCACGGCGATGCGGCGACCGAGCGCCGGCCGCGGGCGTCCAAGCCCGAGGGCGAGCGTCCGCGCCGCGACGAGCGTCCGCGCGCGGATGTTTCGGCGCCGGACAAGATGCGCATCGCCAAGCGCCTGGCCCGCGTCGGCATCGCCTCCCGCCGCGATGCGGAAGGGATGATCGCCGACGGCCGCGTGAAGGTGAACGGTCGCATCATCGACAGCCCGGCGCTCGACGTCGGCCCGGCCGACCGCATCGAGATCGACGGCGCGCCGCTGCCGGCCATCGAGCGCACGCGGCTCTGGCTGTTCCACAAGCCGGCCGGCACGGTCACCACCAACCGGGATCCGGAAGGGCGCCCCACCGTCTTCGACCGGCTGCCGGAGGAGATGCCCCGCGTGCTTTCCGTCGGGCGCCTCGACATCAACACCGAGGGACTGCTGCTCCTCACCAATGACGGCGGGCTGGCCCGTCTCCTGGAACTCCCGGCGACGGGCTGGCTGCGGCGCTACCGGGTTCGCGCCCACGGTTCGATCACGCAAGGCCGGCTCGACGAGCTGCGCCAGGGCATCGCGGTCGACGGCGTCTTCTACGGTGCCATCGAGGCCAGCCTCGACAAGGAGCAAGGCTCCAACGTCTGGCTGACGCTCGGCCTTCGCGAGGGCAAGAACCGCGAGGTCAAGAAGGTCCTGGCCCATCTCGGGCTCGACGTGAACCGCCTGATCCGGGTCTCCTTCGGGCCGTTCCAGCTCGGCGAGCTGGAGGAGGGAGCGGTGATGGAGATCAAGGGCCGCACGCTGCGCGACCAGCTCGGCGAGCGCCTGATCGAGGAGGCGGGCGCCGATTTCGATGCGCCGATCGTCAATCCGTTCTCCAACAAGCCGGTGGCCGAGAAGCCGCGCGAGGAGCGGCCGGGACGCGACAAGAGCGAATGGATCTCGGCGACCGGCGCGGAGAAGCCCAATCGCAAGCGTTTCGGGGCGGCCAAGCGCGAGGATGCGCTCGGCCGTCTCGAAACG
>JAEZXX010000087.1 GCA_023419535.1 Pseudomonadota bacterium | reverse complement strand
CCCGTCGGCGGTCCGACGGGCACGCCGCTCCCGGCCGGCGTCCCGGCCGTGTCGGCGCAGGTCGCCGAGCGCGTCATCGACGCCTTCGGCGGCCCGAGTGCGAACCGGCCGGTCGACGAGGCGCCGGCCGCCTCGCATCTGCGCCTACGGGCCGGCGGCGCCGCGCTGAAGACGCTGACGATCCAGCTCCAGCCGGAGAATCTCGGCATGCTGCACGTCTCGATGCGGCTGCACGAGGGCCAGTTGATGCTCGAGATCGCGGCGGACCGGGCCGAGACCGCGCGAATGCTGACCGAGGATCGCGCCTCGCTGCGCGGGCTTCTGGAGAAGGCCGGCTTCTCGCTGGAGGACTCATCCATCGTCGTCGCGGTGCGCGAGACGGGACCGGCCGCGCCAGCTGCGGGATCGCGGGAGGCATCCGCGGGGCCGGATGGACGCGGTGCCGAGCGCGGAAGCGCTCAAGGAAACGGCGAAGGGAACGGGGATCGCAGGGGCGCGGATGGGGGAGCGCGCGAGGAGGCGGCGCGGCGCCGACCCGAGGAGGCCGCGGCGCCTCGGCCGAAGCCCGGCGGATCGACCTTCCTGTGACGCCCGGACCATTCGCCGTGCGTCTGCGGATCCTGGAACCGCGGCCGTTTCCGGCCCGACGTCAGGCCTTCCTTAACCCTATAGTTATTTTTGGGGATAGCTCGCGCGAGGCTTAACGACCTATCAATCTTCTCACGAGGAAACGAAGTCTGGCGGTGCCCTATGATCGTGGTGGTTGATGATCGCGAGCTTGTGACGAGCGGTTACAAGTCGATGTTCTCCTCCGAGGGCGTGTCCTCGGCGGGCTTCCAGGTGGACGAGTTCCGGGGCTGGGTCGAGACGGCGGCCGACGCCGACGTCTCGGCGGTGGAAGCCTTCCTCCTCGGCGACTTCCCCGAGCGGGCCAACTTCACCAAGCTGGTGCGCAGCCGCACCTCCGCCCCGATGATCGCGCTGGCCGAGACCCGCACGCTCAACGCCACGCTCGACTGCTTCGCGGCCGGTCTCGACGACGTCGTCGCCAAGCCGGTGCACGTGAAGGAGATCCTCGCGCGCGTCGGCGCGATCCGCCGACGCGAGGGCAGCGTCGACCGCGCCCGCACGAGCGTCGACGAGATCTGCGTCTTCAACGACGGACGCGATGCCGAGGTCGCCGGCCAGCCGATGGTGCTACCGCGCCGCGAGCGCCGCATCCTCGAATATCTGGTCGCCAATCGCGGCCGCCGCGTCTCCAAGCAGCAGCTCTTCTCTGCGATCTACGGCATCTTCGACGAGAACGTGGAAGAGAACGTGATCGAGAGCCACATCTCCAAGCTGCGCAAGAAACTCAAGATGCGCCTCGGCTACGATCCGGTGTCCTCGAAGCGCTATCTCGGCTACGGCATCGGCGTCTAAATCCAGCGGTAAGTATTAAATAAGTATGAAGGCTCCGAACCGCGGCGGGTTCGGAGCCTTCTGCTTTTTCAGCCCTTAGTTTTATTGCTGACGCGCTTACAACGCTACGTCGTAGCAGCCTGGCGCAAGCTTCGGGCCCTAGTTTCACCCCAAATTCTACATGAACAAGAGGTCTGCGATGAGCATCGGCGGGTTGATGCGCACGAGCGTATCGGGGATGAACGCTCAGGCGACGCGCCTGGCAGGCGTCGCCGACAACATCGCGAACGCCAACACCAACGGCTACAAGCGACAGACGACCGAGTTCTCCTCGCTCGTCGTCGCCTCCGGGGGCGGCCTCTACAATTCGGGTATCGTCGAGGCCAACACCCGGCAGATCGTCAGCCAGCAGGGCGTGCTCAGCTCCTCGGCGAACAGCACCAGCTCGCAGGCGGTGGATCTCGCCGTCAGCGGCAAGGGCTTCTTCGTCGTCTCCGACGGGTCGGGCGGCACGTTCCTGACGCGCGCCGGCGCCTTCGTGAAGAACGGAAATGGCGAGCTCGTGAACGCCGCCGGCTACGTCCTCCAGGGCTATCCGCTGCCGAACGGCGACACCGAAGGCGTGCTGAACGGCTTCGCCGGCCTGCAGAACGTCAATCTCGACTCCGCCCAGCTGCGCCTGAAGCCGACCGACAGCGGCACCTTCCGCGTCAACCTGCCGAAGGACACGCCCGTCCTGCCGCCGCGCCTGGCCGGAACAGCGGGCACGAACACGCAGGCCAACGCCATTCCCGCCAATGCCTTCGCGGACGGCGCGCAGACGCTGACCTTCCAGGTCACGATCGACGGCGTCGCGACGCCGGTGACGGTCGCGGCGCCGGCCAACGGCGATCTCAACGATCTGGCGCCGTCGGCGATCGGCGCCATCGTCGAGCGCATCAACACGGCGGTCGGCAAGGTCGTCGCCTCCGAGAACGGCGGGCGGCTGGTCCTGACCTCGCAGTCGACCGGTCCGGACAGCACCGTCACGCTCGCGGACGTGCAGGTGGACGGCGCGGCACCGAACCCCGCCATCGTCGGCCTCGACCCGATGAGCGGAACGGGCGCGCTCGGCCCGATCGACGGCACGCGCCCGGGCGCGGGCGGCTCGGGCAAGGTCCACTTCACCGCCACCGACTCCATCACCGTCTACGACGACGCCGGCAAGGAGGTCGTCCTCGACATCTACATGACCAAGGTCACCGACGGGTCGGGCACCGACCCGGAAGGTCCGAACACCTGGGAATACGCGATCTTCGACCGCGCCACCCGCGCGCCCGGCGAATCGCCCTTCCCCTATGCCTCGGGCCCGATCGGCGGCGTCCGCGAGGTGGTCTTCGACCGGACCGGCGCCCTGCAGGGCACCGAGCCGCTGGCGATCCAGATCCCCAACGGCCGGATGCTCCAGCTCGACATCTCCCGCTCCTCGCAGGTCGGCAAGACCTATCAGCCGATCGCCGCCAGCGTGAACGGCAATCCGCCCGGAAACGTCGACCAGATCCAGATCTCGGCGGACGGCATCGTCTCGGCCCGCTTCAAGTCGGGTGAGCTCGTGCCGCTCTACAAGATCCCGCTGGCGCTCGTCGAAAGCCCCGACAATCTGCGCGCCCAGTCCGGCAACGTCTTCTCGGCGGGGCGCGACTCGGGCGAGGTGCTGATCGGCTTCGGCGGCGAGAGCGGCCTCGGCACGATCGTCCACGGCGCCCTCGAGCAGTCGACGGTCGACCTGGCCAGCGAACTCACGACCATGATCGAGAGCCAGCGCTCCTACACCGCGAACTCCAAGGTCTTCCAGACGGGTTCGGAAATCCTCGACGTCCTCGTGAACCTCAAGCGCTAACGGCGAGGGCGGCCGTCCCGGCCGCCTTTCCGACCTCTCTCCTCCCGGAACACTCCCGCGATGTCGCTCACCTCGGCCCTCGATTCCGCCAAGTCGTCGCTGCTCGCGACCCAGACGCAGACGGCGATCGTCTCGCGCAACATCGCCAACCTCAACGACCCGAACGCCTCGCGCAAATACGCCAACGTCGTCACCGGACCCGGCGGGCGCGTGGAGGTGACCTCCATCGCGCGCTCGCAGAATTCGGTCCTCTATCGCAACATGCTGGACTCGACCTCCGCGGTCGGCTCCTGGAGCGCGATCTCGTCCGGCTACCAGCGCCTCGACGAGACCATCGGCGACACGACGTTGTCGCGCTCGCCCTCCGCGATGATCTCCGGCCTTTCGGACCGGCTTCTGGCGCTCTCCGGCAATCCGGGCAGCTTCGAGTTCGCCCGCACCGCGCTCGACGCGGCGCGCGATCTCGCCGCGAATCTGAACGATCTCTCCGCGACGGTGCAGGCGGTGCGCCGCGACGCGGACAACTCGCTCCTCCACGCCGCCGAAGACATGAACGCCATCCTCGCCGACATCGAGCGGCTGAACGAGAAGGTCGTGTCGGGCACGGTCGCGGGCAGCGACGTCACCGATTTCGTCGACAAGCGCGACGCGGCCGTCGCCAGGCTTTCGGCCTATGTCGGCGTCAACGCCCGCATCCGCGGCGACAACGACCTCGTCCTCCACACCGATTCGGGGGTCAACCTCTTCGACAAGCGCGCGCGCCTCGTCGAGTTCACGCCCTCCAGCCCCCTCGGCTCCGGCCAGAGCGGCTCGGCCCTGCGCATCGACGGCGTGCAGGTCACGGGCGAGGGCGCCTTCATGCCGCTGCGCTCGGGCTCGGTCGTGGGCCTGACGCAGCTGCGCGACGAGATCGCCCCGACCTTCGAGGCGCAGCTCGACGAGCTGGCCCGCGGGCTGGTCGAGGCCTTCTCCGAGACCGTCGGAGGCGAGAAGCGCTCCGGCCTCTTCACGGTCGGCGCCGACGGCGAGCCCGTCCGGGAGGGGGCGTCCCACGGGTTCGCGGCAAGCCTTCGCGTCGATGCGCGCGCGGCCGCCGACCCGACGCTGATCCGCGACGGCATCAATATCGCCCCGCCGGCGGGCGCGGGTTCGGGCTACACGGACCGGATCGCCGCGCTCTACGAAGCGCTCGGAAGCTCACGCGCCTACTCGACCGAAGCGGGCCTGGCGCAGACCGGCTCGCTCGCGAACTTCGCCGCCTCCTCGCTCGGCTGGCTGCAGGCGGGCCGGGCCTCGGCGCTGTCGGAGGTCGAGTACCGCACGACGCTCAACGAGCGCACCCGGGAGACGATGTCCAACGAGACCGGCATCAACCTCGCGCAGGAGATGACGCTCCTGACCGACCTCCAGCGCTCCTATCAGGCGTCCGCGAAGCTGATTTCGACGGTCGACGAGATGCTGGCGGCTCTGCTCCAGACCGTCTGAACGGACGCCCGAAAGGCCAAGCGATGAGCATCTCGACGATCTCGTTCAACAACGCCTCCCGCGCCCAGATCATGCGGGTTCAGGCGGATCTGCGCGACGCGCTCGTGGAGAGCACGACGAACCGGCACGCCGACGTCGGGCGCACGCTCGGCCGGGCGACGGCCGACGCCGTCTCCTTCCGCGCGCAGGAAACGAGCCTGGAGCGGATGCTCCAGTCGAACACGCTCGTCACGCAACGCCTGGAGCTGATGGACGACACGCTCGCCCGCGTCCAGAAGCGCGCCGAGGCGGTGCGCGACCAGCTGATCCCGAGCCTGTCCGACCCGGCCTTCTTCTCGTCCGCCAAACAGGTGACGGCGGCCGCCATGGAGGAGTTCGTGGGTGCGCTGAACCTCTCGGTCGGCGGCCAGTACCTGTTCTCCGGCACCCAGACCGACATCCGCCCGCTGACCCCCTACGCCAGCGGGCCGGGCGAGGCGGTGCGGGACCATTTCGCCCAGTTCCTGTCGGTGGCAGGCCGCACGGAGGCGACCGTCACCGCGGACGAGGTCGCCGCCTATTTCGGGGGTGGCTTCACCGCGCAGGCGCGCGATCCCGCCGGCGTGCCGCTGACCGACGCGAACGGCGCTCCGGTGACGACCACCATCGCCTTCGACGACCTCTTCGAGGATCCGTCCTGGAACGAGACCTTCTCCAACGCCTCCGATACCCCGATCCAGTCGCGGATCGGCAAGACGGAGACGATCTCCTCCTCCGTCAGCGCCAACATGGAGGTCTTCCGCGACCTCATGGCGGGCTTCGCGGCGATGGAGCTGGCGTCCGAGGCGATGGACCCGAGCGCGCGCCAGGCCATCGGCAACGCGGCGCGGGCGAAGGTCGCCAACGGCGTCGCGGGGCTGACGGCGCTGCAGAGCGACCTCGGCAACCGCATGGCCCGCGTCTCGGCGGCCAACGCCTCGATCACCCAGCAGAAGGACATCTTCAAGGCGCATGTCGCCTCGCTGGAGGAGGTCGACCTGGTCGAGGCGTCCCAGCGCGTGGCGGCGCTGCAGACCCAGCTCGAGGCCTCCTATCGCGTCACCGGCATGATCCGCGAGATCAACATCCTCGACTATCTCTGACGGTCGAGCGGCCGTCGCGCACGGCCCGCCCCGCCGCCCCACCAGCAGGACCCATGCGATGTATCAGTTCTCCTATGCCGAGATCGCCGAGGACAGTTTCTCGACCTCGCGCGACCGCGAGCGCGAGGCGCTGGACCGCTCCATCGAGGCCATGCAGAAGGCGGAGGAGGCCGGGCCCCGCTCGCGCGAGGCGGTGGAGGCGATCTATCTGACCCGCAGCCTCTGGACGATCCTCGTCGAGGACCTCGCCGAACCGGAGAACGGGCTGCCGGAGGATCTGCGGGCCTCGCTGATCTCGGTCGGGCTCTGGATCATGCGCGAGGCCGAGGCGATCCGCCTCGGCAAGGTCACGAGCTTCAAGGCGATGATCGACGTGACGCGGTCGATCCGGGAAGGGCTGGAGGCCTGACGATGGGTAGCCTGAAGATTTCGCTCCGCGCCGGCGAGCGCCTGTTCCTGAACGGCGCCGTCCTTCGCGTCGACCGCAAGACGCAGATCGAGCTCCTGAACGACGTGACCTTCCTCTTGGAAAGCCACGTGATGCAGGCGGCCGAGACCAAGACGCCGCTGCGCCAGCTCTATTTCATCATCCAGATGATGCTGATCGAGCCGCAGCGCGCCGAGGAGACGCGCCGCGTCCTCGACGCGACGCTCTCGCTGCTCCTGGCCGCCTTCCAGACGCGCGGCATCCGGGACGGGCTGCTCGACGTGCGAGAGCTCGTGGCCGAGGACGACACGGTCGAGGCCCTGAAGCGCCTGCGCGGCCTCTTCGCCTTGGAGGACGCGGTGCTGGCCGGCGCCCCGCTCCCCCTGCAGCCGCGCCCCGCCCCGGCCCCGATCGCCGCAGGAGCCCGCCGATGACCACCGTTTCGGGCGTGACAGGAGGAGCGGCGGCGACGACCGCGACCTCGAGCGAGCTGAAGACCGGCCTCGACTACAACGCGTTCCTCCAGCTCCTGATCGCCCAGATCAAGAACCAGGACCCGCTCTCGCCGATGAACCCGACGGAGCAGATGAGCCAGCTGGCCTCCTTCTCCAACGTCGAGCAGACGATCAAGCTGAACAGCAAGCTGGAGACGATGATCACCGTCTCTTCGCTGACCCAGGCCGACAGCCTGATCGGCCGCGTCCTGACCTCCGCCGACGGGCAGACGCAGGGTTTCGTGAAGTCGGTTCAGGTCTCCAAGGACCAGGTGCTGGCGACGCTGACGAACGGCGCGGTCGTTCCGCTCGGCGCCGGCGTGCGGATCGAATAGCGATGAACGAGGCCGACGCCATCGACATCGTGCAGGGCGCGATCTGGACCATCGTCGCCGCCTCCGGGCCGGCGGTCGCCGGGGCCATGATCGTGGGGATCGTCATCGCGCTGTTCCAGGCGCTGACGCAGATCCAGGAGATCACGCTCACCTTCGTGCCGAAGATCCTGGCGATCTTCGTCATCATCGCGCTGACGGCCTCCTTCACGGGCGCGCAGGTCTGGGCCTTCACCCAGGAAGCCTATGCGAGGATCGAGACGGGCTTCTGACGGCCCGGCGCTCGTGCCGGCCTGCGGCCGACCGGGACGCCTCGAAGACCGCGCGCCGCGACATCGCGTCGCGACGTCCTGTCGGGCGGCCCTTGCCGGGTCGGGCGCAACACTCCGAGCGCTCCGGCGAGCCTAAAGCGCACGGCCGCGACGGACGGGACCGCACGCCCGCGACGGGAGGGGGAAGATCGCGGCGGAACCGTTAGCCGGACTTCCCGCCGACCCCGGTTCGTGCATTATGGCGAGATCGCGACCGCGTGTTCGCCATCGCCCCCGAGCCGACGCGGGGACGGGCGGGTAGGCTCGGCGGCCGGGCACGGGCGTCCGGTCGGTGAGGGCGTTCGCCGAGCATCGGCCCGAAAGCCGCCCTTGGTTTCCGGAAGACCGGATGCAGAGCCAGAGACCATTCGACCGCCCTCCGCCCGTCCCCGAGGACGCGCGGCGTTCTAGGACGGGGCCGAGCGCGAGCCCCGACGGTCCGCGTCTGCCGTCGCGATGCGCACGACGTTTCCGGGGTCCTCCCGGCGCGCGGCGGACGGGCGCGACGGGATGGAATGCGCAACCTCCCGTAGGTTTTCCGCAGCCTCGCTCAGGAGACGCCCGAGAATCTCCGGATCGCAGCCCTGCCGACCGTAGAAGACCGCGAGAGCCCTGATGTCGCTGACATGCCCTTGAACAAGCCGCTGAAACTCACATCGCTCGGACGTGTCCGCCCGGGCGTCATGCTGTTCGCCCATCCCAGTTCCCCATGGTCGAAGGTCGTTGGGAACATTCTACACAACCCAGAATGACGCGCTTGGACAGAAGCGGTCCGCATCCCGGTTCAGGAGGTCACATGGGCTGGCAAACCGTCGCAACGTTGAGCACCGTCCTCAGGCGGCATCCCGCCTTCGACGCGGCGCTCATCCGACACACGGACGGCATCCTCGACATGCGCTCGCGGATCCGCAACACCTCCAAGCTGTTCGGCAAGGAGGAGCGCTGCCGCTCCTACAACATCTACGCCATCCTCGCGGCCGAAGCCGACCGGGACGGCCATAACGCGATCGCGCTCGCCGACTTCCTGGAGGCGGCGCGTCTGGCCGAGGTCTCCGACCGGACCGCCAAGACGGTCGCCTCGCTGCTTCCCTATTTCGGCTTCGCCGACCAGACGGTCGACCACGCCGACCGCCGTCGGCGCCTCCTCGTCCCGAGGCAGCGCACCTGGACCTACATGACCGAGTGGTCGGCGCCCACCTTCGAGGCGCTGGAGATCCTGGGACAGTCCTTCGAAGGCGACCGGCGTGCCGTCGTGCGGGACGCCTTCGCCTCCGCCAAGTCCGACTACATCTCGGGCAGCCTCTCCTTCTTCGGAGCGGACCCCCAGTTCACGCGGATCTTCGCCTATCTGGAGGGCGGGAGCCTTCTGTGCATGGCCGCGGTCGCGGCGGCGCTGAACGGCACGCCCACCTTGTCGCTCGGCGAAGCGTCCGAGCGGTTCGCGATCTCCAAGGCTCAGTTGTCACGGGTGGTGGCGGAGGGAAGGGCCTGCGGCCTCTTCACCTCCGCCGCGAAGGTGACGCCGAGCGAGGCGATGATCCGGCAATATTCGGACACGGTCTCGATCGTGCTCGCCTTCATCATGCATCATCGCGACGCGGCCGCCCGGCGGCTCGGCATCGGACAGGATCAGGCGGCGGCGGCCTGATCCATCCAGGCCTTGTGCCGGTCCTCGTCGGCGAAGGCCCTCTGGAAGAACGAGCGCGCCTCCGCCGGCACGGCGCTGTTCTTGGCGGCCTGATCGTAGGCCATCTTGGTCTCGATCTCGTTGGTCGACATCGCCTTCAGGATGGTCCGGTCGCCGACGAGGCTGGCGAGCGCGATCTTGCCGGTGGTCAGATACTCCTTCATGTCGCCTTCCTGCGGCGCCGCGATGCCGAGCGATCCGGCGAGCCGCGTCAACTCCTCGACATGGGCGTGATGGTCGTCCCGGAAGGACGCGATCTGCTGCCTGGAGTGCGGGTCGTCGAGACGCTCGACGGTGGAATCATAGGCCGAGATGGCGTCGTGCTCGAGGATGAGAAGGTTCTTCACCACGTCCTCGAAGGTGCTTTCGGTTCCGACGGTCGTGACCATGGGGTCGTTCCTTTCCTTGAATGTGAAGTCGGTGATTCAGCCGTGCGGGCGCATCACGACCTTGATGCAGCCCTCGGTCTTGTCCCGGAACTTCCGGTAGAGCTCCGGTCCTTCCTCGAGCCCCGCCCGGTCGGTGATCACGAAGGAGGGGTCGATCTCGCCGGAGACGATGCGTTCGAGCAACGGCTCCAGATAGCGATGGGTGTGGGTCTGGCCGGTCCGCACCGTCAGCGCCTTGTTCATCAGGGCGCCGAACGGAATCTTGTCGAGCAAGCCGACATAGACGCCGGGCACCGAGAGCGTGCCGCCCTTGCGGCAGCACATGATCATCTCGCGAAGGACGTGCGGGCGGTCGGTGCCGAGATAGGCGGCCGCCTTCACCTTGTCGACGACGGCGTCGATCGCGCCACCGGCATGGGCTTCGGTGCCGACGGAATCGATACAGCGGTCCGGCCCGCGCCCCTTGGTCATCTCCTGCAGAGCGTCGTAGACCTTCACCTCGTCGAAGTTCAGGATCTCGGCGCGCCCGACGGTGCGGGCCATCTCCAGCCGCTCGGGAACGTTGTCGATGGCGACGACGCGGCCGGCACCCAGCATCCAGGCGCTCTGGATGGCGAACTGGCCGACGGGGCCGCAGCCCCAGACGGCGACCGTGTCGCCGGGCTCGATGCCCGCCTGCTCGGCCGCCATGTAGCCGGTCGGGAAGATGTCGGAGAGGAAGAGCACCTGCTCGTCGCTCAGGCTGTCCGGCACCTTGACGTGCCCGACATCGGCGAAGGGCACGCGCAGGTACTCGGCCTGCCCGCCGGGGAAGCCGCCCAGCATGTGCGAGTAGCCGAAGAGACCGGCCGGCGAGTGGCCCATCGCGGTCGCCGCGACGTCGGCGTTCGGATTGGAGCGATCGCAGAGCGAGAAGAGCTGCTTGCGGCAGAAGAAGCAGTCGCCGCAGGCGATGTTGAAGGGCACGACGATGCGGTCGCCGGGCTTCAGGTTCGTCACCTCCGAGCCGACCTCGACGACCTCGCCCATGGTCTCGTGGCCCATGACGTCGCCGGCCGCCATGGTCGGCATGTAGCCGTCGTAGGGGTGGAGGTCGGACCCGCAGATGGCGCAGGCGGTGACACGGATGATCGCGTCGCGCGGGCTCTTCAACTCGGGGTCCGGGACCGTGTCGCAGCGGATGTCGCTCTTGCCGTGCCAGCACAGGGCTCTCATGACGGCTCCTAAAATGTCGGGGGAAGCGAAGGGGAGGGCCGGCGAAACGCCGGCCCGCGGCCGATCAGCGCGAGGCCTTT
>JAEZXX010000086.1 GCA_023419535.1 Pseudomonadota bacterium | reverse complement strand
TCGGGGGGCCCCGCGGCTGGCGGGCGGCCGGCGCGGGCCCCCCCCACGGGCTGACGGCGGCCAACGGCAAGCTCGTCGACGACAAGCTCGGCTCCTTCGCCTCCCTGTCCGATGCCTCCGACCTCGTGCCGGGGCTGCGGCTGGTGAAGAGCGAGGCCGAGATCGCCTATGCGCGCGAGGCCGCGCGCCTCGGCGACGAGGCCTTCGAGGCCATGATGGCGCTCGTGCGCGAGGGCGCGGACGAGGCGGAACTCCTGCACGCGCTGCAGGGCGAGGTGTTCCGGCTCGGCGGCGACTATCCGGCCAACCCCTTCATCCTCGGCTCCGGACCCGACGCGCTTCTCTGCCGCTCCAAATCCGGGCGGCGCAGGCTCGACGCGCGCGACCAGCTCACCGTCGAATGGGCGGGGGTGAAGGCGAACTATCATGCGCCGGCCATGCGCACCGTGCTCGTCGGCGCACCGCTGATGCGCCACGAGGAGCTCCATGCCGCGGCGCGCGAGGCGCTGGAGGCCGTGGAGGAGGCGATGCGGCCGGGCGGCACCTTCGGGGAGGTGTTCGACGCCCACGCGCGCGTGATGGAGGAGCACAAGCTGGTGCGCCATCGGCTCGCGGCCTGCGGCTATTCGGTCGGCGCGCGCTTCGCGCCCTCCTGGATGGACCCGCAGATGTTCGTGACCGGCAACACCCAGGCGATCGAGCCGAACATGACGCTCTTCGCCCACATGATCCTGATGGATTCGGAGGAGGGCGTCGCGATGACGCTCGGGCGGACCTACCTGACGACGGAGGGAGCGCCCGAGCCCTTGTCGAAGCTCCCGCTCGATCTCGTCACCGTGTCCTGACCGGCGGGATCGGTCGCATCCTCCTTTGACTCTTCACCCGTTGTTGGTAAGGAGCCCGCCATAAGCCACGGGCGACGCTCGACAAGGGTGCGCAAGGCATTCCAGCATCCGACGCGGGTCAGTCCATGAAGCTCTTTTCCGGCAATTCGAACCGGGCGCTCGCCGAAGCCATCTGCGCCTATCTCGAGCTGCCGCTCGGCAAGGCCTCCGTCCGGCGCTTCGCCGACCAGGAGATCTTCGTCGAGGTCCAGGAGAACGTGCGCGGCGAGGACGTCTTCATCGTCCAGTCCACCGCCTACCCGGCGAACGACCATCTGATGGAACTCCTGATTATGACCGACGCCATGCGGCGCGCCTCGGCGCGGCGCATCACGGCGGTCCTGCCCTATTTCGGCTATGCGCGGCAGGACCGCAAAGCCGGCGGCCGCACGCCGATCTCCGCCAAGCTCGTCGCCAATCTCATCACGGAGTCGGGCGCCGACCGCGTCATGACCCTCGATCTCCATGCCGGGCAGATCCAGGGCTTCTTCGACATCCCGACCGACAATCTCTTCGCGATCCCGCTGATGGCGCGCGACGTCAAGGCCCATGTCGAGGCCGAGAACTGCATGGTCGTCTCGCCGGACGTCGGCGGCGTCGTGCGCGCCCGCTCGCTCGCCAAGCGTCTCGACGCGCCGCTCGCCATCGTCGACAAGCGCCGCGAGAAGCCGGGCGAGTCCGAGGTGATGAACATCATCGGCGACGTCGCGGGACGGCACTGCATCCTCGTCGACGACATCATCGATTCGGGCGGCACGCTCTGCAATGCGGCGGACGCGCTGATGGCGCAGGGTGCGGCGAGCGTTCGCGCCTACATCACCCACGGCGTGCTCTCCGGCGGGGCGGCCGCGCGCATCGCGGCCTCGCGCCTGGAGGAGCTGGTGATCACCGATTCCATCATGCCGCCGCAGGCCGTGCGCGAAACGAAGAACATCCGCGTCATCACGCTGGCCAACCTTCTCGGCGAGGCGATCCAGCGCACGGCCTCCGAAGAGTCGGTCTCCTCGCTCTTCGACTGACGCAAACGTGAGCTTGAGGTTTTCGGTCCGCAGGGCAGTTCCTGGCGCACGCCAACGGAACCGGACCCTTCGATGCCTCATCTTTCGACGCCGAACCGCCGCCTCTTCCTCGCCTTGACGGGCTCCGGTGCCGCTCTGGCCCTCGGCGGGCTGCCCGCCCGCGCGCAGCCGCGCGTGGCGCCGTCCGGCGAGGCGAGCCTGTCGGGCCTCGTGTCCGCCGGGGCCCCGATCCGCACGATCTACACCGGCGGCCAATGGTGCGAGGGGCCGGTCTGGCTTCCCGAGCGCGGTGCGCTCGTCTTCTCGGACGTGCGCGCCAACCGGATGATGATCGTCGTGCCCGGCGAAGAGGCCGAGACGTTCCGCGAGCCGTCCGACAACGCCAACGGCTCGATCCTCGACGCCGCCGGCCGGCTGGTGACCTGCGAGCATCGCACGCGCCGCGTGGTACGCGAGGAGGCGGACGGGACGATCGTTCCGATCGCCGAGGCGTATGAGGGGCGTCCGCTGAACTCGCCGAACGACGCCGCCCTCGCTCCGGACGGGGCCGTCTGGTTCACCGACCCGATCTTCGGGATCACGGTCCCGGACGAGGGCATCCAGGCCGAACCGGAGCAGTCGGCCAACGGCGTCTACCGGATCGATCCGCAGGACGGGTCGCTGGCGCGGATGATCGACAGCATCTCCCAGCCCAACGGGATCGTCTTCTCGGCCGACGGGCGCACGCTCTATGTCGCGGAAGCGGCCGGTGCGCTGGACGAATCCCGCCCCGGCGAGATCATCGCCTTCCCGATGGACGAGGACGGCCGCCGGGGAGAGGGGCGGATCTTCGCCACGATCGAAGAGGGTATCCCGGACGGGCTGGCGATGGACGAGAGCGGCAACCTCTATGCCGGCTGCTTCGACGGGGCCCGCATCTACGCCCCGGACGGGACCCTGCGCGGGCGGATCGCGACGGAGGACACCTGCGTGAACCTGACCTTCGGCGGGCCGGACCACCGGACCCTGTTCTTCACGGAAGGCCATTCGGTCCATGCGGTCGACATGGAGGTCGCCGGGCACCGCTGGGCCTGACGAGGCGAACCTGGACCGCCGTCCCGCGTTTCCCGTTCTCTCGACGGGATCGTCCCGGAATTTCGAGGAAGGAAACCGGCCATGCGTGCGGTCGCGATCTCTCTGCTGGTGACGGCGGTCGCCCTCTCCGGTTGCGTCTCCGTCAGCCCAGCCGAGCGCCGGGCGGCGGACGAGAACCAGTGCCGCTCCTACGGCTTCCGGCCGGGCACCGACGCCTTCGCCGCCTGCCTCCAGCGCATCGACCTGTCGCGCGCGGCCGACCGGCGCGCGGCGCTGCTGCAGGATCCGTTCCCGACGAGACCTGTCTACGTGCCCGTCATCCTGCGCTGACAGGCGGGACGATGCGATCGAGCCAGGCGGTCAGCGAGGCCATGGCGGGCCGGCGATAGGCCTCGATCTCGTTCAGCGTCTCGTGCCGCGCGCCCGGCACGACGAGGCACGTCACGTCGCTCGCGCCGGCCTTGCGGAGGCGGGCCGCCAGACGCTCGACCGCGCGGCCCCGCTTCGTCGCCGGGTCGGCTCCGCCACCGAGCAGATGGAGCGGCAGGGCCTTCGTCAGGCGCGCGAGGGCAGGGGGCGAAGCCCCTGCCAGCGTCAGGCGCGTCAGGTCCTCGGCGAGCGAGACGGTGGGCGTCCAGCCGCAGAGGGGATCGGCCTCGTAGCGCGCCGCCTGTTCCGCGTCGTGCGTCAGCCAGTCCGCCTCCCGGCGGCGGCCCGGGACGGACCGCGCCCAGGCCCGGAAGGTCAGTGCGGGGAACAGCCCGCTCGCCACGTCCGAGCCGCGATAGGCCCGCTCGAGACGGAACAGCACCCGCGCCAGGCGGACGTCCACGCCCCTGTCGAGATTGCCGTTCCAGAGCGCGACGCCGGCGAGGTCGCGGCTTCTGCGCGCCGCGAAGTTCGCCGCGACGAGCGCGCCCATGGAATGGCCGAAGACGACGACCGGCAGGCCGGGATGGGCGGCGCGGGCGTGCCGCTCGACCGCTTCGCCGTCCGCCAGGACCTTTTCCACGCCGTTACGCACCGAAAAGCGGCGTGGTCCGGTGTCGGACGCCGTCGTCCGCCCGTGCCCGCGGTGATCGTGCGCGAGGACATGGAAGCCGAGCGCGGCGAGTTCGCCGGCGAACGCCGCGTAGCGGGCCGAATGCTCGGCCAGTCCGTGGAAGACGAGGACGATGCCGCGAGAGGGCGCCTCCGCCGCCTTCGCGCGCAGGAGGAGCCTAGCGCCCGTCGGCGATTCGAGGACCGTCGGCGTGTCGAACATCTCTTCCTCCTGCCGATCGGACGGGCAGGGCCCGGCGCGAAAAGGAGCGGTGCGCCTTCCCTTTGAGCAGAGTCGAGAGACCGGCCGCGAGGATCGCGGAATCGTGTTGCAGGCGCTGGAGGGGCGCGTCAACAATGGCGCCGTTCTCCACGCAACGGCCCGCTCCATGATCCGACTTCTTCTCGCCGCCTCCGCCGCCGCCCTTCTCGCCCCAAGCCTTGCCGGCGCCCAGGAGCTGACCCCGGTCCGCTTCACGCTGGACTGGCGCTTCGAGGGGCCGGCCGCCGGCTTCCTCCTCGCGCAGGAGCGCGGCTACTTCGAGGAGGCCGGCGTCGAGGTCTCGATCGACGTCGGCAACGGCTCGCTCGAGGCCATTCCGCGCATTACCACCGGCACCTACCAGATGGGCTTCGGCGACCTGAACGCGCTGATCAAGTTCCTCGACACCAACCCCGACGAGCCGATCGAAGCCGTGCAGATCGTCTACGAGCGGCCGGCCTTCGCGGTCGTCGGGCGCGCCTCGCAAGGGGTCGGCGAGGACCCGAAGTCGCTGGAGGGCAAGACGCTCGGCGCCCCGCCGCCGGACGGGGCCTTCGCGCAGTGGCCGGCCTTCGTCGAGGTGAACGATCTCGACGCGTCCGCGATCACCATCGAGAGCATCGGCTTCCCGGTGCGCGAGCCGATGCTGGCGCAGGGCGCCGTGGACGCCGTCTTCGGCTTCGCCTTCTCCGTCGTCCTGAACCTGAAGGCGCAAGGGGTGCAGGAGGAGGACATCGTCCCGATCCTGATGGCCGACCACGGGCTCGACCTCTACGGCAACGCGGTCATGGTCAACACGACGTTCGCCGAGGAGAACCCGGAGGCGGTGCGCGGCGTGCTGGCCGCCATCACGCGGGGCTTCAAGGACGCGGTCGCCGACCCGCAGGCGGGCGCCGAGGCCGTGCTTCGCGCCAACAACATCCTGACCCTGGAGACCGAGGTCGAGCGCCTCCAGATGGCGAACGAGATGAACATCGCGACGGCGGCCGTGCGCGAGAACGGCTTCGGCGGCGTCGATGAGGCGAAGCTGGCGCGCTCCATCGAGCTTCTCGACCTGTCGGTAGGGCTCGAGAACCCGCCGGCGCCGGATCGCGTCTTCGACGGCCAGTATCTGCCGCCCGAAGCCGACCGGATGCTCGACTAGGCCGGGCGAAGGGGGCCGCGATGAGCCCGCTCGTCACGCTCGACGACGTCTCGCTGCGCTACGGCGGCGACGCGGGCACGCTCGCCGTCGAGGGGCTGGACCTGAAGGTCGGGCGCGGCGAGTTCGTCGCCGTCGTCGGACCCTCGGGGTGCGGCAAGTCCACGCTGATGAAGCTCGTCACCGGGCTTCAGGCGCCCAGCGAAGGCGTCGTCATCGTCGCCGGCAAGGAGGTCTCGGAGCCGGTCTCGATCGTCGGCATGGCCTTCCAGAACCCGACCCTGCTGCCCTGGCGCACCACGCTCGACAACATCCTTCTGCCGCTGGAGATCGTCGAGCCGCACAAGCGGCGGCTGCGGCGGCACAAGGCCGAGTACGTCGCCAAGGCGGAAGGCCTGCTCGAACTCGTCGGGCTGAAGGGCTTCGGCTCGAAATTTCCCTGGCAGCTGTCCGGCGGCATGCAGCAGCGCGCCAATCTCTGCCGCGCGCTCATCCACGAGCCCGAGCTGATCATGCTCGACGAGCCCTTCGGCGCACTCGACGCCTTCACGCGCGAGGAGCTGTGGATGGTGATCCGCGACATCCACGCGACGAAGGGCATCACCATCGTCCTCGTCACCCACGATCTTCGCGAGGCGGCCTATCTGGCCGACCGCGTGGTGGTGATGACGGCGCGGCCGGGCCGCGTGAAGCTGGAGCGGCAGGTGCCCTTCGCCCGGCCCCGCCCGCTGGACCTGATGTACGAGAAACCCTTCGTCGACCTCGTCCACGAATTGCGGGCCGAGATCGCCGAGGCGAGGGTGGCGGCATGAGCGATCTTCCCGCCGACATCCGCGCCGTCGAGGCGAAGCCCAAGCCGCGCCGGAAGGCGAACTCCGGCGTCGACTGGGTCAGGCTGGCACCCTGGCTCTACACGATCGGCCTCTTCGTGCTCTGGGAGGGCTCGGTCCGGCTCTTCGCGCTGCCGGTCTACATCCTGCCGGCGCCGTCGGTGATCTTCGGCGCGATCGTCCAGTACTGGCCGGCCATCTGGACGAACTCGCTGCAGACGCTGTTCACCACCGTCGCGGGCTTCCTGCTCGCGGTCGCCTTCGGGCTCGGGCTCGGGCTGCTGGTCGGCTGGTCGCGCACGATCTATGCCGGCCTCTACCCCCTGATGATCGGGTTCAACTCGATCCCGAAGGTGGCCGTGGTGCCGATCCTCGTCATCTGGTTCGGCATCGGCACGGTGCCGGCGATCCTGACGGCCTTCCTGATCGCCTTCTTCCCGATCGTAGTGAACGTCGCGACGGGTCTGGCGACGATCGAACCGGAGATGGAAGACGTGCTCCGCGCGCTCGGGGCCTCGAAATGGGAGATCATGACCAAGGTCGGCATCCCCCGATCCATGCCGTACTTCTTCGGCTCCCTGAAGATCGCGATCACGCTCGCCTTCGTCGGCTCGGTGGTCTCGGAGACGATCGCGGCCAATTCCGGCCTCGGCTTCATGATGCTGAGCGCCCAGTCGCAGTTCAACGTGCCGCTGGTCTTCGCCGGTCTCGTGATGCTCGCGATCGAGGGCATCGTCATGTACGCCCTGATGGCGCTTCTGGAGAAGCGCATGACCGGCTGGGCGCATCGCTCGGGAGCGGCGCGCTGAGGGAAAACGGTCTATGGTCGCCGCCATGAGAACCGTCCTCTTCGCCGCCGCCCTGATCGTCCCTCCCGCCACGGCCAGCGCGCAGGTGCCGATGGTCGGCGCCTTCGTCGCCGAGGCGACCTGTCCCGCGACGCCCTCGATCCGAGATCCGGACGACAATCCGGGCAACGTCGCCACGCAGGCCGGGCTGAGCTACGAGCTCGTCGGCCGCAACGCCGTGCCGGGCAGCCACTATCTGATCATCGTGCCCGGCGCCGAGCCGGAACGGCGCTGGGTCGCCTACGGCTGCGGCCGCATCGAGGACGAGGCGAGGCAGGCGGCGGAGGCCGCTCCGGCGCCGCCGAGCGCGGCGAGGGACGATTTCCTGCTCGCGGCCAGCTGGCAGCCCTCCTTCTGCGAGACCCGCCCGCGCGTCACCGAGTGCCGGGACGGCGCGCGCGACGATGTCGGCTTCTCCCTGCACGGGCTCTGGCCCCAGCCGCGCGGGCGGGACTATTGCAACGTCGAGCCTCGGCTCGTCGCGCTCGACGAGCGGGGCGACTGGGACCGCCTGCCGGCGCCCGAATTGACCGAAGCGACCGCGGCGGACCTCGCCGACGTGATGCCGGGCGTCGCTTCCGGCCTGGACCGGCACCAGTGGATCAAGCACGGCTCCTGCTTTCCGGGCGATGCGCAGGCCTATTTCGCCGCCTCGGTCCGCCTGATCGATGAGCTGAACGACAGCGCCGTGCGGGACCTCTTCGAGGACGCGGTCGGCGAGACGTTGGACGCCTCGACGATCCGGGCCGCCTTCGACGAGGCCTTCGGGCGCGGGGCCGGAGCCCGTGTGCTCGTCGACTGCGCCGAGGCCGACGGGCGGCGCCTGATCCGCGAGCTGCGCATCGAGCTTTCCGGTTCGCCCGGCGCGCCTCTGGCCGAGCTCATCCACGGCGCGACGAGCGTGCCCGCCGGATGCCGACGCGGCGAGGTGGACGCGGCCGGATTCCGAGACGCCGGTTGAGGCGGAGCCGTCCCATCCCCACCTAGAAGCTCGGCGGCGCGCGTTCCCTTCAACGTCTCCATGCGTTAGAAGCGCGCCAACTCATCTTCATTCCATCGAACGACACGACCGGGACGGTAATGGCGCGCCAATTCATCTACCACATGTCGGACCTGACCAAGGCCTACGGCAACAAGAAGGTCCTGGAGAACATC
Source organism: Pseudomonadota bacterium (assembly GCA_023419535.1). Taxonomy (GTDB): domain Bacteria; phylum Pseudomonadota; class Alphaproteobacteria; order Rhizobiales; family Rhizobiaceae; genus Aureimonas. The sequence continues at coordinate 28,546 of JAEZXX010000086.1, read as the reverse complement.
AACCTCTCCTTCTACCCGGACGCCAAGATCGGCATCCTGGGCCCGAACGGCGCGGGCAAATCGACGCTCCTGAAGATCATGGCGGGCGTCGACAAGGAGTTCACCGGCGAGGCCTGGGCCGCGCAGGGGGCGACCGTCGGCTACCTGGCGCAGGAGCCCAAGCTCGACGAGACCAAGACCGTCTTCGAGAACGTGATGGAGGGCGTCGCCGACAAGAAGGCGATCCTCGACCGCTACAACGAACTGATGATGAACTACTCGGACGAGACGGCCGACGAGGGCGCGCGTCTGCAGGACGAGATCGATTCGCAGAACCTGTGGGACCTGGAGAACCAGGTCGAGATGGCGATGGACGCCTTGCGCTGCCCGCCGGGTGATGCGGCGGTCGGGCCGCTCTCGGGCGGCGAGAAGCGCCGCGTGGCGCTGTGCAAGCTGCTCCTGTCCAAGCCCGACATCCTGCTCCTCGACGAGCCCACCAACCATCTCGACGCCGAGACCATTGCCTGGCTGGAGAAGCACCTGCGCGACTACACGGGCTCGGTCCTGATGATCACGCACGACCGCTACTTCCTCGACAACGTGACGGGCTGGATCCTGGAGCTCGATCGCGGGCGCGGCGTGCCCTACGAGGGCAACTACTCGGTCTATCTGGAGAAGAAGACCAAGCGCATGGCGCAGGAGGGCCGCGAGCAGGATGCCCGCATGCGCGCCATCACCCGCGAGCGCGAGTGGATCCAGCAGGGCGCCAAGGCCCGCCAGACCAAGTCCAAGGCCCGCATTCAGGCCTATCACGAGCTGGTGGAGGCCGCCGAGAACCGGCGTCCGGCCGACGGCAAGATCGTGATCCCGGCCTCCGAGCGCCTCGGCAACAAGGTGATCGAGGTCGAGAACCTGACCAAGGGCTACGGCGACCGCGTCCTGATCGAGAACCTTTCCTTCAAGCTGCCGGCCGGCGGCATCGTCGGCATCATCGGCCCTAACGGCGCCGGCAAGTCGACGCTCTTCAAGATGATCACCGGCAAGGAGCAGCCGGATTCGGGAAAGATCACGATCGGCGAGACGGTCGATCTCGGCTATGTCGACCAGAGTCGCGACCATCTGGACGGCAACAAGAACGTCTGGGAGGAAATCTCCGGCGGCGTCGACATCATGAAGCTCGGCAAGTACGACATGAACAGCCGCGCCTATGTCGGCAACTTCAACTTCAAGGGCCCGGACCAGCAGCAGAAAGTCGGCACGCTCTCGGGCGGCCAGCGCAACCGCGTGCACCTCGCCAAGATGCTGAAGACCGGCGGCAACGTCATTCTGCTCGACGAGCCGACCAACGACCTCGACACAGAGACGCTGGCCGCGCTCGAGGACGCGCTGGAGGAATACGCCGGCTGCGCCGTGGTGATCAGCCACGATCGCATGTTCCTCGACCGGCTCGCCACCCACATCCTCGCCTACGAGGGCGACAGCCATTGGGAGTGGTTCGAGGGCAATTTCGAGGATTACGAGCAGGACAAGATCCGGCGGCTCGGTCCGGAATCGGTGAACCCGAAGCGCCCGACCTACAAGCGCCTGACGCGCTGATCGCGGCCCGCGGGGCACCCTCCGGGTGTCCCGCGACGAATTCGACCTCGCCGCGCCTCTTTTCGAGGACGATGCGGCAGCTACATCGGGTCAGACGCATCCCGCGCGAAGACGCCGGGATGCGCGGCCCCGGCGGGGCGGCGACCCCCGTTTCCGGGCCCTTCGCCCGGACGTGACGAGCGACGAAGAGGCATGGATCGACTGAATTTCCGGCAGCTGTTCCAAGCTCTGCCGAGCCCCCACATGATCCTGGACCGGGAACTGCGGTACGCCGCGGCGAACCCGGCCTACGAGGCCGCCGTTTCCAAGGGCGAGGACGAACTCGTCGGGCGCAACATCCTCGAGGCCTTCCCCAACGAAGGGGAGGCGGGACGGCGGCTGCTGGCCTCGCTGAACCGCGTGCTGTCGACCGGCAAGCCCGACACGCTCGCCTACATCCACTACGCCATCCCCAGGCCCGAACATCTGGGCGGGGGCACCGAGGACCGCTACTGGTCGGCCGTTCACAGTCCGTTGTTCGATGCCGACGGCGAGGTGATCTTCATCCTCCAGAACACGGCGGACATCACCGAGATGGTGCGCCTGCGCGAGGCGGCGGCCGTCCCCTTCCGGATGTTTCCCGGCGAGTTCGAGCTGGTCCAGCGAGCCCGGGAGGCGGAGGCGGCAGTGGACCGGTCCGACCGGGACGGCGAGACGGATTTCCGCCGGCTCTTCGAGGAGGCTCCTGGAATGGTCGCCGTCCTGCAGGGGCCCGAGCACGTCTTCACCTTCGCCAACGACATGTATCGCCGCTTCGTCGGCACGCGCGACCTCGTCGGGCTCAAGGTGCGCGCCGCGCTTCCCGAGCTCGAAGGCCAGGGCTTCTTCGAGATGCTCGACGCCGTCTACATGACAGGCATGCCGACGGGCGGGCGATCCGTCCGGGTCATGATGGCGCACGACGAGGGGGAGGCGCCGAGCGAATCGTTCCTCGACTTCTCGTACCGGCCCATCCGCAACGGGCGGGGCGAGGTCTCCGGCGTCTTCGTCCAGGCGACCGACCAGACCGACAACGTGCGCGCGACCGACCGGCAGCGTCTGCTCGTCGACGAGTTGAACCATCGCGTGAAGAACACCCTCTCCTCGGTCCAGTCGATCGCCCGGCAGAGTTTCCGGGGCGATTACGACTCCACGGTCGCACAGGCGACCTTCGACGCGCGCGTCCAGGCGCTCTCGCGCGCGCACGACGTCCTCAGCGACCGCCACTGGGAATCGGCCGAGCTGCGTCCCGTCCTGCTGCAGGAGCTCGCGATCTACGACCGGGCCCGGGTCGCCCTGACCGGCCCCCCGGTGCGCCTTCGGCCGAAGGCCGTGATCGCGTTGGCCATGGTCTTCCACGAGCTGGCTTCGAACGCGGCCAAGTACGGCGCGCTCTCGCTCGAAAGCGGCGAGCTGAAGGTGTCCTGGACGCTGGTCGGCGAGCGCGGCGACGAACGTCTGTCGCTGACCTGGCGGGAGGCGGGGGCGAAGGTGCCGGACGCCGTCGTTCCGGGCTTCGGCCTGAAGATGTTGCGCCGGATCATCACCGGCGAGCTCGACGGTTCCCTCGATCTTGCCTTCGAGCCTTCGGGACTCATCTGTCGGCTCGACGTTCCGTTGACGGAGATCGAAGACATTGCAGGTGGATGACATCGAACGCGGCGGCGCCCAGGCGCTCGCCTCGCTCCGCGTGTTCGTCGTGGAGGACGAGAGCCTCGTCGCCATGCAGCTGGAGGACATCCTCGCCGATCTGGGCTGCGACGTCGTCGGCCTCGCCATGCGGCTGAACCGCGCGCTGGAAATGCTGAACGGCATCTCGGAGATCGACGTGGCGATCCTCGACGTCAATCTCGGCGGCGAGAAGGTCTATCCGGTCGCCGACGCGCTGCGCGGTCGCGGCGTCCCCGTCATCTTCGCGACCGGCTACGGGCGCGGCGGCGTGATGCCGGAATGGCAGTCGCGACCCGTGCTCCAGAAGCCCTATACGGACGCGCAGGTCGCCCGGACGCTGATGGAGGCCGTCTCCGCCGCGGCCTGAGGGCCGCCAGAACGCCCCGCGCGCCGCTTGGATGCGGGGCCTTGCATGGCTGCCATGCCGTGCGCCCCCTCACTCCACGGCCCCGGACCGCTTATCTCTTCCTCAGACACCGATCTTGCTGAGGAAACGTCCATGCTGCTGCAGAAGCTGAAGACCGCCGGCCGCAACGCCTTCGGGCGTCTCATCGAGGCCCGCGAGCGCGAAGCCGCCCGCCAGGTCCAGGCCCTTCGCTCCTCGCGCCGCGACATCTGAGCGCCCATCGCTCTCCGCAAAGAGTCAGCCGGCGTCCCCGTCGGCGATCTCGTTCTCCGTCGAGACGAGACGTCTCGCGCAGCCCCAGCGGTCCAGCGTCTCGTTGACCGCATCGAGCACGAAGAAGCGCGCCTCGTCGCGCTCGTAGCCCTCGTCACGAAGCGCATCGTAATCGGTGTGTTCGTGGCGGACATGGGCGAGCGTGGCGAGCCAGACCGCCGCCTCCGTCGACAGATCCCGCATATGCCGCGACCCTGCCGCCGCCCGGATCGCCTCGGCGTCCAGATAGGGCACGCGCGGCAGGAGGGTCGTCAACGCCTTCCCGATCGCCCTCTGCCGTCCCGTCGTCACAGGCCGCTCCTCGTCGCTTGCCACGCCCATCGCGGAAACATATAAGGATATCCTTATATGTGGAGGGCGGATTGGGAGAAGGCCGTTCGATGTCCGATACGCTGGGCCTGTCCGCGGGAGTGGAGCGTCTGAAGGCGCTCGGCGAGCCGACACGCCTGCGCATCGCGCTCCTGCTCTCGCATCACGAACTCACGGTCAGCGATCTCGTGTCCATTCTTGGGCAATCGCAGCCCCGCGTCTCGCGCCATCTGCGGCTTCTGGTCGAAAGCGGCGTCCTTGAGCGTCACCAGGAAGGGGCCTGGGCCTATTTCCGACTGTCGCACGATGCGGCGACACAGGAGATCGTGCGCGCCCTCCAGACGCGGCTTTCCAGCACCGATGCCGTCCTGGCGCGCGACGGCGAGCGGCTCGCGGCCGTCCGCGCGCAGCGGGCCGAACATGCCGCCGCCTATTTCTCGGCCAACGCGTCGCGCTGGGACCGTCTGCGCTCGCTCCATGCGGCCGACGCCGATGTCGAGGCGGTCCTTCTCGCAGAGCTCGGCGGCGAGCCGGTCGAGGCGATCCTCGACATCGGCACGGGCACGGGGCGCATGCTCGAGATGCTCGCCCCGCTGGCGCGCCGGGCCGTCGGCGTGGACGCCTCGCGCGAGATGCTCGCCTTCGCGCGGTCGAAGCTGGATGCGGCCGGCCTCGCCCAGGCTTCCGTTCGGCACGGCGACGCCTATCACCTGCCCGTCGAGCCGGACGCCTTCGATATCGTCACGCTCCATCAGGTGCTGCACTATCTCGCCGACCCGCAGGCGGCGGTGGCCGAAGCGGCCCGCGCCCTCCGGGCGGGCGGGCGGCTGGCCGTCGTCGACTTCGCGCCCCACGACAACGAATTCCTGCGCGCCGAACACGCCCATCTGCGGCTCGGCTTCTCGCCGTCCACCATCGAAGGCTTCCTCGCGGCCGCGGGGCTGAGCGTGGAGCGGGTCCGCTCGCTCGCCCCGCCGGGGGAGCGAGCGGAGGAACTGACCGTCATCGTCGCCATCGGCCGCGATCCGCGCCCCTCGCCCGACCTTCCCAGAACCGCCTGAGAAAGCCCACCCGACATGGTCCAGCAGAAGTCTCCCGCACCGGGCATCCGCGTCTCCTTCGAGTTCTTTCCGCCCAAGACCCCGGCGATGGAGGAGACGCTGTGGGCCTCGATCCAGCGGCTGGCGCCGCTCAAGCCGCATTTCGTGTCCGTCACCTACGGCGCGGGCGGCTCGACGCGCGAGCGCACCCACCAGACGATCCGCCGGCTGATCGGCGAGACCGATCTGGCCCCGGCCGCCCATCTCACCTGCGTGGACGCCTCGCGGGCCGAGGTGGACGAGGTGGTGCGCGAGTACCGCGCGTCGGGCGTGCGCCACATCGTGGCGCTGCGCGGCGACGGGCAGGGCGGGGCGGGCAGCACCTACGAAGCGCGCCCCGACGGCTATCGCAGCGCGGTGGAACTGGTCTCCGGGATCAAGGCGATCGATCCGGGGATCGAGGTGTCGGTCTCGGCCTATCCGGAGAAGCATCCCGAGAGCCCGGATTTCGCGACCGACATCGACATCCTGAAGCGCAAGGTCGACAACGGCGCGACGCGCGCCATCACCCAGTTCTTCTTCGACAACGACGTCTACGAGCGCTACGTGGAGCGCGCCCGGCGGGCGGGCATCTACGTGCCGATCGTTCCGGGCATCGTGCCGATCCACGACTTCACCAAGATCGCGCGCTTCTCGGCGGCGACCGGGGCCACGATCCCCGCCTGGCTCGCCGAGCGCTTCGAAGGGCTGGAGAACGATCCGGCGACCCGCAGCCACGTCGCGGCCGCAGTCTGTGCCGAGCAGGTCCTCGACCTGACGGAGCGGGGGATCGGAGATTTCCACTTCTACACGATGAACCGCGCCGACCTCGTCTACTCGATCTGCCACATCCTGGGGCTTCGTGCGGACCGGGCGGACGGCGAGCGTGCGCAGGCGGCGGCCTGACGATTCGCGGTGGGCCGAACGAAAAAGGCCGGATCCTGCGATCCGGCCTCTCTAGAGAAGGTGTCCTGAAGGGGGCGGCGGGCCGCGAGCCTCCTCAGGAGATGACGCCGGCCACGACGGCGCCGACGAAAACGAAGGCGGCACCGGCGAGCAGAAAATTCAACGAACGCGTGATTTCCATCATGGCCTCCTCGTCACGGGATGTTTCAGTGTTAATCAATCCTTCAACTTCGTAAAGCCCGAAACGTTGCGAAACCGTGAAGGAAATATGGCGAGCCGGCTCGAAACGCCGCGGATGCGGGGTTCCGACCTCTCGATCTTGTCTCAAATTCTTCACAAGCTTTAACGGCCGCGGCGTTCGACGGCCGCGGAAGGCCGGTCAGGCACCGGCGATGCCGCGTTCCAGCCCGGCGGCTGCGGTCAGCGTCGCACGGTCCTGACCGAACCGGCCGACCATGGTCAGGCCGAGCGGCATGCCGGCCTCGTCCAGAAGCCCGGGCACGTTGACGCAGGGGTTGCCCGTCAGCGTCCAGATGCGGTTCGGAGAGGGCGAGCCGGTCGTCTCCAGCGAGGCGGGCGCGGCGCCAAGGGCCGAAGGGCCGAGCAGCATGTCGACCCGCTCGAACAGGGCCGTCACCTCGCGGCGTCCGCGGCGTGCGGCGCGCCGGCAGTCGTCGTATTCTTGCGGCGTGATGGCTGCACCCTCGTCCAGCGCCTTGCGCAGGCCGGGGCTGAGCCGTTCGGCGTGCAGCCGGCGCTCGTGCGCCATGGACAAGGCGCTCTCGTAGATCTGGATGGCGAACTGCACCTCGTGCGCACGGCGCAGGCCCTCCGTCTCCTCGACGTCGATCACGCGCGCGCCGGCCGCCTCCAGGATCGCCCGCGCCCGCTCGATCGCCCCGACCATCGCCGGCTCGAGTTCAGCGTCGGCCGCCGCGCGGTAGAGGCCGACGGTCAGGCCGGAAACGACCGGTTCCTCGATCCGCAGCGCGCGTCCGCAGACGAGTTCGGTCAGGAGCGCCACGTCGGCGACGCCCTTGGCGAAGAGGCCGACCGTGTCGAGCGTCCAGGCCATCGGGCGCATGCCGGTCGTCGGCAGGAGGCGGAAGCTCGGCTTGTAGCCGGCGACGCCGCAGAAGGAGGCGGGCCGGATGACAGAACCGGCGGTCTGGGAGCCGAAGGCGCCCGCGAACATCCCGCTGGCGACGCCGGCCGCCGAACCGGAGGAGGAGCCGCCGGGCGTGTGCGAGAGGTTCCACGGGTTGCGCGTCACGGTCGGCGTCAGGAAGGCGAATTCCGTGGTCGCGGTCTTGCCCATGATCGCCGCGCCTGCGGAGCGCGCCTGCGCGACCAGCGTGGCGTCGCTCGCCGGGACGAACCCGGCATGGATCGCGGAGCCGTAGGCCGTCGGCATGTCGGCGGTGTCGTAGATGTCCTTGATGCCGAGGGTCACGCCGGCGAGCGGCCCGCCCGCCCGGCCCGCCTCCGCCAGCGCCTGCGGGGACGCGCGATGGGCGAAGGCGCGGATCTGCGGCTCGACCGCCTCGATCCGCTCGGCCGCGCGCGCGATCTCGCGGGCCGGCGTCGTCGCCCCGCTCTCGATGTCGGCGACGATCCGGCTCAGGCTGACGGGGCTGACATGCATCGTCTCTTCTCCTCCTCGGGCGCCCGTTCCCGGCGCCTCCCTTGCGCCTCCTTTGCAGATCGGTCATCGCAACGCCACCCGCACGGCCTATGTGCTGGCGAGAGGACCGAACTCGACCATCGCGGAGCCAGCCTTCCTTGCAGACGTTCAGGACCGCGCGGGACGCCGCGCTGACCCTTCGCCCGGACGCCCCCGTCTATTGCTTCCGTCCCGACATCCTGCGCCAGGACGTGCAGGGCTTCATGGCGGCGTTTCCGGGCCGGACGGCCTATGCGGTGAAGACCAACGGCGAGCCGATGGTGCTGGAGACGCTGGCCAAGGCCGGCGTCGAGGCCTTCGACGTCGCCTCGCCGGGCGAGTTCGAGGCGGTCCGCGCCGTCGCGCCGAAGGCCGAGATGCTCTACATGCATCCGATCAAGGCGCAGTCCGACATCCGCCTGGCGCTCGAGACATACGGCATCCGGGTGATGAGCCTCGACCACGAGGACGAGGTCGCCAAGATCCTGCGGATCGTGCGCGCGCTCGATCTCGATCCCGGCACCATCACCATCTTCGTGCGGCTGCAGACCAAGGGCAGCGCGGCGTATGAGCTGTCGAAGAAGTTCGGCGCCGCGCCCGCCCATGCGGTGGAGCTTCTGCAGCGCTGCCACCGGATCGGCTTCAAGGTCGGCCTCTGCTTCCATGTCGGCTCGCAGATCGAGGACCCGGAGACCTACGAGCGCGCGCTCGCCTCGGCTGACTGGGTGCGCTCCAGAGCCGACGTGCCGCTCGCGGGGCTCGACGTCGGCGGCGGCTTTCCCGCGCAGTACGGGCATGATCCGCGCCGCAAGAAGAAGGAGATGCCGGGGCTCGACGCCATCATGTCGCGGCTTCGCTCGGATCTCACCGAATGGGGCTTCACCGACATCCCGCTCGTCGCCGAGCCGGGCCGCGTGGTCGTCGCGCGCGCCTTCTCGCTGATCGTGCGCGTGCTTCTGCGGAAAGGCCGGCGGCTCTACATCAACGACGGCATCTGGGCGTCGCTGTCGGATTCGTGGACCGGCAAGATCACGCTGCCCGCGCGGTTCATCCCCGATCCGGCCCGCACGCGCCGCACGGGCGATCCGAAGACGGTCTCGGCCTTCCGGGTCTGCGGCGCGACCTGCGATTCGGTCGACATCCTCTCGCGTCCCTTCTGGCTGCCCGAGACCGTCGACACGGGCGACTGGATCGAAATCGGCCACATCGGCGCCTATTCGCTCTCGCTTCGCACACGCTTCAACGGCTTCTATCCCGACACCTTCGTGGAGGTGACCACGCCCTTCGACGAGGGCGGCGACGCCGACGGCTACGCTAGCCTGGAGACGATGGCGGACTGAGCCGGCAGCGAATGTGGACGGGAGGGGCGATTTGAACGAGATCCGGCGAAACTTTCCGGACCTGCCGCCGGTCTGGGCGCTCGGGCTCGGCGCCGCGGCGATCGCACTGGGGCGCCTGCCGCCGCTCGGCGCCTTCGCCGACGAGTTCTATCACTATCTCGGCCTCTACATGATGGGGGCGGGGCTCCTCCTCGCGGCCTGGGCGTCGTGGTTCTTCCACGCCCGCAAGACGACGATCGAGCCGCGCGGCACCCCGACGCGGCTGATTGCGGAAGGCCCGTTCCGGATCAACCGCAACCCGATCTATTCGGGCATGGTGCTGATGGTGTTCGGCGCCAATTTCGCCTTCGGCGGCCCGCTGGGCCTGATCGCCTGCGCGGCCTTTCCCGTCGTCGTCACGCGCCGCTTCATCGCGCAGGAGGAAGAGACGCTCCTCCGCCTCTTCGGCGCCGAAGCCGAGCGCTATCTGACGACGACGCGGCGGTGGTGACTCTCGCTGTTGACCGATCGAACGTCAGGTGCCAGCCTCGATGGTTCTCTGGAACTGTTCGGATCGGCGTCGTGAAGCCCGCAGAAGCCATCGCTATCGCGAAGCAGTATGTAGAGGATACCTTCGCAGGAGAGAAAATCTTCGACATCGGTCTAGAGGAGATCGAGTTCGATGAGAGCGGCGGCGCTTGGAGCATAACGGTCGGCTTCTCGAGGCCGTGGCATCGTCGAATGTCGAGGACGGCATATGAGGCCGCACTCGCGAACATTGAGGGTAAGGCCGAGAAGCCAATTCCTCGCGACTATCGTGTGGTCCGGATCCGCGACTCAGACAGTAAGGTCCTATCCGTCAAATTGCATGATTGGGCAGCCTAGAATTGCAGCGCGTTATTATTGACGCCAATTTGCTGATACTTCTGGCTGTCGGTCGCGTAGATGCGAGTTTGGTTGAGAAGCATAGGCGTCTGCGCGCCTACGAGGCACGCGACTATGTGCTCCTCGAACGAACGGTCGCGAATTTCGGAGCGATCTTGCTTTCTCCAAACGCCAGTACCGAAGCATCGAACCTGCTTCGGTACTCGGCCGAACCCGAGCGGAGACTCTATCTCTTGTCGTTACAAGAAATCATTGCGACAGCGTTCGAATGCTACGTGCCCTCGGTCGACGCTGCTGAAGATGCGGCTTTCATCTTGTTCGGCTTATCCGATGCCGTACTCATTCGGATGGCGAGAAATGAGGACGTTCTGCTGACCAACGATCTGAAGCTCTACCTTCTCGCAGCGAACGCAGGCAAACCAGCTATCAACTTCGCTCATGTCCAGGCGCGTGAGTTCGGCTATTAGGCTTCACGTCATCCGAGCCAGCGTCGCGTCTCGCCGGTAGAGGCGGTGCCAGAGGACGCCGGCGATGTGGGCCGCGAAGAGGACGAGGATCGCGTAGCCGAGTGCGACGTGGATCGCCATCAGGCGGGGCGCGAGCGCCTGGTCCTCGCCGAGCGGGGAGGGGACGGGCACGAGCCAGAACCACTCGAGCGGGAAGCCGAAGGCGTTGGTGGCGAGGAAGCCGACGATCGGCTGGACGATCAGGACGACGTAGAGCAGGCCGTGCACGAGATGGGAGAGGCCCGTCTCCCATCGCGCCATGGGCGGGTGCGGCGCAGGGGGCCGGATCAGACGCACGGCAAGGCGCGCCAGCATCAGCCAGAGGATAACGAGCCCGAGCGACTCGTGCAGCATGTAGAAGGTGAGCTTGTAATCCTCGGCGACGAACTTGATCACGACCCCGAGCGGCAGCGTCGCGAAGAGCAGAACCGCGACCAGCCAGTGCAGCCAGCGCGAGGGCGCGGAGTAGCCCGCGGATCGGTCCTGCATTCCGCCCTCCCATGGTCGGCGCGAGAATGGCGAGGCTAGAGCCATTCCCGGCAGCCGGGCAAGGGCGTGCGTGCGGAACGTCCCGGCCTCAGATCCGCGGCGTGACGTCCTTCATGTCGGTGCGCAGATCGTCCGGCCGGTAGTCGAAATGGTCGAGGATGATGTCGATGTTGCGCATGTGCGCCTTGAAGAAGACGTCGAAGACCGTCCCCACCACGGGTGCGGCGCCGAAGACGGCGTCGATGCCGAGATTGCCGACCATGCGGGCGATCTTGTGCCAGGGCAGGCCGAGCTTGCGCGCCTCGTTCACGACGAACAGGCCCATGCCGGCGGCGGCCAGATCTCCGAGGCCGGGCACGAGCGAGATCACCGCGTCCGCACCGAAGCGGACGTTCGTCATCGGGATGCGGAAGGCGGTGTCCATCGTGCGGGCGAACCGCGCCATGCGCTCCAGTCGGCGCATCTTCTCCGCATGGGTGAAGGCGGCCTCGTCGGCGGCGTAGCGCGCCTCGAACTCCCGCGGGTCGATCTCCATCGTTCGCATCGTCTCGTCGGCTCCCTTCGGCCACGGGTGCGGCGGGGCCGCATCCGGCACACAGATGGGGGCGCCGATCCGCGAGCGGAAGGGCCGGCCGCGAGAGGCCCCGCGTCCTTTGCCGCCGTCTAGTTCAGCGCCGAAAGGAGCCGCGCGTCCGGCCAGGCATCGGCCGGAAGGCCGAGGCGCACCTGCTCTGCGCGAACGGCGTTGCGCGTGCCTTGGCCGAGGATGCCGTCGAGCCGGCCGACATCGTGGCCGCGGGCCTGCAGGCGGCGCTGCAGCTCCACCATCTGCTCCGCATTCAGGCCGGGCCGCGGATTGCCCGGCGAAACGCGAGGCGCGCCGTCGAGCCGGGTCGCGAAATAGGCGGCCGAAAGCGTGTAGACCAGCGAGTTGTTCCACTCGATGTAGAGGTCGAAGTTCGGAAAGGTCAGGAAGGTCGGGCCGCCGAAGCCCTGCGGCATGACGATCGAGGCCTGCAGGCCGTCGGTCTCCAGCGGCGAGCCGTCCGCCTTCGTGACGCCGAGGGCGGCGAAGGCGGAGCGGGGCTCGCGGGAATAGACGCTGGCGCGCTCCAGCGGGAAGTCGGCCGGCAGGCGCACCTCCTCGATCCACGGCTCGCCCGCACGCCAGCCCATGTTCTGGATGAATCTGGCGGTGGTGAAGAGCGCGTCGGCGGAATCGCGGATGAGGTCGACGCGCCCGTTGCCGTCCGCGTCGGTGCCGAAGCGGATGTAGTCCTCCGGCAGGAGCTGGGTCTGGCCGAGCTCTCCGGCCCAGGCACCGCGCATCTGCGAAGGTTCCAGAAGGCCCATGTCGACCATCTGGATCGCCGCCAGCAGATGCGGGCGGAAGAGCTCGGGCCGCCGGCAGTCGTGCGCGAGGGTGGCGAGGGCGGGGAGCGTCTCGAAGTCGCCCATATAGCCGCCGAAATCGGTTTCCAGTCCCCAGAAGGCGACGAGCACGGGACCCGGAACGCCGGTCTCCGCCTCGATCCGGCTGAACAGGGCGGCGTTGCGCTGCAGCTCCTGGCGTCCGCGGTCGAGCCGGTTCTGCGTGATCAGGCGCTCCATGAACTCCAGCCAGGGGCGCTGGAAGACGCCCTGGGCCCGGTCGCGCTGAAGGACGCGGTCGTCGATGCGCATGGTGGAGACGGCGCGGTCGACCGCCGCCTGGCTCATGCCCTGTGCCACCGCCTCCTGCCGCACGCCCTGGAGGAAGGCGCCAAAATCGCCGCCGCACTGTGCGCCCTGGGCGAGAGACCCGGCCGTGCCGGACAACAGAAGGGTCAGGGTCAGGCCAAGCGTGCGGGCGCGGTTCATCGGCATCGTATTCCTTCGTCGTCGTTCGGTTCTCCCCGCCCGAGCCTTTCGTCGCGCAACATGGCCCTTTCAAGGATGTCGGAGCGGCACGGGTCCGGCGCGCTCCATCAGCGCCGGGACGTGCGGACCGCCGGTCGGTGGGCGTCGAGCCAGCGCCGCCAGTCGCGCGCCGTCCCGGCAAAGGCGTTCTTGTCCACCGGCCCCCGGATGCCGGCCACGGTGGCGCTTTCGGTGTACTGCCAGAAGGTGAAGTCGCGCGTCGGATAGTTCTTCTTCGGGTGGTCGCGCACGCCGCGCAGCCAGAACTGGTGGCTCGGGAAAGTGCCGACGAGCCGCTCGCGATGGATGTCGATGGGGGCGTAGATGATCGGGCGCACGCCGTAATGGCGCTCCAGCGCGTCCATGAAGATCGTCGTCTCGCGCACGATCTCGTCGCGCGGCGGGGCGCGCGTGCAGGTCGGCGAATAGGGCGTCCACTCGATGTCGAGGACCGGAGGAAGCGCGTAGGGGTCGCGCGGCACGTTCTCGATGAACCAGCGCGCCTGCTCAATGCCCGGACGGCACCAGTAGTAGAAGTGATAGGCGCCACGCGGCACGCCGGCCTCGCGCGCGTTCCGCCAGTTCTCGTGGAAGCGCTCGTCCAGCATGTCGCCGCCCTCGGTCGCCTTGATGTAGGCGAAGGCGGTGCCGTCCTGGCGCGCGGCGTTCCAGTCGATGGTGCCCTGGTACTTGGAGACGTCGACGCCGTGGACCTCGTAGTCGCTCGGCCGATCCCCGCGGATGGGAGTCATCGAGAAGGAGGCCTGCGACTGCGTCGAGCCGGTGAGGCCGAGATCGCGGATGTCCATGGAGGCGGAGGTGCAGCCGGAAAGGACCGCGAGGCCGAGCGCGAGCGCGGCAGCCCAGCCTCTTTGCGGCGCGGCCGGATTCCCGGAGGCTCGTCTCGAAGGCAGCATCCGCATCGGCATCGGTCTCGCATACGACAAAAGTGCGCCGGACCCTCGCCCCGAATGCTTAACCCAAGCTTGCATCCGCGGCGCAACGACGAACTCGTGATCGCGGCGAGAGAGGTGAAGTCGCCGGAAATGGAACGGCACGAAACGGAATCGACCCTCGCTCGTTATCCCGGCACCTCGCATCTTTGGGATGAGTGACATGAAAATGATTTCAACCGCCGTCGGCATGGCGGCCCTTCTGACCCTCGCCGCCTGCGGCGACGATTCGGCCAACACCACGACCCCGGCCGGTGGCGACACGCCCCCCGCCGCGACCGAGCCCGCGGCCCCGGCCGGCGGCGGCACTGCTCCGGCGACCGGTGGATCGACCCCGCCCGCTGGCGGCTGATCGCGTCGTCGACCGAAACCGTCAGCGAGGGGTTCCGGCGTCGATTGCGCCGGGACCCCTCGCCATTTAAGGGTATCGGCCGCCCGGCATGAGCCGGCAGGACAGAGGCGGGCGTGCGGGGACAGGGCGATCGCGCCGTTCGTCCGCAGCGCCGGAGAGGCCCCTCCGAGTGGGAACGTGATGTCGGTTCTGGCGACGATCGGGGCGCTCCTGCGCGATTTGGCCGCTCGGGGCATGGCCACTCTCGACGCGATCGTGGAGGGCGTGCGGTCCTATTGCGCGGGCGACGCGGCGACGCGCAGGCGCGTGGCCTTCTCCGTCGCGATGATCGCCCTCTCCGCCAAGATGGCCAAGGCCGACGGGGTCGTGTCCCAACGCGAGATCGACGCGTTCCGCCGGATTTTCGCGATCCCGCCCGAAGAGCTTCGCAACGTCTTCCGCCTCTACGATCTCGCCGCGCAGGACACGGCCGGCTTCGAGGCCTACGCGGCCCGCATCGCGGGCCTGTGCGATGCCGAGAACGGGGAACAGAGCATCCTCGTCGACGTCCTGGACGGTCTCTTCCATATCGCGGGCGCCGACGGGCACGTCCATGAGCGCGAACTCGTTTTCCTGCGGCGGATCGGCGAGATCTTCGAACTTTCGCCCGCCGCCTTCGCCCAGATCGAGGCGCGGCACGTCAAAGGCGAGGCGCGGGACGCCTACGCCGTCCTCGGCGTCGAGCCCGACGATCCGCCGGAGGCGATCCGGCGCAGCTATCTGAAGCTCGTGCGCGAGAACCATCCGGACCGGCTGCTGGCCCGGGGCGTGCCCGAAGAGTTCCTGGCCATCGCCACCGAGCGGATGAAGGCGATCAATGCCGCCTTCGCCAGCGTCTCGCGGGTCCCAGCCCATTGATGGTCCCGGACAGTCCGCACGTCGACGAGATCGCGCCGTCGCCCAATCACGACGAGCGCATCGGCCAGGAACGAGCCGACATCCTCCTCCTGCACTATACCGGCATGGTCAGCGGCGAGGCCGCGCTCGCCCGGCTCCGCGATCCCGAATCCAAGGTCTCCAGCCACTATCTGGTCGAGGAGGACGGGCGCGTGTTCCAGCTCGTGCCCGAGGCGCGGCGCGCCTGGCACGCGGGGCAGGGGTCCTGGCACGGGCGGGCCGACGTCAACTCGCGGTCCTTGGGCGTCGAGATCGTCAATCCAGGCCATGCCCACGGCTATCGCCCGTTCCCCGACCGGCAGATCGCCGCGGTGATCGAATTGTGCCGCGATTGTGTCGACCGCCTGTCGATCGCCCCGCAACTCGTCCTCGCCCATTCCGATACCGCGCCGGCGCGCAAGGAAGACCCCGGCGAACTCTTTCCGTGGGATCAACTTTTTCGCGCCGGTATCGGGCTCTGCGTTCCCGTCGCGTCCGCCACGTCGCAGGACGGCCTCAGCCCCGGCCAGAGCGGCCCCGCGGTTCGCGTCCTCCAGAGCGAACTGTCGGCCATCGGCTACAAGGTTCCCCGCGGCGGAGAGTACGACGAGGCCACGCGTCTGGTGGTGGCCGCCTTCCAGCGCCACCACCGCCGAAGCCGGGTCGACGGGATTGCGGATCCGTCCACCCGTTCCGCTCTCCGGGCGCTTCTCGCGGCCATCCGTGATCTGGGGCAAACGGGCTGAAACCGGGCTGGCAGGCAGCGGGTTCCAACGCGAAATGTAACGCGCTGTAATGTTGCGTGATCGATCCGTCACATTCCGGCGCCGGTTGCGCTGCACAACGCACCCCGTCGCAGGTCGCCATCGAGGGGACCAAGGATCATCGGGCGCCTCGCCTCAAGGGGGAGAGGCGGACGCCTTCGTCTGAGGACTGAAATGAATAGACTGCCTGCCGTGGCCTTCGCCGCGTCGATTTCGCTCGCCCTTCTGTCGCCCATTTTCGCATCGAACGCGTCCGCCGCTCCGACCGACGGAACGGAGAAGGCCGATCTCCAGGCCGCCGAGCCGACTCCGTTCGACGACCAGCCCTTCGCCGATCTCATCGCCCGCGAGGCCGAGCGGGCCGGCGTTCCGATCGCTCTGGCCCATGCCGTCGTCTTCATCGAATCCAGCTATCGTCCGAACGTCACCGGTCGCGCCGGCGAGGTCGGGCTCATGCAGATCAAGCCGGCGACCGCCCGCGACATGGGCTTTCGGGGATCGACGCGCGACCTCTACGATCCGGCGACGAATTTGCGTTACGGCCTGAAGTATCTGGCGGGAGCCAAGGCGCGGGGCGGCGGAACGACCTGCGGGACGATCCTGAAGTACAACGCCGGCCATTACGCCACCCGCTCGAACCCCGTCTCGCGCCGCTATTGCGAGCGGGTCAAGGTTCACATGGCGAGCTTCTGACGGCATCGGATCGTCCGGCGCTCGCCCGAGCGCAGGACGATCCGGTAGCGTCCGGCGGCGGCACCCGCTTCCGTCGTCGCTTGACATCGGCCGTGCCCGCGCCGAAAGGTCCGCCCCGTCAGCCGGCCGGGTGACCGCCCCCGCCATACGCCGAAAGGCGGCGGGGGAGGAAAGTCCGGGCTCCACGGAGAGACGGTGCCGGGTAACGCCCGGCGGGGGCGACCCCAGGGACAGTGCCACAGAGAACAGACCGCCCGCGGGTCCGCCTCGCGCCTCGCTGCGCACCGGTGCCGCTCGCGGGTCAGGGTGAAACGGTGGGGTAAGAGCCCACCGCGCGACCGGCAACGGGAGCGGCACGGCAAACCCCACCGGGAGCAAGACCGAATAGGAACGACACGGCGGGAGACCGCCAGCCTTCTCCGGGTGCGTCGTTCGGGTGGGTTGCTCGAGGCGCGTCGCAAGGCGCGTCCCAGAGGAATGGTCGCCACGACGGCCTTCGGGTCGTCGGACAGAACCCGGCTTACAGGCCGGCTGACACCTCTTCGTCCCATTCTCGAAAAAATTCAGCCTTTTTTTACAGGTGCTGGGACGACGTCCCACCGCCTCTCTTCGGCCGGCGCGATGGCACTGTTTTTGCTGCGTTTCCGCCCGCCGTCTCGCGCGGTCCGACGTACTTCTACACAAAGGCAAGGGGGGCAGATAAGATACGGTAATCGCTAGAGATTCCGGATTGCGTGGCCGGCTCCCGACGCGGCCGGCGACGCCGTCTGTGGGGTGCGTTCCCATTGACCCCCATATAGGCCCATGTTAGCCCTCGTCCCAAGGACAGGCGGGCCGTACGGGTCCGCCCCCGAGAAGCAGCGCAGCGATATCCAGACCGCCCCCGGGCGGACCGTGGGAGACCCTTCCGGGTCCCTGCGCGATCGCTGGCGTTCGGCCGGGAGAGTTGGGGTTTGCGCGATGCCGTATCGGCATATCGGTCGTTCGGAGGGGTCCAGTGATGGATCGCTTTCTGTCCAGCGCCATCAACTCCATCGACGCCAAGGGGCGCGTCTCCGTTCCCGCGACCTTCCGTCAGGTGCTCGCCCAACGCGGCTTCAAGGAGCTCTACGCGCTGCAGTCGATCGGCCATCCGGCGATCGACGTCGGCGGCATGGATCTTCTGGAGCGCTACGAGAGCCGGATGGCGCACGAGGACCCCTTCGGGGAGACCTTCGCCGACATGTCGCTCTTCGCCTACGGGGACGGGGCCTTCCTCAAGTTCGACGGGGAGGGGCGCATCTCGGTCACGGACTTCATCCGCACCCACACCGGCATCACCGACAAGGTGGTGTTCGTCGGGCGCAACGACTTCTTCCAGCTTTGGGAGCCCTCGCAATTCGAGGCGCATCGGGCGGAGGCGCGCTCGCGCCTTCTCGCCCTGCGGGCGGGCGGCTCCCCTCGGCGGGGAACACCGGAATGATGGCGGGCGACGACAGGGGCGGCGGCGCCCCGGTCGGTGGCGGACCCGCTCGCCACATTCCGGTGCTCCTGCCCGAAGTCATGGATGCTCTCGCGCCGGGCCCGGGCCAGACGATCGTCGACGGCACCTTCGGGGCGGGCGGCTATTCCAGCGCGATCCTGAAGGCCGGCGCGCGGGTGATCGGCATCGACCGGGACCCGACGGCGATCGCGGCTGCGGCCCCCATCGTCGAGGCGAGCGAGGGCCGGCTGACGCTCGTGCGCTCGACCTTCGGCGACCTCGCCGAGATCGTCGAGGCGCAGGCGGGCGGATCGGTCGACGGCATCGTCCTCGACATCGGCGTCTCCTCCATGCAGATCGACGAGGCCGCGCGCGGCTTCTCCTTCCAGAAGGACGGGCCGCTCGACATGCGCATGGGGCGCGAGGGGCCGACGGCGGCCGACGTCGTCAACACGCTGAAGGCGGGGGATCTGGCGCGGATCCTGAACTTCCTGGGCGAAGAGCGCCAGGCGGGCCGCATCGCGCGTGCGATCGAGAAGCGGCGCGAGGAGCGGCCCTTCGAGACGACGCTCGACCTCGCCTCGCTGGTCGGCAAGGTGATCGGCCGCAAGCCCGGCGACAGGATCGATCCCGCGACGCGCACCTTCCAGGCGCTGCGCATCTACGTGAACGACGAGCTGGGCGAACTGGCGCGGGCGCTTCTGGCGGCCGAACGGGTCCTCAAACCCGGCGGGCGGCTCGTCGTCGTCACCTTCCATTCGCTCGAGGACCGGATCGTCAAGAATTTCGTGCGCGAGCGGTCAGCGGCCCCCGGAGGGTCCCGGCATTTACCGGATGTTCAGCATGCTCCGGCAAGCTTCTCGGCACGAAACAAGGCCGTGACGGCAAGCGAAACGGAAGCCTCCGCCAATCCCCGCGCTCGCTCGGCGAAGCTGCGGTCGGCGGTCCGAACGCCCGCACCGGCGCATGACCCTGAGGATGCGGAGAGCCTGATCGGCCTTCCCCGCCTTGCCGTCCTGCCGCGGCCCGGAGTGGAACGCTGATGCTGAAGACGGTCGATATCGTCCTGGTCGCCCTGATGCTCTGTGCGACGGCCTGGACCTTCAGCGTCAAGCACGAGGCCGAGATCGTCGAGGCGCAGCTCCAGGCCGTGGAGCGGCAGATCGCGCACGAGCGCGACACGATCTCGCTCCTGGAAGCCGACTGGAGCCTGCTGAATCAGCCCTACCGCCTGCAGCGCCTCGCCACCGCATTCGAGGACGAGCTGGCGCTCAAGCCCTTCGAGCCGACGCAGATCGTCGGGCCGGACGAGCTGCCGGCCGAGCCGGTGCGGCTCGAGCCCGTACCGCTCGGCGAAATGGGCGGATTCGCCGCGGCCCAGCTTCCAGGTGTCGTGCGATGATCGCTCCCGCCGCCCTCCTGTCGGCCGCCCGCCCTCTGTTCACGCGGTTTCGCTCGGCCTTGATGCCCCAGCCCGCGCCCATGCCGGCCAAGGGCTCCGCCCTGCGCCGCCGCGCGCGTCTCGAGCCGCTGCGCGACCGGCCCCGCTTCACGCTGGCCATCGGCCTTTTCGTCGTCGTCTACGCGGTCATCGGCGGGCGCCTCGCCGTATGGGGCGCGCATCCCGATTCCGAGCCGGGCTATCGCGGGCTCGCACAGGGACCCGCCTCGCGGCCCGATCTCGTCGACCGCAACGGCGAGGTGCTGGCGACGGACATCCGCTCGGCCTCGCTCTTCGCCGAGCCGCGCCGCGTGGTCGACGCCGACGAGGCGACCGAACTCCTCCTGTCGGTCCTGCCGGACCTCGACGCCAAGCTGGTCCACACCCGCCTGTCGAGCGACGCGGGCTTCGCCTGGCTGCGCCGCGAGATCTCGCCGCGCCAGATGCAGCAGATTCATTCGCTCGGCATTCCCGGCATCGGCTTCCGCACCGAGAAGCGGCGCTTCTACCCGGGCGGCAACACCGCGTCCCACGTCGTCGGCCACGTCAATGTCGACAACCAGGGCATCGCCGGCATGGAGAAGTATGTCGACGATTCGGGCTACCGCGCCATCCAGGCGGCGGGGCTGGCGACGGGATCCGACCTCGCGCCGGTGGCGCTCTCGATCGACCTGCGCGTCCAGCACATCCTGCGCGACGAGCGCGTCGCGGCCATGGAGCGCTACAAGGCGATCGCGGCCGGCGGCGTCATCCTCGACGTCCAGACGGGCGAGGTCATCGCCATGGCCTCGCTGCCCGACTATGACCCGAACAACCCGGTCGACGCGCTGAAGAAGGAAAACCTGAACCGCATGTCGGCGGGCACCTTCGAGATGGGCTCGACCTTCAAGGCCTTCACGACGGCGATGGCGCTGGACGCCGGCGTCGCGACCATGTCGAGCACCTTCGACGCGCGGGGCTCCATCCGCATCGGCGGCTTCACCATCTCCGACTATCGCGGACAGAACCGCGTCCTGACGCTGCCCGAGGTCTTCACCTACTCCTCCAACATCGGCACCGGCCGCATGGCCGATCTCGTCGGCGTAGAGGCGCACAAGGAGTTCCTGACCCGGCTCGGCCTCCTGTCGCGCGTCCAGACGGAAATCCCCGAGACGGCGCTGCCGACCCAGCCGCGCGAGTGGCGCAAGATCAATTCGGTGACGATCTCCTTCGGCCATGGCGTCTCGACCACCCCGCTCCAGACGGCGGTCGCGGCGGCGGCCCTCATGAACGGCGGCTACTACATCCCGCCGACCTTCCTGCCGCGCTCGCAGGACGAGGCGAACGCGATGAAGGTGCCGGTCATCTCGGAATCGACCTCCAGCCAGATGCGCTACCTCTTCGACCTGAACGGCAAGACGGGGTCGGGCCGCTCGGCGAACGTCGCGGGCTACGACGTCGGCGGCAAGACCGGCACGGCCGAGAAGGTCGTGAACGGGCGCTACCAGAGCGGCAAGCGCTTCAACGCCTATCTCGGCGCCTTCCCGATGACGAACCCGCGCTACATCGTCCTCGTCACCCTCGACGAGCCCCAGCGCGCCGAGGGCCAGCCCTTCGCGACCGCGGGCTGGAATGTCGCGCCGGTGACGGCGGCGATCGTGCGCCGCGCCGCAACCTTCCTCGGCGTGCGCCCCAATTTCGGCGAACAGGGCCGCTCTCTGCTCGTTTCCTACTGAGCGGGGCATCTCGCCTGTGGCACGGATGCGTCCATCGCGCACAACCGGTGAGCCAGGGTGAACGAGATGCTTCATCGGTGTCGGGCGATGCACTAGAAGCGGACAGACGCGAGACGCATGCCGGGCCGGTCGGCCCGGTCCCTCGCGGATTCATGGAACGCGCGGATGAAACTGGCAGAGCTGGTGCAAGGGACGGGAGTGCGCGCGCAAGGGCCGCAGGATCCCGAGATCGCCGGAGTGACGGCCGACTCGCGGTCGGTGACCCCCGGCGTCCTCTTCGCGGCCCTGTCCGGCACCCGCACCGACGGCTCGCGCTTCGTGGCGCAGGCCGAGGAGAAGGGCGCCGCGGCGATCCTCGCCGGAGCCGACGTCGCGCTCGACACTGCGCTTCCCGTCCTGCGCGCCGACGATCCGCGCCGGGCCCTGGCGCTCATCGCCGCCCGCTTCGCCGGTGCCCAGCCCGAACGCGTCGTCGCCGTCACCGGCACCAGCGGCAAGACCTCCATCGCCGCCTTCACCCGCCAGATCTGGGCGAGCGCCGGCCGGGCGGCGGCCTCGATCGGCACGACGGGTCTCGTCTCGCCGACCCGCAACGAATACGGCTCGCTGACGACGCCGGACCCCGTCGCGCTGGCCGAACTCATGGCCGGCCTCGCCCGAGAGGGCGTCAGCGACGTTTCCATGGAGGCGTCGAGCCACGGTCTGGAACAGCGGCGCCTCGACGGCGTGACGCTGGCGGCCGCCGGCTTCATCAATCTCGGCCGCGACCACATGGACTACCATCCGACGGTCGAGGACTATTTCGCGGCCAAGATGCGCCTCTTCGACACGTTGCTCCCGAAGGGAGCGCCCGCGGTGATCTTCGCCGACGATTCCTGGTCGGAGCGTGCGATCGCGGTCGCACGGGACGCGGGCGCGAGCGTCCTGACGGTCGGCCGCGGCGGCGATCTCCTTCGCCTCAAGCGCCTCGAACACGAGCGCCGCCGGCAGGTCGCCGAGATCGAGGCGGAGGGGCGCATCCACCGCATCGTCCTGCCGCTCGCCGGCGAGTTCCAGATGTCGAACGCGCTGGTCGCCGCGGGCCTCGCCATCGCCACGGGCGTTCCGGTCGCAACGGCGCTCTCGGCGCTGGAGCATCTGGAGGGCGCGCCCGGCCGGCTCGATCTTGCGGGCACCACGGCGAGCGGCGCACCGGTCTTCGTCGACTACGCCCACAAGCCCGAGGCGCTGGAGAACGTCCTCTCCTCCGTCCGGCCCTTCACCACCGGCCGCGTCATCGCCGTCTTCGGCTGCGGCGGCGACCGCGACCGAGGCAAGCGTCCGATCATGGGCGGGATCGCGGCGCGCCTTGCCGACATCGCCATCCTGACCGACGACAATCCGCGCTCCGAAGAGCCCGCCGCCATCCGGGCCGAGATCAAGGCCGGCGCGCCGTCGCTGGAGGAGATCGGCGACCGCCGCGAGGCCATCCGCGAGGCCGTGCGCCGCGCGCAAGCCGGCGACACCGTCGTCGTCGCGGGCAAGGGCCACGAGAACGGGCAGACCATCGGCGACAAGACCTATCCGTTCAGCGACCACGACGAGGTGCGCGCCGCCATCGCGGAGGCGGCGCGATGAGCGGCGCCCTCTGGACGGGCAGGGCCTTCGAGGAGGCGCTGAAAGGGCGACCGATCGGCGAGCTGCCCTCGGCCGTGACCGGCCTTTCCATCGACACGCGCACTTTGAAACCCGGCGAGGCCTTCTTCGCGATCAAGGGCGACCGCTTCGACGGCCACAACTTCCTGACGGCCGCGGCGGCGGCCGGAGCGAGCGTCCTCGTCGTCTCGCAGAAGAAGCTGCCGGCGCTCGGCAAGGTGTCGGCTCCGCTCCTCGTCGTCGAGGACGTGCTGGCGGGCCTTTGCCGGCTGGCGGCGGCGGCCCGCGCAAGGTCCAAGGCCGAGATCGTCGCCGTCACCGGCTCGGTCGGCAAGACGACCACCAAGGAGGCGCTGCGCGTCGCGCTCGGGGCCAGCGGCAGCGTCCACGCCTCCGCCGCCTCCTTCAACAACCATTGGGGCGTGCCGCTGTCGCTGGCGCGCCTGCCCGAGGACGCCGACTACGCCGTCTTCGAGATCGGCATGAATCATCCGAACGAGATCCGCCCGCTGGTGAAGCTGGTGCGCCCGCACGCGGCGATCGTGACTCTGATCGCGCCGGCCCATCTCGGCTTCTTCTCCGGCCTCGACGAGATCGCCAAGGCCAAGGGCGAGATATTCGAGGGTGTCGAGCCCGGCGGGACGGCGATCGTCAACGCCGACGATCCCCACGGCAACGCGCTCGCCGGCATGGCGCGCGCGGCCGGTGTCTCCAAGGTCGCGACCTTCGGCGAGGCGGCGGGCGCGGACGTGCGGCTCCTGAGCTTCGCAGGAAGCACCGAGGGCTCCGCGGTGACGGCGCGCGTCGCGGGGGCGGACGTCGAACTGACCCTGAAGGCGGCGGGCCGCCACATCGCGCAGAACGTCCTCGCCGTGCTGGCCGCGACCGAGATCATGGGCGCCGATGTCGAGAAGGCCGCGATGGCGCTTTCGGAATGGACCACGGGCAAGGGCCGGGGCGCGCGCGCCACGATCGCGACCGGCGGCGAACCGGTGACGCTCATCGACGAGAGCTACAACGCCAATCCCGCATCGATGCGCGCGGCGCTGGAGAGCCTCGGGCTCGCCAAGCCGGGCGAAGGCGGGCGGCGCGTCGCCGTCCTCGGCGACATGCTCGAGCTCGGCGGACATTCGCGCAAGTTCCACAGCGACCTCGCCCGGCCGCTCGCCGAGGCGCGCGCCGACGCGGTGTTCCTCGTCGGCCCCGAGATCCGCACGCTGTCCGCCGCGCTCCCGGGCTCCATCCACTGCGAATGGCACCAGGGCGTCGACGAGGTCGAGGCAAGCTTGCGCCACTATCTTCGCCCGGGCGACGTCGTCGTCGTGAAGGCCTCGCTCGGCATCGGGCTCGGCCGGCTCGTCGAGCGGCTCACCGGTCCGGACGCCAAGCCCCTGACGGGCGCGGCCAAGGCCAACACGGCATCGGGGGCGGCCACGTGCTGAGCTATCTTTCGGCCCTCGCCGGCGACGCGCAGGTCTTCAACGTCTTCCGCTACATCACCTTCCGCACCGGCGCGGCGATGATCACGTCCTTCATCGTCGTCTTCCTGTTCGGCCCGGCGATCATCACCAATCTGCGCGTGCGCCAGGGGCGCGGCCAGCCGATCCGCGCCGACGGGCCGCAGACCCACTTCAAGAAGGCCGGCACGCCGACCATGGGCGGGCTGATGATCCTGTCGGGCGTGGTGGTCGCCACGGTGCTCTGGGCGGACCTGTCCAACGTCTATGTCTGGGCGGTGCTGATGGTGACGATCGGCTTCGGCGCGATCGGCTTCTACGACGACTATCTGAAGGTCACCAAGCAGAGCCACAAGGGCTTCTCGGGCAAGGCGCGGCTGGCGCTCGAATTCGCCATCGCGGGCGCGGCGGCGGCGCTCATCGCCTATGCCGGCGCGGGCGACCTCGCCACGACGCTGACGCTCCCCTTTTTCAAGCAGATCGTCTTCGATCTCGGCGTCTTCTACATCGTCTTCGCTGCCTTCGTGATGGTCGGGGCCGGCAATGCGGTGAACCTGACCGACGGGCTCGACGGGCTTGCCATCGTGCCGATCATGATCGCGGCGGCGGCCTTCGGCCTGATTGCGTATCTGGCCGGCAACATCAATTTCTCCAACTACCTGCAGATCCACTACGTGGTCGGCACGGGCGAACTCGCGGTGCTCTGCGGCGCCGTCATCGGCGCCGGCCTCGGCTTCCTCTGGTTCAACGCGCCGCCGGCGGCGATCTTCATGGGCGACACGGGGTCCCTCGCGCTGGGCGGCATGACCGGCGCGATCGCGGTCGCCACCAAGCACGAGATCGTCCTCGCCATCATCGGCGGCCTCTTCGTCATCGAGGCGCTGTCGGTCATCATCCAGGTGGCCTCCTTCAAGCTCACCGGCAAGCGCGTCTTCCTCATGGCGCCGATCCACCACCATTTCGAGAAGCTCGGCTGGACCGAGAGCCAGGTCGTGGTCCGCTTCTGGATCATCGCCCTCCTGCTCGCCTTCCTCGGCCTTTCGACGCTGAAGCTGAGATGATCGCGGCGCGCACCTTCGCGGGCGCCAGGGTCGCCCTCTTCGGCCTCGGCGGCTCGGGACGCGCGACGGCCCGCTCCCTCCTGGACGGCGGCGCAGCGCTCACCGCCTTCGACGACAACCCGACGAGCGTCCAGGCGGCCACGGCCGAAGGCCTTCCGACGGGCGACCTGCACGCGCTGGACTGGTCGAACGTCGACGCGCTCATCCTCTCGCCCGGCGTGCCGCTGACGCATCCCAAGCCCCACTGGGCGGCCGAACTCGCCAATTCGAGCGGCGTGCCCGTCATCGGCGACGTCGAGATCTTCGCCCGCGAGCGCGAGGCGGTCGAGCCGGAGGCGCCCTTCGTCGCCATCACCGGCACCAACGGCAAGTCGACGACGACGGCGCTGATCGCCCATGTCCTGCGCCATTCGGGCCGCGACACGCAGCTCGGCGGCAATATCGGCGTGGCCGTCCTGACGCTCGACCCGCCGGCGAAGGACCGCTTCCACGTCGTGGAATGCTCCTCCTACCAGATCGACCTCGCGCCCTCGCTCCGTCCGAGCGTCGGCATCCTCCTGAACCTCTCGCCGGACCATCTCGACCGGCACGGGACGATGGAGAACTACGCCGCCATCAAGGCGCGGTTGGTCGAGAAGGCGCGGACCGCTGTGATCGGGGTCGACGACGAGCATTGCGAGCGCATCGCCCTCTGGCACGAGAGCGAAGGCCGGCCGGTGGTGCGCATCTCCAAGGAAAAGCACCTGACCGCGGGCGTCTTCTTCGACGGCGAGGCCGTGCTGCGCCGCGGCCTGTCCGAACCCGACGCGGCCTTCCCGCTCGCCGGCATCGGCTCGCTGCGGGGGCGCCACAACGGGCAGAACGCCGCCGCCGCCGTCGCCGCGCTGGCCGCGCTCGGCCTTGCCGACGAGGAGATCCTGGCAGGGCTGAAGAGCTTTCCGGGGCTCGTCCATCGCATGGAGGAGGTCGGCCGACGGGGCAGGGCGCTCTTCGTCAACGATTCCAAGGCGACCAACGCCGAGGCCGCCGCGCCCGCGCTCGCCAGCTTCCCGGCCATCCGCTGGATCGCAGGCGGCCTGCCGAAGGAGGGCGGCATCGCCTCGCTGGCTCCGCTCTTCGACCGCGTCGTGAAGGCCTACCTGATCGGCGAGGCGGCCCCGACCTTCGCGGCCACGCTTGGTGAACGAGTTCCTTACGAAATCTCGGGTACTCTGGACGTCGCGGTCGCGAACGCGGCGCGCGACGCCGAGGCCGCGGCGGGCGAGGAGGTCGTCCTCCTCTCTCCCGCCTGTGCCAGCTTCGACCAGTTCCGCAACTTCGAAGTCCGGGGAGAGGCGTTCCGACAGGCCGTCTCGAAACTGCCCGGCATAACCCTCCGCCGCGAGGTCTGAGCCATGACGAGCCGTGCGAGCCCCGGACTGATCGCCGACTGGTGGCGCAGCGTCGACCGCTGGTTCCTGGCGGCGTTCCTCCTGCTCCTCGTCGCCGGAATGATGCTCTCCTTCGCCGCGAGCCCCCCGGTCGCCGAGCGCATCGGGCTCGACCCGTTCCACTTCACCCGGCGCCACGCGGTGTTCCTCGTGCCCTCCATCGCGATCATGCTCGCCGTCTCGCTGCTCTCGCCGCACATGATCCGGCGCGCCTCCATCGTCCTTCTCGGCGGCTCCCTCGTCGTCATGGTCATGGCGCTGTTCTTCGGCATGGAGGTGAAGGGCGCGCGGCGCTGGATGGAGTTCGGCCCGATCACCGTCCAGCCCTCCGAGTTCATGAAGCCGGCCTTCGTGATCGTCTGCGCGTGGCTTCTCGCCGAGCGCGCCCGGCGCCCCGAGATTCCCGGCAACTTCCTGTCGCTGATCCTCCTCTTCACCGTCTCCGCTCTTCTGGTCGCCCAGCCCGACCTCGGTCAGACGGTTCTGACGGCCGGCGTCTGGGGCGCGCTGTTCTTCATGGCGGGCATGCCCTGGCTCTGGGTCGTCGTCCTCGGCGGCGTCGGCGCGGCGGGGCTCGGCACCGCCTATCTGAGCTTTCCGCACTTCGCCTCGCGCCTCGACCGGTTCCTGACCGGCGAGGGCGACACCTTCCAGACCGACACGGCGCGCGAGGCGATCATGCGCGGCGGCTGGTTCGGCCAGGGGCCGGGCGAGGGGACGGTCAAGCGCATCCTGCCCGACAGCCACACCGACTTCGCCTTCGCGGTGATCGCCGAGGAGTTCGGCATCATCACCTGCATGCTGCTCGCGGCGGTCTTCTGCTTCATCGTGGTGCGCGGCCTGTCGGTCGCCTACCGGCAGCGCGACGTCTTCTCCCGCCTCGCCATCTCGGGCCTCGTGACCCTCTTCGGCATGCAGTCGATCATCAACATGGCGGTGAATCTGCAGCTGATGCCCGCCAAGGGCATGACGCTGCCTTTCCTGTCCTACGGCGGCTCGTCGATGATGGCGGTCGCGATCTCGGCCGGTTTCGTGCTCGCCCTCACGCGCTCGCGCGCCGACAACCATTCGCTGACCGATCGGCTGATGGAACGCTCGCTGGCGATGCGGCCGGCCTGAAAACCCGCCGGTCCGCAAAACCGATGGACGGACCGGCGTCGACCTGCTAGGAGCGCCGCCGGTCCGGATAATCGCGCGAGGCTCGCGCAACGGACGACGGGGTTTCGGGGGCATCATGCTCATCCTGCGACGACGAACGGGGAAGGCGGCCAAGACCGCCTGTCGGTCCGCCCGCTAGCCGGCTCGTCTCGCCGGCCGGGCGGCGTTTCGCCGTTGCCTGCCGGAGATCTCGAGCCATGATGTCGCTCCCCGCCCATCTCGAAGTCCATTTCGTCCCAGAATCGCCCGAACACGACGGAGCCGTCGAGGCTCTGAACGCGCAGGCCTTCGGCCCCGGCCGGCATGCCAAGGCCGCCGCGCGCGTGCGCGAGATGGCGGCTCACGATCCGGCCCTGTCCTTCGTCGCCATCCGGCAGGGTGAGATCGTCGGCACGGTGCGCCAGACGAAGGTCTCGATCGGCGGCCGCCCGGCCGTGATGCTCGGCCCGCTCGCCGTGCGCCCCGCGCGGGAGGGGGGGGGGGGGGGGCCCGGGGGGGTGGGGGGGGGGGGG
>JAEZXX010000082.1 GCA_023419535.1 Pseudomonadota bacterium | reverse complement strand
ACCCTTCCGGGTCGTCCGCCTGCGCGGTGCTAACCTACTGTTTCCGCAAGACCTAGTTCAGAACAATGGCCGCAAATTGCAGAACTTTGGGTCTTTCAGCAAACCTTCAACCGATCAGCTGCAGCCGCTTGTGGCTCCGCAGCTGTCGCACTTCAGGCAGGTGCCGTTGCGCACCATGGTGAAGTTCGAGCATTCCGAGCACGAGTCGCCCGTATAGCCCTTCATCATCGCCTCGGCCCGGCGTTCGGCTGCGACCGCTCTCGCGCTGGGCTGGGCGGCTTCGCGCTGCTCCCGCTCCGAGGCTGGATAGGCGAGGGGACTGTCGAACAGCCCCTGCGCCGGGGAGACGTCCGTCGTCGGTGCCGGGTCGGAGACCGGGGCGTTCTCGTAGTCCCGCTTGAAGGCCGTCGCGCCGTCCGTCGCCAGCGCCAGGGCGCCGCGCGAGGACGCGACGGCGATGGTCGCCGAACCCGACGCCTCGACCCGCGCGCCGCCGGACGTCTGCGCCGTGGCGGTCACGGGCGATTTGACGGACGACGCGGCCCGGCCGCCGGCCGGCGCCGTCTGCCCGCCCGCCGAGCCCTGCGGCTCGGTGGAGGAGACGATGCGGAACTTACTGGTCTGGCCGCGCACCATGCCGCTCGAGATCGGCAGCGGCGCCGGCTTGTCGCCCTCTACCCCGCGGCCCACCGTGGACGCGGTGATGTCCTCCGGCTGGACGTGCGCCAAGTCGTGGCGGTCGAGATAGGAGACGGCAAGCTCGCGGAACACGTAGTCGAGGATCGACGTCGCACTCTTGATCGCCTCGTTGCCCTGCACCATGCCGGCCGGCTCGAAGCGCGTGAAGGTGAAGGCCTCCACATACTCGTCGAGCGGCACGCCGAACTGCAGGCCGAGCGAGATGGCGATGGCGAAGTTGTTCATCATCGCACGGAAGGCGGCACCCTCCTTGTGCATGTCGATGAAAATCTCGCCCAGGCGCCCATCGTCGAATTCGCCGGTCCGCAGATACACCTTGTGCCCACCGACGATGGCCTTCTGCGTGTAGCCCTTGCGCCGGTTCGGCAGCTTCTCGCGGTCGCGCACCACCTTCTCGACGGTGCGCTCCACTATCCGCTCCACGATGCGCTCGGCCACCGCCGCGGCGCGCTCGGGCGCAGGCGCGGCGATCAGGGCCTCGGTCGCCTCGGCGACGAGATCCTCGTCCTCGTCGCCATCGTCCACCAGAGAGGCGTTCAGCGGCTGGGAGAGCTTGGAGCCGTCGCGATAGAGGGCGTTCGCCTTCAGCGCGAGCTTCCAGGAAAGCATGTAGGCCGCGACGCAATCCTCGACGGTCGCCTCGTTCGGCATGTTGATCGTCTTGGAGATCGCGCCCGAGATGAAGGGCTGCGAGGCCGCCATCATGCGGATGTGCGCCTCCACCGACAGCGAGCGCTTGCCGATGCGCCCGCAGGGCGTCGCGCAGTCGAAGACGGGCAGATGCTCGTCCTTCAGGAAGGGCGCGCCCTCCAGCGTCATCGCCCCGCAGACGTGGACGTTCGCGGCGTCGATGTCGGCCTTGGAGAAGCCGAGGAAGGGTAGGAGCTCGAAGGAGAAGTCGTTCAACTGCGCGTCGGTCAGGCCGAGCGTTTCCTTGGCGAAGGCCTCGCCCAGCGTCCACTTGTTGAAGGCGAACTTGATGTCGAAGGCGCTCTTGAGCGCCCCGTTCAGGGCCTCGATCTGAGCGTCGCCGAAGCCCTTCGCCCGAAGCGAGCCGGGATTGATGGCGGGCGCCTGGTTGAGGTTGCCGTGGCCGACCGCATAGGCCTCCATCTCGGCAATCTGGCTTTCCGAATAGCCGAGCGTGCGCAGCGCCTCGGGAACCGCGCGGTTGATGATCTTGAAGTAGCCGCCGCCGGCGAGCTTCTTGAACTTCACCAGCGCGAAGTCGGGCTCGATGCCCGTCGTGTCGCAGTCCATCACGAGGCCGATGGTGCCGGTCGGCGCGATGACGGAGACCTGCGCGTTGCGGTAGCCGTGTCTCTGGCCGAGTTCCACCGCCTCCTGCCAGACCGCCTTGGCGCGGGCCGACAGGCGCTTGTCCTTCAGGTTGGCGTGGTCGAGCGGCACGGGGTCGACCGAGAGCTGCTCGTAGCCGTTGGCGATGCCCTGCGCGGCGCGCGCGTGGTTGCGCATCACGCGTGCCATGCCCTCGGCGTTGCGCTCGTAGTCCGGGAAGGCGCCGAGGATGCCGGCCATCTCCGCCGAGGTCCGGTAGGACTGGCCGGTCATGATCGCCGAGATCGCACCGCAGATCGCGCGGCCTTCCGCCGAGGAGTAGGGGATGCCGGCGGTCATCAGGAGGCCGCCGATATTGGCGAAGCCGAGGCCGAGCGTGCGGTAGTCGTAGGAGCGCTGGGCGATCTCCTTCGACGGGAACTGCGCCATGAGGACGGAGATCTCGAGGACGATCGTCCACAGGCGCGTGGCGTGTTCGAAGCTCTCGATGTCGAAGCGGGCCTTGTCGTCGCGGAACTGCAGAAGGTTCAGCGAAGCGAGATTGCAGGCCGTGTCGTCGAGGAACATGTATTCCGAGCAGGGGTTGGAGGCGTTGATCGCCCCGGCCGCCGCGCAGGTGTGCCAGTCGTTGATGGTCGTGTGGTACTGGATCCCGGGATCGGCCGAGGCCCAGGCCGCGTAGCCGATCTGGTCCCAGAGCTCGCGGGCCTTGACCGTCTTCACCACCTTGCCGGTGATGCGGGCGACGAGGTCGTGCGTGCCGTCCTCCTCGACCGCGCGCAGGAACTCGTCGGTGACGCGCACCGAGTTGTTGGAGTTCTGGCCGGCGACCGTGAGGTAGGCCTCCGAGTCCCAGTCCGTGTTGTAGACGGGGAAGTCGATGTCCGTGTAGCCCTGGCGCGCGAACTGGATGACGCGCTTGACGTAGTTCTCGGGCACCTGCGCCTTCTTGGCGTCCTTCACGGCGCGCTTGAGGGCCGCGTTCGCCATCGGGTCGAAGCGCTCGTCTTGCGTGCCGTCGCCATCGACGCAGGCGGCGAGGATCGCCTTCAGGTGTTTGGAGACGGTCTTCGAGCCGGTGACGAGGGCGGCGACCTTCTCCTCCTCGCGCACCTTCCACATCACGTAGTTCTCGATGTCCGGATGATCGATGTCGACCACCACCATCTTGGCCGCGCGCCGGGTGGTGCCTCCCGACTTGATCGCGCCCGCCGCGCGATCGCCGATCTTCAGGAAGCTCATGAGGCCGGAGGACTTGCCGCCGCCCGACAGCCGCTCGCCTTCGCCGCGCAGCGCCGAGAAGTTGGAGCCCGTCCCCGAGCCGTACTTGAACAGGCGCGCCTCGCGCACCCACAGATCCATGATGCCGCCCTCGTTGACGAGGTCGTCGGCGACGGACTGGATGAAGCAGGCGTGCGGCTGCGGGTGCTCGTAGGACGAGGTCGAGCGCGTCAGCTGGCCCGTGCGGTAGTCGACGTAGAAATGGCCTTGGCCGGGTCCGTCGATGCCGTAGGCCCAGTGGAGGCCCGTGTTGAACCATTGCGGCGAGTTCGGCGCGACCTTCTGGGTCGCGAGCATGTAGGCGAGCTCGTCGCGGAAGGCGGAGGCGTCCGCCTCGGAGGCGAAGTAACCGCCCTTCCAGCCCCAATAGGTCCAGGTGCCGGCCAAGCGGTCGAACACCTGCCGCGCGTCGGTCTCCGAGCCGGTGCGCTCACCCTCGGGCAGGGCGGCGAGCTTGTCCTCGTCGGCGACCGAACGCCACAGGAAGGAGGGAACGTCGTTCTCCTCGACGCGGCGAAGGTGCTTCGGCACGCCGGCCTTGCGGAAATATTTCTGCGCCAGGATGTCGGCCGCGACCTGGCTGAACTGCGCCGGCACGTCGATGTCGGCGAGGCGGAAGACGACCGAACCGTCCGGGTTCTTGATCTCGCTCGTCGCCTTTCGGAACTCGACGCCGCCATAGGCCCCGCCGGCTTCGGTCGTGTTCCGGCGCTCGATCTTCATGCCCATCGTCCAGTCCCTTCCTCGGATGGCGAAAGTGCCGGGCAAGGGCCCGACGGCGGGCGGTCCCCCGACCGGACCCGCTGCACTGTCACACGTTCGTTGTCATCATCTGGGGCAGCTTGGTGCCGCTGACACTAGATATAGTGCCAAAATATCCCTGATGGAGTCTTAAAGAGCGGTGGATCGTCGTCATGTGGGGCTTGCATTCAGCCTCACACAAGAACGAATCGAGTGACCCCCTTTCGGACCGTCGAACGATACGCCTGCCCGGCAGGGTGCTCCACGACCATGGCGGCAAAAGACGGGTCTGTGGATCGGTCGGCGTGAAGTGTGGGGATAACGGGGTCATCGCACGAAGACGCTTGCGATGGTCGTCTGGCCCGCCCCGGCGTGCCCGGCATCGCGTCGCGATCATCCGGCGATGCCATGCCGGTTCCGTGCCGGGCATTCGTTCGGGCTTCGGAAAGCCCGATGCTGTAAGGGGAGTGCGACAAATCCTCAGCGAGAGCGCCGATGCCCCAGCTCGTCTACGTCCTCAACGGCCCGAACCTGAATCTGCTCGGCAAGCGGCAGCCGGAGATCTATGGGAGCGAGACGCTGGCGGACGTCGAGCGCGACTGTGCGTCGCTCGGCGCCGAACTCGGGCTCTCGATCCGCTTCCTGCAGTCGAATCACGAGGGGGAGATCGTCTCGTGGGTGCACGAGGCGAGGGAAGGGGCCGCCGCGATCGTCATCAACCCGGCTGCCTACACCCACACCTCGGTCGCCATCCTCGATGCGCTCAACGCCTTCGAGGGGCCGGTCGTCGAGGTGCACATCTCCAACGTCCACAAGCGCGAGAGCTTCCGCCATCACTCCTACGTCTCGCTGCGGGCGGACGGCGTGATCGCGGGTTGCGGGACGGAAGGCTACCGGCTGGCGCTGCGGCGGATCGCCAGTCTTCTGGCGGCCTCGAAGGCGTGAGGACCGGTCAGCCCTTGCCCTTGCCGATCGGGGCCTGGAAGGACAGGCCGAGATCCCAGGGGAAGTAGATCCAGGTGTCCTGGCTCACCTCGGTGATGAAGGTGTCGACCAGCGGCCGGCCCTTCGGCTTGGCGTAGACGGTCGCGAAATGGGCCTTCGGCAGCATGGCGCGGACCAGCGCCGCCGTCTTGCCGGTGTCGGTCAGGTCGTCGACGATCAGGATGCCTTCGCCGTCGCCCTCGCGCAGAGCCGGCGTGATCTCCTTCAGCACCTCCAGCTCTCCCTGCCGGTCGTACTCGTGATAGGAGGCGATGCAGACGGTCTCGATCTGGCGGATGCCGATCTCGCGCGCGATGATCGCGGCGGGAACGAGCCCGCCGCGCGTGATGCAGACGATGGCCTTCCACTCTCGGCCCTGGTCGTTCAGGCGCCAGGCCAAGGCCTTGGCGTCGCGGTGGAACTGCTCCCAGGAGACGGGGAAGGACTTTTCGGCGGAGGACATCGACGGGCTCGTTCTCGTAAGGCTTGAAGGCTGCGATAGCTTCTGGCGGACGCAGCGGCAAGGGAGAGGCGGAAAAGGTGGTGGACAGGCAATGACGAAGCGAACTTGGCGAAGGCGCCTCGCCCTCGGCCTCGCCTTCACGCTCGCGACCTATCTGATCGCCGCCTACCTGATCCTTCCCGCGCTGTGGACCGCCGAGGACGAGCGCCATCCGGTGCCGGCGTCCGAGCGAGTGACGCGCACATCGGACGGCAGACCGGGCGACCCCTTGAACATCGGCCTCGAGGCCAGCCCGGCCGATCTGCTCGAGGCCTTTCGCAGGGCGGGTTGGCGGCCCGCCGATCCCGTGACCTTCGAGACCAGCGTCCGGATCGTCGGCAGCGTCGTCTTCGACC
>JAEZXX010000084.1 GCA_023419535.1 Pseudomonadota bacterium | reverse complement strand
CGCCGGCCGCGTTGACGTCGAAGGGGATGCCCGCCTCCGTCAGCGCCGCGCCGATGCGCGTCACGTCCTGCCGGTCCAGACCCGAATAGAGCGTGTCCATCTGCGGACCCGACAGCTGCCAGGCGGCCAGCGAGACGAGGCCGACGACCAGCGCGAAGACCAGCCCGAGCCCGGCGAGCTTCCTCGCGCCCAAAGCGTTCAGATTGGCATAGAGCTTCTGGGCCTGCGCCCCGGCGACCAGCGACATGAAACGTCCAAAGAGAACCGGAGCCGACCGTCCGGGCCCCGTCCCCCGCCCCATCACAAAACAAGCTTGCGCCAGATTGGGCCCCATACAACGAACGTGCTCGATCTTACGGCCCGGCCGGAGGCCTTCGCCCACACCTCAGGGCGGTCCTGCACGCAAGCCCGCAAGGCAAAAGGGCCCCGGCACGAATGCCGGGGCCCCTGTCGTATCCGACCAGCCGCGCGTGGCGTTAGTTTACCGCAACGCGACCCTGTTCGTCGTTAGCGTCCGCGCGGCCTACTGGAAAAGCCGCAGGACGTTCTGCGCCGACTGGTTGGCGATCGAGAGCGCCTGCACGCCGAGCTGCTGCTTGACCTGAAGGGCCTGCAGACGGGTGGACTCCTCGTTCATGTCGGCGTCGATCAGACCCGAGATGCCCTTGTCGATCGTGTCCATCAGCGTGTCCACGAAGGACTGCTGGGACTCGATGCGCGAGGCGACCGAACCGAGGTTCGCGGCCGCGCTCGTCACCTCGGTCAGGGCCGAGCGGACGACGCTGATATAGGCGTTGATCGCATCCAGCTGCTGGTCGCGGGTGAGCGCGTTGAAGGCCGTGGACGTGATGTCGATCTCGCCGACCGAAACCGTGTCCGGGCCCCCGTTCGCCGTGAGGCCGGCCACGACGACACCGCCGGTCGTGCCCGAAGCCTTCGCCAGCTCGACGGCCGTTCCGCCCGCGTTTACGGTCGCCGTGACGCCGGTCACCTGGGCATCCGACAGAGCGCGGGTGAGGACGCTCGCCCACGCGGCCTGATCGGCGATCGCGCCGTTGGCGTTCGGCAGCACCGCGTCCACCGTCGCACGGTTGACGAGGACGGTGCGGGCCGTTCCGCCGTCCACCGCGACGGTGAAGGACAGTTCCGCCGATCCGGTGAAGGACGAGGCGTTCGGCAGCGCGATCGACGAGAAGCCGGCGGCGGCGGCGGTGGCGGACGTGCCCTGGCCGGAGCCGGCCGTCAGACCGCCGAGGGCCGTGTCGGTTCCGTCGCCGTCCGTCGTGGTGACGTTCGCGAGATCGAACGAGGTGTTCGCACCGGTCGCGGTCGTGGTGAAGATCAGGTTCGTGCCCGTTCCACCCGCCAGGCCGGCCGTCACCTTGTTCGCACCGAAGCCGTTCGTCGCGTCGCTGAGCTGGGCGTTGATGGCCGCCAGGAAGGCGGTCTCGTCCATCCCGGCCGTGGTCTCGATCGTGATGGTCCTGACGACCGCCGAACCGCCCGTCTCGACCAGCGTCGCCTCGAAGCTGATCCGGTCGCCCGCTCGCAGACCGGCCGCGTTGAAGGCAGCGCCCGTGTCGTAGACGGCCGCCGTGCCAGCGCTGCCAGACTCGGCGCCCGCCGGGGTCTTCGCCTGCAGGCCGAGGGCGGAGGTGGTGTTGCCGTCACCGTCGAGCGCGACGACGTTGGTGACCGCGAGGGTCTGCGTCGAGCCGTTGGCCGTCGAGGTCAGCGTGATCGCGCCGGTTCCGGCATCGACGTCCGCCGTGACGCCCGTGATCGAGGCGTCGGTGAGACCCTGCTGGATCGCGGCCTCGAAGGTCGCGCCGTTGGTGACGTTGGCGAGGTTGACGGTGATGGTCGTCGCCGGCGTGGCACCGTTGATCGAGAGACCGAACTGGATGCGGTCCGTGGTGTCGAGGCCGGTGGCCGAGAAGGTGCCGAGCGAGGCGACGGCCGGGCCGTCGGCGCCGCTGCCGGTCTGGGCCGGCGTGTTGGTCGGCGTGACGCCGGTCACGGTCGGGGCCGTGCCGGTGCCGTCGTTGCCGCCGACCAGCAGAGCTTCGCCGCCGGCGCGCAGGGCGACCTGCTTGCCGAGGATGCCGCCTTCGGCGCCGTCGAACAGCGCGATGCGCGACAGGTCGACGTCGAGCGTGCCGACGGTGACCTGGTTGTTGGCGTCACGCGAGAAGGAGGCGACGACCTTGCGGTCGGTGCCGGTGGTCGCGGTGTCGACCGTCAGCCAGTTCTCGCCGGAGAAGAAGGAGGTGCCGGCGATGGAGCGCAGGGCCTCCTGGTAGGACGCGATGTTGTCCTGGACGGCGCGGCGGTCGGCGTTGGGGCTGAGCGCCGAGGTCAGCTTGGACTGGAAGTCGTCGAGGACCTCCTTGGCCTTGGTCAGGCCCTGATAGGCGACGTCGACGGCACCGGCGCCGAGGTTCAGCGCGTCCTTGACGGCCGCCATCGACTTGTTGTCGGACTTCAGCGCGGTCGAGATCGACCAGTAGGCGGCGTTGTCCTTGGCCGAACCGATCTTCAGGCCCGTGGAGATGCGGCCCTGCGTCTGGTCGAGCTGCGCGTTCGTCTGCTGCAGCGTGCGCAGAGCGGTCGTCGCGGCGATGTTGGTATTGATCGAGGTCATGGAAGCGTCCCGAAACTACAGAGATACGAGGGACATTCTGGGTCGGCACCAGCATAGAGGCCCGGCATCATGCCTTTGGTCCGGGGCTCTTTCGCGACCGGCCAATCCGCTATGGGACCGACGCTACACGGCAGGACTTTCGACCGGGTTAAAGGCGGGCGCCTTCCCGAAAGATCGGATCCCGGAAAGGGGAGCCCGTCGACACGCTCTTGGCGGCGAACCCGGCGCTGGTGCCGGCGGGCGGCGTCAGAAGAACGAACGCACCAGGCTCCCGGTCAGCATGTTCCAGCCGTCGATCAGGACGAAGAACAGGATCTTGAAGGGTAGGGAGATGATCGTCGGCGGCAGCATCATCATGCCCATCGACATGGTCAGCGTCGCCACGATCAGATCGATCACGAGGAAGGGCAGCACGATCAGGAAGCCGATCTCGAAGCCGCGGCGCAGTTCGGAGATCATGAAGGCGGGGATCAGCACCTGCAGCGGCACCGCGCCGTCCTCGGCCGATCCCTGCTCCATCTCCGGCAGCCGGTCGCGGATCGAAGCCTCCTGGATGTCGGAGAAGAGCGCGAGGTCGGCAGGGCGCACCTGGCTCATCATGAAGTCGTGGAAGGGCGTCGTGATGCGGTCGAAGGCCTCCTCCTCGGTGATCTCGGCGGCCAGCAGCGGACGCAAGCCATCGCGCCAGGCCTGGTCGAAGGTCGGGGTCATCACGAAGAAGGTGATGAAGAGCGACAGCGAGATCAGGATGAGATTGGCCGGCGTCGACTGCAGGCCGAGGCCCGTGCGCAGGATCGACAGCGCGATGACGACGCGGGTGAAGCTCGTCACCATGATGAGGAGGCCCGGCGCGATCGACAGCACCGTGACGATGCCGAAGAGCTGGACGATCCGACCCGAGGCCGAAGCGTCGCCGGAGGGAATGAGCGAGGCGAGGTCGGAGAGCGCGTTCGGGGCCGCCTCCTGCCCGAAGGCGGGCGCGGCGCCGAGCAGAAGCGCGCCGAGGAGGAGAGCGAGCCGCGTCACCCGCCGCCTCACTGGGCGACCAGCGAATGGATGACGTAGTCCGCGACGGCGGGCGAGCGCATAACCGCGCGCTCCTTCAGGTCCTCGCGAAGATGCAGGAGGCCCCGCGCGCCCTCGATCTGGGCGAGGTCGAGCGTGCGCGCGAAGGCGAGCGTGTCGGCGCTGACCTGGGCCGCCAGCGTCTCGGCGTCGGCACCCGAATCGGAACGGATGACGAGGCTCGCCTCGATGCGCGCGATGGCGCTCGAGGGCGTCGCGATGTTGGTGACGACGGGATCGAGGCGGACGAGGGTCAGCGGGCCGGCGACGTCCGAATAGGCGGCCGGATTGGCGGGTGCGCTCTGCGCCGTCTCGACCGGCGGCGTCGGTGCCGGGGTCGCGATCAGGAAGGCGATGCCGGTGCCGGCGGCGACGGCGAGGAGCGTCACGGCGGCGACGCCCAGAGCCGTCTTCAGGAGGCCGCCGCGCTTCAGCCGCGGCGCCCGCAGGTCCGCATCCATCGAAATGACGGCTTCATCTGCCATGGGTGACCCCGCCTGCGCTCGCACAAGGCCGGCTGGGCCGGACCGTTAACGAAGCCTTAAGGCGAGTGGCTGACGCGGGCCTTGCTGGCCGGCGCCGGCGCCGTCAGTAGGGCATGACGTTGTCGAGCACCTGCTGGCCCCAGCCGGGCTGCTGGACCTCGGACAGGCGCCCGCGCCCGCCGTAGGAGATGCG
Organism: Pseudomonadota bacterium; assembly: GCA_023419535.1. Taxonomy (GTDB): domain Bacteria; phylum Pseudomonadota; class Alphaproteobacteria; order Rhizobiales; family Rhizobiaceae; genus Aureimonas. The sequence goes on along the minus strand of JAEZXX010000084.1, from coordinate 11,868 downwards.
CGCCTCGGCGATCCTGTCGGAGGGAATGATGTTGTTGGGCAGGATGTCGCCCGGGCGGATGAAGCCGGCGACCTGGAGGACGCGCAGCTCGTGGTTCACCCGCACCTCCTGCTGGCCGGCGATGAACAGGTTGCCGTTCGGCAGGACCTGCGTGACGACGGCCGCGACGAGAAGGTTGATCTTCTCGGAGCGGCGCACCTGCCCGCGCCCCTGCGCCGACGTTCCGCCGGTGAGGCCCGTCGTCGCGCCCACCGTGCCGAGCGAGGTGCCGGAGATGGCGCCCTCCAGGTCGAGCCCGATGTTGACGCCGGAGTTGCGGGAGCGCCGCGTGTCGTTGTTGATCTGCGCGTCGTCGTCGATCTCGATCGAGACCGTGACGATGTCTCCGATGTTGAGGGCGCGCGTGTCGCGGAAGAAGTCGGCGTTGCGGTCGGTCCAGAGCGAGTTGGTGCCGCGCGGTCGTTCGTAGGGGATGTCGGCGGCCTGGACGATCGGCGTGTTGTGGTAGATGCCGGCGCCGACCGGGCTCATCACCGGCTCGTTCCGGAAATCGGCCTTGGAGGTCATGCAGCCGGACAGCGCCAGGACGGACGCCAGCGAGGCGAGAATGCGCAGGGCGGTCACGAACGGGCCTCCGCGGCCGAGGCGAGCGTGGTCGTGCCGGGGTGCGTGCGCTCGACGATGAGGGCGGCGACCTCCGCGGCGACGGGGGCGGGCATCTCGGTCAGGATGGCGCTCGCCTGGCGCGACTTCAGCTTGGCGAGGATCGCGGCGGCGGCCTCCCGGTCGAGCCCGGCGAGCTGCGCGGCGGCGGCGTCCGGGCGCATGGTGGCGTAGATGTCGAGGACGATCGGCGAGGTAGAGTCCAGGAAGGCCTGACGCTTGTCGAGCCAGTCCTGGTACTCGGCGCGCTTGGCTTCCAGTTCGTCGATGCGCGCGTCGATCTGCGCCTCGAGCGCCTGGAGCTGCTCGGTCTGGTGAAGCGTCCGGGCGTCTCTCGCGGGGTCGACGATCGCGGCGCAATAGCGCTCGGAATCGCTGAGCGCGGGCGGCGCGACCGACTGCTCGGTGCCGTCCGAGCCCACGACCCGCACCGTGTCGCGCGTCTCGGGCAGGTTCAGCGCGCCCTCCCCGGCCGCGAAGGAGGTCGCGGAGAGGAAGGTGGCGCCGGCGAGAAGGATGCGGAGCGTCGTCATGTCACTGCACCACGAGATCGGCCTGGAGCGCGCCGGCGCTCTTGATGGCCTGGAGGATGGCGATGATGCCGGTGGGGCGAAGGCCGAGGCGGTTGAGGCCGCGCACGACGGAATCGAGGTTGGCGCCCTGGACGAAGGCGAGCTGGCCGCCCTCCTGCTCCGCGTTCACCACCGTGTCGGCGGTGACGACCGTCTGCCCGTCCGAGAAGGGTGCGGGCTGTGAGATGACGGGCGTGTCGGTGATGCGCACCGTCAGCGAGCCGTGCGTGACGGCGACGGTGGAGATCTGCACGTCCTTGCCGATGACGATGGTGCCCGTGCGCTCGTCGATGACGACGCGCGCGGCCTGGTCGGGCTCGATGGCGATGTCGCCGATCTCGGCGAGGAAGCGCGTCGAGGAGAAGGCCTCGGGCCGCGTCAGCGTCACGGTTCGGATGTCCTGCTCGCGCGCCACGGGACGGCCGTAGCGGGTCTGCGCGAAGGCGTTGATGGCGTCGACCACGCGGATGACGGTCCGGTAGTCCGGATTGCGCATCTCCATGGTGATCGTTGGCGTCTCGATGTCGGGGCGTGGCACCTCGCGCTCGATCAGCGCGCCGCCGGCGATGCGGCCGGCGGTCGGCACGCCCTGCGTCAGCGTCTCGTTCGCACCCTCTCCCGTGAAGCCGGAGACCGCGAGCGGGCCTTGCGCCACGGCGTAGATCTCGCCGTCCGCGCCGTAAAGCGGGGTCATGACGAGCGTGCCGCCCATCAGCGAGGAGGCGTCGCCGAGCGAGGAGACCGAAACGTCGATGCGGCTGCCGGTTCCCACGAAGGCGGGCAGCTCGGCCGTGACGACGACGGCCGCGACGTTGCGGGTGCGCGGGTTGGCCGAGCGCACGTTCACGCCCATGCGGTCGAGCATCGACTGCAGCGACTGCTGGGTGAAGGGCGAGTTGCGCAACGAGTCGCCAGACCCGGACAGGCCGATGACGAGGCCGTAGCCGACGAGCTGGTTCTCGCGCACGCCCTTGACGGTCGTGATGTCCTTGATGCGCACGCCCGAGACGCGGCGCGCCTCCGGCGAGCGGTTGAGATGGGTGAAGTGTTCCCGTGCGCCGAGCCCGACGGCGCCGGCGGGTGCCGCGACCGAATAGTCGGCGGCCGTCGCCGCCGGCAGCGTCCCGGCGACGAGGCCGAGCGTCAGGAGGGCGACGGCCCGGAGGCGGAGCGGGGCGCGCATCAGTTCAGGATCTCGATCGTGCCGTCGTCGGCGACGATGCCGGTGATGGTGACGCCGGAATCGACGTTGCGCACGCGGATGGACTGGCCGGCGCCCGCGCTCATCAGCGGCGTACCGATGCCCGAGATCGTCAGGCCGGGCTCGCGGTAGACGATCTGGGTCGGGACGCCGGCGCGCACCACGTCGGGGCTCTTGAGGTCGGCGAGCATGATGGGGCGGCCCGGCAGGAGCGTGCGGGCGGCGACGCGCCCGTCCAGCATGCCGCGCTCCACGACGTAGGACGAAAGGGTCTCGCCCGGCACGCGGAAGCGCGAGGTGACGAGGCCGCGATCGAGCACGCTCTGGCCGGGATAGACGACGCTCGCCGGAACCGGCAGGTCGATGTCGGCCGCAAAGGCCCGCACCGGGATCGAGAGCAGCAGGAGCGAGGCGACGAAGACGATCGCTCCGTAGAAGAGGACGAGCCAGCGCTCGCGGTTCGATCCCTCGCGCATCGCTCAGCGGATTCCCTTGGAGACGATGCTCGACATGTCGTCGGCGGCCTGGATGACCTTGGAGTTCATCTCGTAGGCGCGCTGGGCGGAGATCAGCTCGGAGATCTCCTTCACGGGATCGACGTTGGAGTTCTCCAGATAGCCCTGCTTGAGCACGCCGTAGCCCGGATCGCCCGGAACGCCCGCGACGGGCGCGCCCGAGGCCAGCGTCTCGCGGAAGAGACCGCCGCCCTGTGCGGCCAGGCCCGGCTCGTTGGCGAAGGTGACGAGCGTCAGCTGGCCGAGCTCCTGGTCCTCCTGCCCCTCGACGCGGGCGAAGACCTGCCCGCTGTCGTTGATCACGACCTCGATCGCGTCGACCGGTACGTCGATCGCCGGTTCCACGGCGAAACCGTCGAGGGTGACGAGCTGCCCCTCCGCGTTGGTGTTGAAGGCGCCGGCGCGCGAATAGAGGATCTCGCCGCCCGGTCCCTCGATCTGGAACCAGCCGGGACCGTTGATCGCGACGTCGAGACGGTTCCCGGTCTGCTCCAGCGCGCCCTGCAGGTGGACGTTGCGGACGGCCGCCGTGCGCACGCCGAGGCCGATCTGCGCCCCTTCGGGGATCACGTTCTCGCCGCCGCGGGCGGGCACGCCCTGCATGCGCTCGATCTGGTAGAGAAGGTCGGTGAACTCCGCCCGGGCGCGCTTGAAGCCCGTGGTGTTGATGTTCGCGATGTTGTTCGCGATCACCTCGACATTGGTCTGCTGCGCGTTCATGCCGGTGGCGGCGATGGCGAGGGCTCGCATGGGATCTGGGGTCCTTGTAGCACCGGCGGGGGACGGTCCGTCCCCCACGCCCGGTGCGTGGAAAGCGATGGTTTGAGGCGGGCCCGGCCCGCCCGGACGGTGGAGCCGCCGCTAGATCTGCATGCGGGAGAGTTCGAGATAGGCAGAGACCACCTTGTCGCGGACGGCGACGGCGGTCTGGAGCGTGCGCTCGGCGTTCATGACCGCCTCGACCACGGCCTGGGTGGAGGCCGAGCCGTTGACGCCCTGGATCGACACCGCCTCGGCGGCCTTCAAGCTGCCCATCGCCTCGGAGGCGACCTGCGACATGACGGCGGAGAAGTCGGCACCGGCCGCCTGCCCTGCGGCGGCGGAAGCGGCGGGTGCGCCGGGCTGGACCCCGGAGAGGGAATCGACGCCGAGGCGCGGAAGGGCGGAACCGAGGGCGGGGATCATCGTCTTCAGCTCCTCATCAGGTCGATGGTCATGTTGATGAGCTCGCGGGTCTGCTTGACCACCTGGAGATTGGCCTCGTAGGCGCGGTTCGCCTCGCGCATGTCGGCCATCTCGACGAGCATGTTCACGTTGGGCAGCTTCACGTAGCCGTTGGCGTCGGCGGCCGGATTGCCGGGGTCGTGTTCGGTGCGGAAGTCGGACCGGTCGAGCCCCACCTTGGAGACGCCGACGAGATTGGCGCCGGTCAGCCGGTCGAGCTCGCCCGCGAAGGTCACCGTCTGGCGGCGGTAGGGGTCCGAACCGGGCGTTTCGCCGGTGGAGCGCACGTTGGCGACGTTCTCGGAGACGACGCGAAGCCGCGTCGACTGGGCCTCGAGGGCGGAGGCCGCGACTTTCAGCGCGGCGGAGATGGGATCGACCGACATCCGGTGTCTTCAGCCTCTGAGCGTGGAGAGGAGCATGCGGTGGAAGGCTTTGGAGATGGAGGTGTTCAGCGCGTAGTCGCGCGAGACCTCGCCGGCCTTGAGCATCTCCTGCTCCAGGCTCACCGTGTTGCCCGAATGGGTGACGTCCCAGCGCTCCGACGCCGCGGTGGCGACCGCCTGGTCCGCCGGACCGCCCCCCGCGGCGAGGTGCATCCGGTCCGTGCCCGCCATCTGGAGGCCGGTGGTCTCCAGAACGTCGGAGAAGCTGGCGATGTCCTTGGAGCGGAAGCCCGGCGTGTCGGAATTGGCGACGTTCTCGGCGACGATCGCCTGTCGCTGCGCCAGCCATTCGGCCTGACGGCTCGCAAGTCCGAAGAGGTAGATCCCGCTCATGTCCGGGCCTTCATGCCGACGGTTATGGTTAACCGACTTCTAAGCAGGGCCACTTGCGTCAAGCTTGCTCAACTAGAAGAAAGCTTGCGGAAGACTTCGAACGACGCGGAGCTGTTCTTAACGTTGCGTTAACGAATTGCGATCAGGCGAGCGGCGTCAGGCGCGCGGCCTCGATGGCCGCCTTCAGCCGCTCCGTGTTGACCTGCGGATCGTCGTCCGGGTTCTCGAAGACGATGTAGGTGATGTCGACGCCGGCCTTTGTGGCCGTCAGCGCCAGCCGGAAATGCACGGTCACGCCTTGCGAGCGGAACTCCATGTCGAGATCGATCTCGGGCACGGTGCCCCAGGCGAGGCGCACGTCGCCGCCATGGCCGAAGCGCAGCGTGCCCGGCGCCAGATAGAGCTGCGCGGCGCCCTCCACGAGATCGGCGAGGTTGCCGAGCAGGTCCATGCGCAGGAACGCGACGTAGTCGACGACGTCCACGAGCCGCAGCTCGGCGGCGACCTCCTTGACCGCGCGGGCCAGAAGCCGCTCGCGCGCCACGGCATGCTTGTTCCGGATATCGAGCATGGCGTGAAAACCCATGAGGCAGGTCTCGTCTTCTGGAGCTGTTCGCAGTCCGGCACCCTCGCCCCGAACGCCGGGAGGTGGGCCGTCGTCGCAAGGTTCAGGCGGCACCCATGCCCACCCGCGTCCCCTGCCTTTGGTGCAGGTAGTAGATGAGTTCCGCGACCGCCTTGAAGAACTGCGGCGGAATCATCTGGTCGACTTCCACATGCTCGTACATCGACCTTGCCAAGAGCTTGTCTTCGATCACCGGAACGTCGTTCGCTTCCGCGATCTCGCGGATCTTCAGCGCGACGAGGTCGACGCCCTTGGCCACGACGAGCGGCGCGCCCCCCTCCTCGCGCACGTAGCGCAGCGCGATGGCGAAGTGCGTCGGGTTGGCGATGATGAGCGTCGCCTTCGGCACCTCGGCCATCATGCGCTTCTTGGAGCGCTCGCGGGCGATCTGGCGCCGGCGCGCCTTCATCATCGGGTCGCCTTCCGCCTGGCGGTGCTCGTCCTTGATTTCCTGCTTCGTCATCATGAGGTCGCGCTTCCAGTGGACGCGCGAGAAGAGGAGGTCGGCGGCCACCAGCACGATGGTGGCGATCGAGACGGCCGAGAGCAGCTGCATCGACATCGCCAGGATCGTCTCGGGCAGCTGCGCGGGATCGGAGAACATGGTCGCCATGGCGGCTCGAAGGTCCGAGACCAGGAACATGGAGACGATCACCGAGACGGCCGTGAACTTGAACAGGGCCTTGCCGAACTCGGTGAGGCCACGCACCCCGAAGAGGCGCTGCCAGCCCTGCCGGAGCGAGATGTTCGACGCCTTGGGCCGGATGCGCTCCAGATTGATCTGCGGCACGTTCTGAAGGGCCGAGGACAGGACGCCCGCGACGATGAAGAAGGCCGCGGCGGGGGCGACGAAGACGCCCATCTCCAGCGCCGTCATGTGCAGGAGGTGCAGCGCGTCGCGCCCGTTGCCGAGGTCCCATTGCGCCGGGTTCTCGAAGACGGCCGCCAGGCCGAGGCCGAGGCGCTCGCCCGCGTCCTTGAACTGGAACGAGAAGTAGGCGAGCGCGGCGAAGAGCGAGCCGAGGATCGGGGCCTCGCGCGAGACGGGCAGATTGCCCTTCTCGACGGTGTCCCGGATCTTCTTCTCCGTCGGTTGCTCGGTCTTCGAGCTCCTGTCCGCCCCCTCGGCCAAGGTCGCTCGTCCTTATCGGTTCAGGCGTCGGCCGCGGCGGGAAGGGCGATGCGGCCCTCGTTCGACAGGCGAAGGGCGAGAGCGGCGATCGACCGGCGCGCGCTCTGGACCTCGTCGGGCGTGACGTCGCGCGGCTGTGCGAGCTCGGCCTCCACCATGCGGCGGGCCCGCGCGGCGAGCGCGGACAGGACGGTCTCGCGCAGCTCGTGCTCGGCGCCCGTCAGCGCGGTCGTCACGACGTCGGCCTGGACGTCGTCGAACAGCACCAGCAGCGACTTGCGCGACAGGGCGGGAAGGTCCTCGAAGGCGAAGAGCAGCCGGCGCACGGCGGCGTAGTCGTCCGGCTCGCTCGTCGCGAGCGTGGCCAGAAGCTCGTCCGCCTGCGGCTTATCCATGCGGTTGACGATCTCGGCGAGACCGGCGTGACGGGCGCTGCGGACCTTGCGCTCGTCGCGCGCGACGTGGACGTTGCGGAAATGGGTCTCGAAGGCCGCCTCGCCAGCCGGCGTCAAGGGGCGCGCGACGAGAAGGCGGCGCAGCACGTCGTTGCGCAGAGCCGGCTCGAAGCCGCCGACGACGAGGGCGGCGATCTGCGGCGAGAGGCGCGTCAGCACCGTCGCGACGACCTGCGGATGCTCGAGGATCAGAACGGCACGCAGCGTCTCGACGCCCTGCTCCTCGAAGCGCGGCCAGATCGGCTGATCGTCGGCCGAAAGACCCGCCGCGGGAGTCTCGGCGAAGATCTGGGTCAGCTCCTCCTCGGTCAGCGTCTCCTGGAGCAGCTTCTGCATCTCGCCCTCGAGGGCGGACAGGCCGGGGCCGGTCTTGAAGGCCTCCTGGAACTCGATGACGAGGGCGTCGAGCTCCTGCGAGGAGACGGGAACCTGCGTCGCCGCGCCGCGCCGCAGGGCGCGGATGTCGTCGTGGCTGAAATGGCGCAGCAGGCGACCGGCGCCCGAGGGGCCGAGCGCCAGGAGGAGGACCGCGGCGCGCGAGGCGCCGTCGAGCGCGACGCTCATCCCGGTCCGGTCGTAGGCTTCCACGCTCGCCATCGGCTCAGGCGGCGGCCGCGCGCGAGCGCGCCGGGCGGGCGCCGGGCGAGACGATCTCGGTCAGGGTGATGCCGAAGCGCGTGCCCTCGTTCTCCAGGACCACGACCTCGCCGCGCGCCACGACCCGGCCGTTGACCATGAGGTCCACCGGATCGCCGACGCTGGTGTCGAGCTTCACCACCGCGCCGCGGCCGAGTTTCACCAGGCTGGCGACCGGCATCGAGGCCTTGCCGAGCACGACCTGCATCGTGACCGGAATGTCCATGATGAGGTCGAGATTGGGCTTGCCGGCGGGCGCCGGCTCGCCGAAGGGCTCGGCTTCCGGCATCTCGTGCGTCTCGTCCTCGAAGGCCGCGCCCTCGAGCGCGAAGCCGTCGTGTTCGAAGACCGGGGCGTCGACCGTGTGGTCCTCGTCCAACATCGTCTGATCGTCCTCTGGAAATGTCGGCATCGGTAGCGTCCCAGGCTGGAGCGGACTTGAATTCTAGGCGGCTTCGCGGCGCGCTTGGACCGAGGCGAGCGTCAGCTGCAGTTCGGCGGTGCGGATCGCGTGGTCGAGGCGTTCGGTCTGCGCGCGGCCGGCCGCGACCGCCTCCTGCAGCGCCTCCACGGTCTGCATGCCCTCGCCTCGGAAGGCGGCGATGGCGCGGGCGGCGCGCTCGATGGCCGCGTCGGATTCGGCGAGCATGCGGCGGAAGCCGGAGCTTTCGGCCCGCAACCGGCGCAGTTCGCGCACCATGGCGCCGCAGCGCCAGGCGGTGAAGGCGAGCGCGCCAAGGAGCAGGATGTCAATCAGCCAGGATGTCATCGATGAACTCCTCGGTCGGGTCGATCGTCTCTTCGATGCGCACGAGATAGGATTCGCGCGAGCGCCCGATGCGGCCGCGGAACAGGCGCTGGTCCTCGCATTCCAGCGTGATCAGCCCGTCGATGCGGGTCTGGAGCGCGATGGTCTGCCCCACGGCGAAGCCGGCCAGGGCTCCGAGCGTCATGGGCATCTCGTCGAGCAGCGCGGTCACCTCCATCTGTGCGTCCAGGAGGCCTTCCTCGATGTCGCGCGCCCAGGCCGCATCGGCGGGCGGCGCCGGGGGCTCCGGCAGATGGTCGAGCTTGCGGCGGTGGAGCGCGAGCAGGCTCTGCGGCAAAGCGGCGCGAACCGTGCTGCGGAGCTGGCCGAGCCTCAGCTCGAAGGCGAGGCCGACATAGGTCCCGCCCTCTTCGGACAGGATCGCCTGCAGACGCGCCGCCACCTCGAGGCTGACGAGCTCGCGCGTGGCGAGCGCCGTCTCGACGACGGGCGAGAGCGCGGCGTCGCCGCCCGCGAGGATGCGCTCCAGGACAAGCCGGCAGAAGCAGCGGTCGAGTTCGGTCAGGGTGCGCGGCGCGGAGGCTGCGGCCGAGCCGTCGCCGCCGAAGAGGCACTCGGCCACGAGATCGCCGAACCCGGCGTCGAGCGTGACGAGAAGGGGCTGCGGCCAGCCGGGCGAGCCGGCGACGAGCAGCAGCGAGGGCTCGCCCCCCGGCGCGAGCGCCTCGGCGCCGACATACTCGACTTCGAGCGGCGAGCCGAACTCGGAGGCGAGCGCCGAGCGCAGCCGCTCGGCCCAGTCCGCACCCACCAGCTTCAGCCGCGGCAGGCGGTCCGGCTCGACGCGCGCGGCGGAGCGCAGCGTCGTCTTGAGGTCGCGTTCGGCGCTCAACTGCATGGCCGCCCCGTCCCCTTACGCGGCTTGCGCGCTGGGCGCGCCGCCGCCGATGGTCTCGCTCTCGACCTCGTCGATCGTCGGCCGGTCGTAGGCCGAGATGGTCTTGCGACCGTATTCGAGCGCCACCTGCGGCATGGCGCCGTTCATGTAGGCGATCAGCGTCTGCTTCACGATCACGTACATGCGCACCTTCTTCTCGCGCACGCCCTTCACCTTCGAGGCGATGGGGCCGATGACCGCGTAGGAGAAGAAGATGCCCGCGAAGGTGCCGACGAGCGCCGCACCGATGAGCTGGCCCAGGATCTCCGGGCTCTGGTCGAGCGCGCCCATGGCCTTGATGACGCCGAGGACCGCGGCGACGATGCCGAGCGCCGGCAGGCCGTCGGCGACGTCCTGCAGCGCGTGCTTGGCCTTCATCGTGTCGCGGCTGATGGTCTGGATCTCCTCGTCCATCAGGCTTTCGATTTCGTGCGGGCGCACGTTGCCGATGATGATGAGGCGGCAGTAGTCGCAGACGAAGCTCGTCATCGCCTTGTCCTTCACCACGTTCGGGTAGGCGGCGAAGATCGGCGAGGTCTCGGGGCTGTCGATGTGGGTCTCGACCTCCGAGCGCGGCTTGCCACGCATCTCGCGCATCAGCGAATGCAGGAGGCTGAGGAGGTCCAGATAGTCGCGGCGCTTGGGCACGGCGTTCTTGAACGCCTCCACGCAGGCCTTGCCGGTGTCCTTCACCACCTTCATCGGGTTGGCGATCAGGAAGGTGCCGAGCGCGGCGCCCAGGATGATAACGTATTCGAAGGGCTGCATGAGCACGTAGAGGTGCCCGCCCATCGCCATGTAACCGCCCAGCACGCAGCCGAGCGTCACGATCATTCCCAGTATGATGCCCATCGACCCCGTTCGCCCTTCGTAGACGGCCTCCCGAGCAGTATGGAGGCCGACTTGCGCGAGCCTGTTTGGAGCGACAGGATCGGGAGCTTGGAAATGGCTGGACGGGGCGACCCATCGACATGAGCCTCACTGCGAAGGATCGCCGAAGGCGTCTGGCCGCCCGACGCATTAACGAGCGCCTGAAGCTGACCGCGAACTTCCTCAACGCGATCGGCATCGGCGTGGTGGGCGCAGCCTTCATCATCCCGGGGGTCACGGACCTGGCGACCGTCCGCTGGAGTTGGATTCCGGCCGGCCTTGCCCTACATTTGGTGGCGCATCTGCTTCTGCAGTCGCTGCGCTCGGAGGACTGAGGATGTCCGATACGCTGGGCTGGGCCGTTCCGGTCGTCACGCTGGCCATCGCCGCCGTTCTCTACGGCGCGGCCCGGTACTCGGTCTATCGCTTCGACAAGAAGTACGGGCGCGACCTCTAGGGACCCGTAGCCCTCGCGTCCCACAGGCTGGGACAAGCTCGTTTTCCGATCCTGGGCCGGTCCTTTCGGCGCATCCCGCGACACGCCTCTCCCAGACGACCGGACCCTTTCCATGCAGACCTCGCTGCCGATCGCCCTGTCCGCCCAGCTGGCGATGGAGAAGCGCCTCGACACCATCGCCAACAACGTCGCGAACGCCCGCACGGCCGGCTTCCGCGCCGAGGAGGTGAAGTTCGAGACCTATCTGTCGACGACGGACCGCAGCCGCGCCGCCTTCGTGTCGCCGGGCGAGACCTTCCTGTCGACGCGCGCCGGCGAGATGACGCAGACCGGCAATCCGCTGGATCTGGCCGTCGCCGGCGACGGCTGGTTCGCCTTCCGCGGCCCGAACGGCCCGGTCTATACACGCGACGGCCGCATGCAGATGACGCCGGATGGCGAGCTGCAGACCCTGACGGGCCGGCCCATCCTCGACGTCGGCGGCGCACCGCTCCTCGTCGATCCGGCGGGCGGCGCCATCGAGGTCGCGCGCGACGGCATGATCCTGCAGAACGGCGCCCAGGTCGGCGCGGTGGGCCTGTTCCAGATGCAGCCCCAGACGAACCTGACGCGCTTCGACACGTCCGGCGTCGTGCCCGACCGCCAGCCCGTCGCCGTGCTCGAATTCGGCGAGATCGGCGTGGTGCAGGGCTTCGTGGAGGGCTCCAACGTCAATCCGATCCTGGAGATCACCCGTCTCATCGAGGTGCAGCGCGCCTTCGAGCAGGGCGCGAGCCTCGTCCAGTCCGCCGAGCGCTCGCTCGATAGTGCCATCGCCGCGCTCGGGGCTCAGCGGTGAGCCGAGCCGCGCGGGCCGTGCCCGACTTTTCCGCGCTCGAGGAGCCGGCGATCGAGATCTTCGGCCAGGTCGTGGACATCAGCCCGCAGGCCTTCCGCGTCGCCGGCCTGTCGCCCTTCCTGCGCCTCGGCGACTGCGTGATCTGCGAGGGGCCGGAGGGCGACGAGCTCGGCGAAGTGGTGCGCGTCGAGGAGA
>JAEZXX010000024.1 GCA_023419535.1 Pseudomonadota bacterium | reverse complement strand
TCGCTCTCCGGCGCCGCCGCGCGGCGGCGTCCCGCCCGCCCGCGGCCGCGGCGCCGGCCGAGAAGCAGCGAGCCGGCCGCCGAAGCGAGCAGTGCGCCCGCGCCCGGAAGCGAAAGCCCGCCGCCCGAGAGGATCCCCGCCCCGCCCGACGCGGCCACCGCGGCCAGCAGGCCCGTAAGCGTCAGGTTCAGGCGACCCGTGGCCGAGACGAAGGCCGCGCAGGCCAGGAGCGCCCCGCCGGTCAGGGTCGCGGCGAGGACGCCGGCCGGCCCGAGGCCGAGGATGAAGGCGAGCGGCGAAGCGCCGGCGGAAACGATCCCGGCACTCACGAGTCCGCCGATCGCCAGCGCCTGGGCGCGGCGTTCGTCGGGGTTGTCGACGTCGCGGCAGACATAGCTCTCGAAGAGCTCGCCGAGCGGCGGCAGGACGGAGATCGCCCCCCCTTCCGCTCGTTCGTCGCTCTGCCTCGGGGCTCGCTGCATCGGATCCTGGTCGCTTCAACGAGGCCGGTCTGCGGGCCATTCGGGTTCGTGTCGGATGTTGCCCGGGAAGCGTTTAAGGAAGGCATAAACGGCCGTTAACCCGAGGCTAAGTCTCGCGGCGAGCCTGTGGCAAAACGGCATCCGGCGAGGCTTTCGGCCGCCCGCTCCCCTGCCATTTGAGTTTATGTTTAACGAAACCGCGCCCCTCTCGAATCCCTGGAAATCCGGGGAGAATCGCGTTCCGCCACCACCGCGAAGGGCTTCTGCGACGACGATCGGACGCATTTGAATCGAATCTCGCGATGGCGCACAACGCAGCCTTACGCCGCCCGCTCGCATTCCTCCCGTCGAACCGGAGCATCGCATCCGGCGGATGGGGTTCGGGGCGGCCGAGGGGCGACATGCGCTTTCTTCTCAAGATGGGCTTCTGGATCGCGCTGATCGCGTTCTTCCTTCCCTCCTTCGGGGGCGAGGAGAGCGACCGGGACGGCGTGAACTATTTCGGCGCCTTCGTCGGCGCGCAGGCGGCCCTGTCCGACATGGGCGGCTTCTGCGAGCGCGCGCCGGCGGCCTGCGAGGCGGGCCGCGACGTCGGCACCTACGTCGCCGCGCGCGTCGGCGACGGTCTCGCCTACGGCTACGCCGCGGTCCACGGCCGGGCCTTCCCGCAGGCCGAGCCGCAGGTCGCCGTATCCTCGACGGCCGCGCCCGCCGGCCCGGCCGCGCGCGGGCCGACCGCCTACACGCCGCCCCGCCCGGCGGCCGCCTCGTCCTCCGTGTCGTCTGCGAGACCGCCCGCGGCCGATCCGATGCAGACCGCCGCCATCGCCGCCGAGCGGGTCCGCCGGACGGTGGCGGCCGAGACCTCCTTCGCCATGCCGGTCCGCCAGACCTCCGGCGAGACCGCCGCCGCCCCGCGCCCTCAGGGCTCGATCCCGCTCCAGGCCGCGCTCCCCGCGCGGCCCGCGGTCCCGACGCCGGCGCCGCGCTCCTGAGCCGGGCCGTGCGCCGGACCGGACTTGCCATCGCGGACCGCCTCCTCTAAGGAGACGCGCGTCAACGCCGTCGTCCCGGCCGGGGGCTGAACGGAAGCGTCTGGGTGTTTCCAGGCGAGCGACGCCCGAAACGGCGCCCCTTCCCGTGTCCCCGCTCTCGACTGTCTCACTGACGCGCCTTTCCCGACGGCCCTTCGAGGGCTTCTTCGGAGAGTCGCAGAGGCTTGCCGCCGGGACAACGGCTTCGCGAAGACGAAGGTCAAATAAGGAAGGCGAGAACGCTCATGGCGCTCTACGAACACGTTTTCCTTGCACGACAGGACGTCGGCGCCCAGCAGGTCGAGCAGCTCGTTGAGAGCCTGCGCGGCATTCTGGAGGCCAATGGCGGCAAGGTCGGCAAGGTCGAGAACTGGGGTCTGAAGACCCTCACCTACCGGATCAAGAAGAACCGGAAGGCCCACTACACCCTCATGAACATCGACGCTCCGGCGGCGGCGGTCCAGGAGATGGAGCGCCAGATGCGCTTCAACGAGGACATCCTGCGCTACATGACCATCAAGGTCGAGGAGCACGACGAGGGCCAGTCGGCCATGATGCAGAAGCGCGACGACCGTCCGCGCCGCGGCCGCGACGGCGACCGTCCGGGCGGCGACCGTCCGCGCCGGGACGACGACCGTCCGCGTCGCGACGACGACCGCCCGCGCCGTGACCGCTCCGAGGAGGCCGCGTAAATGGTCGACATCGCACAGCTCCCGACCCGCCGGCCGTTCCACCGCCGTCGCAAGTCCGATCCGTTCGGCACCGGCGATTCGCCGAAGATCGACTACAAGGACGTCCGTCTCCTGCAGCGCTACATCTCCGAGCGCGGCAAGATCGTCCCGTCCCGCATCACGGCGGTCTCTCAGAAGAACCAGCGCGAGCTCGCCAAGGCGATCAAGCGCGCCCGGTTCCTGGGCCTCCTGCCCTACATCCTCAAGTAGGATCGAGTTCGCACGCGGCGCAGCTCTTGCGCCGCGTGCCTCCCGGCGCCGTTCGGCGCCCGCCGGGAGCCTCTGCCAGCCGAGTTGGGGCCGAACGCTCGCTTTCGAGCCGCCCCTAACTGCGACACCCGCAGGACAGCGAAACCGTAGACGATGACACCCCAAGGCCTCCTCGTCGGCATCGCCGCCGGCCTCGCCAGCGCCCTTCTCTTCGCCGGACTGGTCACGCAGTCCCCGATGGCGCTCGGCCTGTCGCTCGCCGCGCCCATCCCGATCCTGATCGCCTCGCTCGGCTGGGGCAGCGTGCCCGGCTTCGTCGCCGCCGCCGCAAGCGCCCTCCTCATCGGCTTCATCTCCGAGACCCCCGCGACCGCCCTGGTGCTCCTGGCCTCGATGGCCTTCCCGGCCGCCGTCGTCGGGCATCTGTGCGGCCTCGCCCGTCCGCGCGAGGAGCGCACCGGCCGCGCCATCGCCCCCGCCAACGACGGCGGGCAGGTCCCGCTCGACTGGTATCCGCTGGAGCGCATCCTCTTCGCCATCGCACTCCTCAGCGCCGCCGGCTGCGTCGTCATCGGCTGGCTCGTCGGCTACGATCAGGAGTCGATGGGGCCCCTCCTGCGGGAGGCCCTGACCGCGCCCGGCGGACCGGACATCGACGCGACGCTCGAGCAGCTGGAGGACATCGCCGACCTGATCGTCGGGATCGTGCCCTTCGTGCAGCCGGCGGTCTTCGTCCTCAACCTCGTCGCCACGCTCTATCTCGGCGCCGTCGTCACGCGCATGTCGGGCCGCCTGCAGCGCCCGCGCGACGACGTGCCGTCGCAGACCGGTCTGCCGCGCGCCGCCCTGCCGATCTTCGCCCTGTCCCTTGCGGCCTCCTTCCTCGGCGGCCCGCTCGGGCTCGTCGGCGCGGTCTTCGCCGGCGCCCTCGGCATGGCCTTCACGCTCGTCGGCCTCGCCGCCTTCCACAACCGCAGCCGCGGGCGCGCGGCGCGCGGCCTCCTCCTCTTCACCGTCTATTTCGCGATCGTCGTCCTGACGTTCCCGCTCTTCGTCCTGCTGCTCTACGGCGTCTTCGCCACCGCGCGCTCCGGCCGGCCGGCCGGCGGGACCCGCTAGTCGACCCCGAAAACCAACTGAACTCACAAGGAACCACCGACATGGACGTCATCCTCCTCGAACGCATCGCCCGCCTCGGCGCCCTCGGCGACACCGTGCGCGTGCGCGACGGCTACGCCCGCAACTACCTCCTGCCGACGGGCCGCGCCCTTCGCGCCAACGAGGCCAACCGCTCGAAGTTCGAGTCGCAGAAGGCCGAGCTCGTCGCACGCAACGAAGAGCGCAAGAAGGACGCCGGCGCGATCGGCGAGACGCTCGACGGCAAGAGCTTCGTCGTCGTTCGCTCGGCCGGCGAGACGGGCCAGCTCTACGGTTCGGTCTCGGCGCGCGACATCTCCGACCTCCTGAAGGCCGAGGGCTTCCAGGTCGGCCGCAACCAGGTCGAGCTCAACCAGCCGATCAAGGCCATCGGCCTCCACAAGGTGACGATCGCCCTCCATGCCGAGGTCCAGGTCACGATCGAGCTGAACATCGCCCGTTCGAAGGACGAGGCCGAGCGCCAGGCGCAGGGCGAGACCCTGACCTCGGCCGACGCCATCTACGGCTACGACGAGGACGCGCTGCGCGCCGAGGATCTGGGCGGCGCGATGTACGACGAGGACGAGGGCGAGGACCGCCCCGCCCGCGAGAGCGACGAGGGCACGGAAGGCGCCGACGAGGGCCGCTGAGGCCTCTCCACGCGCCGTCCACCGCTCGTCCACCGTCGAAGGGTCGGGCCGCGGCGCGGCGGGGCCCTTCTTCGTCCGGCCGCCCCCGTGCCGCCGTCCCCGCCTGTGGACGCGCGCGCGCGCCGGCGCTAAGACGGCGGCGCGTTCACGCAGTCGGCATCGGGGCTCGGACGGGCTAGAACGGGTCCGCCGGGCGGCGCGTCCGCGCTCCCTGCCCTGTTCGCGAATGTTCGGAGATTGGCGCCATGGCCGAGGCGGCCCGCAAATACGAGGACGACACGCCGATCAGCCGCGAGGCGCCGGGCAATGTCGAGGCCGAGCAGGCGCTTCTGGGTGCGATCCTCGTCAACAACGACGCCTATTACGTCGTCCACGACTTCCTGAAGCCCGACCACTTCTTCGAGCCGCTGCACCGGGAGATCTTCGCCAAGACATCCGAGATGATCCGGATGGGGCGCATCGCCAATCCGGTGACGATCAAGACGTTCCTGGCCGCCAACGACCGCGTCGGGGAGATGAACGTCGCGCAGTACCTCGCCCGCCTGGCGGCCGAGGCGACGACCATCATCAACGCCGCCGACTACGGCCGGGCGATCTACGATCTGGCGCTGCGGCGCTCGCTGATCCGCATCGGCGAGGACATGGTCAACGTCGCCTACGACGCGCCGCTGGATTCCGGCCCCAAGCAGCAGATCGAGGACGCCGAGCGGCGCCTGTTCGAGCTCGCCGAGACCGGGCGCTACGACGGCGGCTTCCAGTCCTTCACCGACGCCATGGCGCTGGCGATCGAGATGGCGGGCGCGGCCAAGGACCGCGACGGCGGCCTGTCGGGCATCTCCACCGGCATCCGCGAGATGGACCGCCGCCTCGGCGGCCTGCAGCACTCCGACCTCATCATCCTCGCGGGGCGCCCGGCCATGGGCAAGACCTCGCTCGCCACCAACATCGCCTTCAACATCGCGAGCGCATACGAGCCGGCTGAGCAGGCGGACGGCACCTTCAAGGCCAAGAACGGCGGCGTCGTCGGCTTCTTCTCCCTCGAGATGAGCGCCGAGCAGCTGGCCACGCGCATCATCTCCGAGCAGGCGGAGGTGTCCTCCTCCAAGATCCGGCGTGGCAACATCACCGACGCCGACTATTCCAAGCTCGTCGCCTGCACCGAGATGATGCAGCGCGCGCCCCTCTACATCGACCAGACCGGCGGCATCTCCATCGCCCAGCTCGCCGCGCGCGCGCGGCGCCTGAAGCGCCAGCGCGGCCTCGACGTCATGGTCATCGACTACGTGCAGCTGATGCAGGGCTCGGCGAAGAATTCGCAGAACCGCGTCCAGGAGATCACCGAGATCACCACCGGCCTGAAGGCGCTCGCCAAGGAGCTGCAGGTTCCGATCATCGCGCTCTCCCAGCTCTCGCGTCAGGTCGAGAACCGCGACGACAAGCGCCCCCAGCTCGCCGACCTGCGCGAATCGGGCTCGATCGAGCAGGACGCCGACGTCGTCATGTTCGTGTACCGCGACGAGTATTACCTCCAGTCGAAGGAGCCGAAGGCCGGCACCGACGAGCACATGAAATGGCAGCAGGCCATGAACGAGGCGCGCGGCAAGGCCGAGGTCATCATCGCCAAGCAGCGCCACGGGCCCACCGGCACCGTGCCGCTCGCCTTCCAGGCCGAGTTCACCCGCTTCACCGATCTGGCCGAAGACAGCCATCTGCCGGAGCGTTTCGAGTAGTCAGCCCATGAGCGTTCCCGCCGTCTTCGCCGAACCCGAAACCGGCCGGCGTCCCTTCGTCTCGATCGACGGATGGGCGCTCAAGTCGAACTGGCGCTCGCTCGCCACCGTCGCGGAGCGCGCCCGCACCGGCGCCGCCGTGAAGGCGGACGGCTACGGGCTGGGCGCCGTCACCGCCGCCAAGGCGCTCTTCGGCGCCGGCTGCCGCGACTTCTTCGTCGCCTGGGCCGAAGAGGGCGTCGCGGTCCGCGAGGCGATGGCCGGCAAGAACGCCCGCATCTTCGTCCTGCAGGGTCTCGACGGCGAGGCGGCGCGGCTGGCGCGCGAGCACAAGCTCGTGCCCGTCCTCTCGACGCCCGACGACATCGCCGTCTGGCGGGACAGCGAGACCGGGCACCTCTCGGCCCCCTGCGCCCTCCAGTTCGAGACCGGCATGCACCGGCTCGGCCTCGACGAGGCGGAGGCCAGGAAGGCGGCACGTCTCTCCAAGGAAGGCCGGCTCGACATCGCCCTGGTGATGAGCCATCTCGCCAGCGCCGACATCCTCTATTCCGGGCAGAGCGACGAGCAGCTCGACCGCTTCCATCAGCTGACCAAGCCCTTCGCCTATGTCGGCCGCTCGCTCGCCAATTCGGCCGCGATCTTCCGCGGCGCCAAGTATCATTTCGACCTGACGCGCCCCGGCATCGCCCTCTACGGCGGGCGCGACGGCATCGAGGACGGCGGCGCGATCCGCCCGGTCGTCACGCTGAACGCCCACGTCCTGCAGATCGCCAAGGTGAAGAAGGGCGAGCCCGTCGGCTACGCCGCCACGCAGCGCATGGACAAGGCCGCGCGCATCGCCACGATCGGCGTCGGATACGCCGACGGCTATCCGCGCTCGGCCTCCGGCGTCGTCCCGGCGCGCGGGACGGGCAAGCCGCCGGAGATGTTCGCGGCGGGCCGCCGCGTGCCGGTCGTCGGCCGCGTGTCGATGGACATGACGACGGTGGACATCTCGGCGCTGCCCGAGGACGCGCTCAAGCCCGGCGACACGGTGGAGGTCTTCGGCCCGAACGTGTCCGTCGACGAGGTCGCCCACCGCTCCGGCACCATCGCCTACGAGCTTCTCACCTCGCTCGGCGCGCGCGTCCAGCGCCGCTGGGTCTGATGGCGAAGACGAGGGCGACCTTCGTCTGCCAGAACTGCGGCTCGGTCACGAACCGCTGGCAGGGCCGCTGCGATTCCTGCGGCGAATGGAACACCATCGTCGAGGAGAACGAGACCGGCGGCATCGGCGGCGGTCCGGGCGCGCCTCAGCGGGGGCGCCGCAAGGGGCGCGTCGCCGCCCTCGTCCCGCTCTCGGGCGAGACCGAGGAGGCCCCGCGCATCGTCTCCGGCTTGTCCGAGCTCGACCGCGTCACCGGCGGCGGCTTCGTGCGCGGCTCGGCGCTCCTCGTCGGCGGCGATCCCGGCATCGGCAAGTCGACCCTGCTCATGCAGGCCGCGGCCGCCCTCGCGCGGTCCGGCAACAGGGTCGTCTACGTCTCGGGCGAGGAGGCCGTGGCGCAGGTGCGCCTGCGCGCCCAGCGCCTGAAGGCCGCCGACACCGACGTGAAGCTGATGGCCGAGACCAATGTCGAGGACATCCTCGCCACGCTCGCCTCGGAGCGGCGGCCGGACCTCGTCATCATCGATTCCATCCAGACCGTCTGGACCGACATCGCCGAATCGGCGCCGGGCACCGTCACGCAGGTCCGCGCGGGCGCACAGGCGCTCATCCGCTACGCCAAGTCGTCGGGCACCGCCGTCATCCTCGTCGGCCACGTCACCAAGGACGGGCAGATCGCCGGCCCGCGCGTGCTGGAGCACATGGTCGACGCCGTCCTCTATTTCGAGGGCGAGGGCGGGCACCACTACCGCATCCTGCGCACCGTCAAGAACCGCTTCGGCGCCACCGACGAGATCGGTGTCTTCGAGATGGGCGACACCGGCCTGCGCGAGGTGCAGAACCCGTCCGAGCTCTTCCTCGGCGAGCGCAACGCGACCGCGCCCGGCGCCGCCGTCTTCGCCGGCATGGAGGGCACGCGGCCGGTCCTGGTCGAGATCCAGGCGCTCGTCGCCCCCTCGGCCCTCGGCACGCCGCGCCGCTCGGTCCTGGGCTGGGACAGTCCGCGCCTCGCCATGGTGCTCGCCGTCCTGGAGGCCCATTGCGGCGTGCGGCTCGGTCAGCACGACGTCTATCTGAATGTCGCGGGGGGCTACCGCATCTCCGAACCGGCCGCCGACCTCGCGGTCGCCGCCGCCCTCGTCTCCTCGCTCTCGGGCAAGGCGCTGCCGGCGGACGGGGTCTATTTCGGCGAGATCTCGCTGTCGGGCGCCGTGCGGCCGGTCGCCCATGCTGGCCAGCGCCTGAAGGAGGCCGAGAAACTGGGCTTCGGGCAGGCCGTCCTGCCGGCCGCGAGCGGCGATCTTCCGGCGGCGCGCAGCCTGGCGTCGGCGGAGATCGAGACCCTCGCCGACCTCGTCGCCCGCGTGGCGGGCCGCATGGAGCCATCCGATGCTTGATTTTCGCCGCATCCGCGAGTGTAAGACTTCTCCATCGCACCGAAGCCCCGCGCGCGGCGCCGTTCGTACGAGCCAAGGACCGGAATGACCGTCACCCTCCTCGATCTGATCCTCGTCGGGATCATGCTGGTCTCGGCCATTCTGGCGATGGTCCGCGGCTTCTCCCGCGAAATCCTGTCGATCGTCTCCTGGGTCGCGGCCGCCGTCGCCGCCTATTTCCTGTATCCGCTGGTGGCGCCCTACGCGCAGGCCTACATCGCCTCCGAGACCGCGGCGATGGCCGCCGCGGCCCTGGCGGTCTTCCTCGTCGCGCTGATCATCGTCTCCTTCATCACGCTGCGCATCGCCGATTTCATCATCGACAGCCGCATCGGCCCGCTCGACCGCACGCTCGGCTTCCTCTTCGGCGCGGCGCGCGGACTCCTCCTCGTCGTCGTCGCCATCGTCTTCTTCAACTGGCTGACCCCGGACAACCAGCCGCCCTGGGTCGCCGAGGCGCAATCCAAGCCCATGCTGGACGATCTCGGCAACCGCCTGCTCGCCGCCTTGCCCGACGACCCGGAGCGCACGATCATGGAGCGGATCGGGCGCGGCGACGAGGCGACGCCGGCCGGCACCGACCCCGCGGCCCCCGACGCGCCCGCGAGCGTGGAAGACGCGATCGAAGCGGCCGAGGAGCCGCCGGCCGGTTCGCCGGCCAACTGACGGGGGCGCGCCCCGCACGATTCGTCCAGCCGCGGGCCCCCCTCGCGGCTGGCATCTCCGTTCAAAGATGCACATCTGTCCGGTTCCGACCGGAACCCGATCCTCATCTGGAGCCCTCTTGCGAAGAGGGACGAGCGAGCGCCCCATGGAC
Organism: Pseudomonadota bacterium; assembly: GCA_023419535.1. GTDB lineage: Bacteria > Pseudomonadota > Alphaproteobacteria > Rhizobiales > Rhizobiaceae > Aureimonas. The sequence continues at coordinate 6,941 of JAEZXX010000024.1, read as the reverse complement.
GAGACGCCTTTCAGCCTCGACGACGACACGCTCCACGAGGAGTGCGGCGTCTTCGGCATCCTCGGCCATCCGGACGCGACTACGCTGACGGCGCTCGGGCTCCACGCGCTCCAGCACCGCGGGCAGGAGGCGGCGGGCATCGTCTGCTTCGACGGCTCGCAGTTCCACTCGGAACGCCGCATGGGCCTCGTCGGCGACCACTACACCGATCCCGCCACCCTCGCCCGCCTGCCCGGCCACATGGCGATCGGCCACGTGCGCTACTCCACCACCGGCGAGACCATCCTGCGCAACGTCCAGCCGCTCTTCGCCGAGTTGAACGAGGGCGGCATCGCCATCGCCCACAACGGCAACTTCACCAACGGGCTGACGCTGCGGCGCAACCTCATCGCCTCGGGCGCCATCTGCCAGTCGACCTCCGACACCGAGGTCGTGCTCCACCTCATCGCCCGCTCCAAGCTCGGCTCCTCGGGCGAGCGCTTCGCCGACGCGGTCGCGCAGGTGGAGGGCGGCTACGCCATGCTGGCGCTGACCCGCACCAAGCTCATCGCCGCGCGCGACCCGAACGGCGTGCGCCCGCTCGTCATGGGCGAGCTCGACGGCAAGCCGATCTTCTGCTCGGAGACCTGCGCCCTCGACATCATCGGCGCCAAGTTCGTGCGCGACGTCGAGAACGGCGAGGTCGTCATCTGCGAGCTGCAGCCCGACGGCTCGGTGACGATCGACGCACGCAAGGCGCAGGTGAAGCGGCCCGAGCGCATCTGCCTCTTCGAATACGTCTATTTCGCCCGGCCCGATTCCATGGTCGGCGGCCGCTCGGTCTACGTCTCGCGCAAGAACATGGGTCAGAACCTCGCCCGCGAGGCCCCCGTCGAGGCCGACGTCGTCGTGCCCGTGCCGGACGGCGGCACGCCCGCCGCCATCGGCTTCGCGCAGGAGAGCGGCATTCCCTTCGAGCTCGGCATCATCCGCAACCACTATGTCGGGCGCACCTTCATCGAGCCGACGCAGCAGATCCGCGCCTTCGGCGTGAAGCTCAAGCACTCGGCCAACCGGGCGATGATCGAGGGCAAGCGCGTCGTCCTCATCGACGATTCGATCGTGCGCGGCACGACCTCGCTCAAGATCGTGCGGATGATCCGCGACGCCGGCGCGAGCGAGGTGCACATCCGCGTCGCCTCGCCGATGATCTACCATCCGGACTTCTACGGCATCGACACGCCGGAGGCGGAGAACCTCCTCGCCAACCAGCATGACAGCCTCGAATCCATGTGCAGGTTCATCGGCGCGGATTCGCTGCAGTTCCTGTCGATCGACGGGCTCTACACGGCGGTCGGCGGCAAGCCGCGCGACGCCGCGCGGCCGCAGTTCACCGACCACTACTTCACCGGGGACTATCCGACCCGCCTGACCGACCGCGAGGCGACGACGCATCACAACGTGCGCCGCCTCGCCCTGATGGCCGGAAACGGCTAAGGGCTTCCCGAGCGGCCTTGACGGCCGGAAGGGAAACACCGGCCGAGAGTTCGTGGGAATGGCAGGGGAATTTTCGGGGCGCGTCGCGCTCGTGAGCGGCGCCTCGCGCGGCATCGGCTACCAGCTCGCCAAGGCGCTGGGCTCCGGCGGCGCGCACGTGATCGCGGTGGCGCGCACCACCGGCGGGCTCGAGGAGCTCGACGACGAGATCAAGTCCGCCGGCGGCTCCGCGACGCTGGTGCCGCTCGACCTTCTCGACATGGAGGGGATCGACCGGCTCGGCGGCGCCATCCACGAGCGCTGGGGCAAGCTCGATATCCTCGTCGCCAATGCCGGCGCGCTCGGCGTCCTCGCGCCCATCGGCCACATTCAGGCGAAGGTCTTCGACAAGACCATGCGCCTCAACGTCGACTCCACCTGGCGGCTGATCCGCACGACCGATCCGCTCCTGCGCGCCTCGGACGCCGGACGCGCGATCGTCCTCTCCTCGGGCGCGGCTCACTCCGCCAAGGCCTATTGGAGCCTCTACGCGGCCACCAAGGCCGCCTGCGAGGCGCTGGTGAAGTCCTGGGCGAACGAGACGCGGACGCTGCCGCTGCGCGTCAATTCCGTGAACCCCGGCGGCACGCGCACGGCGATGCGCGCGCTCGCCATGCCCGGCGAGGATCCGTCCACCCTGCCCTCCGCCGAAAGCGTCGCGGCCCGCATCCTGCCGCTCCTGACGGCGGACTGTAAGGAGACCGGCGGGCTCTTCGACGTGCGCCAGAACAGGTTTCTGACGTATCGCGACCCGGAGTAGGGCTCCCTCGTCAAACCACATCGGGGAGGAGGATGGAAAGGCGCATCGTCTGGGACGAGCCGAAGCGGCTGGCCAATCTGGCGAAGCACGGGCTCGACTTCTCCGATCTGAACGCCCAATTCTTCCGGCAGGCCAAGGTCGGTCCGTCGCGCGACGGGCGACTGATCGCGGTCGGCGAGCTGCGCGGGATCGTTACGGTCGTCTTCGTCGAACTCGGTCGTGAAGCCTTGTCGGTGGTCAGCATGCGGCCTGCCTCCGCTCGGGAAAGGAAACGGCTATGAGCGATTCGAAGCCATTCGATCCCCAGGACGCGGCTCGCCATGGCTACAGGCGCGAGGACTGGGACGCGGTCGACAGCCCCGAACTGAGCGATCAGGAGATCGCAGGTCTCAGGCCGATGTCGGAGGCCCATCCGGACCTCTACGATGCGCTCTCGGCTTCCGAGGGAAACGACACCGGCTCGAATAGCGAGACGACGATTTCACTGCGCCTGGACGCCGACCTGGCCGCCAAGCTCCGATCGTTCGGTCCAGGCTGGGAGAGCCGGGTCCGGGAGGTTCTGCGGCGGTGGGCTGACGAAGCCGCCTGAAGGAAGGTCAGCCCCCAGCGCGGCAACCGCGTCCCTTCTCCCCGTTGGGGAGAAGGTCCCGGCAGGGGGATGAGGGCATCGTAGAGCGCCGCGCCGGTGCGCGAAGCTTGGGAGGCCAGTGCTTCAAGCCCTCACCCGGCCGCTTCGCGGCCACCCTCTCCCGCGAGCGGGAGAGGGATCGGCGTCTGCTCCCGCACCGCCCTACCCCCGCGCCTTGGCCCGCCGATACGAGCGGATCGACAGCGGGATGGTCGCGAAATAGGCGAAGACCGAGAGCGTCAGCGTCTGCCAGGGGAATGCCACCAGCATCGCGATGTAGGCGACCACCGCCAGCATGATCGGCACCACCCATTCGCGGCGCAGCGGTATGGTGACGGTCTTGCCGGAATAGGTCGGGATGCGGCTCGCCATCAGGAGGCCGACGACGACGAGATAGATCGCCGCCACGGCGGCCGTCAGCTGCGGAAAGCCCGTCTGGTCGCCGGTGAGCCCGAGATAGATCGGAAGCAGCGACAGGGCCGCGCCCGCCGGCGCCGGCACGCCGACGAAATAGGCGCTCTTCCACGCCGGCTTGTTCGGCTCGTCCAGCATGGTGTTGAACCGCGCCAGGCGCAGCGCCGAACCGGCGGCGTAGAGGAGCGCCGCGATCCAGCCGATCGCGCCCGCGTCGTGCAGCGTGAAGGCGTAGAGGAGGAGCGCCGGCGCGACGCCGAAATTGACGATGTCGGCGAGCGAATCCATCTCCGCGCCGAACCGGCTCTGCCCGTTGACGAGCCGGGCGATGCGCCCGTCGATCCCGTCGAGGAAGGCCGCGCCGAGGACGAGGACGACCGCCAGCTCGATCCGCCCCTCGAAGGCGAAGCGGATGCCCGTCATCCCCGCGCAGATCGACAGGATGGTCACGAGATTGGGCACGATCTGCCGGATCGGGATGCGGCTCCTGGCGCTCGCCGGCTCGGCCTCGCGCTTGTCCTGCCGGTTCTCCTCCACGTCGAACGCCTCCATCAGTCCCTCCGGTAGGTCCAGGCCGTCAGCCCCTCGCCGAACGCGGCGATCACCGTCTCGCCGGCCTTGGCGGTCTGCCCTTCGGCGACACGCGGCGAAAAGCCCGCCGGCAGATAGACGTCGAGGCGCGAGCCGAAGCGGATGAGGCCGAAGCGCTCGCCGGCCTGCAGTTGGTCGCCGGCCGCCGCGAAGGGCACGATCCGCCGCGCCACGGCCCCGGCGATCTGGACGACGCCGACCGGGCCACGCGGTCCCTCCAGCACCATGGAGGAGCGTTCGTTCTCCTCGCTCGCCTTGTCGAGCTCGGCGTTCAGGAACTTGCCCTCGCGGTAGACGATCCGCTCAACCCGGCCGCGCACCGGGGCGCGATTGATGTGGCAGTCGAAGACGTTCATGAAGATCGAGATGCGCAGGAGCGGCTCGGCGCCGAGCATGAGCTCGGCCGGAGGCACGACGGGCCCGACCAGCGAGACGCGGCCGTCCGCCGGGCTGACGACGATGTCCTCCGCCTGGGGCGTCACGCGCTCGGGGTCGCGGAAGAAGTAGGCGCACCACAGCGTCAGGATCAGGCCGAGCCAGAACAGCGGCTCCCACAGGAGTCCGAGCAGCACTGCGGCGACGAGGAAGGCCGCGACGAACGGCCAGCCCTGCCGGTGGACCGGCACGAGGACGTTGCGGATGGAGTGGATCATGTCCATCGGATCGGGCAGCCTTTCGTCGTTCGTTGTTCGGCCACGTACGCTGCAAGACCGCCGGCTTCAAGGCGTCGGCGGCTCGGGGTCGTCCTGTGGCGGCGATGCGGCGGCCTCGTCCGCAGCCGAGCCCTCCGTCGGATGGCCCGGATCGTTGACGCGGCGGCGCTCCACGACGCCCGCCCTGTCCTGCCGGCGGACGCGCGCCAGCGCCTCCTCGGCCTCGGTCGCCTCGCGCTGCATCGCCCACATCTCGGCATAGAGCCCGCCCGCCGCCATCAGCTCGCGGTGCGAGCCGCGCTCGACGATCTCGCCGGCCCTCAGCACCAGGATCTCGTCGGCGTCGACGATGGTCGAGAGCCGGTGGGCGATGGTCAGGGTCGTGCGGTCCTTCGAGACGAGGTCGAGCGCCGACTGGATCTCCTGCTCGGTGTGGGTGTCGAGCGCCGAGGTCGCCTCGTCGAGGATCAGGATCGGCGGCGCCTTCAGGAGCGTGCGGGCGATGGCGACGCGCTGCTTCTCTCCGCCCGAGAGCTTGAGCCCCCGCTCGCCGACCATGGTGGCGTAGCCCTGCGGCAGGCTCTCGATGAAGGGACCGACCTGCGCCAGCCCCGCCGCGCGCCGAACCTCCTCCTCGCTCGCTTGCGTCCGCCCGTAGCGGATGTTGTAGGCGATCGTGTCGTTGAAGAGCACCGTGTCCTGCGGGACGATGCCGATGGCGGCGCGTAAAGATTCCTGTCGCACGCCCGATATGTCCTGCCCGTCGATGGTGATGCGCCCGCCCTGCGGCTCGTAGAAGCGGAAGAGCAGGCGCGAGATGGTCGACTTGCCCGCCCCCGAGGGCCCGACGATGGCGACCGTGCGGCCCGGAGGCACCTCGAAGGAGACGCCCTTCAGAATCTGCCGGTCGGGGTCGTAGGCGAAGCGCACGTCCTCGAAGCGGATCGTGCCGGAAGGGACCTTCAGGTCCTGGGCGTCCGGCGCGTCGACGATCTCGCGCCGGACGTCGAGGAGCTGGAACATCGTCTCCATGTCCGTCAGGCCCTGGCGGATCTCGCGATAGACGAAGCCGATGAAGTTCAGCGGGATCGAAAGCTGCATCATGATGGCGTTGATGAAGACGAAGTCGCCGAGCGTCTGGGTGCCCGCCTGCACCTCCAGCGCGCTCATCACCATCACGGCGCCCATGCCGGCCGAGAAGATCACCCCCTGCCCGAAATTGAGCCAGCCGAGCGAGGTCCAGGTGCGCGTGGCAGCAACCTCGTAGCGCGCCATGGAGGCGTCGAAGCGCTTCGCCTCCATCTCCTCGTTGCCGAAATACTTCACCGTCTCGAAGTTGAGCAGGGAGTCGATCGCCTTGGTGTTCGCCTCGGTGTCGGAATCGTTCATCTCCCGCCGTATGGCGATGCGCCAGTCGGACGCCTTCACCGTGAACCAGGCATAGAGGAACACCGTCGCCGCGATCACCGCGACGTAGGAGAGGCCGTAGGCGACGGCGAAGATCGCCGCCGTCAGCGCGAATTCGAGCAGCGTCGGCACCGTGTTGAGGACGGCGAAGCGCACGATGGTCTCGATGCCCTTCGTGCCGCGCTCGATGATGCGGCTGAGCCCGCCGGTGCGCCGCTCCAGATGGAAGCGCAGCGACAGTTCGTGCATGTGGCGGAAGGTGCGCAGCGCGAGGCGCCGCACCGCATACTGCCCGACCGAGGCGAAGAGCGCGTCGCGCAGCTGGTTGAAGCCGACCGAGACGACCCGCACCACGTTGTAGGCGACGACGAGCGTGACGGCGCCCGTCAGCGCCAGCGGCAGCCAGCCCGGCAGCGGCCCGGCCGAGACGTCGAGCGCGTCGGTCGCCCATTTGTAGAAAAAGGGGATCGCGACGGTGAGCAGCTTGGCGACGACGAGATAGAAGCTCGCCCACAGGACCCGGGCCTTCAGGTCCGGCCGGCCCTCCGGCCACATGTAGGGCCAGAGGTTCTTCAGGGTGCGGAAGGTCGCGCCGGATTCGGCGGAGACGGTCGGAGCGGTGTCGGACAAGGGAATCGAGGCTCGATGCTTTGAACGCGCGGGCGGCGCGAGGCTGGAACCCTTCTAAAGCAAAGAGCCGCCCTTCGTCATCGTCGCCGTGACCTTCGGTCAGCGAAGCTCGGAGCGCTGCTCGCCGTTTTCCTCGTCCGGCAGGCGGAAGATCTGGCCGGGATAGATGAGGTCCGGGTCGCGGATCTGGTCGCCATTGGCGAGGTAGATCACCGTGTAGCGCCGGCCGAGCCCGTAGGTCTCGCGGGAGATGCGCCAGAGCGTGTCGCCGCGCCGGATGATGACGCGGCCCTCCACCGGCTGCAGCGCCGCCTGCGTGCGCAGCCCCGTCGCGGCGCCGGCC
>JAEZXX010000028.1 GCA_023419535.1 Pseudomonadota bacterium | reverse complement strand
TTGCGGCCCGCCGCGCCGCCCCTGGGGCGGCGCGCGCTCATCCGACGCGAAGAACGGAGGTCGGGACATGCTGCTCCTCGTCGGGCTCGGCAATCCCGGCCCCCAATATGCCGGCCACCGGCACAATGTCGGCTTCATGGCGCTGGACGAGATCCACCGCGATCCGTCCTTCTCGCCTTGGACGAAGAAGTTCCAGGGCGAGATCTCCGAAGGTCGCATCACGGGCGACAAGGCGCTGCTCCTGAAGCCGCAGACCTTCATGAACGAGAGCGGACGTTCCGTTCTGGCAGCAAGCTCCTTCTACAAGATCGAGCCCGCGAACATCGTCGTCTTCCACGACGAGCTGGACCTGCCCCCTGGCAAGGTGCGGGTGAAGACCGGCGGCGGGCACGGCGGGCACAACGGCCTGCGCTCGATCGACGCCCATCTCGGCAAGGATTACCGGCGGGTGCGCCTCGGCATCGGGCATCCCGGCCACAAGGACCGCGTCTCGCCTTACGTCCTCTCCGACTTCGCCAAGGCGGACCGCGACTGGCTGGAGCCGCTGCTCGAGGCGATCGCCAAGAACGCCGAACTGCTGGCAAAGCGCGAGGATGCCCAGTTCATGAACCGCATCGCGCAAGGCACGGGCTCGGACGAGCCGGCCTCCGCCAAGGGCGCGAGCAAGAAGACCGGCCAGAGCCACATTCGGCAGGCGCGCGCGGCCGCGCCGCCCAAGATGCCCGAAGGCGGGCCGCTCGCCGGCATGCTGAAGAAGCTCTTCGGCGCCAAGGACTGATCGCGGGCTTAAGCCCGCCGAACCAACGACTGACAGGAACGAACACATGGGCTTTCGCTGCGGCATCGTCGGCCTGCCGAACGTCGGCAAGTCGACCCTCTTCAACGCGCTGACCAAGACGGCGGCCGCGCAGGCGGCCAACTACCCGTTCTGCACGATCGAGCCGAACACCGGCGACGTCGGCGTGCCGGACCCGCGCCTCGCCGACATCAGCCGCATCGCCAAGTCCGCCAACGTCATCCCGACCCGCATCACCTTCGTCGACATCGCCGGCCTCGTGCGCGGCGCCTCCAAGGGCGAAGGGCTCGGCAACCAGTTCCTCGCCAACATCCGCGAGGTGGACGCCATCGTCCACGTGCTGCGCTGCTTCGAGGACGACGACATCACCCATGTCGAGGGCCGCATCGACCCCGTCGCCGACGCCGAGACGGTCGAGACCGAGCTGATGCTCTCGGATCTGGAGAGCCTGGAGCGCCGCGTCGTCGCCACGCGCAAGAGGGCGCAGGGCAAGGACAAGGAAGCGCTGGCGCAGCTGCCCGTGATGGAGGCGGCGCTCGCCAAGCTGAACGGCGGCGAGCCGGTGCGCGTGCTCCTGCCCACGCTCGACGCCGAGGAGGCGCGCGAGCTGCGCAACCTCAACCTCCTCACCTCCAAGCCCGTCCTCTACGTCTGCAACGTCGCGGAAGGGGACGCAGCGACCGGCAACGCCCATTCGGCCGCGGTCGCGGCGATGGCGGAGCGCCAGGGCGCCAAGTCTGTCGTTATCTCGGCCGCCATCGAGGCGGAGATCGCGCAGCTCCCCGAGGGCGAGGTCGGCGAGTATCTGGAGGCGATGGGGCTGGAGGAGCCCGGCCTCGACCGGCTCATCCGCGCCGGTTACGAGCTGTTGAACCTCATCACCTACTTCACGGCCGGGCCCAAGGAGACGCGCGCCTGGACGGTGCGGCGGGGCTCCAAGGCGCCGCAGGCGGCAGGCGTCATCCACACCGATTTCGAGAAGGGCTTCATCCGCGCCCAGACCATCGCCTATGGCGACTACGTCTCGCTCGGCGGCGAGGTCGCGGCCAAGGAGGCGGGCAAGGCGCGCGACGAGGGCAAGGAATACCTCGTCCAGGACGGCGACGTGATGCTGTTCAAGTTCAACGTCTGACGCGGGACCGGGGTGGACCGCCGCGCCCTCCCCGCCGATGCTCTCACGCGAAGAGGGAGCATCGGACCATGATCATCCATAGAAGCGGCTCGCGGCCGTCCCGCCGCGCGCCGGCCGAGTACTTCACCGGAACGGTCTGGCAGGACCCGATCGTGGAGGCCGAGGCCCCCGCCCGCCTGCGCGCCGCGCTGGTGCGCTTCGATCCGGGCGCGCGCACCAACTGGCACACCCATCCGCTCGGCCAGACGCTTCACGTCGTCTCCGGCCTCGGCCTCTTCCAGGGCGCCGAGGGCCCGGTGCGCTTCATCCGGCCCGGCGACACGGTCTGGATCCCGGCCGGCGAGCGGCACTGGCACGGCGCGACGCCCGAGACCGCGATGACCCACATCGCCATGCACGAGGCCGAGGGCGGCAACCACGTCGACTGGGCGGAGCCGGTCAGCGACGAGGACTACGGGGCGCTCCGCGAAGAAGCTTAGCGTCCGTTAAGCCTGTCCGAAAAGCGCCTCGGTCGCCTGCAGGGTTTGGCCTCAATCGCGTGCGAGCTTCACGCCGTTCGACTTCTCCCGCATGGCAGGCTGATTCACCAATGACCCGGTTCCCGCTTCTCCTCTCGGCGGCGCTTCTTGCGACCGTCGCCGCCGCACCCGCCGTCGCGCAGCCCGCCCCGCCCCCGCCCGCGGCCGGCCCCGCCGCACCGGCCGAGCGCCACACCGTCCGGGTGACGGGCGAGGGCGAGGCACGGGCCGCGCCCGATCTCGCCGTCGTCCAGCTGACGGTGCTGCGCACGGCGGAGGCCGCCGACGAAGCGCTGACACAGGCCAACGAGGCGGCCTCGGCCGTGACAGAAGCCTTGCGCGGCTTCCAGATCGAGGATCGCGACCTCCAGACCGGCGGCCTCTCCATCACGCCGCAGTATCGCTACGAGAACCGCCCGGACGGCACGAGCGTACCGCCGGAGATCATCGGCTACGAGGTCCGCAACTCGCTGACCGTTCGCGTGCGCGACCTCGACCGGCTCGGCGAGATCCTCGACCGGGCGGTGGAACTCGGCGTCAACCAGGGCGGCGACATCAACTTCCAGATCGAGGACACCTCGGACCTGGAGAACGAGGCGCGCCGCGATGCCTTCGAACAGGCCCGCCGGAGCGCGGCGACGCTGGCCGAGGCCGCCGGACGCACGCTCGGCCAGGCGATGGCGATCTCCGACGAAAGCGCCACCTACGCCCCGCCGCCGCCGATGCCCATGATGGCGCGCAGCATGATGGCGGAGGCGTCCGCCGCCGACTCGTCCGTTCCCGTCCAGATCGGCGAGAACACCGTCACGACGCGCGTGCAGGTCGTCTTCGAGCTGAACTGACGACCCCGCCCCCGCGCATGAAAAAGGCCCCGCTTGAAGAAGCGGGGCCTTTTTGGTTGCGGATGATTCCGATCAGCTGTCGAGGAAGCTGCGCAGCTTCCGCGAGCGGCTCGGGTGCTTGAGCTTGCGCAGCGCCTTCGCCTCGATCTGGCGGATGCGCTCGCGCGTCACCGAGAACTGCTGGCCGACCTCCTCCAGCGTGTGGTCGGTGTTCATGCCGATGCCGAAGCGCATGCGCAGCACGCGCTCCTCGCGGGGCGTGAGCGAGGCGAGCACCCGCGTCGTCGTCTCGCGCAGGTTCGCCTGGATCGCCGCGTCGATCGGCAGGATCGCGTTCTTGTCCTCGATGAAGTCGCCGAGGTGGCTGTCCTCCTCGTCGCCGACCGGCGTTTCGAGCGAGATCGGCTCCTTGGCGATCTTCAGGACCTTGCGGACCTT
>JAEZXX010000044.1 GCA_023419535.1 Pseudomonadota bacterium | reverse complement strand
ATCGGTTCATCGACGATGTTCAGGCTCATGAGGGCCTGGTTGATGAACCCGCCCGAGGAGGGCAGCGAGAGCGCCACCGATGCCAGGCTCGCCACGATCACCCAGCTGAGGAAGTGGGGCATGTATGTGATGTTCTGCAGGACCCGCTTGAACGGCAGGTTCTTGACCTCGTTCAGCAGCAGCGCGAGGACGATGGCCCCGACCGTCCCGACGAGCAGGGTCAGGACGGACTGTCCCACCGTGTTGATCACGACCCTGCGGAACCGTTCGCCGTTGACACCGGTGAAGAGGTCGACCCAGTTCTCGAATCCGACCCACTCCTGGTTCCAGATGCTGCCGCGACCCGGCTTGTAGTCCTGGAAGGCGATCGCCCAGCCGTAGACCGGGACGTACTTGAACAGGATCTGGTACATCAGCAGCGGGACGGCCATCAGGAGGAGGACCCGCTGCGCCCTGATCCTGTCCCACGTGATCTTGGGTCTGGGCTCCTTCACCTTCTTCTTGCGGGCCTTGCGGGCCTTGCCTCGTGGGCCAGGCGAGCTGGTCACGGGGTCCAGGGCCGGTTCGAGCCCGGCGGCGGTCACAAGGGTGCTGACCGGGGCGTCCGTCATCTGTCCAACCTCGTCGTCTGAAGCATCGGGTGGTCACCAAGCGCGGGTCCGGGGGGGGGGGGGGGGGGGGGGGGCGCCCCCCCCCCCCGGGCCGTGCCTCAGGAGACGACGGGCAGGGTCTCGATCGCATAGGAATGGGTGATCGAGCGGCCGAGGCGCGGGTCGTGGAGCTCGCATTCGAAGGCCGTGCCCGGCCGGATGCCGCCGTGAACGGCGAGCGTGCCCCCGAACATCGCCGTTCCCGCCGCGAGCCGCTCGCTGCCGGCGTATTTCTCGAACAGCTCGCGCGGGTGCAGGAGCCCGGAGACGGGTCCCTCCTGGTAGAGCACCCGTTCGCCGTCGATCGTCGCATAGGCGCGCAGCACCAGTTCGTCCCAGTGGTCCTCGACGTCGACAAGACGCCAGGCCTCGACCGAGACCGGCTTGGCGCAGACCTGCTTGGAGGCCGCGATCGAATGGCTCTCCAGCTTCCGGTCGGTGTGATCCGAGCCGACCGCGACGAGGATGTCCTCGCCGGAGGCGATCAGAACCGTCTCGACCTCGCCGGACGTGTCCGGTCCGAGCATCTGCAGCCCGCCCGCCTGCGTCAGCCCGTCGGCCGCGGTGCGGTAGAAGACGGGCGTGGAGGAGGGCGGCGCGACGCCGATCTCCTCCAGTTCGCGGATGTGCTCCTCGACCGCGGCCCGGTCGCGGCCCGCCCAGCCGGCGATGACGAGCTGCCCGATCTCGACGGACCGCGCCTCGACGGCGCCCCCGATGCTGGCGACCTGGAAGACATGGCTCATGGGGTTCGCTCCTTGATGCGACTTCGAACGTCAGACTTGAGCCGTCGCCCGGCAGCGGGCGGCGGTGCGATGCGATTTCAGCGAAAGGGACGAGACCGATGACCGAAACACCCGCCGATCCGCTTGCCGAGATCGGCCTCACCGGCTTTGCGGCGCGGCTGCGCGACGGCGGGCTGACGTCGGAGGGCGTGACGCAGGCCTATCTGTCGCGCATCGCCGCGCTGGACGGACGCGTCGGCGCGTACGAGATCGTCGACGCGGACCGGGCGCTGGCCGCGGCCCGCGCGATCGACGCGCTGCTGGCTTCCGGCACCGATCTCGGTCCGCTGATGGGCGTGCCCGTCGCGGTCAAGGACATCCTGGCCGTCCGCGGCCTGCCCGCGACGGGCGGCTCGCGGCTCGATCTGGGCGACTTCATCGGGGAGGAGGGGCGGTTCGTGGCGCGTCTGCGTGCCGCCGGCTGCGTCATCCTGGGCAAGACCCGCACGGTCGAGTTCGCCTTCGGCGCCGTCGGCATCAACGCGGTGCGGGGCACGCCGTGGAACCCGGCCGATGCCGGCACCCACCGCATACCGGGTGGCTCCAGCAGCGGCTCGGCCGCCGCGGTCGCGGCCGGCCTGTGCGGCCTGGCCATCGGCAGCGACACCGGCGGGTCGGTGCGCGTGCCCGCCGCGCTGTGCGGCATCGCCGGCCTGAAGACCAGCGACGGTCGCTGGCCGCGCGACGGCGTGCTGCCGCTGTCGCCCACCTTCGACACGATCGGTCTCCTGGCCAGAAGCGTCGAGGATCTCGACCTCGCCTTCGGTGCGCTCGACGCGGAGGCGGCGCAGCCGAGCGCCGCGGACCTCTCCGGCATGAGCTTCGGCGTGCCGCGCGCCTATTTCTACGAGGGGCTCGAACCGGGCGTCTCGGCGCGCGTGGAAGGCGCGCTGGAGACGCTGCGGCAGGCCGGCGCCCGCCTCGTCGAGATCGCCGTTCCCGAAGCTCGCGAGCGCGAGACGATCTTTCCCGCCGTGCTCGGCCCCGAGCTTCTCGCCGGCCTCGGCCGCGACCGGTTCGAGGCCGGGAAGGCCGACATCGATCCGCTGGTCGCCGCGCGCATCACCGCCGGGCTCGGCGTTTCGGCCGACACCTACATCCGGGCCCTGTCGCGCCGTCAGGCGCTGGTGCGGCTCGCCCGCGAGCGGATGCGCGGCCTCGACGGCTGGCTGACGCCCGCGACCGCGATCCAGGCCGCCCCCGTCGCCGAGTTCGACGATCCCAAGCGCGCCATGGAGCTGACGATGGGGATCACGCGCAATTCGCAGCCCGGCAACATGTTCGCCCAGTGCGGGCTGTCGATCCCGCTTCCCGGCGATCCGGGCGCCTTGCCGGTGGGGCTCCAGCTGATGCTGGACAATGGCGAGGACGCCCGGCTCCTGCGCGTCGGCCGGGCGGTCGAGGCGGCGCTCGGCCGCCCCCGGCCGGCCGAGACGGCCGGCTTCGCCTGAGGCGTCCGGCATCGGCCGGCGGGCGGCGGCCGGCCGATGCTCTTCGCGCCTCATACGCCGTGCGCCGCCTCGGGCAGGAAGAGCGCGATCTGGGGGAAGGCGATCAGGAGCATCGCCATCACGAACATGGCGATGACGAAGGGGATCGCGCCGACCACCACCTCCATGAGGTTGCCGCGCTTGCGCACGCCCTGGACGACGAAGAGGTTGAGCCCGACGGGGGGCGTGATGAGCGCCATCTCGATCAGGACGATGAGGAGGATGCCGAACCAGATCGGGTCGAAGCCGAGCTGGACGATGAGCGGCGCCACGAGCGGGATGGTGATGATCATCAGGGACAGCGTCTCGATGAAGAAGCCGAGCACGATGTAGAAGGCGATCAGCACGAAGAGCGTCTGCATCGGGCTGAGGTCGAGCGTCCCGATGGCGCCGAGGATCTCGTCGGTGAGCCCGACCGAGGCGAGGACGAAGTTCAGGAAGTTGGCGGCCAGGAGAATCAGCATGATCATGCAGGTCGTGCGCATCGTCCCCTCGAGCGCCTCGCCGATCATCCGCCACGACAGGCCCCCGGCGAAGAAGGCCATGATCAGGGCGACGACGGTGCCGATGGCGGCCGCTTCCGTCGGCGTCGCCCAGCCGCTGTAGATCGACCCCATGATGAAGCCGAAGAGGATGAGCACCGGCCCCAGATGCACGAGCTTGGACAGGCGCGAGGCCATCGTGTCCGTGCGGCGCTGGCCGCCCCAGGCGGGCTTGACGATGCACATCACGAGGATCGTCAGCATGAAGAGAGCGGACAGCATCAGGCCGGGAACGATGCCCGCCATGAAGAGCTGCGGGATCGAGACCTGGGCGAGGAAGCCGTAGATGATCAGATTGATCGAGGGCGGCAGCAGGATGCCGAGCGTGCCTCCGGCCGCGATGGATCCGGCGAAGAAGCGTTCGTCGTAGCCGAAGCGCGGCGCCTGGGGCAGGGCGATCGTGCCCACCGTCGCGGCCGTCGCCACCGACGAGCCGGAGGTCGCCGAGAACATGGTCGCCGTGCCGATGTTGGCGTGCATGAGACCGCCGGGCATCCAGGACAGCCAGGAATCGAGAGCGTCGTAGACCTTGCCCGCGATGCCCGCGCGCAGCAGCAGCTCGCCGATCAGGATGAACAGCGGGATCGAGACGAGGATGAAGTTCGTGCTCGTGTCCCAGAGCTGGCTGCCGAGCGCCAGGCTCAGCGGCGCGGGCGCGAAGGCCCAGTCGATCGTCATCGCCAGGATGAACAGGCAGGCGGCGACGGGGATGGTCAGCGCGAGCAGACCGAACAGGACGGCGAAGGAGGTGGCGAGCATCAGGAACCGATCCTCTGGGCGGCGTTGGCTTCGGCGACGGCCTGCTCGGTCTCCTCCTCGATGGTCGAGGAGCCGGCGACGCGGTCCACCGTGTCGAAGTCGCGCTGTGCGAGGGCGACCACCACCCGCAGGAGCAGGAGCGCGGTCAGGAGGGTGAAGAAGACGAGCCCCGCCAGGAAAAGGCCCTGCGGGATCCAGAGCGGGGTCTGCAGCGTGGTGATGGAACTGGTGCCCCGGCTCCAGGACCGCATGAAGACGTGCATCACCGCCTGCGAGGCCGTGAAGGCGAGGAACCCCGTTCCCAGAAGGGCGACGATGTGGAGGATCGCCTTGCCCGTACCGGGCAGCCGCTGCGTGACGAGGTCGATCCGGATATGGGCCTTGACGAGGAGGGCGTAGCCGAAGGCCCAGCTCGAGGAGATGGCGAGGGCGTAGTAGGACAGCTCGTCCGCGCCCCAGGTCGACACGCCGAAGAACCGGCGCATCACCACGTCGAGGCTGATGAGAACGGCGCAGACGAGGATCGCGCCCCCGCCGAGGAAGACGGCGATGCGCGCCACTCCCATTCCGCCGTCGAGCAGTCGGTCGAGTATCCTCGCCAAGGTCGGCATGTCGTCTCCTCGTGATGGTCGGGCCGCGAGGGCGGCGCCTCGCAGGCGTCGCCCGGATCGCTTACGGGTTGACCGAGGCCTCAAGGATCGGCTCGACGGTCTGCACGAACGTGTCCGCGCATTCGCCCGGGCAGCGCTCGTTCCAGCGCGGCAGGACGGTCTCGCGCATCACCTCGATCGCACGCGCCTGGTCCTCGGGCGTCACCTCGACCAGCGTCAGGTTCTGCGCCGTCCCGTGCGGGCACTCGCCGCCCGTGTTGCAGTCGATGCCGACCTGATTGGAGGCTGCCGCCTCGCTCCAGATCAGCGCCTCGAGCTTTCCGAACTCCGTCCGCAAGAGACCCTGCGTCTCCTCGTCGATGCTCTCCCATGTCGCGTTGTTCATCGCGAAGCCGACATGGTCCCAGCCGCCGATCGGCAGCGGGTAGAAATGCGTCGAGACCTCCGACCAGCCGGCGAGGAAGCCCGAGAGCGTGCCGGTGATGCCGCAGTCGACGACGCCGCGGTCGAGAGCGACGGGCACCTCGTTGAAGGCGATGGAGACGCCGGTCGCCCCGACGGCCTCGACGAAGTCCATCGTCATGCGTCCCGATCCGCGGATGCGCTTGCCGGCGAGGTCGGCCAGACCCGCGATCGGGGTGTTGCAGAAGACGACCTGCGCGGTGAAGGGGGCGACCGCCAGGAGCTGCGAATCGTAGGCTTCGTCGAAGACCTGGTCGAGATAGGGCCGGTAGGCCTGCGCGATCTCCTGCGACAGAGCGGGATCGGCGATGGCGGGAACGTCGAGACCCTCGATGCGCGGCTCGTCGCCCGCCACGTAGTCGATGATGGTCGTGCCGACGTCGTAGACGCCCTGCTGCACCATCTCGTAGACCGCCGGCCCGCCGAGGCCGAGCCGGTCGAAGGCCTGGAGGGTCACGGAGACGCGCCCGCCCGAGGCCTGCGGCAGCGTCTCGTTCCAGAAGGGCACCTCGTAGGTCGGATAGAGGCTCGACGTCGAAAGGCTGCCGACGACGTTGAACTGATACTCCTCTCCTTGGGCGTAGGCCGCGGTGGCGGTGGAGAGGAGCAGTGCGGCGGCGATGGCCTGTCTCATGGGACTTCCTTCCTTCGTGGTGCGTTCGCGGGTGAACGAGGTCTAGAGGACGGAGAACTCCGTGTTCCGCCGGTCCGTGACGAGCATGCATCCGGGCGCGTGGGTGATGGCGAAGCTCGGCCGGGCGCGCGCGATCACCGCCTGCGGGGTGACGCCGCAGGCCCAGAAGACCGGGATCTCGCCCTCGCGCGGAGGGTTGGGGTCGCCGTAGTCGGGGCTCGCGATGTCGGCGACGCCGATCGCCTCTGGCAGTCCGATATGGACCGGCGCGCCGTGAACGGCGGGAAAGCGCGTCGTGATCTGGATGGCGCGGATCGCGTGGGCCGGGACCAGCGGGCGCATCGAGACGACGAGGGGCCCGGCGAAGCGGCCGGCGGGGACGCATTCGACGTTGGTGCGGTACATCGGAACGTGCTCGCCGCGCTCCACGTGGCGCAACGGGATGTCCTCCTGGAGCAGCGCCTCCTCGAAGGACAGCGAGCAGCCGATGACGAAGGAGACCAGATCGTCGCGCCAGTGCTCGGTGACGTCCCCGACCTCGGCCACCAGCTCCCCGTCCTCCCAGATTCGATAGCGCGGCAGATCGGTGCGGATGTCGAGATCGGCGCCCAGCGACGGCACCTCCGGCCGGCCCGCCTCGCCGATGCCGACCACCGGGCAGGGGCGCGGGTTGGCCTGGCAGAAGCGCAGGAACTCGTCGGCATAGGCCTTGGGAAGGACGGCGAGATTGCCCTGGACGTAGCCGGGCGCCATGCCGGCCGTGCTGCCAGCGATCGACCCGTCCCGGCACCGCAGACGGACCGCGCGGGCTTCGTGTCCCGGACTGTCCTGAAAGGGTGTTATCGTCCCATCCGCAACCGTCATCTGCCCCTCCGCCCAGTTTGAAGGCGTGCCTATTGGAGTGACATTGGTGCTGGCTTGTCCAATCGTGTTGCACGATAGTGGGCGATAAGCGGTGCTTATGAACTGGCGCGGAATCGCAGGCGGAAGCGGGATGGTCGATCTACGTTCGCTGGAATTCTTCCACTGGGTCGCGACGCTCCAGAGCTTCAGCAAGGCGGCCCGCCGCATGAACACGACCCAGCCGGCGGTCTCGCAGCGGATCGCGGCGCTGGAGGCCGAGATGGGCGGACCCCTTCTGGAGCGCGAGCCGCGCGCCGTGCGGCTGACCCCGCGCGGCCGGCTGCTGTCGCATTACTGCGAGCGCTTCCTCGACCTGCGCAGCGAGATGCTGGCGCACGTGATGGCGCCGGAGATGGCGAGCGGGACGGTCCGCCTCGGCGTCTCGGAGACGGTCGGGCGCCTCTGGCTCCGCCAGTTCCTGGAGCGCGCGCACGCGCTCTACCCGCGCCTCGTCATCGACCTGACGATCGACGTCTCGCCGGTCATGCTCGACCAGCTCCTGAAGGGCGATCTCGATCTCTGCCTCTTCCTGCGGCCGGCGGACGACGCGCGGCTCGTCAGCCGGCCGCTGTTTCGCGCGCCCTTGCGCTTCTTCGCCTCCGCGGGGCTCGATGTCGGACCCGAGCCGCTGGGCGCGCAGGAGCTGCGGCGCTTCCCGATCATCACCTATCCGAAGGCGACCTCGCCCTATGCCATCCTGGAACGCGCGCTGCGGCGCTCGGGCGAGGCGCGGCCGCGCATCTTCGCGAACTCGTCGCTGACCACCATGATACAGATGACGCTGGACCAGATCGGCCTCTGCGTGATCCCGGAGGAGGTGGTCCGCGAGGAACTCGCCGCCGGCCGCCTGAAGCGCGTGGCGACGACGCTCGACCTGCCCGACCATGTCTTCACCGCGACCCACACGCGCCAGGCCTGCCCGCACATCGTCGACGATCTGGCGGAGCTGGCGACGGCCATCAGCCGCCGGCACACCCGGTCCTCCCTCGCGTGAAGTGGTCGCGGCGAGCCCGGGTCGGCGGCGTGCGGCGGCGGCGAAGACGCCTTGCGCCGGTGCCGGTGCTGCGAACGCTCCTTTCCGCCGCTCAGCTCTTGCCGGTTCCCGTCCGGGCGGCGAACTCGGGATAGGTCTCGCGGCGCATGGAGAAGACCTCGCCGAGCCGCGCATACTGGTCGCCCACGAGCCGGGCGAGCGGTCGGTAGGCCTCGACGTCGACATGGAGCCTGTCGCCGTCGACGAGGCCCGGCCGGGCGTGGACCGCCAGAACCTCGCCGAGGAGGATGTCGCGCTCGGGCCCGAAGGCGAGGATGGTGTGGCGCCGGCATTCGAGCGCGAAGGGCGCGCCGGCCAGGCGCGGCGGGGCGATCAGGTCGCTCGCGGCGGTCGCAAGGCCCAGCTCCGCCGGCTCGCCCAGATCGGGCGGGAAGTCGATGGCGCAGTCGTTCATGGCGGACGCGGACGCCTCGTCGACGAGGTTGACGACGAACTCGCCGGAGCGCCGGATGTTGCGGGCCGTGTCCTTCGGCCCGCCGCCGGACCGCGACTGGATCCCGAGGATCACGAGGGGCGGGGTCTCGGAGAAGACGTTGAAGAAGGAGAAGGGCGCGGCGTTCACCGTGCCGTCCTCGCCCAGGCTCGTCACCAGCGCGATCGGCCGCGGCACGACGATGCCGCACAGGAGCTTGTAGCGCTCCTTCTCCGTCAGATCCGCCATCGCGGCCCTGTAACCCTCGCTCATCGGCTGGTCTCCCGTTCGGCTCGAAGTTCGGCGCGCAGCTGCGCGACATAGGCCTGTGCGAGGCGCGAGCGGGGCACGCCGCGCCGGTAGAGGATCCCGACCGGAACCTCGCAGGGTGGAGTGAAGGCGCAGAGCTCGAGTTCGGGCGGGCGCAGCGAGGCGGTGAAGGGATCGACGACGCTGATCGCGTCGAGCGCCGGCGACAAAGCGGCGGCGGTCGAGCAGTAGCGCACCTCGACGCGCGGCCCGTAGCGGCTTTTCGCCCGCGCGAAGGCCGCCTGCACGGCCATGCCGAGACGGGAATCGCTCTCGAGGCCGATCATCTCCTCCGCCCCGATCTCGGAGGCGCTGATGGAGGGCCGCCCGGACAGGCGGTGGCCCCGCGGCACGAGGCAGACCATCCGCACCCGCGCCAGCACCTCCACGTTCACTGCGGGGTGCTCCTCGAAGCCGAGCCCGAGCCCGAGATCGACCGAGCCGTTCTGCACCGCCTCGACGACATGCTCCAGCCGGCGCACATCGTAGGACACCGTGATGTCCGGCCGGTCCTTGAGGAGCGGACGCAGCGCGCGCGCGCCGATCGTGTGGCCCAGCGGCGGGGTGGAGAGGACGCGCAGCCGGCCGGACAGGCCTTGTCGCATCGCCTCGGCGCGGGTGGAGAAGCCGCGCAGGATGGAGAAGATCGGCTGGATCTCGCGATGCAGCTGGAAGGCCTCCTCCGTCGGCTGCAGGCGGCGGTGCAGGCGCTCGAAGAGGTTCAGCCCGGTGCGCGCCTCCAGCTGGCGCAGGGCGTTGGAGACGGCGGGCTGCGACATGCCGAGCCGCTCGCCCGTCTCCTTGGTCGTCGCCCCGTCCATCAGCGCGTTAAAGACGCGCAGGAGCCGCAGCGGGACGTCGTCGCCGCCGTCGCCGGGCGGCTCCTCGCCGGCCTCGGCCCGGCTCATGCCCACCCTGGCAGGAGGATGCCGAGCGAAAGGGCGACGGCGGCCTGCGTCGGATCGATCACCGGCAGGCCGAGCTCGTCCTCCAGCCGGGCTCGATGCGCCGACATGCCGGCGCAGCCGAGCACGACGGCGCCGGCGTCGAGGCGCTTCAGCTCCGCCCCCGCCTGAAGGAGAAGCCGGAAGGAGTGCTCGCCGCGCCCGCTTTCGCCGACCGAGACGGGCTCGGCGAGCGCCACTTCGCCCGCCAGCCGTCCGTCGATGCCCAGGCGGCGCAGATGGCGAAGGTGCCGGGGGATGGAGGCGGGCGCGACGGCGATGACGCCGAAGAGGTCGGCCCGGCCGAGCGCCGCGAAGACGCCGGCATCCTGGATGCCGATCACCGGGACGCTCGTCAGCGAGCGGGCCAGATCGACGCCGGGCTGCGAGTAGCAGGCGGAGATCAGCGCGCCGGCGTCGGGCCGGCTTGCCGCGTAGGCACCGAAGGCGAGCGCGGCCTCGGCGACGTGCCGCTCGCTCATGATGCCGGGCGGGCCGTCCTCGAAGGTGACGCACTCGATCGCCGGGCCGCCGGGAAGACGGAACCCGTCGAGCGCGGCCGACAGTGCGTCGGTCACCGCCCGGTCGCTGTTCGGATTGACGACGACGATGGGTCCGCTCACGGCGCGATCTCCACGCCCCAGCCCCGCGCGGCGGCGAACTCGGGCGCGCGATGCCCGGCCATGCGCCCGGTGCCCGACGGCGCGCGCGCGACGAAGCGGCCGCGGCCGCGCGCCGCGACGAGCCGTCCGTCCTCGACGATCGTCTCGCCCCGGTTCATGACGTGGACGGGCACGCCGGTGAGCTCCATCCCCTCGAAGGGCGAATAGTCCATGGCGTCGTGCTGGTCCTCGACCCGCACGGTGCGGCGCGTCTCGGGATCCCAGATCGCGATGTCGGCGTCGAAACCCGGCATCAGCGAGCCCTTGGACGTCAGGCCGAAGATGCGCGCGGCGTTCGCGCTCGACAATCCGACGAAGTCCTGGAGCGAGATGCGGCCCGTGGCGACGCCTTGCGAGAACAGGAAGGGCAGGCGCGCCGCGATCCCCGGCATGCCGTTGGCGATCTTCGGATAGGGCGCGTCGGGCCCGTTCAGGAACTTGCCGCCCGCGTCGAAGCGGTAGGGCGCGTGGTCGGAGGAGACGCTGTCGAAGGTGCCGCGCGCGACGTGGTCCCAAAGCGCCTCCTGCGTATCCCGATCGCGCAGGGGCGGAGAGCAGATGTATTTGGCGCCTTCCATGCCGGGCCGGTCGAGATCGTCGCGGGTGAAGGCGAGGTATTGGGGGCAGGTCTCCGTGAAGAGCCGGACCCCGGCCGCGCGCTCGCGCGCGACGATCGAGGCCCCGCCGCGCGTCGAGACGTGGACGACGAAGAGCGGCGCGTCGACGAGCTTGGCGAGGCTGACCGCCCGGTGGATCGCCTCCTCCTCCGCCAGTTCCGGTCGGCTGACGGCGTGGAAGCGCGGGGCCGTCGCGCCGGCCCTGGCGAGGCGCGCGTTCATCCACTTCACCATGTCGTTGTTCTCGGCATGGACCATGGTGAGCGCGCCGTGGGTCTTGGCGACGGTCAGGATGTCGAGAAGGCCGGCGTCGCCGACATTCATCAGATCGTAGGTCATGAAGACCTTGAAGGAGGTGATGCCGCGGGCGAAGGCGCGCGGCAGCTCCTCTTCCAGCACCTTCTGCGTCGGGTCCGAGACGATCAGATGGTAGGAATAGTCGAGGACGGAGTTGGGCGCGGCGCGCCCGTCATAGGTCTCGATCACCGCGTCGATCGACTGGCCGCGATGCTGGGCCGCGAAGGGCACGAAGCAGGAATTGCCGCCGAAGGCCGCCGAGACCGAACCGGTGTAGTAGTCGTCGGCGCTCATGACGCCGGCCGAGCTCTCCTGCGCGATGTGGCAGTGCGCCTCGATGCCGCCCGGCATCACGAGGCGCCCGCCGGCGTCGATGCGGCGCGCGCCGCCCGCGATCCTCTCGGCGACGGCGGCGATCCGACCGTCCCTGATGCCGAGGTCGCCACGAAACGTCTCGGCCGCCGTCACCAGCGTGCCGTCGTGGATGACGGTGTCGAACGCGTCCATTGTCTCGGCCCTCCCGTCAGACCTCGACGACCATGCCGGCCTGCGAGGTGATGCGTCCATAGTGCTCGATCCGGCGATGGCGCGCGAAGTCGAAGATCGTCGTCTTGCCGAAGGCGCAGGCGGAGAAGTCGCAGGCCGCGACGATCAACTCGTCCTCCTCGCTTTCGGCCCGGGCGATCACGTAGCCGTTCGGGTCGACGATGATCGAGCCGCCGATCAGCGGATGGCCGTCCTCGACGCCCGCCTTGGCAATGCCGGCGACGAAGGTGGCGTTCTGGTAGGCGCCCGACGTCAGCGAGAGTTCGGAGTGGAAGAGGCGCTTCTGCGGGCCCTCGTCGCCCATCTGGCTGTTCACCGAGGGCGTGTTGTAGCCGATGGTGACGAGTTCCACGCCCTGCAGGCCCATGCAGCGATAGACCTCCGGCCAGCGCCGGTCGTTGCAGATCGCCATGCCCATCACGACGCCCTCGTTGCGCCAGACGGGGAAGCCGATGTCGCCGGGCTCGAAATAGCGCTTCTCCAGATGCTGGAAGGCGCGGTTCTCGTCGTACTCGTCGTGACCCGGCAGGTGGACCTTGCGGTACTTGCCGACGATCTCGCCCTTGCGGTTCGTCAGGATCGAGGTGTTGAAGTGCCTGCCCTCGGGCGTCAGCTCGGCGTAGCCGAAGGTCATGGCGATGCCGAGTTCGCGGGCGCGCTCGAAGAGCGGCGCGGTGTCCGGGCCCGGCATCTCCCGCTCGAACCAGGTGTCGACCTCGGCCTGATCCTCCATGTACCAGCGCGGAAAGAAGGTGGTGAGCGCCAGCTCGGGATAGACGAGCATCTCCACGCCCTTGGACGCGGCCTCCTCCATCAGCGCGATCATGCGCGCGACGACGCTGGCGCGGCTCTCGCTCCTCTGGATGGCGCCGAGCTGTGCGCCGCCGACGACGAGTTCAGTCATGTGGAAGGTCTCCCGGATGATGCGCCGACCGAAGCGTCAGATGGCGAGCTTCTTCTGGTAGCGGCTGACGAGCCGGACCAGGGGCCAGAGCAGGATGAGGTAGAGGAGCGCCGCCGCCACCAGCGGCGAGGCGTTGTAGGTGATCGAACGGGCCATGTTGGCCGCGTAGAGGAGCTCGGCGAGCGAAACGACCGAGGCGAGCGAAGTGAGCTTCACCACCTCGATCGTGTTGGAGAGGAGGTCCGGCAGGACGTTGCGCACGGCCTGCGGCAGGACGACGTGCACGAGCGCCTGCGTCGGGCCGAGGCCCGTCGCGACGGCGGCCTCGCGCTGGCCGCGCGGCACCGAGAGGAGGCCCGCCCGGTACACCTCGCCGTAATAGGCCGAGTTGTTGAGAAGGAAGGCGAGGACCACCGCCACGAAGGGCGACAGCTCGACCCCCGCGAAGGGAAGGCCGGAATAGACGAAGACGAGAAGAACGAGCGGGGGCAGCGCCCGGAAGACGTCGACATAGAGGATCGCCGGCCAGCGCAGCCACCGCGACCGGCTCAGGGTGGCGAGCGCGACGAAGAGACCGCCGACGAGACCGAGGAGGACGACGGCGGCGCAGAGCCTGGCCGTCATCCAGAGCCCCTGCGCGAGCAGCGGCGCGGCGCGCCAGATGATCTCAAGATTGAAGAACTGCTGGATGATCGCGTCCATCGCCGCCTCCTCAGGCCTTCCACGCCATGCGGCTCTCCAGGAGCCGGGCGAGGAGGGCGAGGGGAAAGAAGACGGCGAGATAGGCGAGGGCCGCCATGGTCAGCGGCGTCGCCGAGCCCGACAGGCTCTGCGCCGCGCTCGCCGCGCCGAGGATCTCCTGTACGCCGACCACCGAGCCGAGCGCCGTCATCTTGGAGATGGCGAGGATGCGGTTGACGAGCGGGGGCATCGCCAGCCGCACCGCCTGCGGCAGGGCGACGTGGACGAGGACGGCGCCGAAGCTAAGGCCCGTCGCCAGCCCGGCCTCCCATTGGCCGCGCGACAGCGAGGTGAAGCCCGCCCAGAACGCTTCCTCCGCGAAGGCGGCGAGGGTCAGCGCCAGGACGATGAAGACCACCATCGGCCCGGACAGGCGGATGCCGACGCCCGGCAGGCCGAAATAGAAGAGGAGGATGACGACGAGCGGCGGCAGCGCGCGCCCGATATCGGCGAAGGCGACGATGAGGACGTTCAGCGGACGAACTTTGAGCGTGCGCAGCATGGCGAGGGCGAGCCCGAGGGCGACGCCGGCGACCGTGACCGCGAGGGCCAGCCACAGCGTGACCTTCACGCCCTCGAGCACCGCCGGCGTGTACTGCGCGAGCGTGACCGGATCGAAGAAAGTGGAGAGAAAGCGCTCCATCTCACGCCGCCCGGTCGCCCAGCCGCTGCAGGAAGGCCTTCGTCCGCTCCATCCGGGGCGCCCCGAACACGGCTTCGGGCGCACCCTCCTCGACGATCACGCCGCCGTCCATGAAGACCACCCGATCGGCCGCTTCGCGCGCGAAGGCCATCTCGTGGGTGACGACGATCATCGTCATCCCTTGCGCCTTCAGATCGCGCATCACGGAGAGGACGGAGCCGACGAGCTCGGGGTCGAGCGCCGAGGTCGGCTCGTCGAAGAGCATGACCGAGGGATCGAGCGCCAGCGCGCGGGCGATGGCGACGCGCTGCTGCTGGCCGCCCGAAAGCTCGGAGGGGTAGGCCTTCGCCTTCTCGGCGAGCCCGACGCGGGCGAGCATCTCGGCCCCCTTCGCCTCGGCTTCGGCCCGCGAGCGGCCGAGCGCCTTGCGCTGGGCGAGCGTGACGTTCCCCATGGCGTCGAGATGGGGGTAGAGGTTGAAGCTCTGGAACACCATGCCGGTCTTGGCGCGCAGGCGCTGGAGGTCTCGCGCCGTGCCCGAGGCGATGTTGCGACCGTCGATGAGGATGTCGCCGCCGCTCGGCTCCTCGAGCCGGTTGCAGCAGCGCAGGAGCGTCGACTTGCCCGACCCGGAGGGCCCGATCAGGCAGACGAGCTCGCCCGGCGCGACCTTCAGGTGGATATCCGCCAGGACCTCGGTGCGCCCGTAGCTCTTTCGCAGCGCGACGATTTCGACGGCCGGGCGCATCGGCGGCCTCGCGCCCTAGGAGGCCAGACCGTCGCAGGACGGCTCGTGGTCGTCCTCGGTGTAGCCGGCGAAGCCCGGAACGCCGTAGCCGGGCGTCGGGGTGACGATGGTGGCGCCTTCGGCGGGCTCGACGCCGAACCATTTCTGCGAGAGTTCGGCCATGGATCCGTCGAGCTTCAGGCACTCTATGGCGCGGTCGACGAGATTGCGCATCTCCTCGGAATCCTGGCGGAAGGACAGCGCCCAGACGAGGCCGGTCTCGATCTCGTAGGAGAGGTCGAGGCCGGGGGTCTGCTGCGCGGCCCAGGCGGCGACCGTCGCGCCGGCGAGATTGGCGTCGGCGCGTCCCGACAGGACCGCCTGCACCGCGTCCGTGTTCGTGCCGTAGGATTCGACCGTCCAGCCGTACTCGTCCGCGTTCTCGGCCAGATAGCTGTCGTAGGCCGAGCCGCGATTGACCGAGATCACTTTGCCGCGGAAGTCCTCGAGGCTCTCGTAGGTCTCGCCCTCGGGCACCACGAAGGCGAAGTTCGTGTCCATGAAGCCCTCGGTGAACAGAAGGTTCGTGGCACGCTCCTCGTTCACCGTCACCGGCGCGGCGAGGAAATCGTAGGTCCCGGCCTGGAGCGCGGGGATCAGCCCCGAGAACTGCGCCGAGGTCAGATCGATCCCGCGGCCGAGCCGTTCGCCGATGAGGGTGACGAGGTCGACGTTGAAGCCCTCGACGCCGCCGGACATGGTCGGCATGGCGTGCGGCGCGAAGGTGCCGTCGAGCGCGGCCTTCAGATCCTGCGCGTGCGCCGCCCCGGGTGCGGCGGCCAGAAGGAGAAGGGCGGACAGGGTGCGAAGGCGGCGCGTCATGCGGATCTCCGTTGCCGAGGGCCTGCTGCCGCCGAAATGAACAGCACCAGGATTTGGGCATTAGACATGCGCGGGGCGCCGCGGGCAAGATAAGTCAGGCATACGGAACTGTTCGAATGATCCGATAATCGGATCGTTCCCGGTTCGTCCGCGATCGATCAGGCTGGATGGCGCGATTGACATTTCGTCCGCTTCTCCCTGATCAACGGAGGGTTCGGCCCTCGAGGCCCACGCCCGCAATCGGAAAGATCGGTGTGTTCGACGTCTTCGTCATCGGTGGCGGCATCAACGGCTGCGGGATCGCGCGCGACGCGGCCGGCCGGGGCTATCGCGTCGGCCTCGCCGAGATGAACGATCTGGGAAGCGGCACGTCCTCCTGGTCCACCAAGCTGATCCATGGCGGCCTGCGCTACCTGGAGCACTACGAGTTCCGCCTGGTGCGGGAGGCGCTGAGGGAGCGCGAGGTCCTCTGGCGGATCGCGCCGCACATCGTGCGGCCCTTGCGCTTCGTGCTGCCGCATCACGAGGGTCTGCGTCCGGCTTGGCTTCTGCGGGCCGGCCTGTTCCTCTACGACCATCTGGGCGGGCGCGGACGCCTGCCCGGAACCCGGTCCGTCGATCTCGACGGACCGCTCGGCGCGCCCCTGCGGCCACAGTTCCGGCAGGGCTTCGAGTATTCCGACGCGCAGGTCGACGACACCCGGCTCGTCGTCCTCAACGCGCGGGACGCGTTCGAAAGGGGCGCCGAGATCCTGACGCGCACCGAGGTTGTCGAGGCGCGCCGGCAGGACGAATCCTGGCGCATCGTGCTGCGCGGCCCGTCCGGCGCGGAGCGGACGGTCGAGGCGCGCTTCCTCGTCAACGCCGCGGGCCCCTGGGTGGACCGGGTGCTCGGGGCGGCCATGGGCTCGAACGCGGCGCGCAACATCCGCCTCGTGAAGGGCTCGCACATCGTGGTGCGCAAGCTCTACGAGCACGACCGCGCCTACATCTTCCAGAACGCCGACGGCCGGATCATCTTCACGATCCCCTATCACGGCGGCTTCACGCTGGTCGGCACCACGGATCTGGACTTCGACGCTGACCCCGCCACGGCCGCGATCGACGATGGCGAGATCGCGTATCTGATGGCGGCCGCCGGCGAGTATCTCGCGGCGCCGATCCGCCGCGAGGACATCGTCTGGACCTTCTCGGGCGTGCGCCCGCTCTACGACGACCACGCCACGAAGGCGCAGGAGGCGACGCGCGACTACGTGCTGCGGACCGACGGCCGGCCCGGCGAGCCGCCGCTCGTGAACATCTTCGGCGGCAAGATCACCACCTACCGGCGCCTGTCCGAGGATGTTCTCGGCACGATCGAGAAGCGTCTGGGGCGCAAGGGACCGGCCTGGACCGGCGACCGGCCGCTGCCGGGCGGCGATTTCGACGTAGAGGGCGTCGCCGCGCTCGAACGGCGCCTCGCGGCGCTGGCGCCCGGGCTCGACGCCGCGACCTGCGCCCGCCTCGTCGCGGCCTATGGAACGGACGCGCTCGTCATCGCGCAGGGACCGCTGGGGCGCGATCTCGGACACGGGCTGACGGAAGGCGAGGTCGCGTTCCTTTCGGCGAGGGAATGGGCGCGGACGGCCGAGGACATCCTCTGGCGGCGCACCAAGCTCGGGCTGCGCTTCTCTCGCGGCGAGGTCGATGAGCTGGAGCGCTACCTGGCCGCGCGAGACGACAGTGAGATCGGCGCGCCGGCATCGGCGGCGTGACCCGAAAATGACGGGGGCGCCCGGGGAGGAACGGGCGCCGCGCGAAGGATCGCAGGAGGAGACCCACATGCAGGACGAGACGCAGGCGGCGGCCCGGGGCCGCCTTTCGGGAAAGGTCGCGATCGTGACCGGGGCCGGTTCGGGCTTCGGCGAGGCCATCGCCCATCTCTTCGCCCGCGAGGGGGCGAGCGTCGCCATCTTCGACATCGACCGGCAGAACGCCGAGCGGGTGGTCGCCGCGATCGGGACGAAGGCCCGGGCCTTCATCTGCGACGTCGGGATCAAGGACGAGGTCGACCGCGCCGTGACGGAGGCCGCCGAAGCCTTCGGGGCGCCCGACATCGTCGTCAACAATGCCGGTTGGACGCATCGCAACCAGCCGCTGCTCGACGTCGACGAGGAGACCTTCGACAAGGTCTTCCGGATCAACGTCAAGTCGATCTACCTGATGACCATGGCGACCGTGCCCCTGATGAAGGCGAAGGGCGGCTCGGTGGTGAATGTCGGCTCGACGGCCGGAATCCGTCCGCGGCCGGGCCTGAGCTGGTACAACGGCACCAAGGGTGCGGTGAACCTCCTATCGAAGTCGCTCGCCGTCGAGCTCGCGCCGCTGAAGATCCGCGTCAACGCCCTGTGCCCGGTCATGGGCGAGACGGCGCTGCTCGAATCCTTCATGGGGCTGGAGGACACACCGCTGAACCGCGAGAAGTTCGTCGCCACCATCCCGCTCGGGCGCCTGTCGCGCCCCGACGACATCGCCCGCGCCGCGCTCTACCTCGCCAGCGACGATTCGGAGTTCGTCACGGGCGTGCTGCTGCCGGTGGACGGCGGCCGCACCGTCTGACGCGGGCCCGCGCCGGGTCCCGCCTCGGGCGCCAGATGTCCGGCGAAGAAGGCCCGCAGCTGACGGATATCGAGCGGCTCGGGCGCGACGATGCGAAGGGTCGGGACGGGGCCGGCCCCGGGTCCGGTCCCCTCGGGACCGAGCAGCCCGACGGCCCTGATCCGAGGGTCGGCGGCGGCGACGGCCTGGGCGCAGGCCGCCCCGATCCCGACGAGCCCCATGCGCCGCGGATCGACGAAGGGAAGCGCCGACAGGAAGTCGAGGGCGCCGCCGATCTCGTCGCGGTCTTCCCGAATGCGCCCGGATCGACCGGGCTCGAAGGCGAGGACGACGTGGCCGTCCAAGGCCAGGTGGCCGGCGAAGTCGGCTCCGGCCGGGCCGGAGCCCGGCGCGAGGAGCACGAGGGCCGGACAGCCCTCGTCCGCGCGCATCAGGGAGGGCAGCCAGATGGTGGCCGCGACCGGCATCTGACCGGCGCGAAACACGATCCGCGTGTCGTGGACGGGCGGGACGGGAGACAGTTCGGTCATCGCGCCAGACTCCCCGGCGTCCCGGCGCCCTGCGAAGCGCGCCGCAGCCGGTAGACGGCGGCCGGCGGCAGATTGGCGAGCGTTCCGCCGATCCGCTCGGCATCGAGCCCGAGCCGGACGAGCAGTTCGTCCGGGACCGGGCAGCGGGGCCCGTAGGTGAACTGGTAGAAGGCGCCGTCCGCGGACAATTTCCCGAAGGCGGCGGCGAGAATGGCCTCGACCTGCGCACGCGGCATGGACAGGAGCGGCAGGCCGCTGACGACGGCCCCGGCGCTTCGCCCGCCGAACAGTTCGATGTCCCCGAGCGCGGCCGCATCGACGCTGATCGTATGGGCCTCGGGGAAGGCGAGGGAGAGCGTCCGGGCGAATCCCTCCTCGAACTCCACCAGCGCGATGTCGGCCTCGCGCACGCCCCGTTCGAGAAGGGCGCGGGTGAAGGGCCCGGTTCCGGGACCGAGCTCGACCACCGGGCCGGACTTGGACGAAATCTCCGCCGTCATCAGCCGGGCGAGCGCCCGGCCGGACGGTGCGACCGCCGCGATGCGCAGCGGATCGCGCAGCCAGGCGAGGAGGAAGCGCAGGCGGTCGGAGCGGGGACGGGCGCCCGACCGCAGCACCCCGCCGAGCCGGACGCGCGGGGACATGCGCTCGCCGAGGGCGGCGACGAGAAGGCCGAAGGCGTTCAGGACGGCGATGCCGGCGACGAGGGGGGCCATCGGTTCCATCCTCAGGCGACCCTAAGGGCGTTGCGCGCATACCAGGGCGCGTCCCCGAAGCGCACGCCCGTCAGCTCCTCCGACATGTCCCAGAGCTTGCGGCCGACATGCGTCTCGCGGGCGGCGGGCGGCACCTTGGCCGCGCCGGGCGCGCCGCGCAGCTCCTGGAAGCCGGTCGGACCGTAATAGGGAGCCTTCGGGTCCGTCTCCGTCACCGCGCGCAGCGTCGGCAGCGCGCCCCGGTCGGCAGGCTGGAAGAGGAACCAGAGCGCGGAGCGCGCGACGCCCTGCGGGCTGAAGCGCCCCGGCGCGTTGTGGAGAAGGGCAGTGCGCGAGACGCCCGGATGGGCGCCGAGGCTCGTGACGCCCCAGCCGGCCTCGTCGCTGCGGCGCTGCAGCTCGAAGGCGAACATCAGGCAGGCGAGCTTGGACTGGGCATAGACCGGCATCGGCTTGTAGTGCCGCGTGGCCTGGAGGTCGTCGAGATCGATCCAGCCCGAACGCGCGGCGATGCTGGAGAGGGTGACCACGCGCGGCGCCGGCGCCTGGCGCAGCAGCGGCAGAAGGTGGGCGGTCAGCGCGAAATGACCGAGATAGTTGACGCCGAACTGGCGCTCGAAGCCGTCGACGGTCGTCTCGCGGCGCGGCGGGGTCATCAGGCCGGCATTGTTGACGAGGACGTCGATCGCATAGCGCCGGGAGGCCAGCCGCTGACCGAAGGCCGCCACGGAGCCGAGATCCGCAAGGTCCAGCGGCTCGTAGGCGATGACGGCCTGCGGCACCGCGCGGCGGATGGCGCTGACGGCCTCGAAGCCTTTTCGCGGGTCGCGGCCGGCCAGGATGACGTCGCCGCCGGCACGGGCCAGGGCGAAGGCCGTCTCGAAGCCGAGCCCCCCGGTTCCGGTGACGACGATCGTGCGGCCCTGCTGGGAGGGCATGTCTGCAAGGGTCCAGGCGTCGGTCATGGTCGTGTCCTTTCGAGGATGGGTCAGGCGGAAAGGAGCGAGCGCGTGCGGCGCTCGCCGATGGTCTGCGTGCGCGCCAGCGGCAGCGAGCGCAGGCGGCGCCCGGTCGCGGCGTGGACGGCGTTGGCGATGGCGGCGGCGACGGGCACGATGCCGGGCTCGCCGGCACCGCCGGGCGGCAGCGTGCTCTCCACGATCGAGACCGTGATGCGGGGCGCGTTCGCCATGCGCTGCACGGCAAAGTCGTGAAAGTTCGATTCCACGACCGCGCCGTCCTCCAGCGTGATCACGTTCATCAGGGCGGCCGTGACGCCGAAGACGATGCCGCCCTCCATCTGGGCGACGACGGCGTCCGGGTTCACCACCGTGCCGACGTCGACCGCGCAGAACACGTGGTCCACGGTCAGTTCGCCGTCCTCGGCGACGCCGACCTCCGCCACGGTCGCGACGACGCTGCGGTAGCACTCCTCGAGGGCGATGCCGCGGCCCCGGCCGGGCGCCATCGGCGCGCCCCAGCCGGCGATCTCGGCGACCCGTTCCAGGACGGCGCGGTGGCGCGGGCTGTCGCGCAGGAGCATGCGGCGATAGTCGACCGGATCGGCCCCGGCTCGGTCCGCGCACTCGTCGACGAAGCTCTCGGCGAAGAAGGTGTTGTAGGAGTAGCCGTTGGATCGCCAGAAGCCGATCGGCACATGGCTCGGCACGTCCCGGCTGCGCATCCGCCGGTTGGGGATGGCGTAATGGTGCTTGTCGAGACCCTCGACGGTGAGGCGGTCGCCGTCCGGGCCGGGGCTGAAGGGCAGATTGCGGCCCGCGACCGAGTGGATGATCGACTGGGCCGCGACCCGTGCATCATAGGCGGTGGGCAGGCCGTCCCCCCCGAGCGCGGCGCGAAGGCGCGCGGCCGCGTGGCTGCGGAAGAGGCCGCGCGAGACGTCCTCCTCCCGCGACCAGATCAGCTTCACCGGGCGGCCCGGATGACGCGCCGCGAGGAAGGCGGCCTGGGCGACCACGTCCTGGTCGCTGCGGCGCCCGAAGGCGCCTCCGTTCATGGTGACGTTGGCGGTCACCGAGCTCGGCTCGACGCCGGCCCAGCCGGCGCCGGTGGCGACGCCGACGCGGATGTTCAGCGTGCCCTGCGACGGCACCCAGGCTTCGGCCGTCCCGTCCTCGCGGACGAGGACGGTGGCGTTCATGGGCTCCATGCAGGCATGGGCCACGAAGGGAACCGTATAGTCCGCCTCGACGACGGTGGCGGCGGGTTCGGCGAAGGCCGCCTCGACGTCGCCCTCGTCGAAATGCGCATAGGGCGTGTCCGTATCGAGCGCGGCCCGCAGGCGCCCCGACAGCTCGGCGGAGGACACGCCGTCGGCCTCGGTGGGTGTCCAGGCGATGTCGAGGAGCCAGGCGGCCTGTTCGGCCCGCCACCAGGAATCGGCCACGATGGCGACGTGCCGGCCATCGGCGATGGCGAGATCGAGGATCCCGGGCTGGGCGCGCACCGCGGCCTCGTTTCGCACCCTCTCGACGCGGGCTCCGAAGACCGGCGCCTGGCGGATGGCGGCGAACAGCATGTTCGGCAGGTTCACATCCATGCCGAACACCGGCTCGCCGCGGACCTTGGCGGGAATGTCGAGCCGGTGCTGCGAGCGCCCGATCAGCCGCCACTCGCTCGCCGGCTTCAGCGCCGGGTCGCGCGGCGGCGCAAGGACGGCGGCGTCGCGCGCCAGTTCGCCGTAGGAGAGGCGGCGGCCGGACGCCGCGTGCCGCACGAAGCCCTCGCCCGTCGTCAGCTCGGCGGCCGGGACCCCGAGGCGGGCGGCGCCCGCGTCGAGGAGCATCTGCCGGGCCGAGGCGCCGGCGACGCGCATGTGGTGCCAGAGCCCGATCGTCGAGGCCGAGGCGCCCGTGGCGATGAGGCCGAGCTGCCCGAACAGCCGCCGGGCCGCCCAGGCGAGCGGACCGCTCGCCTCCTCCGGGCGCACCTGCAGGACGTTCGACCAGTTGGAATAGGCCGGGTGCGGCTCGGTCGGAAAGGCGACGCGGATGCGCCCGTCCATCGGCAGGTCGAGCTCTTCGGCGACCAGCATGGCGAGGCCCGTGTGGATGCCCTGGCCCATCTCGGCCCGCGGCACCTGGACGACGACATGGCCGTCCTCCCGGATCGTCAGGAAGGCGTTGAGGGCGGCGTCCTCTCCCTCCGCGTGACCGGTCAGGCCGTCGACGTCGACGCTCGCCAGGTAGCCGGCGCCGCCGACGGCGGCCAAGAGCGCCGTGCCGCCGAGCGCGGCGCCGGTGAAGAGAAAGGTGCGGCGGGAGAGAATGGGGGGCATGCCTCGCTCCTCAAGCCGCGGCGCGCGCGGCGGCGGCGCGGTGGATGGCGCGCCGGATGCGCGGATAGGTCCCGCAGCGGCAGATGTTGGTGATCGCTTCGTCGATCTCCCCGTCCGTCGGGTTCGGGTTGCGGTCGAGAAGGTCCGTCGCGGCGATCAGGAAGCCCGGCTGGCAGAAGCCGCATTGCGGCACCTGCTCCTCGATCCAGGCTTGCTGGGCGTGGGAGAGCGTCCCGTCGGGGCCGAGCAGGCCCTCCACGGTCGTGACCGAGGCGCCCTCCAGATTGCCGAGCGTGACGGCGCAGGAGGGTGTCGAGCGGCCGTCGAGGAGGACGCGGCAGGCGCCGCACTGGGCGATGCCACAGCCGTATTTGGCGCCGGGCAGATCGAGATCCTCGCGCAGGACCCAGAGAAGGGGCTTGTCGCTCGGCGCGTCCACCTCGACGGGGCGGCCGTTGACGATGAGGGCGACCATGACGCCTCCTTGTTCGTTCGGGCAGCGGCGTCTCCGGGACGGGACGAGCGACCGGCTGCTTCGAGGACCAAGCTAGCCGGGGCGTGTCGCGTCCTCGTGTCGCGCGTGTCTTTCGAACGTATCGTTTTGTATCGGGAGGGCCCGGAAAGCCCGGGGCGACGGCGCGGCTGATACAGTCGGATACAGTTTGACCCGAGCCTTCGCGCGCGGACCGGCGTATGGAAGATCACGTCGTTCATCGGAAGGCCGCTCATGGAGTCCGTGCCCCACATCGCCGTCGTCGACGATCATCGCGACATCCGCGATCTCGTCGGCCGCTACCTGCAGCAGCAGGGCTACCGCGTCTCGACCGCCGAGAACGGCGCGGCGCTGCGCCGCCTCTTCGAGCGCGGGGCGCCCGATCTCGTGGTGCTCGACATCATGATGCCCGGCGAGGACGGGCTGACGCTCTGCCGCGAGCTGCGCGCCGGGGCCGGCGCGGGCGTGCCGATCATCTTTTTGACGGCGCGCGCCGACGAGACCGACCGCGTCATCGGCCTGGAGCTCGGCGCGGACGACTATCTCGTCAAGCCGTTCTCCTCGCGCGAGCTTCTGGCCCGTATCAAGGCGGTGCTCCGCCGCTCCAACAGCCTGCCGCCGCAGCGCGCGGCCCGGCAGGCCGGCGCCATGCGCTTCGACCGGTGGGTGCTCAACCTCGGACGGCGCGAGCTGCAGGGCGAGGACGGGGTCGGCGTTCCGCTGTCGACCGCCGAGTTCCGGCTCCTGAAGGTCTTCGTCGACCATCCCGGCATGGTGCTGACGCGCGACCAGCTCCTCGACATGACGGTCGGGCGCGAGGCCGACCCCTTCGACCGCTCGATCGACAACCAGGTCAGCCGGCTGCGCCGCAAGGTGGAAGCCGACCCGAAGAACCCGGTCATCATCCAGACCCACCGCGGGGGCGGCTACAGCTTCATGCCGGAGGTCCGCGCGACATGACCGACCTTCGGACCTTCTGGCACAAGAGCCTGTCCATCCAGCTCCTGGCGGCGATGCTGGCGGCCCTCTTCGTCTCGCAGTCGATCGGCCTCTACATCGCCTGGGACAAGTTCCGCTCGGAGGTGCACGCGAGCGCGCGGACCGAGCTCGCCAGCCGCGCCGAAGCGGTGGCCCGGCTGGTGGAGACAGTGCCGGCGGGGATCGAGGACGACATCGCCCGCGTCAACGGCACCGACTACACCCGCTTCTGGATCTCCCGCGAGCCCGCGCGCTCGCTCGTCCCCTGGGTGGAGGATGCGTTCCACCGCTTCGAGACCCCGTTGCGCGACCTCCTGAACGGGACGGTCTCGGATGCGGCGGTCAGCGAGGTTCCGCGCACCACGCCGATCCCGGAGGGGGCCAAGCCGGCCCTCTTCGTCTCGGGCGCGCAGTGGACCGGCGGAGAGACGGGCGGGGCGAACCTTCCGGCCGGAACGCGCTTCCTCGATTATGCGGACGGGAACGGAGCGGGCGCCGTCGTTCCCCTGAGCGACGGGCGGGCGCTGAACGTGGCGCACTACAAGAGCAAGCCGACGATCTGGGCGACGCATCTGCCCTTCTCGCTCGCGCTGACCGCAGTGCTCGTCTCGCTCGTCGGCGTCGCGACCGCGCGCAGCATCGCGCGGCCGCTGCGCCAGCTGACGAGAGCCGCCGAGACGCTCGGGCGCGGCGAGGCCGTGACACCGCTCGACGTCTGCGGGCCCGACGACATCCGCCGCACGGCACAGGCCTTCAACCTGATGCAGGAGCGCCTGCACCGCTTCGTCGCCGACCGCACGAGCATGCTGGCGGCCATCGGCCACGATCTGCGCACCCCGCTGACCACGCTGCGGCTGCGGGCCGAACTCGTGGACGACCCCGATCTTCAGGAGCGCATGCTGGGCACGATCGACGAGATGCAGGCCATGACGGAGGCGACGCTCTCGCTCGCGCGTCAGGAGACGACGCTGGAGGAGACGCGCACGATCGACCTGACGGCGCTGGTGGAGAGCGTCTGCGAGGATCTCGTCGAGCTCGGCCAGCCCGTCGTCTTCGAGGCCGGCGCGCGGATCGACTATCGCTGCCGCCCGGAGGGGCTGCGGCGCACCATCCGCAATCTCGTGGAGAACGCGGTGCGCTATGCCGGCGCCGCGCAGGTGCGGCTCGTCGCCACCAAGGCCAGCGTCGAGATCGTGGTCGAGGACGACGGCCCCGGCATCCCGCTGGACAAGGTCGAGGAGGTGTTCGCGCCCTTCTTTCGCCTCGAAGGCTCGCGATCGCGCGACACGGGCGGGATCGGGCTTGGCCTGTCCATCGCGCGGGCCATCGCGCGCCAGCACGGCGGCGACATCGCCCTCTCCCAGCGCAGGCCGGGCTTGAGGGCCGCCGTCGTCCTTCCGGCCTGAGAGAGGCCGAGACCCCTCCTAATGCGTGGCGGGGCGGCGGGACCTTGGCCCCGCTCCCGGCGAGCCTCAGCCCTCGCGCGCCTTCGCCGCCATCTCGTTCAGCTGCTTCAGCGTCGCGTCGAAGCGCCCTTCGGCTTCGGCGCGGCGCTGGAAGGCGACGCGCTCGACGAGGATCTCCGGCGGGGTGGGCTCCTGCGTCAAAAGCGCCATCACCTCGTCCATGAAGGCGTCGAGGGGCAGGTAGCCCGGGCGCGTCTCCTGGCCGGGCGTCAGCCCGGTCTGGACGGCGGGCGGAACCAGCTCGATCACCTCCACCCGCCCCCGCAGCGCCTCGCGCATCGCGACCGTGTAGGAGTGGATGGCGGCTTTCGTGGCGTTGTAGGTCGGCGTCGTCACGAGCGGCACGAAGGCGAGCCCCGAGGAGACGTTGACGATCGCGGCGTCGGGCTGCCCGGCCAGATGGTCGACGAGCGCGTTGGTCAGCCGGATCGGACCGGTGAGATTGGTCGCGATGGTCGCCTCGGCATCGGCGAGGTCGCGCCGCGCCGTCAGATCCTCGAACCGCATGATCCCGGCATTGTTGACGAGGACATTGAGGGACGGATGGGCGGCGAGAAGCTGCGTGGCGAAGTCCTCGATCCCGGCAGCGTCCTTCGCGTCGAAGGCGAGCGCATGCAGGTTGTCCCGCCCCTCGCAGACGCGCTCCAGCGCCTCCTGCCGACGGCCGGCGACGATCACGCTGTTGCCGAGGTCGTGGAGACGGCGTGCGAGCTCGGCGCCGATGCCCGAGCCGCCGCCGGTGACGAGTATCGTGTTTCCGTTCGGTTTCATGGATGTGCTCCTTGTCCGTCGGGCATTTGATGGCGCACTCGCGAACCGATAGGAAGAAGGCACCCGAAAGTTCCATACGCACCGAATGGAGAGTGTATCCATGCCGGCTTCTCCCGTGCCCCGCTCCGCCGGACCGGCGCCCGCCCAGACCGATCCGAAGGTCGAGGCGCTGGTCAACGAGCTGATCGGTCGCGTGGCCGACAAATGGACGATGATCGTCCTTGAGGTTCTCGGCGAGCGCGGGGAACTGCGCTTCACCGAGCTGTCCCGGCAGGTCGCCGGCATCAGCCAGAAGATGCTGACGCAGACGCTCCGGCAGATGGAGCGCGACGGCATGCTCGTGCGCACGGTCCATCCGGTGGTGCCGCCGCGCGTCGAGTATCGTCTCACCGAGCTCGGCGAGAGCCTGGGGGCGGCCTTCTGCGGCGTCTGGCTGTGGGCCGAGGCGAATCTGGACCGGATCGAGGCCGCGCGACAGGCCTTCGACGCCCGCCGATAGCGGCCGGCGTGCGGTCACGAGGCGCTGAACGGCGCGTGAACGGGACCTTCAGCGACCGTTCCGGCGGCGGAGGGCAAGGTCGGGTCATTCCTTCCCGAGCCGCCGGCTCAACCTCGGAGACGCCCCGATGATCCGCCTGACCTTCAGCACCGCCGCCCTCGTCGTCCTCGCCGGCCTGACTGCCGCGCCCGCCTCGGCGAACGACATCCGCATCGACCAGTACGGCTGGTCGAACTCGGTGGGTGGCAACCAGCAGGGCACCCGCAACCGCATCCGCGTCCATCAGGACGGACGCTACAACCGCTCGGTCGGCGACCAGCGCGGGACGCGCAACCTCTCGGTCGTCGGGCAGAACGGTCGCAACAATTACGGCGCGACCTACCAGACCGGCCACCGCAACTCCGCCGGCATCGGCCAGTTCGGCACCAACCACACGACGATCCTCTCCCAGGACGGCAACGGCAACATCGCGGCCGGCGTCCAGGTCGGCAACGGCTGCTCCGCCGACGTCGCGCAGGGCGGCAGCGGCAACGTCACGGCCCTGGTCCAGGCCTGCGACTGATCCCCGTTTCCCTTCCGCTCTCCGTCCAACGATGAGGTCCGCCATGAACCCGCTTGCCCGTCCCGGTCGCCTCGCGGCGGCCCTCCTTCTCCTCGGGGCCGCGGGCGCGGCCGTCGCCGGCCCGGTCGGCGCCCGCTCTCCCGCGGCAACCGCCGAATGCGAACTCGACGTCACGCGCGGGGTCGGCTCGGTGGAACTGACCGCTCTCGCCCATGCCGGAAAGGCGACGCGCGGCGAATACGACCTTCGCGTCTCCGGCCGGGGCACCGACATCCGCCAGGGCGGGCCCTTCACGACGGGGCCGGACGGCACGGCCGAGCTCGGCATGGTGACGCTCGGGACGGGCGGCTCCGCCTACACGGCCGATCTGGAGATCACCGTCGGCGGCGAGACGATCTCCTGCTCGCGCCGCATCGGCGGCGGCATCTGACCCCTCCGGCCCGCCGCTCCGCATGAAAGGCGGCGGGTCCTCTTCCCCGAATTGATCCCAAGCGCGCCCGGCCCTGACCGGACAGGAGAGACCGATGACCCGCCGTTCCACGAAGACGCTCGCCGCCGCCCTTCTCGTCGCTCTCGTCGCCCCGATGGCGGCGCCGGCTGCCGCCGGCCAGATCTCGCTCTCGCTGGTGCCGACCGACCGGCAGGGCGCCGGGACGGTGGAAGCGGGCCTGCGGCTCTATTCGCTCTACAAGGGCCTGAAGGACGGTTCGATCCGCCAGCAGGGCCACGGCAACAGCGCCGGGCTCGCCCAGCGCGGCCGCGGCAATCTCGGCCTCGTCCAGCAGCGCGGCAACGGCCATTCCGGCACGCTGGAGCAGAACGGCGACCGCAACGCCTATGGCCTCTTCCAGTTCGGCCGCGGCGGGCAGGACGCCATCGTCCAGTCCGGCAACGGAAATTCCGGCGCGACCTTCACCTACGGCTGGTGAGCGGCGGCGACGTTCCTTCCTATATGAAGGAGAGCGGGGCGCCCGGTCCTGCCGCGACAAGGGAGAGGGCCGATGAGCGTCGCCTTCGTCAAGGAGCCGAACGAGGACCAGGTCGAGGCGCTGCCCGAGCGCGATCTCGGCACCGATCCCAACTTCGTCACCGGCCGCGGCCTCTCTCTGCTCGACGCGGAGATCGCCAAGGGCGAGGCGGCGGCCGAGGAGGCGCGGGCGTCCGGCGACAAGATCGCGCTCGCGATGGTCCACCGCGACCTCCGCTACTGGCGTGCGCGCCGCTCGACGGCCCAACTGGTCGAGCCCGAGGCGGACAGCGAGACCGTCCAGTTCGGCCATTCGGTCACGCTTCGGCGCAAGGACGGGCGCGTGCAGACCTACCGGATCGTCGGCATCGACGAGGCCGATCCGCGACAGGGCCGCATCTCCTATCTCTCGCCGATCGCCCGTCAGCTGATCGGCCGGGAAGAGGGCGAGACCGTCCGGGCCGGTCCGCAGGACGCGGAGATCGTCGCCATCGACGCCACGCCGGAGAATTTGCTGCCTCGGACTGCCGGATCCTCGACCGTGCACTGACCAATCATTCCGCTGCCCGGTCGATTGCTTTCGACGAAGGCATCTCATAGCCTCGCACTCGTAAGGTTCGCTGGCGAATGTCGGTCGCCGGCGCTCTCCCCAAGCGAGGTGGCCTCCCGTGTTCCGTTTCCGCTCCAGCCTGCTCACCGGTACGATGCTCCTCGGAGCCGCCGCGGTTCCGCTTCCGGCCCTCGCCGAGACGCCGGCGGACACGCTCGTCATCGCCAACGCCATCGACGACATGATCTCGCTCGATCCGGCCCAGAGCTTCGAGTTCTCCGGCCAGGACCAGGTCAACAACATCTACGAGACGCTGGTCGAGCTCGACCCGGAGACGCTGGAGCCGATCCCCGGCCTCGCCTCCGAATGGTCCGTCTCCGAGGACGGGATGACCTTCACCTTCACCATGGCCGAGGGGCGCACCTTCGCCTCCGGCAATCCGGTGCGCGCGCAGGACGCGGCCTTCTCGCTCCAGCGCGTCGTCAAGCTCGACCAGACGCCGGCCTTCGTCATCGGCCAGTTCGGCCTGACGGCCGAGAACGTCGAGGAGAAGGTGCGCGCGACGGACGAGCGCACCCTCGTCATCGAGACCGACCGGCCCTTCGCCCCGACCTTCCTCTACAACGCGCTGACGGCGGAGGCCGGCTCCATCGTCGACATGGAGACGGTGACGGCGAACGCGGAGGGCGAGGATCTCGGCAACGCCTGGCTCTCGCGCAACTCGGCGGGCTCGGGCCCCTACACGCTTCGCTCCTGGACGCCGAACGAAAGCGTCATCCTGGAAGCCAACCCCAACTGGTTCCGCGCCGACGAGCTTCAGATGCAGCGCGTCTTCGTGCGCCACGTCCAGGAGCCGGCGACGCAGCGCCTGCTTCTCGAAAACGGCGACGTCGACATGGCGCGCAACATGACCCCGACGGACGTGGCCGCCATCGAGGGCGGCGAGGGCGTCAAGATCGAGGACAATCTGCGCGGGCAGGTCTACTACATCTCGGCCAACCAGAAGAACGAGATCCTCGCCAAGCCGCAGGTGCTCGAGGCGCTGAAATACGCCATCGACTACGAGGGCATGGCCGACACGATCGTGAACGGCACCAACGTCGTCCACCAGTCCTTCCTGCCGGCCGGCTTCCTCGGCGCCATCGAGGACAAGCCCTATTCGCTCGACACCGAGCGCGCCAAGGAACTGCTCGCCGAGGCCGGCTATCCGGACGGCTTCGACATCGAGATCCTGATCCGCAACGAGCAGGAGCGCATCGACATCAGCCAGGCGGTGCAGGGCACCTTCGCCGAAGCCGGCATCAACCTCTCGATCCGCTCGGTGACGGGCGCCGAGGCGTTGTCGATCTACCGCGCGCGCAACCACGAGCTGACGCTGCAGACCTGGGGCCCGGACTATCCGGACCCGCACACCAACGCGTCGGTCTTCGCCGCCAACGAGGACAATTCGGACGAGGCGCAGCTGACCGGCAATCTCGCCTGGCGCAACGCCTACGCCGCCGAGGAGACGACGCCGATGGTCGAGGCGGCGGTCGTGGAGCAGGACGAGGCGGCGCGTCGCGGCCTCTACGAGGAGATGCAGCGCATCAGCCAGCAATCCTCGCCCTTCATCGTCATGTTCCAGCGCATCGAGCAGACGGCCATGCGCTCCAACGTCGAGAACTTCACCGCCGGCGGCGCCGTCGCCTCCGCCTTCTACTGGCCGGTCTCGAAGGGCGCCGAGTAACCTCAGATCCGATGAGCCCCGTCGAACCGGACGTCTCGCGCGGGTCATTCGCCCGCGCGGGGCTTCTCGCCCGCCTCGGCGTGCCGCGCTTCCTCTCGCGGCTCACCGGAGTGCTGTTCTCCCTCGCCATCACCCTGTTCGGGCTGCTGCTCGTCACCTTCCTGATCGCGCGCGTCGTGCCGCTCGATCCGGTGCTCGCCGTCGTCGGCGACCGGGCGACGCAGGCGCAGTACGAGGCCGCGCGCGTCGAGCTCGGTCTCGACCGGCCGCTGCCCGAGCAGTTCGTCGCCTACGTCTCCGACGTCGTGCAGGGCGATTTCGGCCGTTCCAACCTGACCTCGCGGCCGGTGATCGAGGACATCGCGCGCGCCTTCCCGGCGACGATGGAGCTTGCGACGCTCGCGACCCTGCTGGGCGTCTTCCTCGGCATTCCAGCCGGCGTCGTGGGTGCCGTCACGCAGGGTCGATGGCCGGACCAGGTGATCCGTGTCGTCGGGCTCCTCGGATACTCCATGCCGGTCTTCTGGCTCGGCCTCATCGCGCTCCTCGTCTTCTACGGCATTCTCGGCTGGACGGGCGGGCCGGGCCGGCTCGGCGTCTCGCAGCAGCTCTCCTACGAGCTGGACGTGACGGCCTACACGGGCTCCGTCCTCCTCGACAGCGCGCTGTCGGGCGCCTGGGGCGTCTTCCGCAACGCCCTCTCCCATGTCGTCCTGCCCGTCGCCGTCCTCGGCTACTTCTCCATGGCCTACATCTCGCGCATGACGCGCTCCTTCATGCTGGAGCAGCTGGGTCAGGAATACGTGATCGCGGCACGGGTGAAGGGCGTGCCCGAATGGCGCGTCGTCTGGGTCCACGCGCTCGGCAACGCCATGGTGCCGCTGATCACGGTGATCGCGCTCTCCTACGCCTCGCTCCTGGAAGGCTCGGTGCTGACGGAGACCGTCTTCGCCTGGCCGGGCCTCGGCCTCTACATCACGCAGGCGCTGTTCGCCGCCGACTTCAACGCCGTCCTCGGCGGCACCTTCGTCATCGGGGTCATCTTCATCGTCCTGAACCTTCTCTCCGACGTCCTCTACACCCTCGTCGACCCGAGGGCCCGATGAGCGCGACGATGCCGAAACCGGGCCTGCGCGCTTGGCTGGAGACCGACACGCCGCGCTCGCGCGCGCAGGCGCGCTGCATCTCGGCCTGGAACGCCTGGCGCACGCTCTCCTCGAACGGGCTGGCGATGGTCGGGCTCGCCATCATCCTCCTGCTCGTCGTGATGGCGATCTTCGCGCCTTGGATCGCGACGCATGCGCCGAACGCCCAGAATCTCGCCGGCCGCCTCCAGCCGCCGGGCTGGGAGGGCCACCTCCTCGGCACGGACGAGCTCGGCCGGGACATTTTCTCGCGCCTCGTCTACGGCTCGCGCGTCACGCTCACCATCGTCGCCCTCGTCGCGGTGACGGCCCCGGTCTTCGGCCTCGTGATCGGCACCGTCGCGGGAACGCTCGGCGGCTGGACCGATCGCGTCCTGATGCGCGTCACCGACATCTTCCTCGCCTTCCCGCGCCTCATCCTCGCGCTCGCCTTCGTCGCCGCGCTCGGTCCCGGCATCTTCAATGCGGTGCTGGCGATCGCGCTGACCGCTTGGCCGCCCTATGCGCGGGTGGCGCGGGCCGAGACGCTGACCGTGCGGCGTTCCGACTACATCGCCGCCGCGCGGCTGCAGGGGGCCGGCACGGTCCGCATCATCACCGGCCACGTCATGCCGATGTGCCTCTCCTCGGTCGTCATCCGCGTGACGCTCGACATGGCCGGCATCATCCTGACTGCCGCGGGCCTCGGCTTCCTCGGCCTCGGGGCCCAGCCGCCGCTCGCCGAATGGGGCGCGATGATCTCGACCGGCCGCCAGTACCTGCTCTCGCACTGGTGGGTGGCGACCATTCCGGGCATCGCCATCCTCACCGTCTCGCTCGGTTTCAACCTTCTCGGCGACTCGCTTCGCGACGTCCTCGACCCGCGCTCGGCGCAACGATGATCGCGCCGATGCTCACGGTGCGCGATCTGCGTGTCACCTTCGAGACGCGCCGCGGGCCCTTCGAGGCCGTGCGCGGAATCTCCTTCGACGTCGGGCGCGAGCGCGTCGGCATCGTCGGGGAATCGGGCTCGGGCAAGTCGATGACGGGCCGCGCGATCCTCGGCCTCGTCCGCCCGCCGGGGCGCGTCGAGGCCTCGGCGCTCGCATTCGACGGCACGGATCTGCGCGGGCTCTCGGAGCGCCAGCTGCGGCGTTTTCGCGGCCGGCGCATCTCTATGGTGATGCAGGACCCGAAATACTCGCTGAACCCGGTGATGCGGGTGGAGAAGCAGATCGCCGAGGCGCTGCGCGTCCACGGCCGCCTGTCCGCCGCCGACATCCGCGCCCGCTCGCTGGCGATCCTGGAGGAGGTGCGCATCCGCGATCCCGAGCGGGTTCTCGGCGCCTATCCGCACGAACTGTCGGGCGGCATGGGCCAGCGCGTGATGATCGCAATGATGCTGATCAGCGAGCCCGAACTCCTCATCGCCGACGAGCCGACCTCCGCGCTCGACGTGACGGTGCAGCTCGACGTCCTGCGCATCCTCGACGATCTCGTCCGCGATCGGGGCATGGGGCTGATCTTCATCAGCCACGACCTTCGGCTCGTCTCGACCTTCTGCGACCGCGTGCTAGTCATGTATCGCGGGCGGATCGTGGAGGAGATCGAGGCGAGGCGCCTTCACGAGGCGACCCATCCCTACACGCAGGGGCTCCTCAACTGCCTGCCGCGCATCGGCGGGGCCAAGGGCGACCTGCCCGCACTGGAGCGGCAGGCCGCGTGGAGCGAGGCATGACGGCGCCGCGCATCGAGGTGGACGACCTCTCCGTCGTCTTCGGCGAGGGGGCGCGCCGCGTCGACGCCGTGAAGGGCGTCTCCTTCCGCGTCGAGGCGGGGGCCTCCTTCGGGCTCGTCGGCGAGTCCG
This sequence comes from Pseudomonadota bacterium, assembly GCA_023419535.1. Lineage (GTDB taxonomy): Bacteria > Pseudomonadota > Alphaproteobacteria > Rhizobiales > Rhizobiaceae > Aureimonas. The sequence goes on along the minus strand of JAEZXX010000044.1, from coordinate 18,376 downwards.
GTTCGGGAAAGTCCACGGTCCTTCGTGCGCTCTGCGGCCTCGCGCCGGTCTCGGGCGGGCGCGTGCTCGTGGACGGGCAGTCGCTGGGGGGGCGGCGCTCGAAGGCCTTCACCCGCCAGCTGCAGATGGTGTTCCAGGACCCCTACGGCTCGCTGCATCCGCGCCACACGATCGACCGCATCCTTTCCGAGCCGCTGGCGATCCACGGCTTTCGCGACCGCGACGAGCGCATCGAACGGGCGCTGTCGGAGGTGGGGCTCGACGCGGCCTTCCGCTTCCGCCTGCCGCACCAGCTTTCCGGCGGCCAGCGCCAGCGCGTGGCGATCGCCCGTGCGCTGATCCTGGAGCCCTCGGTGCTTCTGCTCGACGAGCCGACCTCGGCGCTCGACGCCTCGATCCAGGCCGAGATCCTGAACCTCCTGTCGCGCCTGCGCCGCGAGCGGGGGCTGACCTATCTCTTCGTCAGCCACGATCTTGCCGTCATCGACCACATGTGCGAGCGCCTCCTCGTCATGCGGGGAGGCGAAGCGCTGGAGGAGCTGGGGTCGGGGGCCCTGGCGAGCCGGCAGGTCGCAAGCGACTACACGCGCCAGCTGATGGTCGCGAGCGAGGGCTTCGTGCGCCCCACGGGCTGAACGGACAGCCTGTCTCTACAGCATCGGCCCGAAAATCGGCATCGATCTTCGGAAAGCCTGATGCGTAGATTCAACGAGATGGAGCGACCTTTGTGCGTCCGAAAGGACGCACGGCGCTCTAGCCGCATTGTCCTGAGCCGAGGCGAGTCCGCCTCGGCTGGAAATGCTTTATCGGCCCGGCGCCCTCGCGACCTCGATCAGATGGTCGTGGAAGCGGGAGGCGGCCGTGGAGAGACTGCGCGCCTCGTGCCGCACGATGCCGAGGGTCCGCCTCTTGACCGGATCGCGCAGCGGGACGGCGGCGAGCCCCTCCGCCCCCATCAGGCTCATGGCGAGCTTCGGCACCGCCGCAAGCCCCAGACCGGCGCGCACCATCGCGCCGCAGATCGGCAGCTCCCCGTCGCATTCGAAGGCGGGTTCGGGGGCCAGCCCCGCCTCGCGGAAGGCGTCGTCGCTCAACGGACGGATGCTGCTCGACGGCGGCGTCGCGATGAGCGGCCGTTCCAGGAAGGTCGACCAAGGCAGGTCCGTCTCGCTGGCGAGCGGATCGTCGCTGCGGCAGACCAGCACGAAGGCGTCCTGGAGCAGCTCCTCGAACAGGAGCCGTCCGCCGGGCGGGGGAGGGGTGGAGACGACGAAGTCGACGTCTCCGCTCTCGACCGCCCGGATCAGGATCTCGGCGGTGCGCCCGATCAGCCGGAACCGCACGTCCGGATAGGTCGCCCGGAAGCCCGCCATCGCGGCGGGCAGCATGTGGACCCCGAGCGAGGGCAGGGCGCCGAGGACGACCCGCCCGCTGCGCCCCTCGACGAGGCGCACGAGGTCGGAGAAGCTGTCGTCGAACTCGGCGACGATGCGCCGCGCCACCGGCAGCAGCTCCAGCCCAGCGGCCGTCAGCGAGACCTTGCGCGTGTCCCGGTCGAAGAGCCGCGTCCCGAGCACGGTTTCGATCTGGGCGATCGTCCGGCTGAGAGCCGGCTGCGAGATGAAGGCGCGCTCTGCCGCCCGGCGAAAGCTCAAGTTCTCCGCGACGTGGAGAAAGGCCTTCAGCTGCTGGGGCGTCAGATCGATCCGGATCGTCATTCCGCGTGGTGCTCCGGTGATGCGCGCAGCCTATCACTGCGATCAGGACAAATCACTTCCCGGCATCAATCCCTGCCGATACCTCTGGCGGCCGGAACGCGAGCGGGGAGGCGAGCGTGTCAGACGATCCAGCACGGCCGCTCGGCGGCATCCGGGTGCTCGAACTCGGGCAGGTGCTCGCAGGTCCCTTCGCAGGCAGCATCTTCGCCGATCTCGGGGCCGAAGTCCTCAAGATCGAGCGCATCGAGGGCGGCGACGACGCGCGGCGCATGGGCGCCGACTTCCGGCACGGCGACGCGCTGACCTTTCACATCTTCAACCGGGGCAAGCAGTCGCTGGCGCTCGACCTGACGTCGACCGACGGGCTTCGGGCCTTCGAGCGCTTGGCGGCCGAGGCGGACATCCTCGTCCACAATCTGCGCCCGGGCGTCACCGAGAAGCTCGGGATCGACGGGCCGTCCCTCTGCGCGCGCCATCCGCGACTGATCTATTGCGAAATCTCCGCCTTCGGCCATGCTGGACCGCTGGCGCGGAGCCCAGGCTACGAACCGCTGATCCAGGCCTATAGCGGGCTCTCGGCGATCAACGGCGGGCCGGACGATCCGCCGATGCGCATGGGTGCCTCGCTCTGCGACCAGGGCTCGGGCATGTGGGCGGTGATCGGCGCGCTCTCGCTTCTGGAGCGCCGACGCGCGAGCGGCCGGGGCGGCGTCGTGCAGACCTCGCTCCTGGAGACGGCGATGAGCTGGGCGGCGCAAAAGGGGGACGCCTATGTCAACGAGGGCAGCCTGCCGGCCCGCCACGCCTCCGGCCATCCGGGCATGGTGCCCTACGAGGCCTTCGAGACGAGCGACCATCCGGTGCTGATCTGCTGCGGCAACGACCGCCTCTTCGCCAAGCTCGCGAGGCTCCTCGGCCGCGCGGACTGGCTCGAGGACGAGCGCTTCGCCACCAATCGCAACCGTCTGACGAACAAGGACGAACTGCTCTCGCAGCTGCGGTCAATCCTCTCGGGAGACACGCGCGCGCGCTGGCTGGAGCGCCTCGCCGCCGCCGGCATTCCGGTCGCGCCGGTCAACAGCCTGCCCGAGGCGCTGGCCGAGCCTCAGGTCGAGGCGCTCGGCATCCACGCGCCCGTGCCGGGCGAGGGCTTCGCGCTGACGGCGCTTCCCCTGTCGATCGACGGCGCGCGCGCCCGCCCGACGGGGCCGGCGCCGAGGCTCGGGGAGCACAACCATCGCCATGCGGCGCTTGCGCCGCGGGCGACGAGCCAACACAAAGGCCTCTAAGGGGCCGGGAGGAGAACGACGATGAGAACGAAGATCGCATTCGCGGCGCTGGCCGCAGCCTTCGCGGCCGCCCTGCCGGGCGCGGCGTCGGCGCAGGACTACAAGGCGCAGCCGCTGCGGCTCGTCGTGCCCTTCGGGCCGGGCAGCGCGACCGACCAGATCGCCCGCGGCCTCGGCCAGGCGCTGACCGAACTCTACGGCATCAGCGTGGTGGTGGAGAACAAGCCGGGCGCCGGCGGCTCCATCGGCGCGCAGGACGTGGCGAACGCCGAGCCCGACGGCTACACGGTGCTCCTCTCGACCAACTCCACCCACGCGGCCAACCCGCATCTCTACGCCAACCTCTCCTACGACCCCGTCGAGGACTTCCAGCCGGTGACGCTGCTGGCGCGCGGCGCGATGCTGATGGTCGTCAATTCGCAGTCGCCGATCGAAAGCGTCGGCGAGTTCATCGAGGAGGCCAAGGCCCGTCCGGGCGAGCTCTCCTTCGGCGAGGGCTCCTCCTCGAGCCGCGTCGGCGCCGAGATGTTCAAGCAGCTCGCCGACATCGACATGGTCCACGTGCCCTATCCGAGCAACCCGAACGCCCATCTCGACCTGATGGGCGGGCGCATCGACGTCGTCTTCTCCGACGTGGCCAGCACCCTGCCGCACGTTCAGGGCGGCGCGATGCGCGCGCTCGGCTTCACCGGCGCCGAACGCGCGCCGAACCTTCCCGACCTGCCGACCGTCGCCGAGGCGGGAGTCGAGGGCTACGAGGTCTCCTTCTGGTTCGCGACCTATCTGCCGGCGGGGGCTTCGCCCGAGACAGTCGCCAAGCTCAACGAGATGTTCATCGCGGCCAACGACCAGCCGGTGATGCAGTCGATCCGCGAGACGGGCGGGGCGGAGATCTTCACCTCCACGCCCGAGGAACTGGAGGCCTTCCAGGTCGCCGAGTCCGAGCGCTGGGGCGAGGTCATCCGCGCGGCCGGCATCGTGCCGCAGTAAGGCGCGGCGGCCGAAGGACGGGCGGATCGACCGCACGAACTCAAAAAGGGCCGGCGCTCGGCCGGTTCCCTTCGCGTTCGTTCGCCGGGTCTGCGGGCGCTCGGCGATGCGCCGTTCATGGGGTCGCCCGCACGGCCTCGATCCGATCCTCGCCGCCGACGATCGCTGCGAACGAGATCCAGACTCGGCGGGTCTTCTCCTCCCAGGCGGCGCGGTCGGCCGGCTGGATCATCTGCCGCCGTTCGCCCTCGGCGCCTCCACGGAGGCCGCCGCGCCGGCGACGATGAGTTCCTCGAAATGAACGGAGCCCGCTTCGGAGGCCTTGAGGAACACGTCGCGCTGGCGGTCGGTGAGGCCGTTCCAGAACGGCGTGCCGTAATAGACGACGCCGGAGGCACAGATCTGGGCGGTCTCGGTAAAGCTAAGTACATTCTAAGCCTAATCGACCAACTCTCTACAATTGACTTGGACGCGAGCGGGCGGAGGCGGACGTCGTCTTCCATGTATTCCAGGCGGCGTGCGATCCGCACCGCGAACTCGCTCCCCCGGCGCCCGGCTCAACGTAGCAAAAGGCCCGGAGGGCGGACGCTGAACGCCCGCCCTCCCCGTCAAGGCGGCCCGCGAGGCTGATATGGTGGCAAAGCCTCCGGCGTGTAGCCTGTTCAGTCGGCCTGGAGAATCCGCTCGGCCGTGTCCCCGTCGATAACGAGGCCCTTGGCGATCCCGCTGGCGAGGAAACCGCGGGCCGCCGCTACCTTGTTCTGGCCGGCGACGAGGGCGATCGTGGGGATCCGCCGCAGATCGTCCAGCCCCGCGCCGATCGTCCGGCGGTTCAGGGGGTGGTCGACCCCCCGCCCGTGCGCGTCGAAGAACAGACCGTTCGTGTCGCCCACCGCGCCGAGATCCCGCAGTTCCTTCAGTTCCGTCGCCGAGATCATGGCCTGCCGGCGCAGAAGCGAGCTTTCGTGGAGGTCGCCCAGCGAGATGTAAGCGACCGTCGCGGAGCGAGCGAGCGCTAGCGCCTCCTGTACCGATTGCTGCGAGATGAGCACGTCGCGCGCCTGCGGGGTGTCGGCGATGAAGGGGGCGGGCAGGAGAAAGCCCTGTCCCCCCGAACTGCGCGCCAAAGAATGGACGACCTCGAAGGGATTGTAGGCCGAATTGGCCGTCAGCGAGCCCATGAGGCTGATAAAGCGGGCCCCCGGCGCCGTGACCCCAGCCATTTGGAGCGTCATCTGCTCCAGCGTCCGGCCCCAGCCCGTCCCGACCACCGCTTGCGGGGTCTCGGCGAGGTGCCGCCTGAGATGTCCGGCGGCGGCGACGCCCACTGCACGGAACGCGAAACGCGCCAGCGCGTCTTCGGTGCCCGCGCCGTACGGCCCGCCGAGCGCAGGCGTGCAGATGCAGACGTCGAGTCCGAAGCGGGCGCGCAGCTCCTGCTCCAAGGGCAGCAGTCCGACATTCGATGGGTTGATGGTGATGCTGACGATCCCGCTTTCGCGTGCGTCGGCCAGATATTTGTTTACGCGGGCACGGGTCGTGCCGAGCCGCCGTGCCGTCGCTTCCTGGTTCAGTCCGCCGACGTAATAGAGCCACGCGGCCTGAGACATCAGGATTTCGTCGTCGTTCATACGCACCTCGCTGCGGCGTTACATATGTCATGGAGGTTGACATATGTAACGCCTATCGTATGGTCGTCGCGTCGGGGAGGACCGACGGGGAAGGTCGGTGGAACGGTTCCTCCGACGCGGGGGAGGATTGACGGATGAGACTTCGCTTTTCCAGCCTGCCGGTGCTCGGCGCGATCGGCGCGTTGCTGCCTCTCGCAGGCATTGCACACGCGCTCGACATCGCTGTCGTCAACTCCAATGCCGCGGCCCAGTCGGACCAGCGCGTCAAGGCCGGGCTTGAGGCTTGGATGCAGGAGACCGGCAAGACCGACTGGAACGTCACCTATCTCGACAGCGGCGGCTCGGGCGAGGCCACCGCGTCCAACATCCAGGACGCGGCAAGCCGCGGCGTCGACGCCATCATCGTCACCATGGCCGACCTTCGCGCCAGCCGATCGGCTCTCGACGCGGCTACGAGCGCCGGCATCCCTGTCTTTTCGGCGGATTCCGGCTGGGTCGAGGGCGTCAAGGTGGACGTCACGACCAACAACTGGGCGATGTCGTCCGACGTCTCGGTTTATTTGCTCGACCAGTTGGGCGGCGAAGGGGACCTCGTCTTCTTCCGCATGGCCGAGCATCACGGAACGCGCAAGCGGGGCGACGTGATGGAGGTCGTGTTGCGCGAATATTCGGGCGTCAACGTCCTGGGCCAGCACAACATCGACTACACAGCGTTCTTCGAAGATACTTCACGCACCGCCGAGGACTTCGTCGCCCGCTTCGGCGACCAGATCGACGCTGTCTGGGCGCCTTGGGACGAGCCGGCGCAAGCGGTCGTCAACGTCCTCAACGCCAACGGCCTGTCCAACGTCAAAGTGATCGGCATCGACGGCCACCCTCAGGCGGTGGCCGAGGTGTGCAAGCCCGACAGCCCTATGATCGCCACTGTCGGCCAGCCCTTCGAGGGCATGGGCGCTCAGATCGGTGAGTGGGTCCAGGCGATCGTCGTGGACGGTCAGGACGAAGCCGAGGTCTTGCCGCAGCGCACCGTCTACATGGACGCGCCGCTGATCACAAAGCAGAACTGTCAGGGTTTCCTGTAGCCGAAGCCTGAAAGGGAATCGGGACGTGACGGCGCGGGGCCTCGGCCCTGCGCTCGAAAGGAACGCCGTGCTGCAGGCGCGGCCGGGGCCTCACTGCGCCTTGGAGACGGCATGGACATCCAACTGGAAGACATCGTCGTGCAGTTTCCCGGCACCCGTGCGCTCGACGGTGTCTGCGTCGATTTCCGCACCGACGAGGTCCACGGTCTGATCGGCGAGAACGGCGCCGGCAAGTCGACGCTGGTGAACGTCCTCGGCGGCAGCATCGTGCCGACCGCCGGACAGGTACTGGCGGGCGGAAGGGCGGTTCGCCTCTTCTCGCCGCACGACGCCCTCGGCCACGGCATAGCTCATGTCAGCCAGGAGGGCAGCCTCGTTCCAGCCCTTTCGGGGGCCGAGAACATTCTCCTGGGTGACGAGCCGCGGATCGCAGGGCTCGTCATCCGCCGGAGCGAACTCGTCCGGCGTGCCCAAGTGCTTCTGTCGCGCTGGTTTCCCGGCGTGCCGATCGACCTCTCGCGCCCGGTCGGCGATCTGCCCATGGCGGATCGCAAGGTCGTCGAGATCGTCCGGGCGCTGCGCGGCGAGCCGAAGATCGTCATCCTGGATGAGCCGACCGCGACCTTGCCGGCACGCGAGAAGACGCTCTTGGTCGACATCGTCCGCTCGCTTCCCAGGCGCGGCGTCGGCGTGGTCCTGATCAGCCACTTCCTGTCCGAGATCAAGGCGCTGTCGGACCGCATTACGGTCCTGCGCGACGGACGCCGCATCTGCACGGAGGCGTCGGCCGCGCTGGCGGAGGAACAACTCGTCGACCTCATGCTCCGCCGCTCGGGGGGCGTCGAGCGCCGTTCGGAGCGCGGCGGGCGGCGCGGCTTCGGCCCGCCGGTCCTGGCTGTGCGGAACTGGCAGGCCGGTGCAGTCCACGTTCCCGGTTTTGAGCTGGCGGCGGGCGAGATCGTCGGGCTGATCGGGCTCACCGGCGCCGGCCATTTCGGCTTTGCCCGCTCGCTGCACAATCCTGCGGGCGTTCGCTGCGAGAGCCTTCAAGTCGGGGGGCGATCCGTCGAGCCCGGTCCGCCGCGCCGGATGCAGGCGGCGGGCATCGCGCTCGTGCCCGACCACCGCATGGAGTACGCGCTGATCGGCGAGTGGACCCTGCGCGAGAATCTCTCGATGGTCCATACCGAGCACGGGTCGGTCGGGGCGGGGGTCCTCTCGCCGCGGCGGGAGGAGCAAGAGGCCCGGCGCGTGATGCGCCTTCTCAACGTCAAGGCGCACTCGTCCGGTCAGCGCCTGCGTGAACTGTCCGGCGGCAACAAGCAGAAGATCTCGATCGGCAAATGGATTTACGGGGCCGCCGACAGGTATCGCGTGGCGATCTTCATCGAGCCGACCGAAGGCGTCGATATCGGCGCCAAGGCCGAGATTCACTCGGAAATGCGCCGGTTGGCCGCGCAGGGCGTCGGGCTCCTGGTCGCCTCGTCCGACCTTCAGGAGATCGAGACCGTGGCGGATCGCGTCATCCCCTTCGTCGATCGGCGCCCCGGTCCGCAGATCGACATGCCCGATTTCGGAGAAGCAGCCTTTATCGCCGCCATGTCAGGAACCGAGCAATGACCGAGATCGTGTCCTCCGGCGTCCCCGCTGCGCGCCACGACCGGATCCTCGGTCTGCGCAAGGACCACGTCCAGCGCTACAGCACGCTCGTAGTCCTCGTCCTCATGTTCGTCGTCTTTAGCGCGACGGTGGACCGCTTCCTGACCTCGCAAAACCTTCTGAACATCGCCCAGCAGATCGCTATGCTGACCATCGTCGGCGCAGGCCTGACCTTCGGTTTCGCCGCACGGGAGATGGATCTGTCCGTGGGCTTCACGGTCGGGCTCGCGGGGGTCCTGGCACCGCTTCTCCTAGTGGCGGGCACGCCTCTGCCGATGGCGCTGCTCGCGGGCCTCGGCGCGGGTCTGGCGGTCGGCATCGTGAACGCCTTCTTCGTCACGATCGTCGGGATCCCCTCGCTCATCGCGACCCTCGCCAGCGGCTCCATCCTCTACGGCATCGGCTTCATCCTCACCGGCGGCCGGGCGATCTACGGCGGGCTGCCTGACGCCTATCTCTGGCTGGGCCAGGGGCGCGTTCTCGGCATTCCGCTGCTCGCCTTATTCATGCTCGGAGCGGTCCTGATCGCTTGGTTCGTGATGGAGCGCACCATCTTCGGGCGATACATCTACGCGGTGGGCGGAAACCAGAAGGCGGCCGAACTCTCCGGGATCCAGGTCCGGCGCTACCGGGCCGCCGCCCTCGTGGTCTGCTCGCTCTTCGCGGTGATCGCGGGAATGCTCCTGGCGGCACGCCTGGGCTCCGGCCAGCCGAATGCCGGCGAGCGCTATCTCCTCGACGGCCTGGCCACGGTCTTCATCGGCATGACCATGCTGCGGCCCGGCACGGCAACGGTGCTCGGCACTTTCTTCGGCGCCCTCTTCATCGGCGTCATCAACAACGGCCTGAACCTGATGGGAATGGACACTTACATCCAATCCATCGTGAAGGGCGTGATCATCCTCGTGGCCGTCGCGATCGTCTCGCGCACGACCAAGCTCAACCTCTTGTGAGAAGGGAGGGGAGATGAACCCGCCGCTTCCGACCACCGGCCCGAAGGCCAACACCGACCTCCTGCCGCTGTTCCGGACGATGCGCCGGATCCGCACCTTTGAGGAGCGCGTCGGGGAGCTGTTCGTCCGCGGCCAGTCGGCAGGCTCGATGCTGCATCTGTCGATCGGCGAGGAGAGCGCCGCCGCCGGCGTCAGCAGCGCCATGTGCGAGGGCGACACCTTCACCACCCATCATCGCGGACACGGCATCTTCCTGGCGCGCGGGGCCGATCCGAACCGGATGATGGCTGAGATTGGCGGCAAGGAAGCGGGATACTGCCATGGCAAGGGCGGCTCGATGCACATCGCCGACATGGGCCTCGGGCATCTAGGCGCCAACGCCATCGTCGGCGGCGGCATTCCGGCGGTCGTGGGCGCGGGCCTTGCGAACCGCCACCGCCGCAACGGACGGGTCTCCGTCGCCTTCTTCGGCGACGGGGCGACGGGTCAGGGCATCCTCTACGAGAGCATGAACATGGCCGCGCTCTGGCGCCTGCCCTGCCTGTTCGTCTGCATCAACAACCAGTACGGGATGGGAACGCGCATCGACCAAGCGACAGCGAACCCGGTGCTGCACGAGCGCGCGGTCGCCTTCGGCCTTGCCGCCGAGACGGTGGACGGCATCGACGTGGAGACGGTGGCCGAAGCGGCGCGCCGCCTCGTTTCCGGGGCACGACAGGGCCGTCCCGGCTTCCTTGCAATCGATTGCTACCGCTTCCACGGCCATGCGCGCAAGGACAAGTCCCCCTACCGCGAGGCCGTCGAGGAAGAGGCGGGCCGCGCCAAGGACCCGGTCGCCTTCGCGCGCCGCCGCCTGATCGAAGAAGGCTTGTCGGACGAGGCGGAGGTCAAATCCCTGGAAGCGGCGATCGACCGCGAGATGGACGCCACAATCGACTTTACCGTCGCTCAGAGCGAGCCCCCGCTCTCGAACATGTTCCGGGACGTCTACGCGCCCGAGGAGCCCGAGCCCGAGCCGGTGCGCACGCGCATCGACCGCGTTCTGGCCTGCGACTGAGAGTAGATATCATGGCCTTCCAAGAGCTTACCTATCGCGATGCGCTTCGCCAGGCACTCATTGATTCCATGCGGCAGAACCCGGACATCGTGATCATCGGCGAGGAGGTCGGCCGGTATGGCGGGGCCTATGCCGTCACCAAGGACCTCATCAAGGAGTTCGGCGCCGAGCGCGTCATCGACACTCCCATATCGGAGCCGGCCATCGTCGGTGCCGCAGTGGGCGCGGCGATGGCGGGCCTGAGACCTGTCGCCGAACTGATGTATGTCGACTTTATCGGCATGACGATGGACCAGCTCGGCAACCAAGCCGCCAAGATCCGCTATATGTTCGGCGGTCAGATCGGCGTTCCCATGGTGCTGCGAACGCAGGGCGGCACCGGCCGTTCGGCGGGCGCCCAGCACAGCCAGAGCCTCGAGGCCTATGTGATGCACACGCCGGGCCTGCGCTTGGCGATGCCTGCGACCGTGGCCGATGCCTACCATCTCCTGCGCTTGGCGCTGACCAAGCCGGATCCGGTCGTCTTTATCGAGCACAAAGCGCTCTACACGATGAAGGATCGCGTCGATCTCGACGCCGAGCCGCTCGCCTGGGGCCGGTCGGCCGTGCGGCGGGAAGGCCGGGACCTGACGATCGTCACCTATTCGCGCCAGCTCCACTACGCCCTGGACGCCGCCGCCACGCTCTCGGCCCAGGGCATCGAGGCGACAGTGATCGACCTGCGTACGCTGAACCCGTTGGATTTCGACCCGGTCCGGGAGCACGTTAAGCGTAGCGGCCGGGCGCTCGTCGTCAGCGAAGGTGTCCTCACGGCGGGAGTGGCGGCCGAACTGTCGGCCCGAATCGCCGAGGAGTGCTTCGACTATCTGCGCGAGCCGGTGGTGCGCGTGGCCGGTGAGGACATCCCGATCTCCGTCTCCACCGCGCTTGAGATCGGTTCGGTTCCCGACGCCGATCTGATCGTCGAGACGGCGCGGCGTCTGGTCGGTGCGCGAGCAGCCGCATGATCGACCTGACGCTGATCATGCCACGTTTAGGCGAAACCATGGACGAGGGGGTCATCGTCCGTTGGATGGTGACGCCAGGCGAGAGCTTTCGCCGGGGACAACCGATCCTCGAAGTCGAGACCGACAAGACGGTGGTCGAGTTTCCCGCCCTCGGCGAGGGGGTGATAGAGGAGATCCTCGCCCAGCGAGGCGCCGTCGTCGCGGTCGGCGCGCCGGTGGCGCGCGCCCGTGTCGCCTCGCGGGCCGACTGGTCGCAGGAGGCCGCCCCGCCGTCGTGCAAAGCCGCCTCGCCGACGGCCGGTCCGTCCGGTGAGACGGCCGCCGGGGAGCATGTGCGGCTTCGAATGCCGCGTCTTGGCGAGACCATGGAACAAGGCGTCGTGGCGCGCTGGATGATCGCCGAAGGCGACACCTATGCGCGCGGCGACGCGATCCTGGAGATCGAGACCGACAAGACCGTCTCGGAGGTTCCCGCGCTTGCCGCCGGGCGGCTGTTGCGGATTCTGGCGGGCCCCGGTGAGACTGTCGCGGTCGGCGCGCCGCTCGCAGAGGTCGACGGGCCGGTGGACGATGGCGCGATGCCGGCGGCGAGCGCTGCGCAGGCGGGCCGCGCCGGCTCGGCGACCGGCGGCGGCGATCGGCCGTCGACCGGGACGGTCCCGAACGGGAAAGGGCAGACGCGCGCGACGCCGCTGGCCCGCCGCCTGGCCCGCGGCCGGGGCCTGGCGATTAACGCCGTGCCTGGAACGGGGCGGCGCGGGCGGGTCGAGGCGCACGATGTCGAGCGCTTCGACCGCAGCGGCGCGACGCGCCCGCGCGGCGCGATCGAATGGCTCGACGCGCCGGCCGGTCGGATCGCGGCCGCTCGCACGGGAACGATCGGGTGCATGCACCTTCTCGTCCACGGTTTTGCGGGCGACCGGACGGTCTGGGCGCCACTCGCCTTGGCTCTGACGCGGGCTGGGCATCGAACGCTCGCCCTCGATCTGCCGGGCCACGGCGAGACGGAGGCGGAGGCCGACGGGATCGAGCCGCTGGCCGACGCCGTGGTGGCGGTGCTCGACGGACAGGCCGAGCGCGTCGTCCTTGTCGGCCACAGCCTGGGAGCGGCCGCAGCGGTTCTGGCGGCGCAGCGGCGTCCGGACAAGGTTTCGCGCCTCGTCCTCCTGACACCGGCGGGGTGCGGCGGGACGATCGGCGCGGGCTTCGTCCACGGCATGGCCGAAGCCAACACGTCGGGCGAGATCGCCCATCTCCTGCGCGAACTCGGATCGCGGAACGCGCTGTCCGACGACGCCCTCTCGCGCATGGTAGCTGCGAGCGCGCGCGGCCGCCTCCGCGCGCTGGCCGAGACGGTGGCCTCCCGCGGCGGGCGCCAGCGGATCGACATCCTGCGGCCGCTCGCCGGCCTCGGGGGGGCGCTGCCGGTGAGGGCCGTCTTCGGCACGCGGGACCGCATCGTCCAGGCAAGCGACGCCCTGAACCTTCCCGGCTCCGTCGCCTCTCATTTCCTTCCCTCCGGCCACATGCCGCAATGGGATGTCGTGTCCGACACCGCGTCCATCATCTTGAACGAGGCCAGCCATGATTGACACGACACAGGCCCTCCAAGCCGCCAAGTCGAGACTGGCCGCCTTCGCGAAGGCAAGCCCCGCTCTGATGCAGGGGTTTGGCGCGGTCAGCCGGCAAGCGAACCGTCCGGGCCGCTTCAGCGCGGCGCAGAAGGAGCTGATCGCGGTGTCGATCGCCGTCGCGAAAGGATGTGAGGACTGCATCCTTTACCACGTCGACGCGGCCCGCTCGCACGGAGCGGGAGAGGAGGACCTCCTCGAGGCCATGGACGTGGCCATCGAGATGGGGGGCGGGCCTGCGCTGATGTACGCCGCGAAGGCGCTTCAAGCCTTCCGCGCGACGGGATGATCGCGTTCTTGAACAGATAGGGCGGCTTTGGGAGGAGACCGGTGGCCTATTACCTGACTGCAGACGGCGGAACCGAGAGCTTGCGGGCGCGAATCTACGACCTGTCAGGCACATGCCTGGGACAGAAGGCGGCGGCTTACGAGACGCGCTTCGGACCGGGCGCACGCGCCGAACAGAATCCCGAGGACTGGTGGAACGCACTTGTCGCGGCAACGGCCGGCGCCATCGCCGAGGCCGGCATCGACCCGGTCGACATCGAGGCGATGTGCTTTGCCACCACCTGCTGCACGGTCGTCGCACTCGACGAGGCCGGTCGTCCCCTGCGCCCGGCCCTGATGTGGATGGATGTCCGCGCGCATCTGGAGGCGGACGCGGTGCTCGCGACCGGCGACCCGGCGCTGGCTGTCAACGGGGCGGGCCGCGGTCCGGTCTCGGCCGAGTGGATGATCCCGAAAGCCCTGTGGCTGGAACGGAACGAACCGACCATCTATGACGCCGCGTACACGATCTGCGAGTATCAGGACTATCTTACACTTCGCTTGACGGGCGAGCGCTGCGCCAGCGTCAACAATGCCGGGCTGCGCTGGCACCACTCGACCCGCGCGGGCGGGTGGGCCACGAGGATCCTGCGCTCTCTCGGGCTGGAGGAACTAGAGGAGAAATGGCCCGGACGCGTCGCCGCGCCCGGTGAGGTCGTCGGCACGCTGACCGCCAAAGCTGCGCAGGCCCTCGGGCTTCGCCGCGAGGTCCTCGTGGTGCAGGGCGGGGCGGACGCCCTCATCGGCATGATCGGTCTCGGCGTGGCAAGGCCCGGCCAGCTCGCCCTGATCACCGGCTCCTCGCATCTCCAGTTCGGCGTTACCGAGACGCCGATGAGCGCGCCGGGCGTCTGGGGCGCTTATCCTGACATTGTCTATCCCGGCCGGTGGATCATGGAGGGCGGCCAGACCTCGACAGGCTCCATCGTCAACTGGCTGCGCCGCTTCTGTGGCGGCCATCTCGATCTGGCTGAGCTGAATGCCAAGGCCGCCCGTCTGGAGCCCGGCGCCGAGGGTCTGGTGGTCCAGGATCACTTCCAGGGCAACCGGACCCCCTACACAGATCCGCTCAGCCGCGGCGCGATCGTCGGCCTAACGCTGGCTCACGAGCCGCACCACGTGTTCAGGGCGGTCATGGAGGGCATCGGCTTCGGCACGCGCGCCATTCTCGATGCCTTCCGCGACGGCGGCTACGCCTCCTCGGAGATGACCGTGGGCGGGGGCGCCGCCGCATCGACGCTCTGGCTGCAGATTCATGCCGATACAGCGGGCCTGCCCATCACCGTGCCCGCCTCCGCCGACGCCCCGTCGACCGGCTCGGCGGTTCTGGCCGCCCATGGCGCGGGTCGGTTCGACACCATCGACGAGGGGATCGGCGCGATGGTGCGGCCGGGGCGCCGGATCGAGCCCCGGCCGGCCGAGGCCAGACGCTACGAGGAAATCTACCAGCGATACCGGGCGCTCTACCCGGCCCTGGGAAAAGTTCTGTCATGATTCCCGAGTTCGACCTTTCCGAGCGCCTTGCCGTCGTCACCGGCGGAGCTTCCGGCATCGGCAGAGCCATCTGCGAAGTCCTGGCGGAGGGGGGAGCACGCGTGGTAATTGCCGATCGCGACCTGGCGGCCGCCCGGGCGCTCGCCCAACGCCTCGAAGGGCGGGCCATTCAACTCGACGTTACGGACGCCGAGCGGGCCGAGACGGTGGCGGCCGCGCTGGCCGCCGAGCACGGACCGGCCGCGATCCTCGTCAACAACGCCGGCGTCGTCCAGAACGCGCCCGCGCTTGATGTCGAACTTTCGGATTGGCGCCGGGTGATCGACGTCAATTTGCACGGGGTGTTCCATACGTCGCGGGCCTTCGGGCGCCACATGGTCTCGGCCGGCAGCGGATCGGTGGTCAACATCGGATCGATGGCCGGCGAGATCGTCGTTCATCCCCAGCCCCAGGCGGCCTACAACGCCTCCAAGGCTGCGGTGCATCTCCTAACCAAATCACTCGCGGTCGAGTGGGCCGGCAGGGTCCGCGTCAATGCCGTCGCGCCGGGCTACACCGCGACGGAGCTCACCCTGCTCGGGCGCTCGAAGCCGGATTGGTTCGAGAGTTGGATCGCCAGCATTCCGTTGCGGCGTCTCGCCTCGCCTCGCGAGATCGCACTCGCGGCCGCGTTCCTTGCCTCCGACGCTGCCTCCTACGTGACCGGGACCGTCCTGACGGTCGACGGCGGCTACACCTCGCTCTGAACGGGAGACACAATCTATGACAGGTAAGGCACGGACGGCCCTCGTGACCGGTGCGAGCCGCGGCATCGGCCGCGCCATTGCCGAGGGCCTGGCGATCCGCGGCTTCGACCTCGCCCTGAACGACATCGAGAGCCAGGCCGAGACGCTTTCAGAGACGGTCGCGGCCCTGCAGTCGCATGGCGGACGCGTCGTCGAGTTCGTCGCAGACGTGTCCTCGCGGGCCGAGGTGAGGTCTATGGTGGCAATGGCGTTGGCCGAGTTCGGTGCGGTGCACGCCGTCGTGAACAATGCGGGGATTCTTCGAGCGTCCACGGTCGAGAACTGTCCCGAAGACTATTGGGACAGCGTCCTCGACGTGAACGCCAAGGGCACCTTTCTTGTCGTCCAGGCGCTGCTACCGTCGATGAAGGCAGAGGGCTACGGTCGGATCTGCAACATCGCCTCCATAGGCGGGAAGCACGGCGCGCCTGAGCAGGCGCACTATTCCGCTTCCAAGGCTGCCGTGATGGGTTTCACCCGCGTCCTCGCACAGGAGGTCGGCCCTTTCGGCATCACCGCCAACTGCGTCTGCCCCGGCATCATCCTGACCGACATGGGGCGGGTGAACCTCGATGACGCGCAAATCCGCAGGGCCTGGCAAGCGAAGACCGCGCTCGCCCGGATCGGCGATCCGCAGGACCTCGCCGGACCCGTCGCGTTCTTCTGTTCCGACGACAGCGCCTTCGTGACCGGTCAAACGCTGAACGTGGACGGGGGGATCGTCTTCAGCTGAAGCGTGCCGTCCATGGGCGCCGCCCACCCGACGCCGGTGCTGCAGCGGCCCGGTCGCGATCGCGTCCGCGCGCCGGAGGGAGGCGACCGTTCCGGGATCATGCAGACGAAAGCTGCCCTCCGAGAACTCCCGGAGCAGCTGGTTCTGCGGGGCCGGCTGCGGAACTCGTCGAGGATGCACTCGATGGCTGCCCTGGTTGCCGCGGCTTCGCCGACACCGCGCATTTCTCGCGCGAGTTCCGCGCCCATTTCGGCCTGTCGCAGAGTTTGTATCGCAAGACCGTCTGACCTCGCCCAAGGGTCGACTTCACGCGTGGGCTGGGCGAGGGTTCCGGGCGGAAGCCTTTCCGACGTCCGCGCAGCGGGATGGTTCGAAGATGCGGCCGAAACCGAGAGAGGTCCCCATGCCATCCGCCCTTCGACCGCTTCTCCTCCTCGCCATGCTCCTCGTGTTCGGCCCTGCGTCCGCCGCCGAGGATCGCCTCGGCGTGCCGGGCCCGATCGCGTTCTCCGGCGAGCGGTTCGCGCTTGCCTGGACCGCGGAGCCGCAGCCGGGCTACCGCAAGCAGGAGTACCTTCCGGCCGGGCAGACGCTGGGGCGCTTCGAGGCGATGATCCTCGTGGAGTTCATGCAAGGCGAAGCGAGGCCGGGGGACCTCGTGCGGGCGCAGACGCAGATGCTCGACGAGCGCCGGACGTTCGACCCGATCGCCAATTACAAGATTCTCGTCGCCGACGAGGGCGACGCGATCATCCTCGACTTCCTCCTGTCCGGCGAGACGGAGGATGGAACGCAGATCGCCGAATGGAACGCCTACCGCTACGTTTCCGGGCCGGATCCGTCCGGCGAGGCGGGGGTCTGGCTCGCCGGGATCAGCCGGCGCGCCTACGGGGACGATGTGATGCCGTTCCTCGAAGCCTTGCGCGACGGCCGGAGCGGCGACGTCGCCGCGCTCGCCGGTCTCGCTCTTCCGCCGGCCGGGAACTGACGGCGCGCCGCGACCGCCGTCAGAGATAGGCGATCGACAGAGCGGGCACGAGCGCGATGATCAGGAGCCCGACGAAGAGGGCGCCGATATAGGGCCAGATCGCGCCCATCGCCTCGTCGGGCGAGACGTTGCCGATCTTACAGGCGATGTAGAAGCCGACGCCGATCGGCGGGGCCATCAGGCCGATGTTCATCGCCGTCACCACGACCATCGAGTAGTGGATGTCGTGTATGCCGAGATTGGCCGCGATCGGGAACATGATCGGCGCCATCAGGACGATCGCCGGCAGGCCTTCGAGGACGCAGCCGAGGAGCATGAAGACCGCGATCGTCACCAGCATGTAGGTGACCCAGCCGCCCGGCAGGTCGGTGACGAGGGCCGCCATGTGGAAGGCGAAGCCCGTCTGCGTCAGCGTCCAGGCCATGGCCGAGGCGGTGCCGAGGATGATGAGGATCGCGCCCGACAGCGCCGCGGTCTCGACCAGCATCGAGTAGATCTTGGCCGGCCGGATGCCGCCGTAGAGCACGATGCCGATGACCATGGCGTAGAGGACGGCGATCGTGGAGACCTCGGTCGCCGTCGCGATGCCGCCGCCGACCGCCGAGCGGATCAGGAAGGGCAGGACCAGCGCGGGCGCGGCGACGATCGCCGCCTTGCCGACCGTCTTCATCGGCGCGCGGCGGATGCCGTCCATCGCCTCGTGCCGCGCCTTCCAGCGCGCCAGAATGGCGAGCACCAGAAGCAGCACCATCGCGATGACGAAGCCCGAGGTGAAGAGCCCGGCGATGGAGACGCCCGCGACCGAGCCCAGCACGATGAGGACGATCGAAGGCGGCACCGTGTCGGCCATCGCGGCACCGGTCGCCAGGAGCGCGATCATCTCCTTGGGCTTGTGTCCGCGCCGCTTCATCTCCGGGAAGAGGGCCGGGGCGACCGTCGCCATGTCCGAGACCTTCGAGCCGGAGATGCCGGAGACGAGGAAGAGCGAGCCGAGAAGGACGTAGCTCATGCCGGCCTTCACGTGGCCGAGCA
>JAEZXX010000029.1 GCA_023419535.1 Pseudomonadota bacterium | reverse complement strand
CCCCGGGCGGGGGGGCCGGGCGCGGGGCCGGGCGCGGCGCGGGCCCCGGCGCCTCGGTGGGGCGGACGCTCTTCGAGGCCGCCCTCGCCGGCGGACACGCGGCCTGCGCCCTTCCGGGGGCCGGCATCGAGGTCGGCGCGCGTGCCGACCTCGTGATCCTCGACGGCGACGATCCCTTCATCGCCGTCGCGCAGGGCGACGCCATTCTCGACCGCTGGATCTTCGCGCTCGGCCGCCGGGCGGTGCGCGACGTGATGGTGGCGGGACGCTTCGTCGTGCGCGACGGCCGCCACGAGCGGCAGGACGAGATCGACGCCGGCTTCCGGCAGGCGCTGCGCTCGCTGGAAACGACCGCGAACGGATGACCGGAGAGGATCCTCGATGACCGACCGCCTCTTCCACAATGCCCGCGTCGCGACCCTCGACCCCGGCCGTCCCGGCCTCGGGCTGATCGAGCGCGGGGCCGTCCTCGTCTCCGGGGGCCGCATCGCCTTCGTGGGCGAGGAGGCCGCTGCGCCGGCGAGCGCTGCGGAGCGGGTCGATCTCGGCGGGCGGCTCGTCACGCCCGCGCCGATCGACTGCCACACCCATCTCGTCCATGGCGGCACCAGAGCGCGCGAGTTCGAGATGCGGCTGGAGGGCGCGTCCTACGAGGAGATCGCACGGGCGGGCGGGGGCATCGTCTCCTCCGTCGCCGCGACGCGCGCGCTGTCGGCGCGGGATCTCGCCGAGACCGCCCTGCCCCGGCTCGACGCGCTGCTGGCGGAGGGCGTCTCGACGGTGGAGATCAAGTCCGGCTACGGGCTCGACACGACAAGCGAATGCCGGATGCTGGAGGCTGCAAGGCTCCTCGAAACGCTGAGGCCCGTTCGCATCCGGACGAGCTGGCTCGCCGCCCACGCCTTGCCGCCCGAATACAAGGGCCGGCCGGGCGACTATCTGTCCGAGATCGCGATCCCCGGCCTTCGCGAGGCCCATGCGCGCGGCCTCGTCGATGCGGTGGACGGCTTCTGCGAGACCATCGCCTTCTCGGCGGACGAGATGCGCACCGTCTTCGAGGCGGCCCGCGCGCTGGGCCTGCCGGTGAAGCTCCATGCCGAACAGCTCTCGCACCAGGGCGGAGCGCGTCTGGCCGCCGAATTCGGCGCGCTGTCGGCCGACCATCTGGAGTATGCGGATGCGGGGGATGCCGCCGCGATGGCGAAGGCCGGCACGGTCGCGGTGCTCCTGCCCGGCGCCTATTACTTCATCCGCGAGACCAAGGCCCCGCCGGTTGCGCTCTTCCGCGAGGCGGGCGTGAAGCTCGCCCTCGCCACCGACTGCAATCCCGGCACCTCGCCGCTCACCTCGATCCTCCTCACCATGAACATGGGCGCGACGCTCTTCCGCATGACGGTGGAGGAGTGTCTGGCCGGCGTCACCCGAGAGGCGGCGCGCGCGCTTGGCCTTCAGAACGAGACCGGGACGATCGAGGCGGGCAAGTCCGCCGATCTCGCGGTCTGGGACGCCGAGGCGCCCGCCGATCTCGTCTACCGCATCGGCTTCAACCCGCTGCACCAGCGCGTCTTCCAAGGCCGGAGCTTTGCCCGATGACTTTGACCCTGCAGCCCGGCGCCGTTCCGCTCGAAACCCTCGAGCGACTGTACTGGAGCGAGGAGAGCGCCCGGCTCGATCCGGCCTGCGACGCGGTCATCGCGCGGGGCGCTGAGCGCATCGCCGAGATCGCGCGGGGCGGCGAGCCCGTCTACGGCGTCAACACCGGCTTCGGAAAGCTCGCCTCGGTGCGCATCGCGCCCGAGGACGTCGAGACGCTCCAGCGCAACCTCATCCTGTCCCATTGCTGCGGCGTCGGCCAGCCGCTCGACCGGCGCGTCACGCGTCTGGTCATGGCGCTGAAGCTCGTCTCGCTCGGGCGCGGCGCCTCCGGCGTTCGGCTGGAGATCGTGCGGCTGATCGAGGCGATGCTTCAGGCCGGCGTCACGCCGATCGTTCCCGAGAAGGGCTCGGTCGGCGCCTCGGGCGATCTGGCGCCGCTTGCCCATGTCGCCGCCGTGATGATCGGCGAGGGCGAGGCGGACCTCGCGGGCGAGCGGCTGTGCGGCCGGGAGGCGCTGGAGCGCGCGGGTCTGTCGCCCGTCACCCTCGCGGCCAAGGAGGGGCTGGCGCTCATCAACGGAACGCAGGTCTCGACGGCGCTGGCGCTCGCCGGCCTCTTCCGCGCCCATCGCGCCGCGCGCACCGCGCTCGTCACCGGCGCCCTGTCGACCGACGCGGCCATGGGCTCCTCGGCGCCCTTCCATCCCGAGATCCACGCGCTTCGCGGCCATCGCGGGCAGATCGAGGCGGCTGCTGCTCTGCGCACGCTTCTCGACGGCTCGCAGATCCGCCAGAGCCATCTGTCGGGCGACGAGCGCGTGCAGGACCCCTACTGCATCCGCTGCCAGCCGCAGGTCGACGGCGCTTGCCTCGACGTCCTGCGCCAGGCGGCCGAGACGCTGGTGATTGAGGCCAACGCCGTCACCGACAATCCGCTGGTCCTCTCCGACGGAGAGGTGGTCTCGGGCGGCAATTTCCACGCCGAGCCGGTGGCGCTCGCCGCCGACGCCATCGCGCTCGCCGTCTGCGAGATCGGGTCGATCGCCCAGCGGCGCGTCGCGCTCCTGGTCGATCCGGCGCTCTCCTTCGGCCTGCCGGCGTTCCTCGCCAGGAACCCAGGCCTGAACTCGGGCCTGATGATCGCCGAGGTCACCTCCGCCGCCCTGATGAGCGAGAACAAGCAGATGGCCCATCCGGCCTCGGTGGATTCGACGCCCACCTCCGCCAATCAGGAGGACCACGTGTCCATGGCCTGCCACGGCGCGCGCCGGCTCCTGCCCATGACGCAGAACCTCTTTTCCATTCTCGGGATCGAGGCGCTGACGGCGGGCCAGGGCATCGAGTTCCGCGCTCCGCTCGGCACCAGTCCCGAGCTCGGCAAGGCGCTCGCCCGCCTGCGCGCGGCGGTGCCGACGCTGGAGACGGACCGCTACATGGGGGGCGATCTCGAAGCGGCCGGCGAGCTCGTCGCCTCGGGCGCCCTGATCGATTCCGTGTCGCCCGGCATCCTCCCGGCCCTGACGGTCGCCCGATGAGCCCGGTCGAGATCCGCCCCGGCGCCTCGCCGGTCATTCTCGCCTTTCCGCACACCGGGACGGACGTGCCGGAGGACATGGCGGCGCGGCTGAACGAGAACGGCCTGCGCCTCGCCGACACCGACTGGCACATCCACCGCCTCTATGACGGGCTTCTGCCCGATGCGACGACCGTCCGCGCGACCGTCCACCGCTACGTGATCGACGCCAATCGCGACCCGGCGGGCGCCAGCCTCTATCCGGGACAGAACACGACCGGGCTCGTGCCGCTCACCGATTTCGACGGCGCGCCCATCTGGCGAGACGGGGAGGAACCGGACGAGCCGGAGATCGCGCGCCGGCTCGACGCCTTCCACCGGCCCTATCACGAGGCGCTGGCCGCCGAGATCGAGCACGTGAAGGCGCTGCACGGCGTCGCGATCCTCTACGACTGCCACTCGATCCGTTCAAAGATTCCCTTCCTGTTCGAAGGCGTGCTGCCGGACTTCAACATCGGCACGGACGGCGGCAGGACCTGCGACCCGGCGATCGAGCGTGCCGTCGTCGAGACCTGCGCATCTGCCGAAGGCTACAGCTCCGTCCTCAACGGCCGCTTCCGCGGCGGATGGACGACGCGGCACTACGGACGGCCCGACCGGAACGTTCACGCCATCCAGATGGAGCTGGCCCAGGCGACGCATGTCGCCGCCGAAGCCCCGCCCTTCGCCTACGACGTCGCCAAGGCCGAGCCGCTTCGCGCCGTCCTTGCCGACCTTCTCCATCGCATC
This sequence comes from Pseudomonadota bacterium, assembly GCA_023419535.1. GTDB lineage: Bacteria > Pseudomonadota > Alphaproteobacteria > Rhizobiales > Rhizobiaceae > Aureimonas. Next base: position 4,787 of record JAEZXX010000029.1, on the reverse strand, counting down.
GAGGCGCTGGCCGCCGAACTGAAGGGCTGAACCCATGTCCGCCATCGACCGCCGCCACAACGCGCGAGCCGTGCGCGCCGCCACCGGAACCGAGCTGTCGGCCAAGAGCTGGCTGACCGAGGCGCCGCTTCGCATGCTGATGAACAATCTCGACCCGGACGTCGCCGAGAACCCGAACGAGCTGGTCGTCTATGGCGGCATCGGCCGGGCAGCGCGCACCTGGGACGACTTCGACCGGATCACCACCGCGCTGCGCACGCTGGAGGAGGACCAGACGCTGCTCGTCCAGTCCGGCAAGCCCGTCGGGGTCTTCCGCACCCACAGGGACGCGCCGCGCGTCCTCATCGCCAATTCCAACCTCGTGCCGCACTGGGCGACCTGGGATCATTTCAACGAGTTGGATAAGCGCGGTCTGGCCATGTACGGCCAGATGACCGCCGGCTCCTGGATCTATATCGGCACGCAAGGGATCGTGCAGGGCACCTACGAGACCTTCGTCGAGGCGGGGCGCCAGCACTATGGCGGCGACCTCAAGGGCAAGTGGGTGCTGACCGGGGGACTCGGCGGCATGGGCGGTGCGCAGCCGCTCGCGGCCGTGATGGCGGGCGCCTCGTGCCTGGCGGTCGAGAGCGACGAGACCCGCATCGATTTCCGCCTGCGCACCCGCTACGTCGACGAGAAGGCGACGACCCTCGACGAGGCGCTGACGCTCATCGAGCGGTGGACGAAGGCCGGCGAGGCGAAGAGCGTCGGGCTCCTCGGCAACGCGGCCGAGATCTTCCCCGAACTCGTCCGGCGCATGCAGGCGGGGGGCCTTCGCCCCGACATCGTCACCGACCAGACCTCCGCGCACGACCCGCTGAACGGCTACCTGCCGATCGGCTGGAGCGTCGCCGAACACAGGGCCAGGCGCGAAAGCGATCCGAAGGCCGTGGAAGCGGCCGCCCGCGCCTCGATGCGCCGGCACGTGGAAGCCATGGTCGCCTTCCACGAGGCGGGCGTCCCGACGCTCGACTACGGCAACAACATCCGGCAGGTCGCGAAAGACGAGGGGCTGGAGAACGCCTTCGCCTTCCCCGGCTTCGTGCCGGCCTATATCCGCCCGCTCTTCTGCCGGGGCGTCGGCCCCTTCCGCTGGGCCGCGCTCTCCGGCGACCCGCAGGACATCTACAGGACCGACGCCAAGGTGAAGGAGCTCCTGCCCGACAACCATCACCTGCACCGCTGGCTCGACATGGCGCGCGAGCGCATCGCCTTCCAGGGGCTCCCGGCGCGCATCTGCTGGGTGGGTCTCGGGGACCGCCACACGCTCGGCCTCGCCTTCAACGAGATGGTGCGCTCGGGCGAGCTGAAGGCCCCGGTGGTGATCGGCCGCGACCATCTGGATTCGGGCTCCGTCGCCTCGCCCAACCGCGAGACGGAGGCGATGAAGGACGGGTCCGACGCGGTCTCCGACTGGCCGCTCCTCAACGCGCTCCTCAACACGGCGTCGGGCGCGACCTGGGTCTCGCGGCACCATGGCGGCGGCGTCGGCATGGGCTTCTCGCAGCATTCCGGCATGGTGATCTGCGCCGACGGCACGGACGACGCGGCGCGGCGCCTGGAACGCGTCCTGTGGAACGATCCGGCGACCGGCGTCATGCGCCACGCGGATGCGGGCTACGACATCGCGCTCGACTGCGCGCGCGAAAAGGGGCTGAACCTGCCGGCCATCCTCGGATGAAGTCGGGCGTGACCCTCCTGCGCGCCGCCGATCACCGCCGCATGCCTTGGAAGAACGGCGGCGGGGAGACGCGGGAGATCGCCGCCCATCCGCCCGGCGCCGACACCGCCTCCTTCGACTGGCGCATCTCGATGGCGCGCGTCGAGGCCGACGGGCCGTTCTCGGTCTTCCCCGGCGTCGAGCGCATCCTCGCGATCCTCGACGGCGCGGCGCTCGATCTGGCGATCGAAGGCGAACGCCCGCAGCGTCTGACCCCACGATCCCCGCCCTACGCCTTTCCGGCCGATGCCCCGACCGTGGCGCGCCTGCCGAACGGCCCGATCGTCGATTTGAACGTCATGGTGCGCAGGGACCGCTTCTCGGCCAGGGTCGAACGCCTATCCGGCACTTTCGATCTGCCCGCCTGCCCGCACACGGTGGTGATCCTCGCGCTCGGCCCCGCGTCGATCGAAACCGCTGCCGAGCGCGTTGCGCTGGATCGCGACGACGCGCTCCTGGTCGCCCGCACGGCCGTGCGGATCGACGGCGCCGCCGGCTTCTTCCGTCTGGAGATCGGGGCCGTAGCCGGGGCCAAATGATCCGACCCTTTCCGAGGCGTGTGGATGACGTTACGCAGGATGCGCAACGTCGAGGATCCGCCTGCCCGCATGACCACCGCTCCGCGCTCCTCCTTCCGCCACATCAAGGACGAGATCGCGCGGCGCATCGGCGAGCGCGTGTGGCGGCCGGGCAGCCTGATCCCGGGCGAGGAGCAGTTGGCGAGCGAGTTCGGCGCGGCGCGGGCCACCGTCAACCGGGCCCTGCAGGAGCTCGCGCGGGCCGGTCTCCTCGAGCGCAAGCGCAAGGTGGGCACGCGCGTCGCGCTGCATCCCCCGCGCGAGGCGCGTTTCGCCATCCCCCTCGTCGCCGCCGAAATCCGTGCCTCGGGCGCGCATTACGGGTATCGCCTCCTCTTGCGGGAGGAGCGACCAGCGAGCGCGGAGGATGCGGGCCTGTTCGGGGTCCCGGCCGGCCGCACCATCCTGCACGTGCGCTGCCTGCATTTCGCGGACGGGCGGCCCTATCAGTTCGAGGACCGGCTCATCAACCCGCAGACCGCGCCCCGCGTCCTGTCGGAGGGGTTCGAGGCGACCGGGCCGAACGAGTGGCTGGTGACGGCCGCGCCCTTCTCGCGCGGGGAGTTCACCTTCTTCGCCGACCAGCCGAGCGAGGAGGAGGCGTCGCATCTGGGCATCGACCCAGCCGGCCCGGTCCTGGTGGGCGAGCGGCGCACCTGGCTGGCCGAAAGCCCCGTCACCTACGTGCGCATGGTGCATCCGCGCACCCACCGGCTGACGAGCCTGCTCTGAGCGAGCTCGTGCGTTCGGGCGCGGGTGGGTCGAAGCGCTTCAATGCGCGGAATCGGCCTGGATCGCCTCGGAGCGGATCTCCTCGGTCAGGCGGGCGCGCAGCGCCGAGAATTCCGGGCTCGACTTGATCGTGTAGTGGCGCGGATGCGGCAGGTCGACCGGGATGATCGACTTGATGCGACCGGGCCGCGCCGTCATCGTGACCACGCGCGAGCCGACGAAGATGGCCTCCTCGATGTCGTGCGTGACGAACAGCACCATCTTGTGCTGGCGCTCCCAGATGCCGAGCAACAGCTCCTGCATCAGGCCGCGCGTCTGGTTGTCCAGCGCGCCGAAGGGCTCGTCGAGGAGCAGGATCTTCGGATCGTTGGCGAGCGCGCGCGCGATCGCCGTGCGCTGCTGCATGCCGCCCGACAGTTGCTTCGGCCAGTGATTCTCGAAGCCGCGCAGCCCCACCTGATCGACGAAATAGGCGACGCGCTCGGCCGTCTCGGCGGCCGAAGCGCCCTTCTCGCGCAGGCCGAAGGCGATGTTGTCCTTCACGTTCAGCCACGGAAAAAGCGTGTAGGACTGGAACACCATGCCGCGCTCGGGCCCCGGCCCCGCCACCGGGAGCCCGTCGAGCGTCACCGTCCCGCTGGTCGGCCGGTCGAGCCCGGCGATGATGCGAAGCAGCGTTGACTTCCCGCAGCCGGACGGGCCGAGGATGGTGACGAAGTCGTCCGAGGGCACCGTCAGGTCGGTCGGCTGCAGCGCGGTGACCGGGGCGCCGCCCTTCACCCCCGGAAAGACGCGTCCGACGCCCGAGACGAGGAGCGCGCTCATGCCAGCCTCCAGGCAAAGACGCGCCGGTTCAGCGCCTTGAACAGAAAGTCGGAGACGAGGCCGATCAGGCCGATGACGATGATGCCGAAAATGATCTGGCCCGTCGCCAGCAGCGCCTGGCTGTTGATGATCATGTAGCCGATGCCCGAAGAGGCCCCGATCAGCTCGGCGACGATGACGTAGGTCCAGGCCCAGCCCAGCACGAGCCGCAGGACCTCGGCGATGTCGGGCGCCGCCGAGGGGATGAGGACGCGCGCCACGATGCCGCGGTCCTTGGCGCCCAGCGTATAGGCCGCCTCCACCAGATCCTGGCGCGTCGAGCCGACGATACCGGCGACCATCAGGACGATCTGGAAGAAGGAGCCGATGAAGATGACCAGCAGCTTCTGCGCCTCGCCGATGCCCGCCCACAGGATCAGGAGCGGCACGAAGGCGGAGGCCGGCAGGTAGCGCGCGAAGGACACGAAGGGCTCGAGCAGCGCCTCTATCGGCTTGTAGGCGCCCATCAGGATGCCGATCGGAACGGCAAGGACGGCGGCGATGGCGAAGCCTCCGACGACACGCCAGATCGTCATGCCGATGTCGTACGCGAAGCCCTGGCGACTGAGGAGGTACCAGCCGTCGGCGAGCATCGTCAGCGGGTCGGCGAGAAACGTCCGCGAGACGAAGCCGCCGAAGGTGGCGAGCGACCAGACGGCGACGAAGGCGACGAAGAAGGAGAGGCCGAGAAGAACGCGCGTTCGCGCGCTGACTGGCTGGAAGGGGCGTATCATCGGGGCACGGGGTCCTGCGGGGCGCGGGCGAGGGCGCCCGCGCTCCGTCCCTCAGCCGCTTAAGCCTCGCCCTTCAGGATGGCGATGATGGTGCCCAGCATCTCCAGGGCCGTCTCG
>JAEZXX010000027.1 GCA_023419535.1 Pseudomonadota bacterium | reverse complement strand
CGCCGGTCTCGCCGCTCTTCTACGACGGACGGCGCGAGGATTTCGCTTTAGAGAAGTCGGTCGGCTCCAGCGCCGACCAACGTCAGCATGTCCGGCTCTGGCGGGAGACGAGGCAGGGCGAGCCGTTCTGGACCGGTGCCGTGACCTTCGACGCGGGCGTCGGCCTCAGCCACTATACGGGCGCCGTCACCCACCGCATCGCACCCGACATCGACGCCGCGCGCGACGCCCTGGTCGAGGAACTCGACGCGACCGGCATGGTCGCACGCAGCTACGAGATCGACGGGATCGGTGCGACGCAGGACGGCCGCAACGGGGAGGGCGACCCCTATCGCACCGACGGCATGGCGACGGTCGTGGTGCTTGGAAATTGACGTTCGGCAATGATCCACAGCTCTGTCCGCTGGATCCTTCCCCCGCTTGCGGGAGAAGGTGCCGACAGGCGGATGAGGGCCTGAAGGGCGCGGCCTCCCGACGGTCCGCACAACGCAGCCCCACGCCGTCGCGCCTTCTCTTTCGTTCTCCGGCGCCTAAGACTGTCGGATGAAGCGCCGCATCCTCCTCGCCCTCCTTCTCGTCCTCCTGCTCGTCGGCGCGCTCGCATGGCTCTTCGGCCCACGCGTGTCCGTCGATCCGACCATCACATTCGACCCAGCTGCGATCGGCGACGACCCCCAGGCCTATGTCGAGGCCGAGGAGGCACAGGTCGAGGGGCTGACGGAGGAGACGGCCAAGGAGATCATCTGGGCCTATCCCGCTTCGCGCGCCCGAACGCCGCTCTCGATCGTCTACGTCCACGGCTATTCGGGCGACAAGCGGGAGCTTCGACCCGTGCCCGACGAGGTGGCCGAACGGCTCGGGGCCAACCTCTTCTTCACGCGCCTGTCGGGCCACGGGCTCGATTTCGCGGCGCTGGCCGAGCCGAGCGCCAACGACTGGCTGAACGATGTTGCGGAGGCCCTTGCGATCGGCCGGCGGATCGGCGAGCGCGTCGTCGTGATCTCGACCTCGACGGGGGGCACGCTCTCGGCCTGGGCGGCCGCCGAAGGGATGACCGACGACGTCGCCGGCTTCGTCATGGTCTCGCCGAACTTCCGCCTGCAGGACTGGCGCGCCCGCTTCGTCGGACTGCCCTTCGCCGAGAGCGTGCTGCCGCTCTTCGTCGGCGACGGCGTCGAGCTCGAGCTCGCCGAGCCCGACGCGGACGGCAACGAGACCGCCGTCTTCCCCTCGCGCGCTCTGCTCCCCATGGCCGCCCTCGTGGAAGCGGTCCGGGGCGTCGACGTCTCGGCGATCCGGACGCCCGCGCTCTTCGTCTACTCGCCGCGCGACCAGGTGGTCGATCCGGCCGCGACGGAGGAGATCGTCTCCCGGTGGGGAGCACCCAGCGAAGTGCTGATCGTCGAGGGGGCGCAGGATCGCCTTCAGCACATGATCGCCGGAGACCTCTTCTCCCCGGGCACGACCGAGCCCGTCGTCGAGGCGATCGTGCGCTGGATCGAAGGTCTGCCGACGGCACGCTGAGCGTCTGACCGGACGGGGCCGTTTCAGCGTCGCGCGACGCTGCCGCGCTCGATCAGTTCGACCGGAAGGACCTCGTCCTCGAACGGGGCCTCCTTCTCCTCGATCAGGCCGAGCACGAGATGGGCCGCACGTTCGCCGATCAGGCGGCGCGGCTGCCGGATCGTCGTCAGCGCGGGCGTCAGATGGGCGCTCACCTCGATGTCGTCGAACCCGACGACCGAGACGTCCGTCGGCACCCCCACGCCCGAATGCTGGAGGGCTCCGATGAAGCCGCAGGCCATCTCGTCCGACGCGCAGAAGACCGCCGTCGGCCGCTCGGCCAGCGCCAGCCAGCGCTCGGCGGCGGCCGCGCCCGAAGCCAGGCCGAAATCGCCGCCGAAGACGTGGTCCTCGCGGAGCGGCAGTCCCGCCTCGTCGAGTGCCCGGCGCACGCCCGAAAGCCGGCTCATCGTCAGGACGTTGCCGGAGGGCCCGGTGACGTGCCCGATCGCCCGGTGCCCGTGCTCGATGAGATGGCGCACCGCGAGCATCGCGCCGCCCTCGTTGTCGACCCGCACGCTCGGCAGGCGCTGGGTGGACCATTCGCAGGCCAGCACCAGCGGGGGCCGCGAGACGTCGATCCGCATCCCTTCGGGGAGGTGCCCGTCGAAGATCACCGCGCCGTCCGCCATGCCGCCGACCAGATAGTCGTTGAGGCGCCCGGTCGGATCAGGGCCGATCTGCGTGTCTCCGACGAGAAGGCCCGAGCCGGACCCCGCCAGAACGTCCGACAGGCCGGAGAGGATCTCGGAAAAGAACGGGTTGGCGAGATTGGGCACGAGCGCCAGAACGCTGCCGCTGCGGCGCCGCCGCAGGTTGCGGGCCGTGCGGTTGATTCGGAAGTCGGTGCGGCGCACCGCATCCATCACCGCCGCGCGCGTCGGCTCCGCGACGCGCTCGGGGTGCGAGAGGGTCCGGCTCACCGTCGCGGTCGAGACGCCGGCCTCTCGCGCGATATCCTGAATGGTCGCTGGTTTCGGCACCTGTGGCTCCCTGAAGCGGCGGGCGAACATGCCGATTGACGGGGGGCTTGTAAACGGAGATTGGCAGGGCTAACGTCCACTTGCAAACGATTACATCGGATGCATCCGGTCTGGAGGCCGGCGGGAGGAACTCGCATGCGGACGATCAAGGGCCCGGCCCTGTTTCTGGCGCAGTTCGCCGGCGACACGGCGCCGTTCGACTCGTGGGATTCGATCACGAAATGGGCGGCCGCATGCGGCTATGCCGGCGTCCAGGTTCCCAGCGGCGACGCGCGACTGATCGACCTCGACGCTGCAGCGAGTTCGAAGGACTATTGCGACGAGTTCAAGGGGCGGGCGGCCGAGAACGGGATCGTCGTCACCGAACTGTCGACGCATGTCCAGGGACAGTTGATGGCCGTTCACCCGGCCTACGATCCTCTGATGGATGGGTTCGCCGCGCCGCAGGTCCGTGGCGACCCGCGCGCCCGCCAGGACTGGGCCGCCGACCAGATGCGCAAGAGCCTTCGGGCGTCCCGCAATCTGGGCCTCGGCGCCATGGCGACCTTCTCGGGCTCGCTCGCCTGGCCCTATCTCTATCCCTGGCCGCAGCGTCCGGCCGGTTTGGTGGAGGCCGCCTTCGACGAACTGGCGCGCCGCTGGCACCCGATCCTCGATCTCGCCGAAGAGTGCGGCGTCGACCTCTGCTACGAGATCCATCCGGGCGAGGATCTCCACGACGGCGTGACCTTCGAGATGTTCCTGGAGCGCGTGGGCGCGCACGAACGCTGCAACATGCTGTACGATCCGTCCCACTACGTCCTCCAGGCGCTCGACTATCTTGAGAACATCGACATCTATGCGGACCGCATCCGCATGTTCCACGTCAAGGACGCCGAGTTCCGCCCGACCGGACGCCAGGGCGTCTATGGCGGCTACCAGTCCTGGGCGAACCGGGCCGGGCGCTTCCGCTCGCCGGGCGACGGACAGGTCGATTTCGGCGCCGTCTTCTCCAAGCTGACCGCGAACGACTTTGACGGCTGGGCGGTCGTCGAATGGGAATGCGCGCTGAAGCATCCGGAGGACGGCGCGCGCGAGGGCGCCCAGTTCGTGAAGAACCACATCATCCGCGTCACCGAACGCGCCTTCGACGATTTCGCCGCCGCCGGCACGGACGCCGCCGCCAACCGCCGGCTTCTGGGGCTGTGCGCATGAGCCGCTTCTCGAACCGCTCCGGGCCGATCCGGCTTGGCATGGTCGGCGGCGGCACGGACGCCTTCATCGGCGCGGTCCACCGCATCGCCGCGCGCATGGACGGGCATTTCGAGCTCGTGGCCGGTGCCCTGTCCTCGACGCCGGAGCGGGCGCGCGCCAGCGGCGAGGCTCTCGGTCTCGACCCCGCGCGCAGCTACGCCTCCTTCGAGGAGATGGCCGAGCGCGAAGCGGCGCGCGACGACGGCATCGAGGCCGTGTCGGTCGTCACGCCCAACCACCTCCACGCCAGTGCCGCTGTCGCCTTCCTGAAGGCCGGCATCCACGTCCTCTGCGACAAGCCGCTGACGGCGACGCTGGCTCAGGCGGAGGACCTCGCAAAGGTCGCCCGGTCGAGCGAGGCGCTCTTCGTCCTGACCCACAACTACACCGGCTATCCCATGGTGCGCGAGGCGCGCGCCATGGTCGCGAGTGGCGCGCTCGGGTCCCTCCGGCTCGTCCATGTCGAATACATGCAGGACTGGCTGACGGAGGCCGTGGAGACGACGGGGGCCAAGGGCGCCGAATGGCGGACCGATCCGGAGCGTTCCGGGGCCGGCGGCGCGACGGGCGACATCGGCACGCACGCCCACAACCTCGCCTGCTTCGTCTCCGGGCTCGCCGTGGAGAAGCTCGCGGCCGACCTCGACAGCTTCGTGCCGGGCCGTCGCCTCGACGACAACGCCCATGTCCTCCTGCGCTTCCCCGGCGGGGTGAAGGGTACGCTCGCCTGCAGCCAGGTCGCGCCGGGCAACGAGAACCGGCTGGTCCTGCGGGTCTACGGCGAGCGCGGCGGGCTGGAATGGAGCCAGGAGGACCCGAACCGGCTGTGGCACACCGTTCATGGCGAGCCCAAGCGGCTGCTCACCCGCAACGGGGCCGGGACCGGCGCGGCCTCGGCCGGCGCCTCGCGCATCCCGGCCGGGCATCCGGAAGGATATCTGGAAGCCTTCGCCAACATCTATTCGGACGCGGCCACGGCGATCCGGGCGCACCGCGCCGGCGAGCGCGGTCCGTCGGCCACGCTCCCCGGTCTCGACGCCGGGCTGGCGGGCATGCGTTTCATCGATGCCTGCGTCCGCTCCTCCAGGGAAGACGCCGCTTGGGTGACGCCATGACCGCGCCCGTTCTTGCGCTTCGGAAGGTCTCGCGCCGCTTCGGCCCCGTCCAGGTGCTGACGGATGTCGACTTCGACCTGCGGGCCGGCGAGGTGCACGCGCTCATCGGCGAGAACGGCGCCGGCAAGTCGACGACGATGAAGATCCTCGGCGGCTATCTGGCGCCGTCCGACGGGCAGGTGCTGCTCGACGGCAAACCGGTCGACTTCGACTCGTCCGATGCTGCAGAAAACGCCGGCATCGTCCTGATCCATCAGGAGTTCAACCTTGCGTCCCAATTGTCGGTCGAGGAGAACATCTTCCTCGGCCGAGAGTTGAAGCGCGGTCCGTTCCTGGCCCGGCGCGCGATGCAGGAGCAGGCCCGTCTTCTCCTCGGCCGCCTCGACTGCCACGTGGACCCGCGCGCCCGCATCTCCGACATCTCGGTCCCGAACCGGCAGATGGTGGAGATCGCCAAGGCGCTCGGCCGCAACGCGCGCGTCCTCATCATGGACGAGCCGACGGCGGTCCTGACAGCGCGCGAGACGGAGACGCTGCTTCTCCTCATCGAGCGGCTGCGTGCCGAGGGCACTGCGATCCTCTACACCTCGCACAAGCTCGACGAGGTCGCGCGCATCGCCGACCGCGTCACCGTGCTTCGGGACGGGCGCAAGGTGCGCGAGGCACGGCGCGGCATCTCCGAGCACGAGATGGCCGAGGCGATGGTCGGACGCGAACTGTCGGACCTGTTCCCGATCAAGGCCGCCGCCGGCGGGGAGACCGTGCTCGAGGTCCGCGACCTCGTCGTCGAGGGGCTCTCGGGACGCGCGAGCTTCACGCTGAAGCGCGGCGAGGTTCTGGGCTTTGCCGGTCTCGTCGGCTCGGGCCGCACCGAACTGATGGAGGGCGTCGTCGGCCTCCGGCCTGCCAGCGGCGAGGTCCGCGTGTCCGGGCGTGCGATCGCGCTCGGCTCGGTCATGGCGGCGCGCGAGGCCGGGCTCGTCTATCTGACCGAGGACCGCAAGGAGAAGGGCCTGCTTCTGGGCAAGAACCTGCGCGAGAACCTGACGCTCCTTTCGCTCGACCGGTTCACCTCCAAGGGGCTGATTGATACGAAGGCCGAAGAGACGGCACTCACGAAGGCGTTCGCCGAATTCGACATCCGCGCCGGCGACCGGGGCATGAACGCCGGCAACCTGTCGGGCGGCAATCAGCAGAAGCTGCTTCTGGCCAAGACCATGCTCGCCGAGCCCGACATCGTCATCATCGACGAGCCGACCCGCGGCATCGACATCGGCACCAAGCAGCAGATCTACGAATTCATCCGTCGCCTCGCGACGAGCGGCAAGAGCGTCGTCGTCGTCTCCTCCGAGCTTCCCGAGGTGATCGGGCTTTCGAGCCGCGTCGTCGTCATGGCCGCGGGTCGCATCGCGGGCGAGGTGGAAGGCGACGAGGTCAACGAGAACGCCATCGTGAAACTCGCGATGGGATTGGGCCCGAGGGAGGCCATGGCGTCATGAGCGAGGCCGCTACGCCCGCCCGCACCAAGCCGCGACGCGGCGCGATCAATCTGCATGTGCTCGGGCCGATCCTGGCACTGCTGCTCCTGATCGCGCTCGGTGCCTGGCTGAACCCGAACTTCCTGTCCTACGGCAACGTCACGAACGTTCTCGCCCGCTCGGCCTTCATCGGCATCATCGCGGTCGGCATGACCTTCGTGATCACGGCGGGCGGCATCGACCTGTCGGTCGGCTCCATGGCGGCCTTCGTCGCCGGCACCATGATCCTCGCCATGAACGCGATGGTGCCGGTGCTCGGCGTCGGCCTGCCGCTGGTGCTCGCGGGCATGGGCGTGGCGCTTCTGACGGGCTTCGCGGCCGGGCTCATCAACGGCGCGCTGATCGCCAAGGTGCGGATCGAGGCCTTCATCGTCACGCTCGGCTCGATGGGCATCTACCGTTCCCTCGTCACCTGGCTGGCCGACGGCGGAACTCTCTCGCTCGATTCCGCCTCGCGCACGCTCCTGCGGCCGGTCTACTACGACGGCCTCTTCGGCATCACCTGGCCGATCATCGTCTTCGCGGTGGTCGCGATCCTGGGCGAGATCCTCATGCGCCGAACCGCCTTCGGGCGTCATTGCGCCGCGCTCGGCGCCAACGAGCAGGTGGCGCGCTACTCGGCGGTCAACGTCGACCGCGTTCGCATGGCGACCTTCGTGCTCCTCGGCGTCCTCGTCGGCATCGCCGTCATCATGTACGTGCCGCGGCTCGGCTCGGCCTCGGGCGGGACCGGCGTCCTGTGGGAGCTGGAGGCCATCGCGGCCGTCATCATCGGCGGCACGGTGCTGAAGGGCGGCTTCGGCCGGGTCTGGGGCACCGTCGTCGGCGTCCTCATCCTCAGCCTCATCGGCAACATCCTGAACCTCGCCTCGATCGTCAGTCCGTATCTGAACGGGGCGATCCAGGGCGTCATCGTCATCCTCGCTGTGGTGTTGCAGCGGGACTCCAAATCCGCCTCGGCGCGGTAGATTCCAAGGGAGGAAATGAAATGACCCGCAAGACATTCCGGACTGCCATCGCCGCATCGACGATGCTGGCCGGCGCCTTCGCCGCGCTCCCGGCCATGGCGCAGGAGGAGACCGAGAGCTACACGATCGGCGTCGCCATTCCGTCCGCCACCCACGGCTTCATGGGCGGTCTGAACTGGCACGCGCAGGACACGATCGCGCGCCTCGGCGAGACCTATCCGAACATCGAGTTCGTGCTCTCGACCGCCGGCGATGCCTCCACCATGGTCAACGACATCGAGGACATGGTGGCGACGCGCGGCATCGACGCGCTGGTCGTCCTGCCCTTCGAGAGCGAGCCGCTGACCGCCCCGGTCCAGTCGGTCGCCGAGCAGGACATCTTCGTCACCGTCGTCGATCGCGGCCTTTCGGAAGAAGGCATCGAGGACCTGTACGTCGCGGGCGACAACACCGGCTTCGGGCGCGTGGCGGGCGAGTACTTCGCCGAGAACCTCGAGGAGGGCCAGAAGATCGTCGTCCTGCGCGGCATTCCGACCACGCTCGACAACGAGCGCGTCGAGGCCTTCGAGGCCGCGATCGAGGGCTCGGGCATCGAGGTGCTCGACATGCAGCACGGCAACTGGAACCGCGACGACGCCTTCAACGTGATGCAGGACTACCTGTCGCGCTTCCCCGAGATCGACGCCGTCTGGGCGGCCGACGACGACATGTCGATCGGCGCGCTGGAGGCGATCGCCCAGGCGGGCCGGCAGGACGAGATGTGGGTCGTCGGCGGCGCCGGCATGAAGGAGATCATCCAGCGCATGATGGACGGGGACCCGCAGCTGCCGGTCAACGTCACCTACCCGCCGGCGCAGATCTCGACCGCGATCGAGCTGACGGCGCTGGCGCTGACGTCCAACGCCCCGGTCACGGGGCGCTTCATCATCGGCTCGCAGCGCATCACGCCGGAGAACGCGGAGCAGTTCTACTTCCCCGACAGCCCCTTCTGAGGCTGGCGGGATCGGCCAGGCGGCCCCGCCGCCCGGCGGATGGTCCATAGAAAAGGCCCGAGAACCTCGCCGGTTCTTGGGCCTTTTTCGTTCGCAGGTCCGGTGCAGCCTATCGCGAGGCGCGGTCGAACCGGTAGGTCTTCGGCAGGCCCACCCGGGCGATGGCGCCGGAGAAGCGTTCGCCGGGGAGCCATCCCTCCACCGTCTCGCGCAGGCGCAGGAGCGCATCGAGGTCGACGCCCGTGGAGTAGCCGAGTTCCTCGAGAAGGTAGACGCAATCCTCCAGATCGACGTTGCCCGTCGCGCCCGGCGCGAAGGGGCAGCCTCCGAGGCCCGCCAGCGAGGCGTCGAAACGACGAACGCCGACCCGCACGGCGGCCGTGACGTTGGCGAGGCCCAAGCCCCGCGTGTCGTGAAAGTGCGCCGCGACGGGCAGGGCGCCCAGCCGCTCCACCACGGCGCCGAGAAGCCGCTCAACCTTGGCCGGGTGCGCATAGCCGATCGTGTCGGCGACCATGATCTCGTCCGCGCCGCTCGAAACCAGCCGGTCGATCACCTCGTGGACGCGGGCCTCCGGCACTTCGCCCTGCAGCGTGCAGCCGAAGGCGGTGGCGACGCCGGGCGAGAGCTCCACCGTCCCATCAAGGCCGCGCGTCGCGCGCTCCGCGACGATGCGCTCGAACTCCTCCAGCGCCTCGTCGGTCGTGCGACGCGCGTTCGCCTGGCTGTGCGCCTCGCTGGCGGAGACGACGTAGTTCACCTTCGTGAACCCTGCGTCGAAGGCGCGGATCGCACCCTTCAGATTGACGACGAGCGCCGACATCCGCGCCGCCGTGCTCGCCGCCACGCCCGCCGCCACCGCGTCGGCATCGGCGAACTGGGGCACGATCTTCGCCGGGACGAAGGACGTCGCCTCGACCTCGGGCACGCCCGCGGCGGCGGCACGCTCGCACCATTCGATCTTGGCCGCGGACGGCAGCACGGTCTTGACCATCTGCAGGCCGTCGCGCGGGCCGACCTCGCGCAGGCGCACGGTCTCGGTCATGGCGGATCTTCCCTTCTCGTGCGTGCGCGGGTCAGAAGCCGGCGGCCTGCCCGTCCTTGCGCGGGTCGGAGCCCGCCACGTAGCCGCCTTCGACGCGGTGGACGATCTGGGCGCCGCCGAAGCCGAAGCTCGTCTCCGGCGCCTCCGCCTTCACCTGATGGCCGCGCGCTGCGAGATCGGCGAGGACGTCCTCGCCCGCCGCGCGCTCCACCATCACCTCGCGCCCCTCGTTCACCCGCCAGCGCGGCGCGTCGGCGGCCGTCTGCGGGTCCTGGCCGTGGACCTGCGTGCGCAGCGTCATCTGCACGTGGCCCTGCGCCTGGATCGGCCCGCCCATCAGGCAGAAGGCCATGGCGGGCTCCGCGCCGCGCATCACGAAACCGGGGATGATCGTGTGGAAGGGCCGCTTGGCGCCGGCCACCTCGTTCGGGTGGCCGCGCTCCAGCGTGAAGCCGAAGCCGCGGTTCTGCAGCGAGATGCCGGTGCCGGGCACGACGACGCCCGAGCCGAAGCCCGAATAGTTCGACTGGATGAAGGACACCATCATGCCCGAAGCGTCCGCCGCGGCAAGGCACACGGTGCCGCCCTGCTTGGGCGAGCCGGCGCCGAAATCCTGCGCCCGGGCGCGGTCGACGAGCCTGGACCGCGAGGCGAGATAGCCGTCGTCGAGGAGGTGCTCTACCGTCGTCTCGGTCATGAAGCGATGGTCGGAGACGTAGGTGTGGAGGTCGGCGAAGGCGAGCTTCATCGCCTCGATCTGAAGATGCAGGCTCTCTGCCGAATCCGGGTCGTGCTCCTCGATGCCGAGCGACTTCAGGATGCCCATGGTCATCAGGGCAGCGATGCCCTGGCCGTTGGGCGGAATCTCGTGAAGGTCGAAGTCGTTGAAGCGCTTGGAGATCGTGCCGCACCAGTCGACGGTGTGATCGGCGAAGTCCTGCGCGGTGATCGCGGCGCCATGTTCCTTGGCGAAGGCCTCCACACGACCCGCCAGATCGCCGCGATAGAAGGCCTCGCCGCGCGTCTCGGCGATCTGCCGAAGCGTCTCGGCCTGCGCCTTCGAGCGGAAGACCTCGCCCGCTTGCGGCGTGCGGCCCTCCGGCATGAACGCCTCGGCGAAGCCCGGCTGGTGCCCGAGGATCCGCGCCGCGCGGCGCCACTGCTCGGCGATGATCGGGGGCACGAGCCAGCCCTTGTCGGCATAGTCGATCGCCGGCTCGAAGAGAGCGGGGAAGTCGAGCTTGCCGAAGCGGCTCGACATCTCGACCCAGGAGGCGACCGCGCCGGGCACGGTGACGCTCTCGAAGCCGCGCTCGGGCATGGCGCCGAGGCCCGCGAAGCGGTCCGGCGACCAGGCGGCGGGCGAACGGCCGGAAGCGTTCAGGCCGTGCAGCTCGCGCCCGTCCCAGAGGATCGCAAAAGCGTCGGAGCCGAGGCCGTTGTTGGTGGGCTCCACGACGGTCAGCGCGATGGCGCAGGCCAGCGCCGCGTCCACCGCGTTGCCGCCTTGGGCGAGCATCCGAAGGCCCGCCTGCGTCGCCAAGGGGTGCGAGGAGGCGACGACGTTCTTGGCCATCACCGGCGAGCGGCGGGACGGGTAGGGCGTATCGTGTCGGAATTTCAAAGGTCTGTCCTCGTTCCTGTGAGCGCCCGTCAGAGCAGACGCCCGCGCGCGGCGACAGGCCACAGCGCCTCGACGCGATTCCCCCGCACGCCGACGAGCCAGTCGTGCATGTTGACGGTGGGATCGCAATGGCCGGGGACGAGCTTCAGGCGGTCCCCGAGTTTCAGACGGTCGTTCGGATCGGCGATCACACCGTGCTCGTCGGATGCGTTCAGATAATCGAGGTCCGGCTCGCCGAAGATGGTCGGCAGGCCGGAATCAACGCTCGAAGCCTTCAGTCCGGCGTCGCAGACCGCGCGGCCGGGCCGCGTCTTGCTCATGATGCCGGTGAGGATGAAGAGACTGTTCTCGAAGGCGTCGAGCGGCTGCCCGTCGGCCTTCAGGATGCGGCCGTAGTCGGCGTCCATGAAGACGTAGGAGCCGCACTGGAGTTCGTTGTAGACGCCGCTGGCGCTCTCGAACTCGAAGGTGCCGGTGCCCGCGCCGCCGACGATGTCGCAGGTAAGGCCCTCGGCCGTGAGCGCCTCCAGCGTCTCGCGCACCATCGCGGTGGCGGCCTCGATCGCCGCGCGCCGCTCCTCGAAGGTCCGCAGGTGCTGTGCTCCGCCGTGATAGGCCTGCAGGCCGGCAAAGCGCAGGCCCCCGGTCTGCGCGACCACCTTGGCGAGCGCGACGGCCGGGGTGCCCGGCGCGACGCCGCAGCGGCCCGCGCCGACGTCGATCTCGACGAGGCACTCGATGGTGGAGCCGGCCTCGCGCGCCGCGCCGCCGATCTCGGCGACGTTCCCGGCATCGTCGACGCAGACGAGGATGCGCGCCTCGCGCGCGAGCGCCGCCAGCCGCCGCAGCTTCTTCGGGGAGACGACCTGATTGGAGACGAGCACGTCGCTGACGCCGCCGCGCACCAGCGCCTCCGCCTCGCCGACCTTCTGGCAGCAGAGACCGGTGGCCCCGGCGGCGATCTGCAGGCGGGCGATTTCGGGCGATTTGTGCGTCTTGGCGTGAGCCCGCAGCCGCACGCCGCGCGCCGCGGCGAAGCGCGCCATCGTGGCGATGTTGCGCTCCATCGCGTCGAGATCGACGATCAGGCAGGGCGTGTCGATCTCGTCGAAGACCATGCCGATCTCGGCCGCGCGTTCGTTCATCCGTCGCACTCCTCTCTATGCCCCTTCCGCGGGCTACTGGGACGCGCTCTCGCGCCTCAGCGTCTCCAGATACGGGTTCGCCTGCCGCACCTCGGCGTAGCGGGCGGGGTCGAGGTCGGCGACGAGATGGGCGGGGCTCGTGTCGTCCGCGCTCGCCAGTTTCGCCCCGTTCGGGTCGGCGATGACGGACAGGCCCTGATACTCGAAGCGCTCGTCCCGGCCGCAATGGTCGGCATAGGCGACGAAGATGCCGTTCTCGAAGGCGCGAGCCGGGATGAGCGTCGAGGCGATGAAATCGGCGCCCGCGACCTTCGGCAGGGCGGTCGGCACCAGCACGAGATCGGCGCCGGCCAGCGCCAGCTCGCGGCAGCGCTCGGGGAACTCGGCGTCGAAGCAGACGAGCATGCCTATCGTCAGCCCGCCCCACTGGACGAGACCGGAGCGCTCCTGACCGGGCGAAAAGATCGCCTTCTCGTAATCGCCGTAGAGGTGGCGTTTCAGATAGGGCCGAGGCGGCTTGCCGGGCCGGAAGAGGACGGCGCCGTTGCCGAAACCGCCGTGGGCGAGGCGCAGCGTCAGCCCGAGGCAGACCGCGATCTCGTGATCGTCGGCGAGGCGCTGCCAGCGCGAGCGCGGCAGGTCTTCGAGGGACGTCGCCTCTTCCAGCCGGTCGGCGGCACGGCCGTAGCCTTCGGCGACGAGCTCGGGGAAGAGGACGAGGGCGCTGCCGGCCCTGGCGGCCTCTTCGACGCCCTTCGCGATGGCGCGCTCGCGCTCCGGCCCGTCGAGGCCCGCGTCGGTCTGGACGACCGAGAGCCTCACCGCTCGCCGCCCCAGGCGCCGAGGAGCTTCGGCAGATCGCCGAGCTTCGCGACGATGGAGAAGAGGATTGCGGCCACCGCGACGAAGAGGATCGAGACGCTCGCCATGGTCGGCGTGTAGCCGTAGCGCAGCGAGTTGAAGATCTTGATGGGGATGGTCTCCAGCGTGAAGCCGACCGTCATGTAGGCGACGATGTACTCGTTCAGCGACAGGACGAAGGCGAAGGCGAAGCCCGAGATCATGTAGGGCAGGATCGTCGGCAGCAGGATCGTTCGCAGCACCGTCGCCTCGTTCGCGCCCATGGTACGCGCGGCCTCGACCATCTCGCGCTCCACCGTCGAGAAGCCGAGCGAGAGGGTCACCAGCGGCAGCGAGGTGAAGAAGATCGCGTGGCTGATCACGACGGTGAAGTGCTGGCCGTAGAACCCCGCCGTCGCCCAGAAGGAGAGGGCGCCGAGGGCCGTGATGACCGGGGGCAGCACGAAGGGCGAGACGCCGAGAAGCTGCACGAGGCGCCCGAACACCGTCGCGCGCTTCCACAGCGCGTAGGCGATCGGCAGGGCGATGGCGAGCGAGAGGAGCGAGGCGAGCGCGGCGACGCTCACGGAGGCGATCAGCGCGTTCCGCCACGCCTCGTCGGTGAAGATCTGCGCGTACCAGCCGAGCGAGAAGCCCTGCGGCGGGAAGGTCAGCGTGCGCTGCTCGTTGATCGAGACGCCCGCGATCACGACGAGCGGCCCGGCGAGGAACAGCGCGACGAAGACGAAGAGCAGGCGGTCGAGAAGACGCGTCCTCATGCCGGCACCCTGTTTCGCCCGAGCGCGACGGTGAGAAGCACAAGGAGCACGCTCGTGACGACGAGGAAGACGGCCATGGCGGCGGCGAAGGGCATGTTGGACTGGTAGATCGCCTGGTCGGTGATGAGGACCGACAGCGTCCAGTGCTGCGGCCGGCCGAGAAGCTGCGGCAGGAGGTAGGCGCCGAGCGCGAAGACGAAGACCACGATGAAGGTGGCGGTGATCGCCGGGCGCAGCGCCGGCAGGACGACGGTCGCGAACGCCTTCCAGGGCGGGGCGCCGAGCGTGCGGCTCGCCTCTGCGAGCGAGGGATCGAGCCGGGAGAAGGCGGGGTAGAGAACGAGGATGGCGTAGGGTAGGGCCTGATAGACCATGCCCAGCAGCACGGCGAGGAAGCTCGGCGTGTAGGCCTCCGACGTCTCGGCGAGGCCCAGCGCGACGAAGAGATTGCCGAAGCCGGCGGTGCGCGAGAGCAGCGTCGACCACGCGAAGCCGATGATAACCTCCGACAGCGAGAGCACGCAGAGAAGCGCGATCAGCCACGGCACCTGCGCGCGCCGAGACAGACGCGTCAGCGCGCGCGTGAACGGCACGCCGATCGCGACGCAGATCGCCGAGACGAGGGCGGAGAGGCCCAGCGAGAACAGAAGGACGCGGCCGAAGAACAGGCTCCAGAAGCGCGCGTAGTTCTCCGTGGTGAAGGAGGGCTCGTAGAAGGCGCCCTGCACGCGCTCGAAGAAGGAGACCGCGATCATCGTGCCGAAGGGCACGACGAAGAACGCCGCGAGCATCAGGGCCGGGAACAGGATCGGCCACTGGGTGGCGACGAAGGACCGATCGGTTGCAGCGCTCACGCCGCGCGGTCCTTCGGCAAGGCGACGAGCGCGCCCGGATCGATCGCGAGCGAGACCGTATCGCCGACGGCTGGCCGCGTCCCGGCCGGGGCGAGCGCCACGAGACGCGTGTCGTCGGCGTCGAGATGGATCTCCACGCTCGAGCCGATGTCGCGCACGAAGGCCACGGTCGCGGCGATCGGCGCCTCGCCGGCCGCGCGGATGGCGATGTCCTCCGGTCGCACCGAGGCGGTGGCGCCCTCCTGCGCCAGATGCGGCAGCGCCGCGCCGAGCAGCGAGCCGGGCCCGAGCGGCAGGAGGTTGGTTTGGCCGATGAAGTCGGCGACGAAGGCGTTGGCGGGGCGTCGGTAGACCTCGACCGGCGACGCGGCCTGCTGGATGCGGCCCTCGCGCATCACGACGATGCGGTCGGCCATGGTCATGGCCTCGCGCTGGTCGTGGGTCACGACGATGGTGGTGATGCCGAGGCGCTGCTGCAGCTGGCGCAGTTCCACCTGCATGGCCTCGCGCAGCTTGGCGTCGAGCGCCGAGAGCGGCTCGTCGAGCAGGAAGAGCTTGGGCGAGACTGCCAGCGCGCGGGCAATCGCGACGCGCTGGCGCTGTCCGCCCGAGAGCTGGTTGGTCGCCCGCCCGGCGACACCCGGCAGCCGCACGAGCTCCAGCAGCTCTTCCGCCCGCCGCATCCGCGTCGCCTTGTCGACGCCGCGGATCGCCAGCGGATAGGCGATGTTGTCGCCGACCGAGAGGTGCGGGAAGAGCGCCAGCGACTGGAAGACCATGCCGATGTCGCGCTTGTGGACCGGCCGGTCGGTGATGTCCTCCTCGCCGAAGAGGATGCGGCCCTCGCTCGGGCTGTCGAGCCCCGCAATCATGCGCAGCAGCGTCGTCTTCCCGCAGCCGGACGGGCCGAGCAGGCAGACGAAGCTGCCCGGCTCGACCGTCAGGTCCACATGGTCCACCGCCGCCAGATCGCCGAAGCGCTTGACGATGGAGGTGAGGGTCAGCCGGCTCATGACGTCCCTTCGACTGTCGGCATGCGTCTCGAACGGTGCGGGTCGCCGATCAGCCGGCGATCAGCTCGGTCCAGCGCTGGTTCAGCCAGTCGGCGCGCTCGACATACATGTCGTAGCGTGGAACGACTGGGTCGATTTCGGAGGCGACGGCGGCGAACTCCTCGTCCGTCAGATCCGTCAGCGAGCGCTCGATCGTCGGCGCCGTGCCGATCTGGCGCGACATCAGGGACTGGATCTCGGGCTGCGAGGCGAAGTTGATGAACTCGTGCGCCTCGTCGGACTTCGTCGAAGCCCGCGAGATCGCCCAGCAGCCGGAGTCGGAGATGCCGCCCTCCTGCGGGAAGGTCGAGCGCACCGGAAAGCCGTCGGCGGCCGCCAAGCCCGTCACGTCGTGATAGTACTGGCCCATCGGGATTTCGCCAGAGCGCAGGGCCTGCTCGAACTGCGCCTCGTCGCGGTACCAAAGCTGCACGTTCGGCCGTACCTCGGCGAGCTTCTCCATGACCTGGAGGATGCCCTCCTCGGTGTCGAGGATTTCGGTGCCGCCGAAATGGGTCTTGGCCGTCACCTCTAGAAGGAAGGAGTTGGAGACCAGCGCCAGAAGGCCCAGGCGATTGGCGTTCGCAGGGTCCCAGAGTGCGTTCCAGGAGGTCGGCGCCTCCGGGTAGACGTCGGTGTTGCTGACGAGCGTGATGTACCACGCGACGGCGCCCACGCCAGCGATGCGATCGTCCGGATAGCGCACGACGAAGGGGGGCAGGATGGCGTCGAACCCCTCGACGCGGCTCTGGTCGATCGGCGCCCAGAGTTCGGTCGCCACACCCTTGCGCATCGCCACCTGGCTCATCATCGAAACGTCGGCGGGGGCGACGTTCGCCCGAGCGGCCTGCTCGAGCTGCACCAGCCACGCCTCGCCCGTCGGCTCGGCGATCGATTCGACGTTGATCCCCGTCGCCTCGGTGAAGCGCGGGAAGATGTGCTCGTCGAAGGATTCCTTGAAGTAGCCGCCATAGACGCCGACTGAGAGCGAGCGCTCCTGCGCCCGCAGGATCGACGGCATGAAAAGGGTCGCGGCACCGGCGGCGGTGCCGGCGAGAACCTGACGGCGGTTCAGGTGGAAGCGGGACATGTCGCAATCTCCAAAGTCGGACGCCTCATTATAGGGCGAAGTCGTCCGTTGCGTCATTCGACGTCAGCGTCAGGGTGTCAACTGCCCGCGTGCCCGTGCCAGCCGGTCGGCGAAGCGGCGGATGCCGTCCGAGGCGACGTTGGCGAAGGCGACGCGCAGATGGCCTTCCTGACCCGGGCCGAAGAAGGAGCCGGGCAGGACGAGGAGGCCGAAGCGTTCTGCCAGCGCCTGTGCGACGGCCACGGACGACGCGTCGGGGAAGGGGTGAGCGACATAGGCGAAATAGGCGCCGATGCTGTCGATCCGCCATTCGGGAAGGTCGGCGAGGGCGGCACGGAACGTCGCGGCGCGGTCGGTCATTTCAGCTGCGCGCTCGGCCCGCCAGGGAGCGCTTTCCTCCATCGAGGCGAGGAGCGCGGTCTGGCTCGGACGCGGCGGACAGATCTGCACGCAGTCGAGAATCTTGACGCAAGCCTCCAGCACCTGCGGGCCCCCGGCCAGCGCGCCGAGCCTGTGCCCGGGAATCGCATGGGACTTTGAGAAGGAATAGAGCGAGATCAGATTGTCCCCCCAGCCGGCCCGCTGGAAGAGCGCGTGCGCAGGACCCGACGAGGCGCCCGGTCGGAAGTCGCGATAGGTTTCGTCGAGGACGAGGTGGATGCCGCGCGAGCGCGCCAGATCGAAGAAGGCGGCGATCGTCTCCGGCGAATAGATCGCGCCGGTCGGATTGTTCGGCGTCACGAGGACGATCGCCCGCGTCCGCGCGTCGATGAGGCGTGCGGCGTCAGCCACGTCCGGCACGAAGCCAGCGGCCGCGCGGGTCGGGAGGCCCTTCACCTCCACGCCGAGCATGCGACACGTCATTTCGTGGTTGAAGTACCAGGGCTGCGGCAGAAGAACCGAGCTCCCCGGCTCGGCCACCGCCATGATCGAGGCGAGGAACGCCTGGTTGCAGCCGGCGGTGATCGCGACCTCGGTGCCCTCGATCCTAGCGCCGTAGGCCGCGCTCGTCTCGCGCGCGTAGGCGTCGCGCAATCCACGGTCGCCGAGAATGTCGCCGTAGGTCGCGGTCGCGGGGAGCGCGGCCGCCTGAAGGAAACGCTGCTGGAAGGCCGGGGAGGGCGCGTGACCAGGCACCGCCTGGCTCAAATCCACCGCGGGGCCGAGCCCGCCGTCATAGGCGGTCAGCCAGCGCTTGGCGGCCGCGATCGGGGGAACCTGAACGGCGCTCAGAAGCGGATTGACCGAGGCATTTTGCCGCCTTTCCGGTTGTCCTGCCGTCGAGAATGCCATCGCTCTCCGCCGCTGCCTGCGCGCCGGTCCTTTGAGTCGGGAACGACCTTCGGAAAGCCGGCTACGGTAAAATCAAAGGGTTGGTCCGGCCGTTCCGTGCCCGCGAGGGACCGGACGGCGGTCCGGGCGGCCCGGCCCGGCGCGAGGTTCCTTAGACCCGCAGGCGAGGATGCGGAAGGGCATAAGGCCGATCGCGGGAACGCAAGGCTTCCAGCGGTGGGAATGAATAGCCATCGCCCGAATTGGCGTGGCGCATCCCGGAGCCTTCTCCTGCATTATCGCAGAAGGTTGCGGCCCATCGATCCCGATGGTGCCGGCGCATGGAGCGTGGCGCGACGATGGACAGGGCCGAGTTGATACGGGAGCGGGCCTACCTTCTCTGGGAGGCGGATGGGCGGCCGTGCGGTCGCGAACACGAGTTCTGGGCGCGCGCCGCCCGGGAGATCGAGGACGAACAGGGCCCGCCGCCCGAAACGAGGAGCGACAACCGCTTCGTCGCTCGCTGACGCGCCGGGCGGCCACCGCCCGAGCGCCGGCGCGGCCGCGCTCGCCTCAGGAGGCGACCGTCTGGCGCTGGCGCTCCTTCGCGGCGAGCGCGACGGCCCGGTCGAGAGCGGTCTCGTCGTAGGGCTTCTGCAGCAATTGGGCGGCCGTCTGCGAAGCGACATGCGCGTCGCCCGTGGCGAAGACGATCCCGATGTCGGCGCGAAGGTCGAGAGCCCGCTCCGCCAGTTCCGGCCCGGAGAGGCCCGGCAGGTTCACGTCCGTCACGAGCACGTCGATCGGGGCCGTCTGGAGCGCCACGAGGGCGTCCTCGCCCGATTCCGCCTCCACGACGACGTGGCCGAGACCGTTGAGCATGTCGGCCGTGTTCATGCGGATCAGAGGATCGTCCTCGACCAGAAGCACGGTGAACGGCGTGAAGCTGCGCGGGCGCTCCGGCTCGCGCGGCTGCACCGTCCGCGAGCCGTCGAGCGCGCGCGCGGCGCGGCGCTGCGCCTCGTTGGCGATGACGTGCCGCACTTTGCGCGCCAGCGCCTCGCGCGTGTAGGGTTTGGAGAGCAGTTCGACGCCCGCGTCCAGCCGCCCGCCGTGGACGATCGAGTTCTCGGTGTAGCCTGAGGTGAAGAGGACGGCGATGTCGGGCAGCCGTTCCTTGGCCTTGCGTGCGAGCTCGGGGCTCTTCAGCGTGCCGGGCATCACGACGTCGGTGAAGAGAAGGTCGATGGGGATGCCGCTTTCGACCACGCTGAGGCCCGACTGCGCGTCGACCGCCTTGAGGACGCGGTAGCCGAGGTCGGTCAGCATCTCGACCACGGTCGCGCGCACCTCCTCGTCGTCCTCGACGACGAGGACCGTCTCGGTGCCCCCGGTGATCGGCCCGGCATCGACCACGACCTCGATGTCCTCCGCCTCCATCGCCCGCGGCAGATAGAGCTTGATCGTCGTGCCCTGGCCGACCTCGGAATAGATCTTCACGTGGCCGCCGGACTGCTTGACGAAACCGTAGACCATGGAGAGGCCGAGGCCCGAACCCTTGCCCTCCGCCTTGGTCGAGAAGAAGGGCTCGAAGACCTTATCGATGATCTCGGGCGCCATGCCGCAGCCCGTGTCGGAGACGGCGAGCATCACGTACTGGCCGGGCTGGACGTCGTGCTGCGTGCGCACGTAGGCGTCGTCGAGGCTGGCGTTCGAGAGTTCGATCGTCAGCTTGCCCTGTCCGTCCATCGCGTCGCGCGCGTTGATCGCGAGGTTCAGAAGGGCGTTCTCGATCTGCGTCGGGTCGATGAAGGTGTTCCAGAGCCCGCCGCCGAAGACGGTCTCGACCTCGATGCCCTCGCCGATCGCGCGGCGCAGGAGGTCGTCCATCCCGTGCACGAAGCGCGAGACGTTGACGACCTTGGGCTCCAGCGCCTGGCGGCGCCCGAAGGCCAGGAGCTGCGAGGCCAGCTTGGCGCCGCGCTGCACGCCGGCCATGGCGTTGGCGACGCGCCGCTCGGCGCGTTCGTTGCCGGCGATGTCCTTGGCCAGAAGCTGGAGATTGCCCGAGACGACCTGCAGCAGATTGTTGAAGTCGTGCGCGACGCCGCCCGTCAGCTTGCCGACGCTCTCCATCTTCTGCGACTGGGCAAGGGCGATCTGCGCCTGCCGCCGCTCTTCCAGCGCCGAGACGACGCGATTCTCCAGCGTCTCGTTCAGCTGCCGGAGCTGTTCTTCGGCGCGCTGGCGATGGCGGACCTGCCGCTCCAGCGCCGCGGCATGTTCGATCAGGCCCGTCTCGGCCGCGCGCTGCTCGGTCATGTCGGTGTGGACGCCGACCCACTCGATCAGCGTGCCGTTCTCCATCACCGGAACGGCCCGCACGGCAAAGTCGCGCCAGACGCCGTCATGGCGGCGCACGCGATGCTCGCAGAGAAAGGTCGTGCGCGTGGCGACCGCGCTGTTCCAGGCCTCCAACGTATGGTCGACGTCATCGGGATGAACGGCGGAGGACCAGCCGAAGCCCTCGTAGTCCGCCGGCGTCTGGCCGGTGAGAGCGGCCCAGCCGGCCTGCTCGCCGACCATCCGCCCGTCGGGGCTGTTGGTCCACAGGACGCCGCTCAGCGCATCGACGGCGGCGCGGAACCGCAGATTGCTGCGCCGCAGGGCGGAGGTGACGTTCACCTTCTCCGTGGTGTCGAGAACGGTGCACAATACGCCCCCGACGCTACCGTCCTCGCTGTGGATCGGGGTGTAGAACAGGTCGAAGGTGACGTCTTCCTCGACGCCGTTGCGCATCAGGCGCATCGGCTGGTCGCGGAAGCTCTGGACGCGCCCGGCGAAGCCGTCCGCCAGGATCTTCCGGTTCCATTCCCAGATTTCCGGCCAGACGGCCGGCACCGTTCGGCCGAGCGCGCGGGGATGGTTCTGTCCCGCGATCGCGATGTACCCGTCATTGTAGATCATGACGTGGTCCGGTCCCCACATCAGGACCTTCGGGATCGGCGAGTTGACGATCGTGTCGACTTCGAAGCGCAGATGCGTCGGCCAGTCCGCGATCGGACCGAGCGACGTGCTCGACCAGTCGAAGGCGCGAATCAGCTCACCCGTCTGCCCACCGGCGATCGGCCAGTCCACATTCGTCATCGCGTTCATCTGTCCGGGTTTCTCCGCCCTTCACGCCGTCCACCGGCGCGGAGCGCGGGGCCATGTCGCCGATCATTGTGTCTGAAGTTCGCCCTTGTCTACGGCCCCTTCGCAGGCCGGCCCCGACAGTGGTCGATCTGCAACGCAGGGCCGCAGCCCAGCACCGTCAGTTCGCGAGCGCGCGTGCGGTCGCGGCGGCAGGCTCGCGGCCGGGACGCTGACCGGCGCCTTTGCCTTCTCGGGCGAGACGCCGGGAGGCGAGGTTCAGCATTTCGGGCGCGATCTCGTTCGCCGGCTTCGGTCGGCCGAAATAGAAGCCCTGAAGCTGGTCGCAGCCGAAGGAGCGCAGGATCTCGGCCTGTTCGCGCGTCTCGACGCCCTCCGCGGTGACCTTGAGCCCCAGCTGATGGCCGAGCGACACGATCGTCTGAACGACCTTCGGGGCGTTCGACTTCTCCTCGTCGAAGGCGCGCATGAAGGACTGGTCGATCTTGAGCTTGTCGAAGGGAAAGCGCCAGAGATAGCCGAGCGAGGAGTAGCCTGTTCCGAAATCGTCCATGTCGATCGAGACGCCGAGCGCCCGCAGCCCGCGCAGCTGCTCCAGAACCTCGTCTGACTGTTCGAGAAGGAGGGATTCGACGACCTCGATCCCCAGCTGCCGTCCCTGGATCCCGGCAGCGGTGAGAGCCTTGCGGACGACCTCGACGAGGTCGCCGTCGCGGAACTGGACCGCCGACAGGTTGACCGACACGAACAGATGGTCCGGCCACTGGGCGGCCTGGCGCGCCGCCTGGCCGATGACCCAGGTGCCGATGGCCCGGATGTAGCCGCGCGACTCCGCGATCGGGATGAAGACCGACGGCGGCACGTGGCCGCCCTGGCCGTCCGGCATGCGGATCAGGGCCTCGAAGCCGACGACGGTCTCGCAGTCGCCGGCCATGATCGGCTGGTAGAAGAGCTCGAAGGCGCCGTCCTCCAGCGCGGCGCGCAGCATCTGCTCGACGAGGCGGCGGCGATGGGCCTCCTCATCCATTCGGGGGTCGAAGAGCGTGTAGTCGCCCCGACGCGTGTTCTTCTGATGCTGGAAGGCGAGTTCGGCGTGCCGGAAAAGCTCCGAATAGCTGCGGCCGCTGTCCGGCGACTGGCAGACGCCGAGGGTGACGCGCGGCGTCACGTCGCTCCCGCCGAGGGCGACGGGCTTGGTGGTCGTGGCGAGAATCCGGTGCGCCAGCGATTGGAGCTGGTCCTCGTTGCGCACGGCCCGCTGCAGGATCGCGAAATCATGCGACCCGGTCCGCGACAGGAGATCACCCCGATCGACGACCTCCGACAGCCGACTCGCGGTGACGCGCAGGACCTCGTCGCCGGCCGCCTGCCCGTGCATGTTGTTGATCTCCGCCAGACCGTCCACGTCGATGAACCAGAGCGCCGTGCGCTCCCGCGTGGCGCGGGCGGTGGCGAGGATGCGGTCGACCTCCTCGGTCATCCGGCGGCGGTTCAGGAGATTGGTCAGCGCATCGTGATTGTGCAGGAAGTAGATCCGCTCGTCCGCCTCCTTCATCCGGCGCTTGCGGCGCCAGTACAGGAGAGCTGGCGCTCCGGTGGAGAGGGCGACGATCGTCAGGAGCTGGGCGGAGGCCCAGAGGAGCGTCGTCTCGTAGGCGCTCCCCTCCGCGGAGAGATCGATCTCGGCCGCCAGATAGGCGACCGCGCGCCCGTTCTCCAGCAAGGGCATGATGACGACGAGATGCGCGCGGTCGCCGTCGACGATCGACCGCCAGGCGCCCTGCTGGTGGATGGCGGACTGCGACAGCTGCGCCCCGGTGTCCACGCCGCCCGGCCGGTTGCGCAGAAGCCAGTCGTGGTCGGCCGAGCGCGTGGCGAAGACTTCGCGCCCTTGCGGGTCGAAGATCGAGAAGCTCGCGACGTGGGAGAGGGCGGCCACCGTCCGGATCTTGGTTTCCAGATCGGGGTCGCGCGTCAGGCCGAGGAGGAGGGCGTCGAGACGGCGCCGGTCGGACAGGAGGAAGGCGGCGAAGGTCTCGGCGCGGCTGCTCGCACCGGTCTCGATCATGTGGTCGACGGTCCGCGCGCCCAAGGTAAGGCCGCCGACAAGCACGGCCGCGGCGACGATCGCGCTCCAGGCCGCCGCCCGCCAGTAGGATCTCAAGGTCGAGAGAAGCATCGGTCCGTCCAGCCCGGTCGGACCGTAAGCTGGGCGAGTAAACAAACCCTATGGAGAGTAGGGTTTTGGTGCGATTTCCTCTCGCTTCACGACGCCTTGACCTGCCAGCGCCGGTGGAACCACATCCACTGCTCGGGGTGCTCGCGCACCCAGCCCTCGACGATGTCGTTCAGCGCCTGGCAGCTGCGTGAAATGTCGATCTGGCCCGTCGCGTCGCGCGGCAGGTCGAGGCGCGGCATCAGCTCCAGCCGGTAGCGCCCGTCCGGAAGGCGAACGGAGCGGGCGGGGTAGACCTCGGCGTCGAACTGGCGGGCGAGCTTGGGCACGAGCGGGTTCGTACGCACGGGACGGCCGAAGAAGGTCCCGGGTTGTCCGCGCGTGAACTTCTGGTCGACGAGCATGCCGACCGATCCGCCGCGCTCCATGGCGCCCGCGAGCGCCCAGACGGCGCCGGCCTTGGACGGGACGAGGTGCCCGCCCGCCGTGCGCCGTGCGCCGAGCACGCGCTCGGCGATGTAGCGGTTGTTGGGCGGGCGGAAGAGGGCGGTCACTTCCAGCCCGAATGTCGCCGCGCAGACGGGCAGCAGTTCGAAGCAGCCCTGGTGGGCTGTGAAGAAGATGAACGGCCCTTTTCGTTCGCGCAGTTCCAGGAAGAGCTCCACGCCGTCGACCTCGACGATCCCAGGATCGCCGGGATCGCGCTCCGGATCGAAGTCGAAGATCGAATCGAGATAGATGTACTCGGCCGCAAGGCGCCCCATGTGGCCCCAGTTCTCGCGCGCCGTCTTCCGGACGAACGCCTCGTCCCGGTCGGGATAGGCGTTGCGCAGATTGTCCATCGCGAGCTTGTGGCGCGGCGTCAGGGGGCCGAGCGCCTTGGCGATAGCTGCGGCGGTCTCGATCCCCGTGCGTGCGGGAAGGAGGCGCAGTACCGTCGAGAGACCGAAGACGGTACGCGCGACCAACCAGTCGCGGACGCGCTCGGCCCGCTTCAGGATCCGCGCGAGACGCTGCTTGGCCGGGCTCATGCGGTCGCCGAAGCGTCCCGCATGTCGAGGACGATCTTGCCGAACACCTGCCGGCCTTCCATGCGCTCGAGCGCCGTGGCGATGCCGTCCATCGTCACCATCGTGTCCACGACGGGCCGCGCGAGCCCGCGTGCGATCTTCTGCATCGCGTCCGCCATGTTCTCCATACGGCAGCCGAAGGAGCCGATGAGCCGCAGCTGTTGCTGGAAGAGCATCATGAGGTTGACGTCCGTCGACACCCCGGAGGTCGACCCGCAGGTGACGAGCCGTCCGCCGCGCTTGAGGCAGAGCATGGAGCCGGCGAACGTGTCCTTGCCGACATGCTCGAAGACGACGTCGACGCCCTTCTTCTTCGTCAGCTTGCGCACGACGCCCTCGAACCGGTCGGAGCGGTAGTTGACGACGTGGTCGGCCCCGAGCGCGCGGGCGGGCTCGATCTTCTCGTCCGAGCCGACCGTGGTGATGACGGTCGCGCCGTTGCGCTTGGCGAGCTGGATCGCGGCCGTTCCGATGCCCGAGCCGCCGGCATGGACGAGGATCGTCTCGCCGGGCTCAAGCTTGGCGTTGTCGAACAGCATGTGCTCGACCGTGCCGAAGGTGACGGGGGCCAGCGCCGCGCCGATGGCGTCGCAGCCGGGAGGAGCGGGCACGAGAAGGCGCGCGGGCAGGTTCACGCGCTCGCAGGCGAAGCCGTCGAGATGGAAGCCGTGGACGCCCGAGACGTGCTCGCACAGATTGTCGCGGCCCCCGCGGCAGGCCTTGCACAGGCCGCAGGTGCGCGCGCCGTAGATCGAGACGAGTTGGCCGGGCAGCAGCGAGGAGACGCCGGGGCCGATCGCCTCGACGACGCCCGAGGCTTCCGCGCCGACGGTTAGGGGCATCTTGCGCTTGGCAAAGGCCATGCCGCGCCAGCCCCAGACGTCGATGTGGTTCAGCGCGACGGCGGCGATCCTCAACGTGACCTCGCCGGGTCCGGGGGCGGGAACGTCGTCGATCTCCACCTGCCGAAGGTCGCGGTCGCCGACGAGTTGAAGTGCGCGCATGCGGGGATGTCCGAAGCTGGGGCGGCCTCAGCCGCGCGGCTCGCGGCCGAGAACGAGGCTGACGTTCTGTCCGCCGAAGCCGAAGGAGTTGGAAAGAACCGCCGAGACGTCCGCCGAGCGCGAGACGTTCGGAACGGTGTCGAGCGGGATCGCGGGGTCGGGGTGGTCGTAGTTGATCGTCGGGGGCAGGACCCCTTCGCGCATCGCCTTCAGGGAGACGACCGCCTCGATCGCACCGGCAGCCGTCAGCGTATGACCGATCATGGACTTGTTGGACGAGATCGGCGTCCCGGCGAGGTCTTCCCCGAAGACCGAGGACAGGCCCAGATACTCCATCCGGTCGTTCTCGGGCGTCGAGGTGCCGTGCGCGTTGATGTAGCCGATGTCGGCGGGCGTCAGCCCCGCATCATCGAGCCCCGCACGGATCGTCGCGATGATGGGCGAGCCGTCCGGCTTGGAGCGGGTGCGGTGGAAGTCGTCCGCCTTCTCCCCGCAGCCGTGGACGATTCCGAGGACCCTGGCGCCGCGCGCCGTGGCGGAGGCGAGCGACTCGAGCACGAGCGCGCCCGCGCCTTCGGCCATCACGAACCCGTCGCGGTCCTTGGAGAAGGGCTTGGAGGCCTTTTCGGGCCGTTCGTTCTGCGTGGAGAGCGCCGAAAGGAGAGAGAAGCGGATCAGGGCCTCTGCGCCGACCGAGCCGTCCGTGCCGATCGAGATGCAGCGCTCGCTCTCGCCGCGGCGAATGGCTTCCACGCCGAGCTGGATCGCGGTCGCGCCGGAGGCGCAGGCGGTGGAGAGCGTGACGGGCAGGCCGCGCGTTCCCAGCCGGTCCGCGAGCTTCTCGGAGATGCCGCCGAAAAGCGTCACGTCGTAGGTCGCCTTCGAGCGGTGCAGGCGCGCGAGCTCGATCAGGCGCTCGTAGCCGGCCTCCTGCGGCGCCTCGCCGTCCATGCGGTCGAGGTCCAGTCGCCGGTCCCATTCGAGTTCGATCGGGGGCGCGGCGAGGAACAGCGGCCCGCTCATGTCCTCGCGGGACAGGCCGGCCATCGCCATCGCCTCCAGCCCCGCGCTTTCCGCCAGCGCGTAGGACAAGGCGAGCGCCGAGAAGGGCTCGACCGGCATGAAGTCGACCGTGCCGGCGATCGTAGTGCGCAGGTTCTCGGTGGAGAAGCGCGTGATCGCGTGGATGCCGGAGCGCCCCTCGGTCAGGGCGCGCCAATTGTCGTCGATGCCCTGTCCGAGCGAGGAGACCATGCCGAAGCCGGTGACGGCGACGATCGGACGGCCCTTGGCATCGAGGAAGGCGGTGTCGCTCATGCCGAACGCTCCAGGAGACAGACCGCCTCGCCGCGCACATGGCCGACGCTCGTCACCAGCGCGGCGCGCGGGCTGAAATCGGCTCCGCGCTCCTCGCCGCCGGCGGAGGGGGCGGGAACGACGCCGCGCGACAGGGCGGCCGCCGCGAGCGCGATGCCGGTGGTGAAGTGGGCCTCGAAGGAATGCCCGACCCGGTCGCCATAGGCGCGCAGGGCAGCGTTCGGAAGGGCCGCGGTGAGGACCTCGCGCTCCTCGCGCGTCGGCTCGGTCAGGCCCGTCGCGCCCGACAGGACGAGAAGGTCGCGATCGCTCGCGCCCACCTCCTCGACGAGACGCGACAGCCGCGTGCCGACCCCGCCTGCGTCCCGCGGGCCGCGGTCGGCGAGCGTGCCGCGCACGGTGGCGTAGGAGCTGGCGCCCCGCGAACGGGCGTGGCCCCCCGATTCCAGGATCAGGAATGCGCCGACGCTGCCGGGCACCAGGCCGCCATGCCCCTCGCGGGAGAAGACCGGACGCCAGTCGCCGTCGAGCAGGAAATGGCCGAGCTCGTAATTGACGAGGAGATCGAGGCGTTCGGAGGAGAAGGCGCCACCGACCAGACAGACGTCGCTCTGTCCGGACGCGATGCGCGCCGCCGCGACCTGGACCGCCGAGACGCCGGCCCCTTCCTCGCCCATGAAGGTGCGCGAGGAGCCGGTGACCTTATGGACGATGGAGATGTTGCCGGCGACGAGATTGGAGAGCTGGGCGAGGAAAAGCGTCGGGCGAAGCTCGCTCGACAGCACCTCGTTCAGCACCGGTTCGGGATCGGCGAGGCCGCGCGCGCGCGCCACGGCGAGCGCATCGACCGCCAGATCCCGCTCGCCACCGCCCGCCGCCACGATCATGTCGACGCGCGAGCGCGTCTCCTCGTCGGCGGGAATGCCGGCGTCGGTCAGGGCGAGGCCCGCCGCGTAGACGCCGAGGCGCTGCCAGGTCTCCATCTGGCGCTGATCCTTCTTGGGGATCTGCGCCGACCAGTCGATCGCGGGCAGGGGGTGCACCGCGCGGGGGCGGTAGCGCTCCGTTTCGAGCACCGGCTGCGCACCCTCCGCGCCCTGGCGCAGATGCGCGTCGATCCCCTCGCCCAGCGAGGAGACGAGGCCGATGCCGGTGATCAGCACTTCGGATGCCGGTGGGGTCGCCATCGGATGGGATGCCATCGGGGCCTCCGCCGTGGTTTTCGTCAGGCGGACTTCGCCTCGCGCAGCTCGTCGATCCGGGCGACGAGGTTCTTCATGACGAAGTATTCCTCGGTCTGCGCCTCGCCCTCGTTGACGCGCTGCGTCCACTTCTCGAGCGGGATCTTGATGCCGAACTCCTTGTCGATCGCGAAGACGATGTCGAGGAAGTCCAGCGAATCGATGCCGAGGTCGTCGATCGTGTGGCTTTCGGGCGTGATCTGGTCGCGGTCGATCTCGCTTGTCTCGGCGATGATGTCGGCGACCCGGTCGAAGGTGGAAGACAAGGCGGTCCCTCGGGGTTCGCGGTGCGTTCTGGAAATTCGGGCGGAGCTATAGGCGCTCGGGCGCTCTTTGGGAAGCATCCTATCGTGGCGGGGAAAGGGCGCCGGTGGCGCCGCGTCGACGCTCCGCTCCCTAGTTCCAGCCGCCGAAATGCTTGAAGGCGGCGTAGACGCCCCCGATGGCGAGGCCGACGAGAATGTAGGGAAGAAGCTCGGCCAGCACGGATCGTCCTTTCGTATCGCCGACGGGAATCGGGTCCGCCGAGGCTTTCGTCAACCTTGCGGAAACCATCTCGGGTGCACACTGGCGCGATGATGGCACATCCGATCCGCCTGTTGTCGGTCGTCACGGTCGCCGTTCTCGCCGGCTGCGCCTCGCCCCCGACACACACCTCCAACGCCTGCGCGATCTTCGCCGAGAAGAGCGGGTTCCTGACCAGCTGGCGCAGCGACGCCGAGCGGGTCTCGCGGACCTACGGCGTTCCCGTCTCCGTCCTGATGGCGACGATTCAGGCCGAGTCGAACTTCGAGGCCCGGGCGCGCCCGCCGCGCCGTACGATCCTCGGCTTCATCCCAGGACGGCGGATCTCCACCGCCTACGGCTATGCGCAGGCGCTCGACGGCACCTGGGCCGACTACCAGAACAACACGGGCCGCCATTCGGCCCGGCGCAACAGCTTCGGCAGCGCCATCGAGTTCATCGGCTGGTACCACGCCGACAGCAGCCGGCGGCACGGCATCGCCCGCAACGACGCCTACCGCCTCTATCTCGCCTACCATTCCGGCCACGCGGGCTACCGGCGCGGAGCCTATCAGAACCGTCCAGAGGCACTGCGCGGGGCGCGCCGCGCAGCGGAGATGGCGGCCCGCTACGAGACGCAGCTCAGAGGCTGCTGACGACGGGAGCGGAGGAGCGTTTGCGGGAGCCGAGGGGAGTTGCTACCTCCCGGCGATGATCGTGCCCCTTCCGTCCAGCGAGCCAACCTTTGCGCCCCTGCGCGTCTTCGCCGTCGCGCCGATGATCGATTGGACGGACCGGCACTGCCGGTTCTTCCACCGTCAGCTGACGCGGCGGGCACTGCTCTTCACCGAAATGGTCGTCGATCAGGCGATCCTGCACGGCGACCGTGAGCGCCTCCTCGGCTTCGACCGGGCCGAGCATCCCGTCGCGCTGCAGCTCGGCGGGTCCGATCCCGCGCGGCTCGCCGAGGCGGCGAGAATCGGCGAAGGCTTCGGCTACGACGAGATCAACCTCAATGTCGGCTGCCCCTCCGACCGCGTGCAGTCCGGCACCTTCGGCGCCTGCCTCATGCGCACGCCCGAGCTCGTCGGGGACTGCGTCGCCGCCATGCGCGATGCGGTTCGCGTGCCGGTGACGGTCAAGTGCCGCATCGGCGTCGACGAGCAGGACACCGGACCGGCGCTCGACGATCTGGCCGACGCCGTCGTCTCGGCAGGCGCGTCCGCCATCTGGGTCCACGCCCGCAAGGCGTGGCTGAAGGGGCTTTCACCGAAGGAGAACCGGGAGATCCCGCCGCTCGACTACGAGCGCGTCCTGGCTTTGAAGCGCAGGCTTCCGCAGGTCTTCGTCGGCCTGAACGGCGGGCTGGCGAACGTCGCGGCCGGCACGCCGTTTCTCGCAGAACTCGACGGGATCATGCTCGGTCGGGCCGCCTATCACGACCCGCTCGATCTCTCGACCGTCGATGCGAGCGTCTACGGCGAACCGGCCGAGCCGGTCGACATGGAGCACCTCGTCTCGACCATGGCCGACTACGCCGATCGGCATATCGCGGGCGGCGGACGGCTGATGCACGTGACGCGGCACATGACAGGGCTGTTCCAGGGCCGGCCGGGCGCGCGGCGCTGGCGCCAGCTCCTGACCGAAGGCTCGATCCCGCGCGATGCGCCGGGCGGCGTCATCTTCGACGCCTATCGGGCGATCGAACCCGGATTGGCGGCAGCCTAATCCGTCAGCACCAGCCGGTCGCCGCGAAACTCGACGGACGACAGCGTGCCGAGGAAGCTCATGCCGAGAAGGTCGATGCCGATCCCGTCACCCTCGGTGACGACGGCGGGGACGTCGTAGCGCTCGATGCCGCCGACGCTGATCGTGTCGATGCGGATCGGTGCGGCGTTGGCGACGCCGTTGGCGGTGGTGACGCGCGCCGTGTAGCGCAGGGCGTCGACATCCACCCCGATGGCCTGCGCGGTCGAGCGGTCGATGGCGACGATCGAGGCGCCCGTGTCGACGAGCATCGGCGTGCGCACGCCGTTCAGCTCGGCATCGAGCTCGAAATGCCGGCCCGAGCCGCGGCTCGCCATCACCTGCGCCGATCCCGACCCGGACGAGACGACGCTGCCGGGCAGGAGGGCTGCCTGGATGCGGTTGCCGACGCTGCGGAACTCGTCGGCATAGGCGTAGACGGCGATCAGCGCGACGAGGATGGCGATCCAGATGGCGGCGCTGCGCACCGCGGGGCCGAGCGGCATCCGGCCCGCGAAGAGCAGGCCGGAGGCGAGGAACAGTCCGATGGCGGACAGACGCACGAGGTCGGCGAACTGATCGTCCGCCATGCCGAAGACGCCGCCGTCGGAGCCGAGCAGGATGAGAAGGCCGCCGCCGAGGATGGCGAGGAGGACGATGAAGAGAGCGTTCCGGTCCCGCATCGGTCAGGCCTCCGCCAGGACGGCAAGCCGCGCGGGGAGTTCGGCCATGATCTCGCTCCGCCGGGCGGGCGAGAAGTCGCCCCAGCCCGCGATCTCGTCGATCCGCCGTCCGCATCCGACGCAGAACGCCTCTGCGGCGTCGAGCCGGCAGAGCCGGATGCAGGGCGTTTCGACGGTCATCGGCGCTCCGGCCTCGGGAGGATTCGGCTGACCGGCAAGATAGGAATGGGCGCGTGCCCTGGCAATTCGACGTTGGGGCGGAGCGATCGGCCCTCGCTGCGCTACGGCAGGATCTCCAGGACCCGCGAATGCGGGAAGATCGCGATCGCTTCCGTGCCGCCCCCCCGGGCGGCCTCCAGGCGGAACTCCCCGTCGTGAAGGTGGACCAGCGCCTGCACGATGGGCAGGCCGAGACCGGTGCCCTGCTCGGCACTCTTGATCGCGCTCGAGCCCTGGCCGAAGGACGAAAGGACGAGCGGCATCTCGTGCTCGGGAATTCCGGGCCCGGAATCGCGGATGGAGACGTACTGCCCGCCGCCCGCCGTCCAGCCGACGCTCAGCACCACCTCGCTGCCGGACGGCGCGAACTTCACCGCGTTGGACAGAAGGTTCAGGACGATCTGGCGCAGCGCCCGGCGGTCGCCCCACAGGAGCGGCAGCGCGGCCTCGAACCGGGTCGTCAGCCTCACGCCCTTGCCCTCGGCCTTCAGGTCCAGGAACGAACGGCAGTCGTCGGTGACGGCGACGAGCTCGACGGCCTCCTCGTTCAGCGCGTAGCGGCCCGCCTCGATGCGGGAGAGGTCCAGGATCTCGTTGATGAGGTCGAGCAGATGGCGGCCGGACGAGTGGATGTCGCCCACATACTCGCGGTAGGTCGGGTTGCCGATCGGCCCGAGGATCTCCTTGCTGACGACCTCCGAGAAGCCGAGAATGGCGTTCAGAGGGGTCCGCAGTTCGTGGCTCATCGTGGCCAGGAAGTGGGACTTGGCGCGGTTCGCCTCCTCGGCCCGACGGCGCGCCTCGTCTGAGGCCCGGCGCTCCTCCTCGAGGGCGGAGACGAGATCGTCCTTCTCGACACGATGCCGGAAGCGCTCGATGCTCGATTCGCGCAGGCCGTTGGAGACGAGCGCGAAGAAGGGCACGGAGGCCACGAGGACGAGAAGGATCGCCGATGCGTCGACCTCGGTCGTCGTTCCGGCCCGGAAGAGAAGCGCGGCGATCAGCGGCGCGAGCCCGATCGGCACGGCGTTGCGCAGATGGATCGCGGCCACCGCCGTCACCGCGATGGCGACGAGCAGGATCGGGAGGAGGAAGATTTCGTATTGCAGGGGCCGACAGCCCGAACAGGGGACGAGCACGAGCGCCGCCCAGCCGAGACCGGCCGCGGCCTGCGCGGCCAGGAAGGCCAGCCGCCACCGGTCGGCCCGGATGGATGGGCGCCTCGCAAGGCTTAGGGCCAGGAGGGGCGCGACCAGCGCTCCGGCGGCCGACAGCAGCGTCCAGACGAGGGCGACCGCGGGGCTCGCCAGGATCCAGAGGCCGAGCCCGGCGGTCGCGACGACGGCGAGGGACGCGAAAGAGGCGACCCGGACCGAGGCCGCGTGGCGCTGGACCAGTTCGCCCTCCAGCCTTGCGGGCAGCGGTCGGCGCGCGATCAGACGATCGCGAGCCCCGCGGACCGTGTGGCCGAGATCGCTCTGCCGGTTGCCCTGGCGATCATGCCCGACCCGGCTGGAATTGGATGGGGCGAGGAACGACATCGGCGAAAGCGGCAGGCTCCGGACGGCGGTGTGGGCCTTCCGATCATCTTGCCGAAAGTTTAAGATTTTCCCTTAAGAAACAGATCATCGCGGTCCTCAGTGAATCCGTGATGAACCGAGCGCAAGGCGTTGGAACAATGAAGCTTTACGACGGTGGACGTGCGCCCAATCCACGCCGGACACGGATATTCCTGGCCGAAAAGGGCATCGCGGTCGAAACGGTGCCGGTCGACATGGCCAAGCTCGGCCATCGCTCCGAGACGATCGCCGGGCTCAACCCGCTCCGCCGCCTGCCGGTGCTCGATCTGGAGGACGGGCGCACGCTGACCGAGAGCGTCGCGATCTGCCGCTACTTCGAAGAGGTGCAGCCCGAACCGCCGCTCTTCGGCCGCGACGCCTTCGAGCGCGCCAAGGTGGAGGAGTGGAACCGCCGGTTGGAGCTGAACCTCTACGGCGCAGTCCAGGCGGTCTTCCGCCACCTGCATCCGTCGATGGAGGGCTGGGAGGTGCCGCAGGTCCGGGAATGGGGTGAGGCGAACCGGGACAGGGCCGGGTCGTTCCTCGCGCTCTTCGACGAGCATCTGTCACTGAACCGCTTTGCCGCGGGCGAGGCCTTCTCCATCGCCGACATCACCGGCCTCGTCTCCGTCGACTTCATGCGACCGGCGCGGCTGGCGATGCCCGAGGGGCTCGCGCATCTGAAGCGCTGGCACGCGGAGGTGTCGGCTCGGCCGAGCGCTGCCGCGTGAGGGAAGACCCTCTCGACCTGCAGCGGACGATCCGGCAATGCCGGATCTGCCGAGACGCGCCCATCGGTGATCCGCTGCCGATCGAGCCGAACCCGATCCTGACCCTGTCGCGCACGGCCCGCCTCTGCGTCGCCGGGCAGGCCCCGGGCAATCTGGCGGACCGCGCCGGACGTCCGTTCAGCGACCCCTCCGGCGTGCGGCTGCGCGACTGGATGGGTCTGACGCCCGAGACCTTCTACGATTCGGCCAAGGTCGCGGTCGTGCCGATGGGGTTCTGCTTCCCGGGCTACGACGCCCATGGCGGCGACCGCCCGCCGCGCCGCGAGTGCAGGGGCACCTGGCACGAGCGCGTGTTCGCGGCCATGCCGCAGCTCGAACTCGTCCTCGCCATCGGCCTCTATGCGCAGGACTGGCATCTGGGGCGTCGGGCGGGCCGGTCGTCCCTCAGCGCGACCGTGGAGAACTGGCGGGAGATCGTCGCGGGCGAGGGACGGCACGCGAAGGTGCTGCCCCTGCCGCATCCCTCCTGGCGCAACAATGCCTGGCTGAAGCGCAATCCGTGGTTCGCTGACGAGCTGCTGCCGGAGCTCAAGCGCCGGGTGCGGGACCTCGTCGGGCCGTCCGCAGATGCGACGGGCGTGGGGGTCCTGCCTGCGCCCGACGGCGAGCGGGACGCGAAGGAACCGGCGATGGCGGATGGACGAAAAGAGGAGTAGATTTTTCTACTGAGACGCGTCTTCGGCGGAATGGCACCCCAGACGCCGTCATGTCGTCGCTGCTATGAGACGGGGCGCTGCCGAACAAGGGCCTTGGAATGGACAGGCTGGACAAGAAGATTCTGCGTCTCCTGCAGGAGGACGCCACGCTCGCCGTCGCCGACGTCGCCAAGCGCGTCGGCCTGTCGACGACGCCCTGCTGGCGCCGCATCCAGAAGCTGGAGGAAGAGGGCGTCATCAAGCGGCGCGTCGCTATCCTCGACCCGATGAAGGTGAACGCACGCGTCACCGTCTTTGTCTCCATTCGCGTCGCCTCGCATTCGGGCGAATGGCTGAAGCGGTTCTCCGAGGTGGTCCGCGAGTTTCCCGAGGTCGTCGAGTTCTACCGGATGAGCGGAGACGTCGACTATCTCCTGCGCGTCGTCGTGCCGGACATCGCGGCCTACGACGCGGTCTACCAGCGGCTGATCCAGAAGATCGACATCCGCGACGTGTCGTCCTCCTTCGCGATGGAGCAGATCAAGTACACGACGCAGATGCCGCTGGACTACCTCGTCCTCGACAAGGAGCGCAGCGCCGACTGAGCGCTGCGCCCGCGCATTCAGGCGGTCTCGGACAAGAACGCGCCGAGCGCCGCGTTGAAGCTGTCCGGCGCCTCCAGGAAGGGGAAATGCGCCCCGCCCTCCGCCTCCTCGAAGACGAGCAGCCGCGACCCGTGCACCTTTGAGTGGATCCACTCTTGCGAGCGGACCGAGACATGGCTGACCCGGCCGCCGACGATCAGCGTCGGCCGGTCGACGATCCGGAAGACGTCGCGCCAGTCGATCGAGCAGTGGTTGACGAAGAGGGCGGCGACGTCGGCCGGATCGACCTTGAGATTCTCCGCCAGAAGGAAGGCCTTCAGATCGTCCGGGATGCCCTTGGTGATCATCGAATCGAGAAAGGCGCCGCGCGAGGCATGGCCGTTCGGGCCGGCGATGTCGGCCGCGATCGCGACCATCGTCCCGGCGTCGAAAAGAGCGCCGGCGTCCGCCGCGGCCTCGTCGTCCATGTCCGCCTGGCGCATGACCGAGGCCGGTTCGTCGACGAAGACGAGGCGCTCGGCGCGGCCCGTGCCGAAGAGGTCGAGATAGGCCCAGAGCACCGAGGCGCCCATCGACCAGCCGACGAAGGTGGCGGTCTCGATGTTCTCCTTCGCCAGCAGCTCGGCGAGATCGGCGGCGAAGCGATGGATCCGGTATCCGCCCGCTGCCCTGGGCGACGCGCCATGACCGCGGAAATCGGGCGCCAGCACCCGGTGGGTTCGCGAGAAGGCCTCGATCTGATGCCGGAACATGGCCGCCGACTGCGACCAGCCATGAAGCAGGACCAGCGCCGGTCCTTCGCCCTCGACCGTGTAGACGATCTCAGCCCCGTCGCTCGTTCGCAACGATGTCTGCAATCAACCCTCCCTCTGCCGCGCCTGGAGATCGTCTGATCTCCGCGTCCTCCCGCGACGCGGCACCGAGATTATACGTCTCCGATCGTCCCGCAATCACCACCTCGCTCCGTGCGATGGAAGCGCCGTGACCGATCGTGCATCACCCGACAGAAGATGAACTCTTGTCGTCGTGAAAAGACAAATGTATCGTCTCCACGGTCAAGGGAGACGTTTCGATGAGTGTGTTGAAGGTGGGGCTGGCCGCGGAGCTGCAGGCGCATGCCGAGCGCCACGGACCCGTGACCGTGGGTCTGGCCGGATCCGGTCAGATGGGCACGGACATGGTGGTCCAGTTGACGCTGATGCCGGGCGTGCGGCTCGGCGCCCTGTCGGAACTCAACGTCGAGGGCGCCAGGGCTGCCCTGCGGATGGCCGGCAGCGAGTTCGTCGCCGTGAGCGACGCGAACGGGATCGATGCCGCCATCGACGACGGCAAGGTGGCGCTGACAGAGGACTACGAGGCGCTCTGCGCGTCCGGACGCATCGACGTGATCATCGACGCGACGGGCAATCCGAACGTCGGCACGCTGATCGCGCTTGAGGCCTTCCGGAACGGCAAGCACGTCGTGATGCTGAACGTGGAGGCCGACATCACCATCGGCCGCTACTTGCGCGAGGAGGCCGCCAGGGCCGGCGTCGTCTACACAGGCGCAGCGGGCGACGAGCCGGCGGCGACGATCGAGATCGTGGGCTTCGCCCAGTCGCTCGGGTTCGACATCGTCTGTGCCGGCAAGGGCAAGAACAATCCGCTGAAGTTCGACGCGACGCCGGACGCCTACGAGGAGGAAGCCCTTCGTCGAAACATGAACGCGCGCATGCTGGTGGAGTTCGTCGACGGCTCCAAGACGATGATCGAGATGGTGGCCGTCGCCAACGCGACCGGTCTCGTTCCCGACGTGCCGGGCATGCACGGACCCGCAGCCACCCGCGACGAACTGGCCTCGGTGCTGTGCACGAGACAGGACGGCGGCGTCCTGTTGGGGCCGGGCCGGGTGGACTACTCCATCGGCAAGGGCGTCGCGCCCGGCGTCTTCTGCGTCGTGAAGCCGAGGCACGGCCGCGTGCTGGAGCGCATGAGCGACCTCAAGATGGGGCCCGGGCCGAACTACACGCTGCTGCGCCCCTACCATCTGACCTCTTTGGAGGTGCCGCTCTCGGCGGTGCGCGCGGTTGTGAAGGGGGCGCCGGACATGCAGCCGGCCGAGCGGCCGGTCGCCGAATGCGTGACGCTCGCCAAGCGCGACCTGAACCCGGGCGACACGCTCGGCAAGATCGGGGAGTACGACTATCGCGGCTTCGCCATGACGTGGGACGGCGCGCGGGATGAAGGCGCCCTGCCGCTGGGGCTCGCCGAACGCGCCCGCGTGATCAAGCCGATCAGGGCCGGCGAGAAGCTGACCTACGCCAATTGCGAGCCGGACGACGGTCTCGTCATCACCCAGATCCGCCGGCGCCTCGACCAGTCCGACGGCCGCTTCGCCGCGAATGCGGCGGCGTGACAGGGAAGGGCCCCTCCAGATGTCCGACCTCGGCTCCGCGGTCCCGGCAGGCGCACGCCATGCGGCGGACGCTGTCCGCGCGGGCGACAACCGCCCCTTCGCCCTGCGTCATTTTGCGCCGGACGTCCTGAAGGGCGCGCTTCGCCAGATGTATCTCATCCGCCGCTTCGAGGAGGGCGCCGAGGAGAGCTACATGCGCGGGCTGATCCACGGCACGATGCATCTGTCGATCGGCCAAGAGGCCTCGGCGGTCGGCATCTGCCTTCCACTGACGGACGCCGACCAGATCACCTCCACCCATCGTGGCCACGGCCACTGCATCGCCAAGGGGGCCGAGGTGGGTAAAATGTTCGCGGAGTTCTTCGGCAAGGAGACGGGCTACTGCCGCGGCCGCGGCGGCTCGATGCACATCGCGGACGTGACCAAGGGCAATCTCGGCGCCAACGGCATCGTCGGCGGCGGCCTGCCGATCGCGGTCGGCGCGGCGCTCTCGATGAAGATGCAGAAGCGGCGCGACGTCGTCGTCTCCTTCTTCGGTGACGGCGCGAACAACGAGGGCGCCTTCCACGAGGCGCTGAACATGGCTTCGATCTGGAAGCTGCCGGTCGTCTTCGTGTGCGAGAACAACAAGTACGGCATGTCGGTCTCGACCGAGCGGTCCACCGCCGTCCGGAACATCGCCGAGCGTGCGGCGGCCTATTCCATGCCGGGCGTGACGGTCGACGGCAATTCGCTGTCCGACGTCGCCGAGGCCTCGGTCGCCGCGATCGGACGGGCGCGCGCGGGCGAGGGGCCGAGCCTCGTCGAATGTCTGACCTACCGCCATCGCGGCCATTCCAAGAGCGATCGCAACCGCTACCGCACCAAGGAGGA
Source organism: Pseudomonadota bacterium (assembly GCA_023419535.1). Lineage (GTDB taxonomy): Bacteria > Pseudomonadota > Alphaproteobacteria > Rhizobiales > Rhizobiaceae > Aureimonas. The sequence continues at coordinate 8,976 of JAEZXX010000027.1, read as the reverse complement.
GATCGACGACTGGATCTCGAAGGATCCGATCGGCCGGTTCGAAGCCGAGCTCCTCGCCTACGGGATCGTCTCGGACGGCGAACTCGCGGACCTTCGCACGGGCGTGGAAAGCGAGATCGCTGAGGGCATCGAGTTCGCCAAGGCTTCGCCGTCGCCAACCGTGAGCGACGCGACCCGCTACGTCTACGCCGCCGCCTGACGGCCGGCCGGGAGGAATTGTCCGAAGTGAGCCAGACGATTCTCGACGCGGATGCGACCCGCGAGCTGTCCTACGCGCAGGCTATCCAGGAGGCGATCGCCATCGCCATGGAGGAGGACGAGCGCGTCTTCATCATGGGCGAGGACATCGGCGTATACGGCGGGGCCTTCCAGGTGACGGGCGACCTCGTCCACCGCTTCGGCGCGGACCGGGTCATCGACACGCCGATCGCCGAGCTCGGCGGGGCGGGCGTCGCCGTCGGCGCGGCGCTGACGGGCATGAAGCCGATCTATGAGTTCCAGTTCTCCGACTTCGCCACGCTCGCCATGGAGCAGATCGTCAACCAGGCGGCCAAGCTCCGCTTCATGCTCGGCGGCCACGTCTCGGTGCCGCTCGTCATGCGCTTTCCGGCGGGCTCGGGCACGGGCGCGGCGGCCCAGCACTCGCAGAGCCTGGAGGCGTGGCTCGGCCACGTGCCCGGCCTGAAGGTTCTCCAGCCGTCGACGCCCCACGATGCCAAGGGCATGCTGCTCGCTGCGATCGACGACCCCGATCCCGTGATGATCTTCGAGCACAAGCTTCTCTACAAGACCAAGGGCCCGGTGCCGGAAGGCCGCTACACCGTACCGATCGGCAAGGCGCATGTCGCGCGAAAGGGGCGGGACGTGACGGTCGTCGCCTCGGCGATCATGGTCCACAAGGCGCTCGCTGCCGCCCAGACGCTCGCGCAGGACGGCATCGACGTCGAAATCGTGGACCTTCGCACCGTGCGCCCGATGGACCGCGAGACCATCGTCGCGAGCGTCATGAAGACGGGCCGGCTCGTCTGCGTGTACGAGGGCGTGAAGACGCTGGGCGTCGGGGCCGAGGTGTCGGCGATGATCGCCGAATCGGAGGCCTTCGATTATCTCGACGCGCCGATCCTGCGCCTGGGCGGCGCCGAATCCCCGATTCCCTACAATCCGGAGCTGGAAAAGGCCGTCGTTCCGCAGGTGCCGGACATCGTGGAGGCCGTGCGGGCGCTGGCCCGCCGGGAGCGCTAGCCGTGCCGACCGAGGTGATCCTGCCCAAGGTCGACATGGACATGGCGACCGGAAAGATTTCCCGCTGGTTCGCCAACGACGGCGACGTCGTGGTCAAAGGCGAGCCGCTCTTCGAGATCGAGACGGACAAGGCGGCGATGGAGGTCGACGCGCCGGCCTCTGGCACGCTGCGCGACGTGACGGGCCGGGAAGGCGTCGACATCGACGTCGGCGCCGCCGTCGCCTGGATCTACGCCGAGGGCGAAGCCTATTCAGGCTCCGATCCGGCACCGGCCGAAGTGGCAGCGGGACCGGCTCGGGCCGGCGAATGCGCGTCGGTCGATGGTCCAAGCGCGCAGCCCGAGATTCGAACCGAACCGCGGTCTGCCGGCGAAGGAACCGGGAACGGCCGGCGGAGCGTGAAGGCGACCCCGCTCGCGCGTCGGCTCGCCCGCGAACGCGGGCTGGACCTTGCCGCCGTTCAAGGCACCGGTCCCGGCGGGCGCATCGACCGCGCCGACGTCGAACGCGCCGGGGTCGAGGATCAGGTAGCCCCTCCGCGCCGCTCCGGCGGCCCGCTCGCGGTCCTTCGGCTGCGGACGGGAGAGGGGATCCCGCTCGTCCTGCTGCACGGGTTCGGGTCGGAAAGCGCGAGCTGGCGCCCCTGGCTCGCCGAACTTCCCGACGAGCGGCCGGTTCTCGGCATCGACCTGCCGGGCCACGGCGCGTCGGTCGATCGCGAGGCGGCCGGCTTCGAAGCCATCGTCTCGATGGTGGAGCGGACGATCCTCGGCGAAGGCCTGTCCGCCTGCCATCTCGTCGGACATTCGCTCGGCGGCGCGGTGGCGGCGGCGCTCGCGGCCGGGACGTCGACCGACGTGCGCTCGCTGATGCTGATCGCGCCCGCGGGCCTGGGGCCGGACATCGACACCGGCTTTGCGGAGGGGTTCGCGCGCGCGACCGAGGACGCCCCGATCCGCGCCTGGCTTCGCCATCTCGTCTTCGATCCCGCGGCGATCTCGGACGGCTTCGTGCGAGCGACCGCGCGCGGGCGCGCCGACGGCCGCCACTCCGAAGCCCAGAGCCGGCTCGTCTCCTCGCTCTTCTCGAACGGTACGCAGCATTTCGAGGTTCGCTCCGGCCTCGCCGATCTCCCGATGCCGGTGAAGGTCGTCGCCGGCGCCGAGGACCGGGTGGTCCCGGTCCGGCACTTCACCGGCCTGCCCGGCGGCGTCGCCTTGCATGTCTTCGCGGGGACGGGCCATATGCCCCAGATCGAGCGGCGCGCCGAAGTCGCGAAGCTTCTGCGGGAATTGACCAGATAGACCGGACCGGAATGGCGCGCTTCGATCTCATCGTCTTCGACTGCGACGGGGTGCTCGTCGATTCCGAAGTCCTCGCGCGCCGCGCCATGCAGTCGGTCTATCGGCAGGCGGGCATCGAGGTGACCACCGAGATGGTGGACGCGGTCGTCGGCATGAAGTTCGCCGACATCCTCGGCCAGATCGAGAAGCGCACGGGACGCGCACTCGCCAACGAGTACCATCCGAACTTCTGGACGGAGACGAAGGCGCTCTTCACCGCAGAACTCGCGCCGGTTCCTGGCGTCGTCGATTTCCTGGAAGCCTCGCCGATTCCGCGCTGCGTCGCCTCGTCCTCCGACCACGAGCGCATCCGCCACAGCCTGAAGGTCACCGGGCTCGACCGGTTCTTCGAGGACGGTGCGATCTTCTCGTCCCACGACGTGAAGCGCGGGAAGCCCGAGCCGGACCTCGTGCTCCACGCGGCCCGCACGATGGACGTTTCGCCCTCGCGCTGCCTCGTCATCGAGGATTCGCGCTTCGGCATCCAGGGGGCGAAGGCCGCCGGCATGGCCGCCTACGGCTTTCTCGGCGGCGCGCATCTGCTGGCGAACACCGGCGATGCCCTTCGGGCCGCCGGAGCGGACTTCGTCGCCCGCACCTACGACGAGATCGCCGCCCGGATCGACGGCTGACCGCCCGCTTTTAGATTTCCGTCACGCACTTCTTGGCCCGCGGGATCGAAGCCGGGCTCATCGACAGCTCGCTCACGCCGTTCTCGACGAAGAAGGGGATGAGGTCGGGCCGCGCCGCCGCCTCGCCGCAGACGCCGATCCAGATGCCGGCCTCGCGCGCGGCCGCGGCCGCCATGCGGATGGCGGCCAGAACCGCCGGATGCTCGGCCCGGTTCAGCTTGGCCACGCGCGGGTTCAGGCGGTCGGCCGCCATGACGTATTGCGTCAGGTCGTTGGTGCCGACGGAGAAGAAATCGACCTCGCGGGCGATCTCCGCGGCCAGGAACACCGCCGCCGGCGTCTCGACCATGACGCCGAGTTCGAACGGGCCGTGCGCATGGCCGGACGCGTCGAGCTCCGCGGCGCATTCGGCGAGAAGCGCGCGCACGGCCCGAACCTCCTCGACATCCGCGATCATCGGCAGGAGGATCCGGACATTGCCGGCGACGCTGGCGCGCAGGAGCGCGCGCAGCTGCGGCTTGAAGACGTCCGGCCGTTCCAGGCACATGCGGACGCCGCGCCAGCCGAGGAACGGGTTGTCCTCGTGGTCGAACTCGATCCCCGCGACCGGCTTGTCGCCGCCGATGTCGAGCGTGCGGATGACGACGGGATGCGGCGCGAAGGCGTCCGCCAGCCGGCGGTAGGTCTCGGCCTGCTCCTCCTCGCCGGGCAGGGTCCGGCGCTCCATGAAGAGAAATTCGGTGCGGAACAGTCCGACGCCCATCGCACCGGCCGCGAGCGCGCTGTCGATCTCGGCGAGCGATCCGAGATTGGCGGCGATCTCGATCCGTCGTCCGTCGCGCGTCCGCGGCTCGACGTCGCGGTAGGCCTCCAGGCCGCGCCGGGCCACCGCTTCCCGCTCGATCGCGGCGCGGAAGCGATCGGCGTCGACCGCGGCGGGGTCGAGCACGATCTCGCCGGTCGATCCGTCGAGCGCGACCGTGCGGGCGGATTTCAGGCTCGCCTCGTCCTGAGGCGCGCCGAGGACGGCGGGAATGCCGTGCGCCCGTGCCATGATCGCGACATGGCTCGTCGCCGCGCCCTTGCGGCAGACGATTCCGGCGATGTCCTTCAGGTTCGCCTTCGCCAGATCCAGCGCGGCGATCTCGTCGGCGACGATCACCGAGCCTTTCGGCATGTCCGCCAGCGTCGCGTCGCGATGGCCGAGAAGCTGGAGCACGACCGCGCGGGTGACCGAGCGCACGTCCTCGGCGCGTGCGCGAAGATAGGGGTCGGCGAGCGCCTCGAAGCTCGCCGCAATCCCGCGTCCCGCCTGCAGGACGGCGGCGGCCGCGTCCTGCCGCTGCTCGATCGCGGCCTCGACCGAGGCGACGAAGTCGGTGTCCTCCGCCACGTCGACGAGGGCGTCGATGATGGCCGCATCGTCGCGCTTGAGGTCCGGCCGCTGCTTCGCCTGCCGGAACGAGGCGGTGGCGGCGGCAAGGGCGGTGCGGTAGCGCGCTTGCTCGGCCGCGATGTCCGCATCGGCGATGGTCCGCGCCTCGACCGACAGGGCCGCGGGGAAGAAGGCGAAGGCCGGGCCGATCGCGGTGCCCTCGCTCGCGGGCACGCCGCGGGAGGCGCCCGGGTCCGGTCGCTCGATCGGCGCCGCGGAAGTCTGGGACGCCGGCGCCTGCGCTACCGCGGCATCGGGATCGGCCGAACCGGCGTGGGGGGTCTGGAGGAAGGTCGCGAGCGCGGAGATCGCCTCTCCGGCGTCCTCGCCGTCGCAGCAGAGCGTCGCCTCGTCGTTCTCCTTGACGCCCAAAAGCATGAGCTTCACCGCGCTCTTGGCGTTCGCGCCTCGACCGTTGCAGCGGATTTCGATCTCGCTCGTGAAGCTCTTGGCGAGCTTGACGAACTGCGTGGCGGGGCGCGCGTGCAGTCCTTCGTGGACGCGCACGAGGACGGATCGCTCGATCATGGGACTTCGTTCCGCTGGACGGAGGGCGGCGGGTTCAGCCGCCGATGACGATCTCTGCGCCGGGCACGAGGGCGGCCTTGAGGGCATCGCCGTCGACCTCGCTGGCGGTCAGTTCGCCGAGGCGGTCCGGCGCGCTGGCGCCGTTGAAGTTGACGACGACGTGGCCGATGTCGCGCACCTTGGCCCAGGCCGCGTCGCCGATCCCGGTGAGCTGCGCCTCGAGGCCGCCGATGCGGATCGGGGTGCCGGGCAGGGGTGCAGCTTCGCTCGGCCCGTCCGCGACCGCATGGAGAACGGCGACCTCGGCCAGTTCCGGCGGGGCGCCGTCGGCGAAGAGGATGAGGACGCCGCCGTCCAGGAGGTCCGGCACGTCGGGTCCGACGGCGGTCACGGTCGTGCGCAGATGAAGGGTCATGGGATACCTCGACGGATCGGTGCGGGCGGCGGCGTCGGGCGCGGCCCGCAGCTCGGTTGCTAGAGGAGGAAGCTCGCGCCCCAGGCAATGAGCACGGCGATCGGGCCGGTGATCTGGCGGCTGATCAGCACAGCCGGCACCCCGATCTCGATCGTCTTCGGCTTGGCCTCGCCGAGCGCCAGGCCCACGGGCACGAAGTCGCAGCCGACCTGCGCGTTGTAGGCGAAGAGCGCCGGCAGGGCCATGGCGGGCGAGATCGTCCCGTTGGCGATCTGCGGCCCGATGATCGCGACGCCGATCACCTGCGCGATGACCGCGCCCGGGCCGAGGATCGGCGACAGGAAGGGCAGGGCGCAGATGGCCGAGAGGACGAGAAGGCCGAAAATGTTGTTGGCGAGAGGGCCCATCGGCGCGGCGAGCAGATCGCCGATGCCGGTGTAGAGGATGATGCCGATGAGCATGGTCACGAAGGCCATGAACGGCAGCACGTTGCGGATCACCATGTCGATGGTGCGCCGCCCGGCGTTGAAGAAGATGCCGACCGCGCGCCCCATGACGCGACCGACGCTGGTGATGGCGCCGATCAGGCCGCCCTTGGAGGCCGGGGCCGGACCCGACCCGAGGGCTGCGGCCGCCTCCGCCGGAGTCGAGAAGGATCTCGGCGCGGCGGCCGGGTTCCCCATCGCGGCGGGCGAGGCCGCGGCCTGGCCGGACGCGGCCGGCGCGGCGCCGTCCGCCGGCGCCATGTCCTCGACCGTCACGCCCGAGACGTAGATGTCCTCGGTGATGAACTGCGCGAGCGGCCCGCTCTGGCCGACCGGCATGATGTTGACCGTCGGGATGCGCTTGCGGGCGTAGACGCCGCAGCGTGCGGTGCCCCCGCAGTCGATGACGACGGCCGCCATCTCGCTTTCGAGCGGCGGGTTCTTGAAGCCGTCGACGACGGTCGCGCCGGTCAGCTCCGCGAGCCGCTGCGCGACCGCGGGAATGCCGCCGCCCGTGACGGCGACGATCTTGTCGCGCTCGGCCGTCGGCTGGATCGTCAGCGGGCCGCCCCAGCCGCCCCTGCCGGGCGAGACGCGCACGGCCTTGAAGGTCTTGTCCATGGTGTCGTCCTCCCCGCCCGGTCTACAGCGTCACGCCTTCGCGGTTCGCGAGGAACCGCGTGACGCGCTCTGTGACGATGCCGCGGATGAGGATCACGACGACCCCGACGAGGAAGTAGTAGATCGCGAGCTCGATATGGTAGCCGCTCGGGATCACGCCCTGACGTTCCAGCTCCAGAAGCGCGACGAGGACGCCGCCCCAGACGAAGTACTCGCCGGCGTTCGCGTGCGGGAAGAGCCCGAGGATCGGGTGGCAGAAGGAGACGGCCGAATCGTAGAAGGCCGGCTTGTGCTTCTCCTCCAGGAACGTGCCGAAGGTGTAGGCCATCGGGTTGGTCAGGAAGAACATCGAAAGGACGGGCAGGACCGTGTAGCGCGTGAGGGCATAGCGCCCGGCCTTCTGCGCGAGGCCGTGGACGCGCTCCTCGCCGATCATGCCGGTCAGCGCGTAGAATGCGGTCATCAGCACAACGAGCGTCGGGATGATGCCCGTTACGAAGCCGAGGAAGACCTGTCCGCCCTGCTGGAAGACGCCGATGAAGTGGCGACCGATGGTCGCGAGCCAGCCGAGCTGCTCTTCCTGGGTGCCGCTGGCCGACAGCTCCTGCACGCGACGTGCGTATTCCTCCGCCGAGATCGGCCCTCCGTCGGGCACCGGAGCGGTGGCCGCCGCCGTCCCGGCCGCGCCGGGATCGGCCGCCTGCGCGAGCAGCGTCGCGCCGTGGTTCGCCGCGTCCGCGATCGGGCCGTGGGTGCCGGATAGATCGGCCAGGGCTCCGCCCGCCGCCGGATCGGCGAGCATGTGCGCGTAGGCCGCGCCGTGGGCGGCGAGGTCCGATGCCCCCTGCGCCATCATCAGTGTCAGCATCATGGGCCCCTCCCGGCCACTGCCCCTACGGGGGCGTTTCGATGTCGAAGACTGCTGAAATGCCGGCCGAGCCGGAAATTCAGGCGCGCGCGGACGCGAGCCCGTCTGCCCCCGTCGCCGCGCCGCGTCCGGCGCGCGCTCCGGCGATCTGGTCCAGCGCGCCGAGGATGCCGGCGCTCACCGGGTTCTTCGGATCGGCCGATGCCTCCTGCCGGACGGATGCGATTCGGCGGCCCTCCAGCCGCGCGATCCGCTCCGCCTTGGCGAAGACGGTCCGTCCCTTGAGGACGACCGCCCGGCGCACCGTCTCGTCGGGCGCGACGACGATCATGACGACCGCGCCGCCCCTAAACACGCTGCTGCCCTTGCCGACACCCATCCAGCCGTCGGACCAGCCGCTGGACAGCTCACGGAACGCGGCACGGTAGCGCCGGATCTGTACGAGCGTGCCGATGCATTGCAGGAACCAGGCGAAGGCGAGAAGCGCCAGCACCGTCTGCCAACTCCACATCAGCGCCTCCCTGATCCTCCGACCGCGATCTGAACATTTGCTTCCGGAACTGTCAACGTGTTCACGACATGCCGGGCGCTCAGCCGTCCGGCGGCGTTTCCAGGAGAGCGCGCGCGCTGGCCTCGTCCGTGACGAGCGACGTGGGGCGCACGAACGCGATCGACGCGCGCAGAATGTCGATCTTGTCGGGGCCGCCGGACGCCATGATCCGCTTCGGCGTCCTGCGGATGGCGTCCATCTCGGCCGAGACGACCAGCGAGTTGACCGGATGATCGACCAGTTCGCCGCGTCTGTCGAGGAAGTGGAAGAGAAGGTCGCCCACGGCCCCGGCCTCCTGGAGCGAGCTGCGGACGCTCTCGGGAATATAGCCGGTTCTGAACGTCGTCGCCCGCGCCGTGATGCCGCCGACGCTGAGGACGACGAGGTCGAGCGTCTCGGCGAGGGACAGGACCGCGTCGAGGCCGCAGCGCTCGACGAGGGCCGTCTTGGTCTCGCGGCTGTCCACGATCGCGGGCGCGGCGAGAAGGAAGGCGTCGCCGTCGAAGAGCTGGGCGAAGCGCCAGACGAATTCGGCCGGGTTGAAGCGGTGCGCCTGCGAGATTCCGCCGAGGAGCGACACCACCTTCAGATCGTTCAGCGGCCGCGGCTCGACGAAGGGCAGGCTCGCCTGGAGCGTGCGACCCCAGCCGAGCCCGACGGACATGCCGTCCTGAACGACCTGCGAGAGATGGGCGCCGATCGCCGCGCTGATGACCGTGGCCGGGTCGCCGCCGGCGGACGGGGCGGGGACCACGATCGCCTGTTCCAGCCCGAACCGCGTCTCCAGGGAGCGCTCCAGCCGCGTGAGTTCGGCCAGTTCGCCCTCGACGCTGATGCGGACCTCCGACCGGTTGCGC
>JAEZXX010000127.1 GCA_023419535.1 Pseudomonadota bacterium | reverse complement strand
GCCGCAAGGACGCGAGCCGGGACCCGCGCGACCGCCAGCCGCTCTTCGCCGACCGCCTGACCGAGATGGGCCGCAACGGCCGCAAGACCGGACGGGGCTACTATCTCTACGAGGGTGGTGCACGGAGACCGGATCCGGAGGTCGAGGCGATCGTCGGCACCGTGCGGAACGAGAACGGCACCACGCCGCGCGCCTTCGGCGCCGATGACAACGCCGCGCGCGCGCGGGCCGCCATGGTGAACGAGGCGTCGAAGATCCTGGAGGAGGGCATTGCCCGCCGCCCGCTCGACGTCGATGTCGTGCTCCTCACCGGCTACGGCTTCCCGCGCTGGCGCGGCGGGCCGATGCACCATGCCGACGCGGTCGGGCTTTCCAGGATTCTCGCCGACATCGAGCGCTTCGCCGAAGAGGACCCCTTCTTCTGGAGCCCCGCGCCGCTCCTGAAGCGCCTCGTCGCCGAGGGGCGGCGCTTTGCCGACCTCGACCGGCTGGAGACGTCCGCCGCCTGACGGCTTCGTCCGGGGCCGGTGGAGGGCTGAAGGCCCGTCAGGACGCGAGACCGACCGTCAGGCCGCCGCAGACGTAGAGGATCTGGCCGTTCACGAAGGACGAGCGCTCGTCGAGGAAGAAGGCGGTCGCCTGCGCGATGTCGTCCGGCGTGCCGACCCGCCCGGCCGGGATCGCCGAGACGATCGCCCGCGTGCGCGGGTCGTCCGGCGGGTTGTTGCGGTCGAACTCGTCCGTGGCGATCGTCCCGGGCGCGACGGCGTTCACCGTGATGCCGTGCCGGGCGAGCTCGAGCGCCCAGGTCTTCGTCAGTCCGTGCAGCGCGGCCTTGCTCGCGGCATAGGCCGTGCGCAGTTCCTTGCCGAGCGCGGCTCGGCTCGAAATGTTGACGATCCGCCCGTGGCCCTCGCGCTTCATCGTGGGCAGGAGCGCCTTGGTGCAGATCATGGCGGTGCGCACGTTCACCGCCATGACGTCCTGAAGGTCGTCGAGGCTCACGGTCTCGATCGGGGCCGGGCGCACGATGCCGACATTGTTGACTAGGGCGAGCGGCGTCGCCTCCGCCACGACCCGCCGCAGGACCGCATCCAGCGCGGCGGGATCGGCGACATCTACGCGGTGAAAGATGTCGATCGCGTCGTGCTCGGGCTCGATGCGGTCGAGCGCCGCGACGCGCCATCCCTCGGCCCGCAGCCGCCGGCAGATCGAGGCGCCGATGCCGCGCGCGCCGCCCGTCACGAGGACGGTCCGCGCGGTCTCCTCCGATCCGTCTCCGCGGGACGGGCGCTCATTCCATCCGGACATTCGCACTCTCGATGATGGCCGCCCATTTGGCGGTCTCGGCTTCGATGAAGGCGGCGAAACCCTCCGGGGTATCGGTGCGCGCGGTTGCGCCTTGGAGCGCGAGTTGCTCGCGCACGTCATCGCGAGACAGCAGCTCGACCGTCGCCGAATGCAGGCGCTCGATCACTGGCTCGGGCGTGCCGGCGGGTGCGAACAGTCCGAACCAGGAGGTCGCCTCGTAGTCCGGAAAGCCGCTTTCGGCGATCGTCGGCACGTCGGGCAGGGCCTCCGTCCGCTCGGCTGTGGTGACGGCGAGCGCCTTCAGCGCGCCTGACCGCACGTGCTGGATCGAGGAGGGCAGATTGTCGAACATGATGCTCGTTTCGTGGCCGAGAAGCGCGGCCACCGCCGGGCCGCTGCCCGTATAGGGCACGTGCTCCATCTCCACCTGCGCGATCACGCGGAACATCTCGCCCGAGAGGTGGATCGAGGTGCCCGCGCCGGAGGAGGCGAAGAGGATCTCGCCGGGCCGCTCGCGCGCGAACTCGACCAGTTCCGCCAGCGTGTCGTACGGCTCGTCCGGGTGCGCCACGAGCACGTTCGGGAGCACCGCGACGGGGGTCACCGGCGTGAAATCCGCCACCGGATCGTAGCCGAGCGTCGGATAGAGGTTCTGGTTGATCGAATGGGTGCCGACGGTGCCGAGCAGGAGCGTGTAGCCGTCCGGCTCCGCCCGCGCCGCCGCGGACGTGCCGACGCCGCCGCCCGCACCGGGCTGGTTCTCGACGATGACGTTGTGTCCGAGTTCGGCCGAAAGACCCTGCGCGACGATCCGCGCCAGGATGTCGCTCGTGCCGCCGGCATTGAACGGAACGACGAGGGTAACGGTCCGCTCGGGCCACGCATCCTGCGCCATCGCGGAGGACGACGGCGCGACGGCGCCGAGAACGAGGGCCGAGCCGCCCGCGATCATTGCGGCGAGGTTTCCGGCGATCCGGCGCGACGGATCGCAGATGGCGTGTGTCATGAAGGCTCCTCCCAAGCCGGCGCGTCGCTCCACCCGCGACCGCGCCCTCGATTCCACGATCATGGCGGTTGCGGCCGGGCTTTGGAAGCCGACCGTAACGCTCCCGATCGAGCTCTTCCGCGCCTAGGCGGGATCGCGATCGGGGAGGATCGCGGTCGCCTCGATCTCCACCATCGCGTCCGGCTCGACCAGTTCCTTGACGCCGATCAAGGCCATCGCGGGAAAATTGCGACCCATGACCGCGCGGTAGGCGGCGCCGATCTCCTTCAGGCTCGACCGATAGGCGGGAACGTCGGTCACGTACCAGGTGAGCCGTGCGATGTGCTCGGGGCCGGCGCCGCCTTGCGCCAGGATCGCGACGATGTTGCGCAGCACCTGTTCGACCTGCGGCACGAAGCCTGTCGCGAGGCGCTCCTCTTCGTCCCAGCCGATCACGCCGCCGGTGAGAAGAACCGTTCCGCGACCCATCATGCCGTTCGAGTAGCCGCGCGGCTGTTTCCAGCCGGGCGGCTGCAGCGCCGTCAGGCCGCTCTCCGCGCCCGGTTCCCGATCGCGCTTCCCCACCGCACTCATGTGTCCACCTCGGCGCTGTCGGCCGCGGCGCGCTGGCGCAGCGCAAAGCGCTGGAGCTTGCCGGATTCCGTCTTGGGCAGAGCCGTCACGAACTCGACGGCTCTGGGATACTTGTAGGGCGCGAGGTCGCCCTTCACGTGGTCCTGCAGCGCCTTGGCGAGCTCCGGCCCCGCCGTCTCGCCGGGCCGCAGGACGACATAGGCCTTCACGGTCATGCCGCGCTCGGGGCAGGGCGCACCGACGACGCCGCATTCGGCGACGGCCGGATGGGCGAGGAGGCTCGCCTCCACCTCCGGCCCGGCGATGTTGTAGCCGCCGGAGATGATCATGTCGTCGGCGCGGGCCTGGAACCAGTAGTAGCCGTCGGAGTCGCGCAGGTAGGCGTCGCCGGTGACGTTCCAGCCGTTCCGCACGTAGACGGACTGGCGCTCGTCGGCGAGGTAGCGGCAGCCGATCGGCCCCTTCACGGCCAGCCGCCCGACCACTCCGTCGGGCGCGAAACCGCCCTCGTCGTCGAGGATCGCCGCTTCGTATCCCGGCACGGGCCTGCCCGTCGCGCCGGGGCGGATCGCCTCTTCGGGAGCGGCGATGAAGATGTGGAGCATCTCGGTCGCGCCGATCCCGTCGAGCAGGCGCAGCCCGGTCGCCGCCTCCCAGGCCTGGAAGGTCGGCAGCGGCAGCGTCTCGCCGGCCGAGACGCATTTGCGCAGGGAGGAGAGATCGTAGTCATCGCGTTTGCCGAGGATGGCGCGGTAGGCGGTCGGCGCCGTGAAGCAGATCGTCGCGCCGAACTCGTCGATCGCGCGCGCCAGATCCGGCGGCGAGGCCTTCTCGATCAGCACCGTCTGCGCGCCGACGCGGAACGGAAACAGGACGAGCCCGCCCAGCCCGAAGGTGAAGGCGAGAGGCGGCGAGCCGATGAAGACGTCGTCGGGCGAGGGTCGCAGGATGTGCCGGGAATAGCAGTCGCAGATGACGAGAAGGTCGCGGTGGGTGTGGATGGTCGCCTTGGGCACGCCCGTCGTGCCAGAGGTGAAGCCGAGGAGGCAAGGGTCGTCGGCGCGTGTCGGGCAGGGTTTGAAAGGGCGTCCGGCGTCCCGCGCGAAATCGGCGAGTTCGCCGCCGTCGACGCCCTGCCACGTCACGATCCGCGACAGGCGCGGTGCCAGCGGGCGCGTGGCCTCCATCTCCTCGACGAGGCTCGCGTCGCAGAAGGCGAGCGCCACCCGGGCCTTTTCGACGATCGCGGCAAGCTCCTTAGCGCGCAGGAGCGGCATGGTCGCCACGACCACGCCGCCGGCCTTGATGACCGCCAGATACAGCGCGACCTTCACCGGATTGTTCGCCGAGCGCAGGAGCACCCGATTGCCGGGCTCGAATCCGAGTTTTTCGGTCAGGACGTTGGCGTAGGCGTCGATGCGGGCCGCCAGATCGGCGTAGGTCCACGATACGCCCCCCGGGGCGCGGATCGCGATGCGGTTCCCCCGGCCTTCCGCGACGTGGCGGTCGACCAGCTCCGCGGTCGCGTTCAGCGTCTCCGGATAGCCGAGCGCGTCGAGATTGATGATGTCGGGCAGGGCTCCTGCAGGCGGCAGATTCTCTATGACGAAGGTGTCGCGATGGCCGGTGCCGGGCATGGCGCTGTTCCTCAAGCGGACAGGACTTGGCGGGCGATGACGAGCTTCTGGACCTCGGTCGCCCCCTCGTAGATGCGAAGCGCCCGGATCTCGCGATAGAGCGTCTCGGGCACCGATCCGGCGCGCACGCCTTCGCCGCCATGGAGCTGCACGGCGCGGTCGATGACGCCCTGCGCCGCCTCGGTCGCGACCATCTTGGCCATCGCCGCCTCGCGGGTGATGCGGGCGGCGCCCGTGTCGCGCGTCCAGGCCGCGCGGTAGACCATGAGGGCGGAAGCGTCGATCTCGGTCGCCATCTCGGCGATGGCGGTCTGGGCCAGCGGCAGGTCGGCGAGCGGCCCGCCGAAGAGATTGCGACTGCGCGCGCGCTCCAGCGTCGCGTCGAGCGCGCGGCGGGCGAAGCCGAGCGCGGCCGCGCCGACCGTGGAGCGGAAGACGTCGAGCGTCGCCATCGCGGTCTTGAAGCCGGCGCCGGCTCCGCCGATCCGGTTGGCCGCGGGGATGCGGCAATTCTCGAAGCGAAGCCGCGCGAGGGGATGCGGGGCGACCGTTTCCAGCCGCTCGGCGATCGTCAGGCCCGGCGTGTCGGCCGGCACCGAATAGGCGGAGAGGCCGCGCGCGCCGGGCGCCTCGCCCGAGCGGGCGAAGACGACGTAATGATCGGCGATGCCGCCGTTGGAGATCCAGGTCTTCTCGCCGTCGAGGCGGACCGTGTCGTCGCCGACGGGCGTGGCCGTCGTCTGGATTTGCGCGACGTCCGAGCCCGCCTCCGGTTCGGTCAGCGCGAAGGCGGCGATGGTCGATCCGTCGCGCACGCCCGGCAGGATTCGGGCCTTGATCTCGTCGGAGGCCGCCAGCGTCATCGAGCCGGAGCCGAGGCCCTGCATGGCGAAGGCGAAGTCGGCGAGCCCGTCGAAGCGCGCCAGCGTCTCGCGGATGAGGCAGAGCGAGCGGACGTCGAAGACCCCGTCCTGCGGCGCGGCATGGTGCAGGAAACCCGCTTCACCGAGCGCCGCGACGAGGCGCCGGCACGAGCCGTCGACGTCGTGATGATCGGCGAGCGCCGGCACGTTCGCTTGCGCCCACGCCTCGATCTCGGCGGCGAGCGCGCGGTGGCGGTCCTCGAAGAAGGGCCAGTCGAGGAAGCTGCGGTCTGCCATCAATTGCCCTCGAAGATCGGGGTCTGTTTGGCCGCGAAGGCCTCGAAGGCGCGGCGGAAATCGCCCGTCTTCATGCAGAGCGCCTGCGCGATCGCCTCGGAATCGATCGCCTCGTCGACGCCCATCGCCCATTCCATCTGCAGCATCCGCTTGGTGATGGAGTTGGCGAAGGTCGGCCCCGCGACGATCGACGCCGCCGTTTCGCGCGCCGCTTCGAGCGCCCCGCCGGCGGGGACGAGGCGGTTGAAGAAGCCCCAGCGCTCGCCTTCCTCGGCCTTCATGAAACGGCCGGTGTAGAGAAGCTCCGAGGCCCGGCCCTGGCCGATCAGGCGGGGCAGGATCGCGCAGGCGCCCATGTCGCAGCCGGCGAGACCGACACGGTTGAAGAGGAAGGCGACCTTGGCGCCGTCTCCGGCGATCCGCAGGTCGGAGGCCATCGCCAGAATCGCGCCCGCGCCCGCGCAGATGCCCTCGACGGCGGCGATGACGGGCTGCGGACAGGCGCGCATCTCCTTCACCAGATCGCCGGTCATCACGGTGAAGGCATGAAGCTCGGCCGCGCCCATCTTGGTCAGCGGCTCGATGATCTCGAAGACGTCGCCGCCCGACGAGAAGTTGCCGCCCGCCCCCGTCACGATCACGGCGTGGATCGTCTCATCGAAGCGCAACGCGCGGAAGGTGTCGCGAAGCTCCGAATAGCTTTCGAAGGTCAGCGGGTTCTTGCGCTCGGGCCGGTTCAGCGTGATCGTCGCGACGCCGCCTTCCACGGCGAAGAGGAAATGCTGCGGCTCGAATCCGGCCAGCGGCGCGGTGATGGGGTTCTGGCGCTTCATGTCGTTTCCTCGCCCGGCGTTTGGCCGGATGGCGCCGCGGCGCTCTTCAGATTGGCGGCGGCGACCGCGGTCCGCACGGACGCCTTGAGGTCGCCGAGGCGCCGCCAGAGGAGATCCTGTTCGCTCGAATCCAGCCCGCCGACGAGTTCGCCGATCCAGTCGCCGTGCGCGGTGGCCATCAATTGGAACTGCGCGCGGCCGGCCTTGGTCAGGACGACGCGCGCGGCCCGCCGGTCGGTCTTCACCACCCGGCGCTCGATCAGGCCCTCGGCCGCCAGCCGGTCGACGAGCCCGGTGACGTTGCCGTTGGACACCATCATGCGGCGCGACAGATCGCCGAGGAGCAGCCCGTCCGGCGAGCGCTCCAGCTGCGCCATGAGATCGAAGCGCGGCAGCGTCGTGTCGAAGCGTTCTCGCAGCCGCTTGCGGATCTCGGCCTCGATGAGGTTGGCGCAGGTCAGGAGCCGAAGCCAGACGCGCAGCTCCAGAGCATGGTCCTGCGGCCGCTCGCGCACCTTGGATTCGGCGTCGACGAAGTCGTGCGCGGTCAGGCCGAGCGAACTCATATCTCGCCCCCCGCCACCGCGATCGCCTGTCCGGTGATCGCCGAGGCGCCGTCCCCGGCGAGCCAGAGGACGCAGTCGGCGACCTCCTTCGGCGAGACGAGGCGCCCCTGCGGATTCGCCTTCGTGAACTCGGCCGTGAGGTCCGCGCGATCGCGCCCCGTGCGGGTCTCCAGCCGGTCGATGGACCCGGAGACGAGATCGGTGTCGGTGTAGCCGGGGCAGACCGCGTTGACGGTGATGCCTGTGGTGGCAAGCTCCAGGGCCAGCGAGCGGGTGAGCCCGACGACCGCGTGCTTGGCCGCGCTGTAGGCACCGGCATAGGCGTAGCCCTTCAGGCCCGCCGTGGAGGCGATGGTGACGATGCGGCCGAAGCCGGCCGCCCTCATGGCGGGCGCGACGACCTGCGCCCCGACGAGCACCGGTTCCAGATTCAGCGCCATCATCGCGCGAAGCTGCGCCGGGCTCATCTTTGCCAGGGGCGCGGTGTCGGCGCCGCCCGCATTGTTGACGAGGATCTCGACCGCGCCGCGCGCTGCGACCGCGCCTTCGATGGCGGCGCGCAAGGCGGTCTCGTCGGAGACGTCGGCCGCGACGAAGCCGGCCGCGCCGATCGCCTCGGCGGTCGCCGCGCCGCTCTCGGGCGATCGCGCGAGCACCGTGACGGTGTGGCCGGCCTCCACGAAGGCCGACGCGATCGCACGGCCGATGCCCCGCGCGGCGCCGGTGACGAGGACGTGGCGGCGCTCAGACATGGAGGAACCGCTCCTTGATCTGCGGCGCGGCCATCAGGTCCGGCGTCGTGCCGGTCCAAACGATCTTTCCCTTCTCGATGACGACATGACGGTCCGCGAAGCGCGCGAGCGCGTCGACGTTCTTGTCGACGACGAGGATCGCCTCGCCCTCGGCCTTGAGCGTGGTCAGGCAGGCCCAGATTTCCTGCCGGATCAGCGGCGCGAGCCCTTCCGTCGCCTCGTCGAGGACGACGAGCCGCGGATTGGTCATCAGGGCGCGACCGATGGCGAGCATCTGCTGCTCGCCGCCGGAGAGCTGGTTGCCCATGTTGCGGCGCCGCTCCTTCAGGCGCGGGAAGAGGTCGTAGATCTTCGCCAGCGTCCACTTCGCGCGTGTGCCGCCGCGCGCGGTGGCGACGAGGTTCTCCTCCACGTTCAGCGTCGGGAAGACCTGCCGGCCCTCGGGCACGAGGCCGAGGCCCTTGGCGGCGACGACATGCGGCGGGCGCCCGGTCACGTCCTCTCCGTCGACCGAGACCCGCCCGGCACGCGGCTTCACGAGGCCGAAGATCGAGTTGATCGTCGTCGTCTTGCCCATGCCGTTGCGACCGAGCAGCGTCACCACCTCGCCGGCGTCGACGGTCAGATCGACGCCGAAGAGGATGCGGCTGTCGCCATAGGCGCTCTCGAGAGCCTCGACGGTCAGCATCAGGCGGCCTCCTCGCCGAGATAGGCCGCGCGCACGGCCGCGTCGGCGCGGATGGCCTCCGGCGTGCCCGTCGCGATCAGCTTTCCGTAGACGAGAACGCTGACACGGTCCGCCAGCGCGAAGACCGCCTCCATGTCGTGCTCGATGAGGACGATGGTGTGCCGGCCCTTCAGGGAACGCATCAGACCGACGAGGAGGGCGGACTCCTCATGGCCCGTTCCGGCGAGCGGCTCGTCGAGAAGCAGCAGTTTCGGACGGGTCGCGAGCGCCACCGCCAGCTCCAGCTGCCGCTTCTCCCCATGCGACAGGCTGCCCGCGAGGCGGTGCGCGCGGTCGTCCAGCCGCACGGCGGCGAGCGCCCCCATCGCTTCGTCGTTCAGAGCGGCCTCCTTGGCGGCCGGGCGGAAGAAGCGGAAGCTCGAGCCGGAGCGTGCCTGCACTGCGAGCGCGACGTTCTCCAGCGCCGAGAAGCCGGCCAGGATCGAGGTGATCTGGAAGGAGCGCGCGAGGCCGCGCCGTACACGCTCGGGCATCGACAGACGCGTGATGTCGGCGCCGTCGTAGAGAACCGTTCCGCTGTCGCTCGGCCCCATGCCGGAAAGCTGGTGGATCAGCGTCGTCTTGCCGGCCCCGTTCGGGCCGATGATGGCGTGCAGTTCACCCTCGCGCACGTCGAGCGACACGTCGTCGGTGACCTTCAGCGCCCCGTAGGCCTTGGCGAGGTTGCGGATGGAGAGGATGGTCCCGCTCATGCGCGCCTCGCGAAGAGCCTTGCGAGAAAGCCGTAGATCCCGCCGCGCGTGAAGAGGACGACGAGGACGAGGAGCACGCCGAAGCCGAGGCGCCAGTGGTGGCTGATCGCGGCGAGCGAATCCTCCAGCGCGATGAAGGCAGCGGCGCCGAGGATCGGGCCGATGAGCGTGCCGATCCCGCCGAGCGCGACGATGGCGATGAGCTCGCCCGAGCGCCCCCAGGACATGTAGGCCGGCGAGACGAACTCGGCCTGGTTGGCGAGGAGGACGCCGGCGACGGCCGCCATCATGCCGGAGACGACGTAGGCGGTGAGCTGGTAGCGGAAGGGCGAGAAGCCGATGGCCTGCATGCGCACCGCATTGTCGCGCGTGCCGCGGATGACGCGCCCGAAACGCGAGCCGACGAGCGCGTTGGCGAGGATGAAGAGCGCCAGAAGGCAGGCGAAGGCGAGGTAGAAGAGCGCGACGCGGCTTTCCAGGATGCCGGTGCCGAGAAGCGCCGAGCGGCGGGCGAGCGTCATGCCGTCGTCGCCGCCATAGGCCGAGAGCGAAACCATGAAGAAGAACGCCATCTGCCCGAAGGCGAGCGTAATCATGATGAAGTAGACGCCCTTGGTGCGAAGCGAGATCGCGCCGGTGACGAGGGCGAAGAGGCCGGAGACGGCGAGCGCGACCGCGAATTGGACTAGGATCTCCTCGATGCCGTGCGAGGCGAGGATCGCCACCGCATAGGCGCCGATGCCGACGAAGGCGGCGTGGCCGAAGGAGACGAGTGCGCCGTAGCCGAGGATGAGATCGAGCGAGAGGGCTGCGATCGCGAAGATCAGGACGCGGGTCGCCAGCACCACGAGGAAGGGCTCGCCGAGGGCTTCGAAGAGGAAGGGCAGGACCGCGAAGACCGCAAAGATGGCGCCGGCGGCCATGAGCCGGCCGCGGCCGAGGGGGCGTCCGGCGCTCGGCGGAGCGAGGGGCGTGGCGAGGGCGGTGTTCGTCATCGGCTCAGCTCCGCGCCTGGAAGAGGCCGGAGGGCCGGAAGAACAGGATCGCCGCCATCAGGATGTAGATGAGCATCGGCGCGAGGGTGCGCCCGGTCTGCGAGGCGGCGCCTGCGTCCATGACCATGCGCAGGAGGATGGGCCCGAAGGTGCGGCCGAGCGTGTCGACGAGGCCGACGAGGATGGCCGCGACGAAGGCGCCCCGGATCGAGCCGATGCCGCCGATGACGATGACGACGAAGGTCAGGATCAGGACGCTGTCGCCCATGCCGGGATCGACGGACAAAATGGGCGCGATCATCGCCCCGGCGAAGCCCGCCAGCATCGCGCCGAAGCCGAAGACGACCATGAAGAGGCGGTTGATGTCGACGCCGAGCGCCGAGACCATCCGACCGTTGGAGGCGCCGGCCCGCAGGAGCATGCCGACGCGGGTGTGGTTGACGACGAGATAGAGGCCGAGCGCCGTGAAGAGGCCCGCCGCGATGATGGCGAGGCGGTAGACCGGGTACTGCAGATTGCCGACGAGGGGCACGGAGCCGGACAGGATGTCCGGCACCGGCACCGAGATGGGGGCGGCGCCCCAGATGATCCGCACGCCCTCGTTCAGGATCAGGATCAGGCCGAAGGTCGCGAGCACCTGATCGAGATGGTCGCGCTGGTAGAGGTGCCGGAAGACGAGCACCTCCAGAAGCAGGCCGAAGGCGAGGGCGGCGGGGAGGGCCAGCGCCAGCCCCACGAAGAAGTCGCCGCTCCAGGCCGTGAAGGCCGCCAGGAGGTAGGCGCCCACCATGTACTGCACGCCATGGGCGAGGTTGATGAAGTCCATGATGCCGAAGACGAGCGTCAGACCGGCCGCCACCAGGAAGAGCAGGATGCCGAACTGGATGCCGTTCAGCGACTGGAGGAGGAAGAGGTTCGTCATCGAAGGTCCGGTCGGGCGCTGGGTGCGTTCCCGAGACGGGACGGGCACACCCGGAGACGCGCAGGGTCGTTCGCCGCACGAGGCGTGGCGCGGGGTCCTGACGAGAGCCGGGCGGCCGGAGCTGCCCGGAAGGGTTCGATAGGGACGATGCCTACTGGGGCATCTGGCACTGCGAGACGTAGTTGTCCGCGTAGTCCTCGAAGATCGGGCGCACGATCTCGGTCTGGAACTTGCCGTCGTCGCGCTGCGCGACCTCGACGAGATAGAAGTCCTGCACCGGGAAGTGGTTCGGGCCGAAGGCGAAGTCGCCGCGTAGCGACTGGAAGTCGGCCGCCTTCAGCGCTTCTCGCAGCGCGTCCTTGTCTGCCAGGTTCCCGTCCGTCGCCGTGATGGCGGAGTCGATCAGGAGCGCGGCGTCGTAGGCGTGCATCGCGTAGGACGCGGGCACCACGCCGTACTTCGCCTCGTAGGCGGCGACGAAGGCCTTGGAGGCCTCGTTGTCGAGGTTCGGCGCCCAGTCGGAACCCGACAGGAAGCCGACCGCGGCATCCTGCGTGGCGGGCAAGGTCGTCTCGTCCACGGTGAAGGCGGACAGGAACGGAATGCCGTCGAGACCGGCCTGCCGGTACTGCTTGACGAGGTTCACGCCCATGCCGCCGGGCATGAAGGCATAGACGGCGTCGGGCTGATCGGCGGCGATCTGCGCGAGCTCGGCCGAGAAGTCGAGCTGCCCCATCGGCGTGTAGATCTCGTTGGAGACCTCGCCCTCGAAGGAGTGCTTGAAGCCCGCGAGCCCGTCCTTGCCGGCCTGATAGTTCGGCGCAAGCAGGAACACGCGGGAAAAGCCCTCCTCCTGCGCGTAGGCGCCGAGCACCTCGTGGTTCTGGTCGTTCTGGTAGGAGACGGCGAAGAAGTTCGGGTTGCACTCCGCGCCGGCCAGCGTCGAGGGGCCGGCGTTGGGCGAGAGGACGAAAACGCCCGCGTCGGTCAGCGGCTTGGTGATCGCGGCCTGGATGTTGGAGAAGATAGCGCCGACGACGAAGTCGACGTTCTCGCGTTCGACGAGCTCGCGGGCGCGGTTCGCCGCGACGTCCGGCTTCTGCTCGTCGTCCACCTCGACGACTTCGACGGTCAGGCCGCCGAGTTTGCCGCCCATCTCCTCGACAGCCAGCAGGAAGCCGTTGCGCGCCTGCTCGCCGAGCGCGGCACCCGGGCCGGACAGCGTCGAGACGACGCCGATCTTGACGGTGCCCTCCTGCGCGGAGGCGGCGGCGGGCAGGGCCACGGCGGCGAGGAGGGCGAGGGAAAGGCTGCGAAGCGGCTGCATGGCATTCTCCGATTGACGGATGGACTTAAAACCGTGACGTCTTCGATGCCGGACACGAGACTTTCGCTTGCGCGGCTCCGGCCTTTCCCGAATTAGTTTACGTATAAAGGACCTCCGCGCAAGCGGTGTCGTGCGGTAAATGTGCGTGTCGGAAATTTGTGCAGCGCGAAAGCGCGGCGGTTGCGATGCAAATTGCGGTTCACGACGTTCTATCGCGGGGGATTCCGCCCTTGCCAGCCGCAATTGCTTTAATCATAAAATACCTCAAGCGTCGGCGAGCGGAGATCGAGATGCGCATCACGGTGATCGGTGGCGGGCCCGGCGGACTGTATCTGGCGCTGCTGACCAAGAAGCGACGCCCGGACTGGACGGTCGAAATCTTCGAGCAGAACCGGGCCGACGACACGTTCGGCTTCGGCGTCGTCTTCTCCGACGAGACGCTGCACGAGTTTCTCTCCCGCGACCTGCCGTCCTTCGAGCGCATCCGGGGCGAGATGTCCTATTGGGACGACGTCGCGATCCACAAGCAGGGCGAGGAGATCCGCTGCGCCGGCAACGGGTTCGCGGGCATTTCGCGCAGGACGCTGCTGGCGCTCCTGCAGCAGCGGTGCCGCGAGGAGGGCGTCTCCCTGCATTTCGGCGAGGTCGTGCCGCCCGCCGACCTGGGGAGCCGCTTCCCCGACAGCGACGTGATCGTCGCGGCCGACGGCGTCAACAGCCGCATCCGCGAGCACTTCAGGGACGAGTTCCGGCCTCAGCTCGCCATCAAGTCGAACCGCTTCTGCTGGATGGGCTCGACCCGGCCGATGGACGAGTTCAACTACTTCTTCCGCGAGACCGAGCACGGCATCGTCTGCGCCCACACCTACCAGTACGAGGCCGGCCGCTCGACCTGGATCTTCGAGATGGACGACGCGTGCTGGCGTGGTCACGGCTTCGACGGCATGGACGAGGAGGCCTCGCGCGCGGTTCTGCAGGAGATGTACGCCGAGGAACTGCAGGGCCATCCGCTGCTCCTCAACCGCTCCAACTGGCGCCAGTTTCCGCGCATCTTCTGCGAAGCGTGGTCGACCGGGAACATCGTCCTTCTCGGCGACGCCAAGGCCTCGGCGCACTATTCCATCGGCTCGGGCACCAAGCTCGCGATGGAGTGCGCCATCTCTCTGTCCGACGCGCTCGTGGCGCATGGCGAGACGAGCGTCGCGGCGGCCTTCGACGCCTACGACCGCGACCGGCGGGCGCCCACCCAGATCATCCAGCACAATGCCGACGTCTCGCTCGCCTGGTTCGAGCACATGAGCCGCTCCTGGGACATGGGGCTGGAGCAATTCGCGATGGTCGTCATGTGCCGAGCGAAATCGGTCACTTACGACAATCTCTTGGTGCGTGATCCGAACTTCGTGCGCGCGGTCGACGACGCCTTCTACGAGCAGCTGCTCGCCGAGACCGGAGAGGACTACCGGCGCTCGCGCCCGACGCCGATGTTCACCAAGTTCCGCCTTCGCGAGATGGAGCTGGCGAACCGCGTCGTCATGGCGCCGATGGCGCAGTATTCGGCGGACGAGGACGGCAACCTCACCGACTGGCATTTCGTGCACTACACCAGCCGCGCGCTCGGCGGCGCGGGCCTCGTCTTCATGGAGATGACATGCCCGGCGCCGGACGCGCGCATCACGCCGGGATGCCCGGGGCTCTGGACCGACGAACACGCCGCGCAGTGGAAGCGGATTGTCGATTTCGTCCACGAGAACTCCGACACCAAGCTCTGCATGCAGCTCGGGCACGCGGGCGCGAAGGGGTCCACGCAGGTCGGCTGGGAGAAGGCCGACATGCCGCTGGAGGACAAGGCGCGCAATTGGCCGCTCGTCGCCGCCTCGGCGCTGCCGTGGCACGACGGCGTCTCCTCGGTGCCGGCCGAGCTCGACCGGGCCGGCATGGACCGGGTCAAGGCCGAGTTCGTCCGTGCGAGCGAACTCGCCGATCGCGCCGGCTTCGACATGCTGGAGCTGCACTGCGCGCACGGTTACCTCGTCGCCTCCTTCCTGTCGCCGCTCACCAACCGCCGAAACGACGAATACGGCGGCTCGATCGAGAACCGGCTGCGCTTCCCGCTGGAGCTCTTCGAGGCGATGCGCGCGGTCTGGCCTCCGCACAAGCCCATGTCGGTCCGCATCTCGGCGAGCGACTGGGCCGAGGGCGGCATCACGGAAGAGGAGACGATCGCGATCGCCGAAGCCTTCGGGGCGGCGGGCTGCGACCTGATCGACGTCTCGGCCGGCCAGACGGTCGCGCGGCAGAAGCCGGTCTACGGGCGCATGTTCCAGGTCCAGTTCGCCGAGGCGATCCGCAACGTGCCGCGGCTCGCCGTGATGGCGGTCGGCGCGATCACCGAGGCCGCGCAGGTCAACACCATCATCCACACGCGCCGCGCTGATCTCGTCGCGCTCGGCCGGCCGCACATGTGGAACCCCTATTTCACCCGCAAGGCGGCGGCCACCTACGACGCGCGCAACCAGAGCTGGCCCAAGCAATATCTCGCTGGACGGGACCAGGCCCATCGCGAACTCCCAAAGCTGCGCGAGCAGGAGATCGAGCTGCGGCGCAAGGCCCGCGTGCGGCCGGTCGTCGCCGGCGGCTGACCGACCTCGAGGCGGCTCCCTCGTCGGGGGACGGCGGTCGCGTGCTCACGGGACGCTCGGCGTCCCGACGGACGTCTCGGCAGGCGAATGGTCTGCCGCAGGCCATCGTGCGTCGCTCGCGACCGCGCCGCCGCCCGGACCGCGTCCGCTCACGAGCGCCGAGCGCGACCGCTTCGCCGCGCACACCTTCCGCCAGCTCGATCGAAAGGGCATCTTCCGTCATCAAGGGCGCGGTTCGTCGGCGCACGGCGAAGCGGGCCGGATGGCGGCGGGCGGGTGAGGGACAGGACGGTCGATGAACTTCAGACGCCTTCAGTACTTCGTGAAGATCGTCGACGTCGGCTCGCTGACGCAGGCCGCCGACATCCTCCACGTCGCACAGCCCGCTCTCAGCCAGCAACTGGCGACGCTGGAGGGCGAGGTGCGCCAGCAGCTCCTCGTGCGCACCAAACGGGGCGTGACGCCGACGCAGGCCGGCGAGGTCCTGTACCGCCATGCCCAGCTGATCCTGCGCCAGTGCGAGCAGGCGATGGTGGAGATGAGCGCAGCCCACACGAGCCTGTCCGGCGCCGTCTCGGTCGGCCTGGCGCCGGGCACGGCGGCAGCGGGGCTGGCGGTCCCGCTCCTGCGCGCCGTGCGCGAGAGCCACCCGGGCATCGTCCTCTACCTCAACGAGACCTACGGGACGACGCTGTCGGAGCTGATCCGGAACGGGCGCATGGATCTGGCGGTCCTCTATGGGGGACGCTTCCCCATGCATGGCCTGTCCTTCACGCCGCTTCTCGAGGAGCAACTCTATCTCGTCGGCCCGAGCACCGCACCCAAGCCGGCCGGACCGGTGAAGCTGCGACGCGTGGCCGAGATGGATCTGTATCTTCCGCGGCCCTACAACGTCGTGCGCAAGCTCGTGGACGACGCCTGCGCCGGCCTCGGCGTCAGCCTGCGCGTGGGCGCCGAGATCGAATCGGACGGAACGCTGACGGCCGTCATCGCCGAGGGGCTCGGTGCGACGATCCTGCCCGAATCCATGGCGCGGCAGGTGCTGGCCTCCTGTGACGCCTGGTCCGCGCCGATCGTGGAGCCCCGCATCGAGGCCCCGCTGGCGCTTTGCGAATCCGACAATCTGCCGCTCTCCGAGCCGGCGGTCGCCGTGAAGAAAATCCTCCTCCATCTCGCGGCCGGCCTGACGGCGACCGGGATCGGGCCGAACCGCGCCTGAACCCCGGCGCCTCCCGCCCCTGCATCTCAGTTGGCGGCGCGCGCCTCCAGTGCGTCGACGAAGGAGAGGTCCCAGCGGCCTTCGCGGATTGCGGCGATGGTGGCTTCTTCCTTGGCGAGTTGGGCGAGGGCGCCCTCGATGGTGCGCTCGGCCTCCTCGCGACCGAAGGCCAGGAGCCCGTCCTGATCGCCGACCACGATGTCGCCGGGCAGCACGGTCATGCCGCCGACCGAGACCGGGACGTTGATCGCGCCAGGTCCGTCCTTGTAGGGGCCGCGATGGGTGTGGCCGCGCGCATAGACCGGGAAGGTCCGCTCGCCGAGTTCGGCGATGTCGCGGACCGCGCCGTCCAGCACCATTCCGGCGACGCCGATCTCGGCCGTATGTAGCGTCATGATGCCGCCGACGAGTGCGTTCGAGGTCTCGCCGCCGGCGTCGACCACCAGGACGTCGCCCGCGCGCAGCATCCCGAATGCGCGCAGGATCGCGAGATTGTCGCCGACGCGGGTGCGCACCGTCACGGCCGTTCCGGCCATGGGGGAGGGCTTGTGGTAGGGCCGCAGCAGGGACGTGCCGCGGATGCGCCGCAGCTGGTCGCTGAGAAGCGCGACGGGAATGTCGCGCAGGCGATGCAGGATGCCGGCGTCGACCGGTTCGGCGGAGGGGTTGCGTTCGATGGCGGCCATCAATCAGGCTTTCGGCTGGGAGGCGGGAGAAAGGTCGGAGACCGCCTTGGCGATCCGGGTCACACCGTCGTCGAGCGTCTCCTGCGAGGTCGCGATCGACAGGCGGAAGTATGGGGACAGACCATAGGCTTCGCCGGCGACGACGGCGACCCCGACGCTTTCGAGCAGATAGAGGACGAAGTCGCCGTCGGTCTTCAGCGCCCGGCCCTCCGGGGTCGAGCGGCCGATCACGCCGGCGCAGTTCACGAAGAGGTAGAAGGCGCCCTCGGGCCTGGAGCACGACAGGCCCTCGATCGCGTCGAGCCCGGCCGCCGTGCGGTCGCGCCGGTCGCGATAGACCGAAACGCTCGTCTCGACGAAGCTCTGGTCCCCGTTCAGGGCGGCCACCGCCGCGGCCTGGCTGATGGAGCAGGCGTTGCCGGCCGACTGCGAGAGCAGCGTGTCCATCGCCTTGATCAGGGCCCGCGGGCCGGCGGCCCAGCCGATGCGCCAGCCGGTCATGGCATAGGTCTTCGACACGCCGTTCACGGCGAGGGTCCGCTCCCGCAGCGAGGGCACGCTGGCGACGACGTGAGGGGCCGTCCCGTTCTCGAAGCGGATGTGCTCGTAGATGTCGTCGGTCATGACCAGAACGCCGGGATGGCGCTCCAGCACCGCGGCGAGCGCCCGGTGCTCCTCGGCCGAATAGGTCGCGCCGGTTGGGTTCGACGGCGAGTTCAGGATCACCCAGCGCGTGCGGGGCGTGATCGCCGCGTCCAGCTGCTCCGGCGTGAGCTTGAAGCCTTGGTCCTCCCCGCACGCGACGGGGACCGGCCTGCCATCGCAGGCGAGCACCATGTCGGGGTAGGAGACCCAGTAGGGCGCCGGGACGATCACCTCGTCCCCCGGCTCCAGCGTCGCGGCGAAGGCGGTGTAGATGACGCTCTTGGCGCCACCGGCGACGATGATCTCCGAGGGGTCGTAGTCCAGCCCGTTCTCGCGCTTCAGCTTGCCGGCGATGGCGCGTCGCAGCTCGATCGTTCCCGGCAGCGCCGTGTAGCGCGTCGCACCTGCGTCCATCGCCTTCGCGGCGGCCTCGCGGATATGGGCGGGGGTGTCGAAGTCGGGCTCGCCGACCACGAGGTTGACGATCGAGCGCCCCTCCCGGCGCAGTTCGTTGGCGCGGTCTGCCGCCGAGGAGCTCGGCGAGGGCTTGATGCGCCTGACGCGCGCGGCGATCTGGATGTCGGTCAACGCTTCCACCATTCCTTCGAGCGGATTTGGCGGTCACGCTACAGGCTGGCTTGCGGGCGACCTAAGACGAACTCGGTCTGTCTTGATAGGCTGCCCTTATGATGTCCGGCGGCGTCCGCGCCGCATAAGGGGCGCTTATCGACACAGTGGGAAACCGTCTTGGCGGCGCCGTCGCGCGATTGCTTACATCGCCGTCACGAGCTCGACGGGGCGGACGCGAAGACCTGATGGACGTGAACGAGATCAAGTCGCTGATCGAGGCGATGGGGGCGTCGGACCTCGCCGAAATGGAGGTCGCCCGCGACGGCTGGACGCTCCGCCTGTCCCGCAACCACGCCGCCCGCCCGCCCGTCTCGGCTCCCGTTCCCGCGTCCGCAGTGCCGGTCGCCGTTCCGCGCCCTGCTTCCGCGCCGAGGGCGACGCCGGTCGTCGCGCCGTTGTCCGGGGTCGTCTATCTCGCCGCCACGCCCGGGGGCTCGCCCTTCGTCGCGGTCGGGTCCCAGGTGGAGGCCGGAGCCGTCCTCTGCGTCGTCGAGGCGATGAAGATCTTCAACGAGATCAGGGCCGAGCGCGCGGGGACGGTCACGTCCATCCTGGTTGCGACGGGCGCGGAGGTCGACGCCGGCCAGACGCTGATCGAGATCGGCTGAGATGTTCGGCTCCGTCCTCATCGCCAATCGGGGCGAGATCGCCCTGCGCATCCAGCGCGCCGCCCGCGCGCTCGGACTGAAGACGATCGCGGCCCACTCGCAGGCCGATCGCGACGCGCCCCATGTGCGGCTGGCGGACGTGTCGATCTGCATCGGCCCGGCGCCGGCGGCCCGCTCCTATCTCGACGCATCGGCGATCCTTCTCGCGGCCGAGCTGACGGGAGCCGAGGCGATCCATCCCGGCTACGGCTTCCTGTCCGAGAACGCCGATTTCGCCGAGCGGGTGGAAGCGGCCGGCCTCGTCTTCGTCGGCCCGGGATCGGCTGCGATCCGCACCATGGGCGACAAGGTCGCGGCCAAGGCGGCGATGCGTGCGGCGAACGTGCCCTGCGTTCCCGGCTCCGACGGCGCGCTGCCCGAGGACCCTGCCGAGGCGGCCGCGATCGCGTCCGATGTCGGCTATCCGGTGATCCTGAAGGCCGCCGGCGGCGGCGGCGGGCGCGGCATGCGCATCGTCGAGCGCGAGAGCGAACTCGCCGAAGCCTTCTCCGTCACCCGCGAGGAGGCGCGCCGCGCGTTCGGCAATCCCGTCATCTATCTGGAGAAGTTCCTGACGCGCCCGCGCCATGTCGAGATTCAGGTCCTGGCGGACGCTTATGGCGGCGCGGTCTGGCTCGGCAGCCGCGACTGCTCCCTCCAGCGCCGCCACCAGAAGGTGCTGGAGGAGGCGCCGGCGCCCGGCATCGACGTCTCGGCGCTGGCGCAGGTCGGCGTGCGCTGCGTCGAGGCCTGCCGGCAGATCGGCTACCGCGGCGCGGGAACCTTCGAGTTCCTCTACGAGGACGGCGTCTTCTCCTTCATCGAGATGAACACCCGCGTTCAGGTCGAACATCCGATCACCGAGGCGGTGACCGGCATCGATATCGTGCGCGAGGGGATCGAGATCGCCCGCGGCCGCCCGCTCTCCTTCGCACAGGCGGACGTCGCCTGCTCGGGTCACGCCTTCGAATGCCGCATCAACGCCGAGGATCCGGACGACTTCAAGCCGTCCCCCGGCCTCGTCACCCGCTTCGACGTGCCGGGCGGGGCGGGCATCCGGATCGACACGCACATGGCGGCGGGCGGACGCGTGCCGCCCTACTACGATTCCCTGATCGCTAAGATCATCGCCCATGGCGCGACGCGCGAGGAAGCGCTGGCCCGCCTGCGCATCGCGCTGTCGGAAACGCGGATCGAGGGCGTGAAGACCAATCTCGCCTTGCACCGCCGGATCGTCGAGGACGAGGGGTTCCGGGCCGGCGGCATCGACATCCATCATCTGGAGCACATGCTCCGGCAGCCGGAGAGCGCGTCGTGAGCGGGGCCGGGGTCGCGATCAGCATGCTCGGCACCAGCGCGCTTCTCCTCGAGGCGCCGGGCGAGACGAGTCTCGCCCATCAACGGCGCATCTGGGCGCTGGCGCGGGAGGCCGAGGGCTGGCCGGACGTGCGCGAGGCCGTGCCCGGCATGAACAATCTGATGGTCTCTTTCGCGAGCGTGCCGCGGCGTCCCGAACTCCTGGAGGCGCGCCTGCGCGAGGCGTGGGATGCCGTCGCGCCGCTCGAACTGGTCGGCCGCGTCATCGAACTGCCGGTGCGCTACGGCGGGGAGGGCGGTCCGCACATGGCCGACGTCGTGGCGCACACCGGGCTCGACCCCGACGAGATCGTCGCGATCCATTCCGCGCCGACCTATCCGGTCTTCGCGCTCGGGAGCCATCCCGGTTATTGCTATCTCGGGGGCATGGACGAGCGCATCGCCACGCCCCGCCGCAACGTTCCCGTGATGCGCCTGCCGGGCGGCTCGGTCTCCATCGGGGGCGCGCAGACGGGCGTCTCGGCTTCTCCCGGCCCCAGCGGCTGGAACACGATCGGCTCCACCGCGGTCGACTTCTTCGACGTCTCCCGTTCGCCGCCGGTGCTTCTCCAGCCCGGCGACTCGGTGGTCTTCACCGTGGAGGAGATCCTGCCATGATGATGGAGATCCACTCCCGCTCCGCGCTCGCCAGCGTCCAGGATCTCGGACGCTTCGAAGCCTTCAAATGGGGCGTCGGCACCTCGGGCGCGATGGACCGGCTGGCGCTTCTCGTGGGCAACATCCTCCTCGGCAACGAGGACGGCGCGGCCGCGATCGAGATGCAGGTCTTCCCCTTCGAGATCCGGTTCGAGGCGGACGGCGCCTTCGCGCTGACCGGGGCCGATTGCGGCGTGCGTCTCGACGACGTGCCCGTGCTTGCGTGGTCGGCCCGGCGCGTGCGCGCCGGCCAGACGCTGACCCTCGGCCATGTCCGCCCCGGCCGCTGGCGCGGCGCACGCGCCTATCTCTGCGTCTCGGGCGGCGTCGACGTGCCGGAGGTCCTCGGATCACGGTCGACCCAGCTGCGCGGCGCGATCGGCGGGCTCGACGGACGCATGCTGAGGCAGGGCGACCGGCTGTCGGCGCGGCCCTCGGGACCGGGCCCGGTCAGCAGCGAGATCGCCGTCGTTCCGCCGGGGCTCGCCCTGCCGCTCGAAGCGGACGGCGTCACCGCCGTGCGGGTCCTTCCCGCGGCCGAGCACGACCGGTTCACCAACGCGTCGCTGGAGGCATTCTGGTCGCAGCCCTACAAGGTGACGCCCCAAAGCGACCGCTACGGCTTCCGTCTGGAAGGACCGGGCATCAGCCCCCGCGCGCCGATGGAACTGCGCTCCCACGGCATCGTCCCAGGCGTCATCCAGGTGCCCCATGGCGGGCAGCCGATCGTCCAGATGTGCGAGGGCCAGCCCTCGGGCGGCTACCCGAAGATTGGCACGGTGATCGCCGCCGATCTGTGGCGCCTCGGGCAGGCGCCCATCGGCTCGCGGATCCGCTTCCTGCGGACAGACTGGGACGGTGCGCTCGCCGCCCACGACGAGCAGGAACGCTGGCTCGCCGAGCTGCGGCGCACCCTTCGGCTCGTGCGCGACGGAGCGGCTCGATGACGTCTTCTCCCTTCGACAGGACGGCGGACATCGCGCGCTGGCTTGCCGACGCCGGCATCGACCGGCTGGAACTCGAAGGGCCGGGCGCGAAACTGGTGCTGTCGCGCGCCGGGGTCGTCGCGTCGTCGCCTTGCGAGGACAAGCCCGGGGCCGATCCCCGGGTCGCCGGCACCGTCACGGTCGGTTCGCCCGGGATGGGCTTGCTTCTCCTGACCCATCCGCTGGCCGAGAAGCCGCTGGTCTCGCCGGGCGACGCGGTGGTGGCCGGCCAGACGCTGGCGCTGCTGCAGGTCGGGCCGGTGCTCCAGCCCGTCTGCGCCGAAAGGCCCGGCATCGTTGCGCGGGTCCTCCGGGCCGAGGGTGCCCTTACCGGCTTCGGGGACGAGCTGTTCGAGATTTTGCCGAAGGACGAGGAGCGCTAGCGCCATGCGGATCGACCTCAACGCCGATCTCGGCGAAAGCTTCGGCCCCTGGCGCATGGGCAACGACGAAGCGCTTCTCGACCTCCTCTCCTCCGCCAACATCGCCTGCGGCTTCCATGCCGGGGACCCTCTGGTCATGAAGCGTACCGTCGCCGCCGCGCTCGCGCGCGGGGTGGACGTCGGTGCCCATGTCGGCTTCCCCGACCTCCAGGGCTTCGGGCGGCGGCCTATGCAGGTCGAGCCGGAGGAGCTGGCGGCCATGGTCACCTACCAGCTCGGCGCCCTCGATGGGGTCGTGCGCTCCGCCGGCGGGCGCATGACCCATATGAGCTTCCACGGCGCGCTCGGGAACATGGCGGCCGCAAGCGCTGCGCTCGCCGATCCGCTCATCGAGGCCGTGGCCCGGTTCGACCCGGAGCTGACGATCATCTCCTCCGCGAGCCGTCCGATCGAAGAGGCGGGTGCCCGTTTCGGAATTCGGATCGTCACCACCTTCCTCGCCGACCGCGCCTATGGCGAGGACGAGCTTCTCGTGCCCCGTACCAAGCCGAACGCCGTGATTCACGACCGCCAGACCGTCCTGGAGCGCGTCCTGCGCCTCCTGCGCGAGGGGACGGTGATCACTTACGAGGGGAAGATCCTCGCCATGCCGGCGCGCAGCATCCTCCTGCACGGCGACACCGAAGGCGCGGTGGACCTCGCGGCCACCATCCGGGCCGCGATCGAGGGAGACGGCGGCACCGTGGTTCCCTGCTCGCGGCTCGACCGGGCCGAGACCGCCTGACGCGCCGAAAAACCTCGCCAAGCGGCTTCCGCTCGCACGCCACCCATTCCGGCGACCGTCCGCCCCCCGCCAAGTCGGCCGCCCTCCCAGAACCCCGCAGGAGACACACCATGCCCTTTTCCGACTACAGGACCGCGCTCGTCACCGGCGCCTCGGGCGGCGTCGGAGCGGCCGTCGTCGAACGCTTCGCGCGCGAGGGGATCGAGGTTCATGCGCTGGCCCGCAGCGCCGAGCCGTTGAAGGCGCTCGCCGAACGGACGGGCTGTAAGGCGCACGCCATCGACGTCACCGATCGCGCCGCCCTGACCGAGCTCACGTCCAGCGTGCCGTTCGACATCCTCGTCAACAACGCCGGCGTCGATCGACCGAAGAAGTTCCTCCAGGCGGACGCCGAGGACATCGATCTCCTGGTCGACGTCAACCTGCGGGCCGTGCTGCATCTGTGCCGCCTCGTCGTGCCGGGCATGGTGGAGCGGGACCGCGGCCATGTGATCAACATCTCCTCCATCGCCGGGAACTACAATTTCGGCGGCAATTCGAGCTATCACGCCACCAAGGCCGGTGTGGCGATGCTGTCGAACCAGCTCCGCATCGATGCCTTCGGCAAGCGCGTGCGCGTGACGGAGATCTGCCCCGGACGCGTGGCGACCGACATCTTCGCCCATGTCCACGGCGACAGCCCCGAGATCCGTGAGCGCTTCATCGACGGGTTCGAGCTGCCGCTCGCCGCCGACATCGCCGAGGCCATCGCCTTCGCCGTCGCCGCGCCCGTCTCGATGAATGTCGGCCATATGGAGATCACCCCGACGCTTCAGGTGATGGGCGGACTGCAGACGGCAAAGCCGCAGTCGCCCCGGGCCTGAACGCCGCTTCCCGAACGGCGTGGATCGGAGCGCGTCCGACGACGGCTTCCGAGCGCGCAGGCGAGAGGGCGGTGTGTTCGCGGCGAGGGGAGCGGGAACGGCGGCCCTGCATAAGACGGTCTTATCGCTCCACTGAAAAACGGTCTTGGCGCAGGCCGCCGGGAACTCGCTAACGTTCTTCCACGGATCGAGGGTCTGGTGGTGTTTCTTTCGGCTTTCCTCTTGAAACCACGAAGGTTCCCTAGCGGCCTGTCGGCTGCGCGCGGGACCCGCCGCCGCCCCGGCGCGACGATCGACGGACGTTCGCGATGAGCGGCTTCGACCTCGGCGCCATCCTTTCCAATCCCGAATTCCAGAGCCTGCTGATCCACGGTCTGCAGATGACCGCGATCATCGCGATCGGCTCGTGGCTGCTGGCCATGATGCTGGCGGTCGTCCTTCTCGCCGTGCGCCTGTCGCCCAGCCGGATCGCCGAAGGCTTCGTGAAGGGCTACGTGTCGTATCACCGGAACGTGCCGACGCTCGTCCAGCTCATCCTCTGGTATTTCGGCATCTTCTCCCTGTTCCCGACCGGCTTCCAGTTCTGGCTGGTGGGGCAGGTCAACACGGAGGCGCTTTTCGCCGTCGTGGCGCTCGGCCTCTGCCAGGCCGCCTATTTCAGCGAGGATCTGCGCTCGGGCCTGCGGTCGGTGCCGACGGGCCAGCGCGAGGCGGCGCGGGCGCTCGGGCACTCCTACGTGTCCGCCCTGCGCTACGTGCTGATGCCGCAGGCGGTGCGCAACGCGCTGCCGGCGCTGATCAACCATTCCGTCTCGCTGTTCAAGAACTCCAGCCTCGCGATGGCGATCGGCGTCTCCGAACTCACCCACGCCTCGCGCGAGATCGGCAATCTCTCCTTCCGGGTGTTCGAGGCCTATCTCGTGGCGACGGTGGCCTATCTCGCCATCTCGCTCGTCATCATGGCCGCGGGCGTCCTCGTCGACCGCCGCCTTTCGGTGGGGGCCGCCCGCTGATGACGATGATCGAGAACATCGCCCTCATCCTGCGGGACAACTGGCTGCTGCTCCTGATCGGGCAGTTCCCGAACGGGCCGCTCGGGGGCATCGCGGCGACGCTGATCCTCTCGGTGCTCAGCATCGTGCTCGCCTTCCCGCTGTCGATCCTCCTGGCGCTGGCGCGGCTCTCGAAGCTGAAGCTCCTGCTTTGGCCGTCGACCGCGCTCGTCTATGTCGCGCGCGGCGTCCCGCTCCTGATGCTGATCCTTTGGGTCTACTTCATGGTGCCGGTGCTGACCGGAGCAAGCGTGCCGGGCTTCGTCGCCATGCTGGTGACCCTGGTGATCTACCAGGCGGCGTTCCTCAGCGAGATCGTACGGGCCGGCATCCTCGCCCTCGGGCGCGGCCAGATGGAGGCCGCGAGGTCGCTCGGCCATTCCTATCTCGGCGCGATGGCCTGGGTGATCTTGCCGCAGGCGCTCTACAACATGATCCCCAGCATCCTCAGCCAGTTCGTGGCGACGATCAAGGACACGACGCTCGGCTACGTCATCAACGTTCCCGAGCTGACCTTCGCGGCCAACCAGATCAACAACCGCCTCCTGACGCAGCCCTTCGAGGTCTTCGCGATCCTGGCGGTGATCTACTACGCCGTCTGCTGGACGCTCACCCACATCGCCAGCCGCCTGGAGCGGCGGATCGCCCGCAAGCGCGCCGGCCAGCCGGGCGTCGAGCGGCCGGTCCACCTTCAGCGGCGTGCCCTCGCGGAGGAAACATGAGCTCGACCACTCCCAGCGCCGACGCCGGGCCGATGATCCGCTTCAGCGGCGTCAGCAAGCAGTTCGGCGAGCTGACCGTTCTCGACGACATCAATGCCGAGGTGCGGCGCGGCGAGGTCGTGGTGATCTGCGGCCCCTCCGGCTCGGGCAAGTCGACGCTGATCCGTACGGTGAACCGTCTGGAGGAGATCCAGTCCGGCGCGATCAGCTTCGACGGACATGAACTCCACGGCAGGATGAGCGCGGCCGAGCTGAACCGGCTGCGCAGCCGCATCGGCTTCGTCTTCCAGTCCTTCAATCTCTTCCCGCATCTCTCGGCGCTCGAGAATGTCGCGATGTCTCCGATCAGAGTGTCGGGCCTGAAGCGGGCCGAGGCGGAGGCGCGGGCGATGCGCCTGCTCGATCGCGTCGGCCTCGCGAACAAGGCGGAGCAGTATCCCGCACAGCTCTCCGGCGGGCAGCAGCAGCGCGTGGCCATCGCCCGCGCGCTCGCCATGGAGCCGCCGGCCATGCTCTTCGACGAACCGACCAGCGCGCTCGACCCGGAGATGGTCGGCGAGGTGCTCGCCGTCATGAAGAGCCTGGCGGCGGACGGCATGACCATGATGTGCGTCACCCACGAGATGGGCTTTGCCCGCGAGGTGGCGGACCGCGTCTGGTTCATCGACGGCGGCCGCATCCTGGAGGACGCGCCGCCCGAGGAGTTCTTCCAGCGACCCAAGCATGAGCGCGCCAAGCGCTTCCTGTCGGACCTGCGTCACTGATCCCTCTCAACATCAGGAGGACTACCGAAATGTCGTTCAAGACCCTCTGCCTCGGCGTCTCGCTCGCGGCCGTCGCTCTCGCCGGCGCCGCGAATGCCAACCAGCTCGAGGACATCAAGGCGCGCGGCGAACTGCGCTGCGGCACCTTCGCGGACGTCCCGCCCTTCGCCGCGCCCGACCCGGCCTCGCGCGAACTCGTCGGCTTCGACGTCGACCTGTGCCGCGGCATCGCCGAGAAGCTCGGCGTGACCGCGTCCATCACGCCGCTTTCGGTCGAGGCCCGCGTGCCCGAGGTGCGCCTCGGCAATGTCGACGTCACCGTCGCCAACCTCGCCTACACGCTCTCGCGCGCCGAGCAGATCCAGTACAGCGATCCGTACTACATGGCCCGCGAGATGGTGGCCGTGCGCGCCGACGATCCGGCGACGACCAAGGCCGAGCTGTCGGGCCAGCGCCTCGCCTCGACCAAGGGCTCGACCTCGGAGCTCTCGATCCGCCAGAACGGCTCCGACCCGCTGACCTTCCAGGACACCGGCTCGGCCTTCATGGCGGTCCAGCAGAACCGCGCGCGCGGCATCGTCGCCAACACGATGACGATCACCAAGCTGGTCAACGAATCCCAGACGCGCGGCGTGCCGATGCGCATGATCGAGGACCCGATGATCTTCCAGCCGATCGGCGTCGGCATGAAGAAGGACGAGCCGGAGCTTCTCGAAGCCGTCAACGCCGCGCTGCACGCGCTCGACGAGGAGGGCAAGATCAACGAGTACTGGAACCGCTGGCTCGGTCCGGACACCGAGTACAAGATGACCCGCAACGACCGGGTGGTCGCGCTCGACGAGCTGGAGTTCGAGCCGATCCCCTGATCCGGCGATCACCGGCGACGCGTCGCCGACGGCCGGCGCCGGCAGCCTCAATGATTCCGCGCCGCGTGCATCCGCCCGTCTCCACCGGACGGGCGGCCTGCGAGGCCCAAGCCGACCGGCACTGCCGCTACGCCCGTCTGAACGGGCCGTCGGCCTTCCGCAACGCGGTCCGGAAAGGTCAGGCGCGGACCTTCGAGCGCCCCTTTCAGCTTCGCTTGGGCCGCACTGTATGGGGTCACCATCGAGGGGCCGAACCAGCGCAACCCGTTCTGAAGGCACACTCGCCAAGCGCCGCGGGCATCGGCGCCCCGGCCCGTTGTCTGCCGACGACGCGGTGCCCGTT
The DNA here is from genome assembly GCA_023419535.1 of Pseudomonadota bacterium. Lineage (GTDB taxonomy): Bacteria > Pseudomonadota > Alphaproteobacteria > Rhizobiales > Rhizobiaceae > Aureimonas. The sequence continues at coordinate 7,830 of JAEZXX010000127.1, read as the reverse complement.
GCCGCGGGGCTTCGGCCTCAATCAGATGGCCCCCGAGCGCGCGAAGCCGATGGACATGCCCGGCGGATGTCCGATAAGCCGATCGCTCGGGAGGCATGGCGAGTGGCGGACCTGACAGCGTTCCTCGAGCCGGCTCTCTACCTGCTCCATGTCGGCGGCATCGCCGTTTTCGCGGTGTCCGGCGCGCTCGCGGCGGCCCGCAGGCGCCTCGACGTGGTGTCCGCCTTCTTCTTCGCGGTCATCACCGCCATCGGCGGGGGCACGCTGCGCGATCTCCTGATCGACGCGCCGGTGTTCTGGATCCACGACGCGACGGCCCTCGTCGTCTGCCTCTCGGTGACGCTGGCGGTCTGGCTCGTTCCCCTGCGGGCCTGGCCGTCGCGGGCGATCGAATGGTTCGACGCCGCCGGTCTCGCCGCCTTCGCGGTCTACGGGGCGAGCAAGGCGCTCGGCGTCGGCATCTCGCCGCTCCCGGCGGTCGTGGCAGGGGTGGTCACCGCCTGCGTCGGGGGCATCCTGCGGGACGTGGTCGCCAACGTTCCCTCGATCATGCTGCGCAACGAGCTCTATGTGACGGCCGCGATCCTGGCCGCCGGCGTTTTCGTCCTGCTCGAGGTCGCCGGGTTCGGCACCGAATTCGCCGCTCTGACGGGAGCCCTGGCCGGCTTCGCGCTGCGCGGCGCCGCGATCCGCTGGGGGCTCGCCGTTCCGACCCATCGCGGATGAGTCCGCGTGCGGACGGCGTCAGTACCCGTGCGCTCGCATGCGCTCGACGTACCAGCGTGCGAACCGGTCGAGATTCGTTTCCGAGAAGGGCGAATACGGGCCCGGCTCGTAGGCCGGGTCGCTGATGCCGGCGTGCGAACGAGCCACCAGTTCGGCGTCCTGGTCCGTGGTCGCGATCCAGACGCTCGTCAGCTTGTCGATGTCGTAGTCGACGCCCTCGACCGCGTCCTTGCGGACGAGCCATTTGGTGCGCACCAGCGTCCGGTCGGCGGACAAAGGGATGACGAACGCCACCACCGCGTGGTCGCCCATGAAGTGGTTCCAGCCGTTGTGGCCCCAAAGGTGCGTGTCGCCGAGATCCTTCCGGGTCATGGTGCCGAGGAGCCTGGCCGAGGCTGCCGTGGCATCCGGGGTCTGGGATTCGCCCGCACCCGCGATGATGAGACGCTGCGTGCGGAAGTTCGTGGCGCAGTCGACCGTCTGCTCGACGGCCGTCGAGGCATACCCGTCCGCTTCCCAGCGCCGCGTCCGTTCGGCGTAGAGCCGCTCGTGCTCGGCTGCGCGCTCGCGATCCTCCGCGGTCAGGCTTTCAGGGTCGAACCCGAAGTCGAGGTCGATGAAGGAGACGCAGAGCTCCGGGTGGTTCGCCGCGCAATGATAGCATTCGCGGTTGTTCTCGATCGTCAGCTTCCAGTTGCCGTGCTCGACCACATCGGTCTGGAAGGCGACCTTGGCGTCGGCGATGCCGTAGGGCGCGAGCCGTTCGCCCATCACGTCCTGGAGCCGGGCGACGTCGGCGGGCGGGTCCTCTGACAGGCAGACGTAGATCAAGCCGCCGATCGATCGGACGTTCACCGCCTTCAGGCTCTTGCACGTCCGGTCGAGCGCGCCCCCCATGTGGGGCGCGTAGGCCAACTCCCCGGTCAGTTCGTAGGTCCAGGCATGGTAGGGGCAGACCAGCTTGGAGACGATCGTGCGGCCCGCGTCCAGCAGCCGCGCGCCGCGATGACGGCAGACATTGCGCAGGACCCGGATCTCGCCGTCGTCGTCCCGCAGGAGGATCAGACTGGTGCGCCCGATGTCGACGACGCAGGCGTCGCCGGGCTCCGGGACGTCGCAGTCGACTCCGATCGCGATCCAATGGTGATGGAAGAACACCTCCATGTCGGCCTCGAACACGTCGGCGCGGGTGTAGAGACCCGCGGGAAAGGAGTGTCCGGGCTCGCGATGAGCGAGGAGGGCGGAGATCGGCGGCAAGGTCTGGAGCATCGATGCACCCATCGTTCGTCGCGCGCATGATCGGGGGCGGCGAGCCCGCCTTCAACGGCAGAAATCGACCTTCTTCGCATAACGAGGTGTAATGCCATCATTCCCCTTGACGGGACGCCGCGGCCCTCGGCTCTTCGAGATGGGCGAAGGCCGAACTCCACGCTTGGGGCGGACCTCGCGTTACCGGAGGAGATGCGGGGCATGGCACGGTTCAGGAGGCGGCTGCCCACGCTGACGGCGCTGACGACCTTCGAGGCCGTGGCCAGGCTGGGAAGCTTCACCAACGCCGCGAGCGAACTCGGCGTCACCCAGGCGGCGGTGAGCCGGCAGATCCGTGTCCTGGAGGAGGCGCTCGGCTCCTCGCTCTTTCGCAGGCTCCATCGACGGGTCGAACTGACCGGGAAGGGCCGGGCGCTCTCGCGGTCGGCCACGGAGGCCTTCAACCTCATCGCCGATACGCTCGACGACATCACGCGCGAGGACGATCGGCAGGATCTCGCCGTCGCGGCGAGCGTCGCCGTCTCGCAGTTCTGGCTGCTGCCGCGCGTCTCCGCTTTCGCAAGGCTCCATCCCGACATCAACCTGCGCATCGTCTCGCAGGACGGGGCGAGCGACCTCCGGGACGGCGGCATCGACCTCGCCATCCGCTACGGCAGCGGCAACTGGGCCGACGGGCAGGTCGAACTCCTGTTCGACGACGAGGTGTTTCCGGTCTGCAGCCCGGATTTCGCCTCCGAGCACCTGGCGCCGAACGCGTTGCCGAGCGATCTCCTGGCGCTCCCCCTCATCACTTCCGCGACCCCCGACCCGTCATGGACCGGGTGGGACGAATGGCTCGCGGCCTTCTCGATCGCCCGTCCCAAGCGCTCCATCGGTCTGCAGTGCAGCTTCTACACGGAGGCGATCCAGGCCGCGGTGAGCGGACAGGGTGTCGCCCTCGGCTGGCGTCGCCTCGTCGACGACCTTCTGCAGCAGAACCGCCTCGTGCGCGTGACCCAGCAGACGCTGCGCCCGCGGGCCGGCTACTTCATCGTCCGGCCCGCGACGCGGCGTGGCGGGCGATCGTCGGACCTCCTGGTGGACTGGCTGAAGGCGCAGTCCGGGCCGGTGCCCGGCCAACCTCGCGCGAGCGTCGACGCGGGCTGATCGGCGCGCCCCCGCACCGGCCTGAGCGGCTCCGCCGGAGCGCGACGCAAAAATGTGTACCAACATTATACAATCGCTTGACTGCCCTTCGCGCTGGTGTAGTCTCGCCTGGTGTTGCAGGGGTTTTCGTACCGACCCACAAGTCCGATGCGAGAGCACATGCCGAAGGTAGGCAAGTCCGACCTGTACGAAGACCTGAAGCGCGAGATCCTCACCATGGAGCTCGCGCCTGACCAAGATCTCGACGAAGTGGAGCTTTCGCTTCGTTACGGAATATCCAGAACACCGGTCCGCGAGGTCTTTCATAGACTCGAGGGCAAAGGTTTCATCGAGATCCGTGCCAATCGCGGGGCGCGGGTCGCCCCGATGGACTACGTGACGGTTCGGAACTTCTTTCTGGCGGCGCCGATGATCTACGCCGCCATCGGCCGGCTCGCGGCCCAGAACCGGCGCGAAGTGCAGATCAAGGAGCTGGCGGAGGTGCAGGCAAGCTTCCGTGCCGCCGGCGACGTCGGCGACGTCGGTCGCATGGTGATGAGCAACAACCGGTTCCACGAGCTGATCGGGGAGATGTCCGGCAACGTCTATCTCTGCGCCAGTCTCGGGCGGTTGCTGATCGATCATGCCCGGATCGGGCATCTGTTCTTCCGACCGCCGGATCCGGAGGTCCGGAAGCGGTTCGAGGTTTCCGCGGACCACCATGACGGCTTCATCGCCGCCATCCGCGACCGGGACGAGGACACGGTGGTGAACCTCTCCTTCGAGCACTGGGAGCTGTCGCGCGTCCACATGGAGATGTTCATCGTCCCCGAAGCCATGCGGGAGGATGAGAGAACCGGACCCGTGTCCGGCGAGAGGAAAGAGAGAGGTCGTGCTGAGGTTTGAGGGCATCTACACGCCGGCGGTGACGCCGCTGACGCCGGACGGCGAGATCGACGGCGCGGCCTTCGGCGCGGTCCTGGAATCGCTCATCGAGGCGAAGGTGCACGGCATCATCGTCGGCGGCTCGACGGGCGAGTATTACGCGCAGTCGCCTCAGGAGCGGCACGAGCTTGCGCGGCGCGCCAAGGACGTGATCGGGACGCGCCTGCCGCTGGTCTTGGGCACCGGGGCGATCCGCACCGAAGACTCGGTCGAGTACGCCAGGGGCGCCCGCGAGATCGGCGCCGACGCGATCCTCGTCGCCTCGCCGCCCTACGCCATCCCGACCGAGCGCGAGAACGCCATCCACGCCCTGACGGTCGACCGCGCCGCCGACCTGCCCATCATGCTCTACAACTATCCGGGCCGCATGGGCGTCTCGATGGGCGAGGAGTATTTCTCGCTCGTCGGCAAGTCGCGCAACGTCGTCGCCATCAAGGAAAGCTCGGGCGACATGAACAGCGTGCACCTCCTGGCGCGCCGGTTCCCGCACATCGAGCTATCCTGCGGGTGGGACGATCAGGCGCTCGAGTTCTTCGCCTGGGGGGCAAGGTCCTGGGTCTGCGCCGGCTCGAACTTCGTGCCCCGCGAACACGTCGCGCTCTACGAGGCCTGCGTCGTGGAGAAGGATTTCGACAAGGGCCGGCGCATCATGACGGCGATGCTGCCGCTCATGAACTTCCTCGACGGCGGCAAGTTCGTGCAGTCCATCAAATACGGCTGCGAGCTGAACGGCCTGAAGGTCGGCGGCGTCCGGGCGCCGCTGCGGCCGCTGAACCACGACGACAAGCGCGAACTCTCCACCGTGGTCGCGACGCTGAAGCGCACGGTCGCGCACATCCTGTCGGGAGCCAACGATGCATGATCCGCTGACCGCCGAGGAGTACAGGGCGCTCGCCGCCTCGCTGAGCTTCTCCACCAACGCCTTCGTGGACGGCGCCTTCGTGCCGGCGAAGTCGGGCAAGACCTTCGACACGGTCAATCCGGCGACCGGCGAGGTGATCGCCAAGGTCGCGGCCTGCGACGCGTCCGATGTCGACCATGCCGTCGCCAGGGCGAAGCTCGCCTTCGACGACGGGCGCTGGTCGCGCAAGGCGCCGGCCGAGCGCAAGGCCGTGCTTCTGCGCTTCGCCAAGCTCCTGGAGCGCAACCGGCACGAACTCGCCGTGATCGAGAGTCTCGACTCGGGCAAGCCGATCGGCGAGTGCCAGGGCGTCGACGTGCCCGACACGATCGCGACCATCCGCTGGCACGCAGAGCTGATCGACAAGATTTATGACCACACCGCTCCCGTGACGCCGGATGCGCTGGCGCTGGTGGTGCGCGAGCCGGTGGGCGTGGTCGGCCTCGTCATTCCATGGAACTTCCCGCTCCTGATGCTGGCCTGGAAGATCGGTCCGGCGCTCGCCAGCGGCTGCTCGGTCGTCGTGAAGCCGGCGGAGGAGACCTCGCTGTCGACCCTGCGCGTCGCCGAACTCGCCCACGAGGCCGGCATCCCGGCCGGCGTCTTCAACGTGGTCACCGGCGGCGGGCCGGAGGTCGGCGGGGCCATCGGAAAGCACATGGACGTCGCCATGGTGAGCTTCACCGGCTCCACCGAGACGGGGCGGCACTTCCTGCGCTACGCCGCCGATTCCAACCTGAAGCGCGTCGTCCTCGAATGCGGCGGCAAGAATCCCGCCGTGGTGATGGCGGACGCCGAGGACCTCGACCTCGTCGCCGAGCACGTGGTCAACGGCGCGTTCTGGAACATGGGCGAGAACTGCTCGGCCACCTCGCGGCTGATCGTCCATTCCTCGGTGGAGGACGAGCTCCTGACGCGGATCGAGGCGCATATGCGCGCCTGGAAGACGGGAGACCCGCTCGATCCGGTCAACCGCGTCGGCGCGCTCGTGTCGAAGGAGCACTTCGCGAAGGTCTCCTCCTATCTCGACGCGGTGAAGACGGAGAAGCTCTCCCTTCGCGCCGGCGGGGGAACGCGCGGGGACATCTATGTCGAGCCGTCCGTCGTCGACGGGGTGGGGCCGCAGAGCCGGCTCTTCCGCGAGGAGATCTTCGGGCCCGTCCTGACGGTGACGACCTTCGAGAGCCTGTCGGAGGCGATCGCCCTCGCCAACGACACGGTCTACGGCCTCGCCGCCTCGGTCTACACGAGCGACCTGCGCACCGCGATCCGCCTCTCGCGGGAGATCCGGGCCGGCATCGTCACGGTCAACTGCTTCGGCGAGGGCGACGTCACCGTGCCCTTCGGCGGCTACAAGCAGTCCGGCTTCGGCGGGCGCGACAAGTCGGCCTTCGCGCACGAGCAGTACACCGAACTGAAGACGATCTGGATCGACGTCTCCGACCGCTCCGTGGACGAGACGGTCCGATGACCGCCCACGTCGTCCGGCGCTTCCCGACCACCACCGCCGGGACCTCCGGCTGGGAGGCGCTGGCGACCCGCACCCGTCCGGTGCGGACCCTCGACGGCGACGTGTCGGCCGACTGGCTGATCATCGGCGGCGGCTTCGCGGGCCTCTCCGCCGCCCGCCGTCTTAGCCAGCTGCGGCCCGGGGAGCGCGTCGTCCTCGTCGACGCCCAGGAGCTCGCCAAGGGACCGGCGGGCCGCAACTCGGGCTTCATGATCGACGTGCCGCACAATCTGGCCGCGGGCGAGTACTCGGTCGCGGACGCGACGGCGACCGCGCTGGAGATCGAGCAGAACCGCCACGCCATCGGTTTCGCGAAGGAAGCGGCGGCCGAACTGGAGATGGGCCCGGACGTCTTCGATCCGTCCGGCAAGACCAACGCCGCGGCGACCGATCGCGGGCTCCGGCTGAACCGGAACTACGCCGAGGCGCTGGAGCGGATCGGCGAGGCCCGCACCGTTCTCGATGCTGCCCAGATGCGCGAGCTGACCGGGACGAGCTATTACCGCGGCGGCCTCCACACGCCCGGCGCGGTGATCATCCAGCCGGCGCGCTACGTCCACGCCCTCGCGGCGGGGCTCCCCCCCAGCGTCGACATCTTGGAGAACGCCCCGGTCCGCGAGCTGCGGCGCGAGGCCGGCCTCTGGGCCGCCCGTTCGAACGCGGGCACGGTGCGCGCGCCGAAGGCGATCGTCGCGGTGAACGGGCTGATCGAGGAGTTCGGCCATTTCCGCGGGCGCCTGATCCACATCTTCACCTACGCCTCAATGACGCGCGCCTTCTCGGACGCGTCGCTCGGCGGCTCGGGAACCGGGCGGGATCGCTGGGCGCTGCTGCCGGCCGACCCGATGGGCGCGACGCTGCGCAAGATCACCGAGGCGGGCGGTTCGCGCCTCGCCATCCGCACGCGCTTCACCTACGACCCGAGCCTCAGCGTCTCCGAGCGCCGCCTCAGGGGCGTGGCGGCCGAGCAGCGTCGGTCGCTGGACGCCCGCTTCCCCGGCCTCGCCGGCATCCCGTTCGAATACACCTGGGCCGGCAATCTCTGCCTCAGCCGCAACCACGTGCCGGCCTTCGGCGAGGTGGAGGAGGGGCTGTTCTCCGCCTGCTGCGAGAACGGGCTCGGCACGGTGAAGAGCACACTTGCCGGCATCATGGCGGCAGAACTGGCCACCGGGACGACGTCCGAGCGCCTGACGACATACGGCGCCAGCCCGATGCCCTCGCGACTGCCGCCGGGGCCGGTGGCGCGGCTCGGCATCAGCTCGGTGATCCGCTGGCAGGAATTGAGGGCCGGCCGAGAAGGCTGACCCGAGATGGCGGGCGGGGGCCCCCGCCCCCCGGCAAGTGGGCCACA